>NZ_FMDF01000138.1 GCF_900091955.1 Streptomyces sp. Ncost-T10-10d
ACGGCCGCGGCACGGACAGCCACCGCGACCGGGGCCACGCTGGTGTGGATTCCGCGCCGGGCCGGCGAGCGCGGTGCGGTGGAGGCGGGCGCGCTCCCGTCGCTGCTGCCCGGCGGCCGTCCGGCGACCGACCCGAGGGCCAGGGACGAGGTGGCGGCCGTCTGGGGCGTCGCCGAGCTCCCGTCCCGCTTCGGCCGCGACACCGGCCAGATCGTGGAGGCCGCGGCCACCGGCGAACTGGGCGCGCTGGTCGTCGCCGGGGTCGGGACCGTGGACCTGCCGGACCCGGCACGGGCCCTGGAGGCTCTGGATCAGGTCGGCTTCCTGGTCTCGCTGGAGCTGCGGCCCAGCGAGGTGACCGAGCGGGCCGATGTGGTCTTCCCGGTTGCCGCGGTGGCCGAGAAGGCCGGCACCTTCCTCAACTGGGAGGGCAGGGCGCGGATGTTCGAGGCGGCGCTGAAGCCCGAGCAGATGACGCGGACGCTCGCGCCGACCGATGCGCGGGTGCTGCACATGCTGGCCGACGCGCTGGCCCACGCCGGAGGCGCTGATGAAGTCGGTCGCTTCGCGCTGCCGGATCTGAAGTCCGTACGCCGTGAGCTGGACCGGCTCGGCGGCTGGACCGGTGAGCACGCCACCGACCCGAACGAGCCGGCGCAGCCGCTGCCCAGGCCCGGCGACGGCGAGGCGGTCCTCGCGGGCCACCGGATGCTGCTCGACCTGGGCCGGCTCCAGGAGGGCGACGACGCACTGGCCGGCACCCGGCACGCCTCGGTCGCCCGGCTCTCCGCCGTCACCGCGGCCGAGACGGGCGTGAAGGACGGCGATCTGCTGGCCGTCACCGGGCCGGCGGGCAGCGTCGAACTCCCGTTGAAGGTCACCGACATGCCGGACCGGGTGGTCTGGGTGCCGCTGAACTCCGTCGGGCGGGGCGTCCCGGCCGACACCGGCGCCCAGCCCGGCGGTCTGGTCCGGATCGGCCCCGCCGCACCGGGCACTCCCGACGTCACACCGGAGGTGGGGGCGTGACTGCCTTCGCTCAACTGGCCGCGGCACCGCACAGTGCCGTACTCGCCGCCGAGGATCTGTCGATGTTCGGCACCGACCCGTGGTGGCTCGTCGTCATCAAGGCGGTGTTCTGCTTCGCGTTCCTGATGGTGACCGTGCTGTTCTCCATCGTGTGGGAGCGCAAGGTCGTCGCCTGGATGCAGCTGCGCATCGGCCCCAACCGGCACGGCCCCTGGGGCATGCTCCAGTCGCTCGCCGACGGCATCAAGCTGATGCTGAAGGAAGACGTCGTCGTCAAGCGCGCCGACAAGGTCGTGTACGTGCTCGCGCCGATCGTCGCCGCCATCCCCGCGTTCATGGCGATCGCGGTGATCCCGTTCGGCCCGTCCGACGAGGTCTCGATCTTCGGGCACCGTACGGCGATGCAGCTCACCGACCTGCCGATCGCGATGCTCTACGTCCTCGCGGTCGCCTCGGTCGGGATCTACGGCATCGTGCTGGCGGGCTGGTCGTCCGGATCGACGTACCCGCTCCTGGGCGGTCTGCGCTCGTGCGCGCAGATGATCAGTTACGAGATCGCGATGGGCGCCGCGTTCGCCTCGGTCTTCCTCTACTCCGGGTCGATGTCGACCTCGAAGATCGTGGAGGCGCAACAGGACCGCTGGTTCATCATCCTGCTGCCGGTCTCCTTCATCATCTACATCGTCACGATGGTCGGTGAGACCAACCGGGCCCCGTTCGACATGCCTGAGTCCGAGGGCGACCTGGTCGGCGGCTTCAACACCGAGTACTCATCGATCAAGTTCGCGATGTTCATGCTCGCCGAGTACGTCAACATGGTCACCGTCTCCGCGGTCTCCACGACTCTGTTCCTGGGCGGCTGGCGGGCCCCGTGGCCGATCAGCACCTTCTGGGAGGGCGCGAACCACGGCTGGTGGCCGATGCTCTGGTTCGTCATCAAGGTCCAGCTGCTGCTGTTCTTCTTCATCTGGCTGCGCGGCACGCTGCCCCGGGTCCGCTACGACCAGCTGATGAAGCTCGGCTGGAAGGTCCTGATCCCGGTCTCCGTGGTCTGGCTGATGCTGGTCGCGACGGTGCGGGCGCTGCGCAACGAGGGGTACGACTTCTCGAAGATCGTGCTGTACGTGGCCGGGGCAGTGATCGCGATCCTGCTGATCTCCTTCGTCGCCGACATCTTCCGCGACAAGAAGGGCCGCGCCGCCGAGGCGGACGCGGGACCGAAGCCGGCGTTCGACCCGATGGCGGGCGGATTCCCGGTGCCGCCGCTGCCCGGACAGACCCTGCCGCCGGTGCCGCGCCGCAGGCCGCGCAGCGAGCGGGAGCTCGTTGTCAGTGGCGGGTCGGACACTGAGAGTGACGGAAATTCGAGTGACGGAAAGGAGGCTGACGGTGTCTGAGTCATCAGAGTCCTCGGGAGAGAAGTTCCAGAACCCTGTCGCCGGCTTCGGCGTGACCTTCAAGGCCATGTTCAAGAAGCGGCTGACCGAGCAGTATCCGGAAACGCAGAAGGTGACGGCGCCGCGCTTCCACGGCCGGCATCAGCTCAACCGTCACCCGGACGGTCTGGAGAAGTGCGTCGGCTGCGAGCTGTGCGCCTGGGCATGTCCGGCGGACGCGATCTATGTGGAGGGCGCGGACAACACCGACGAGGAGCGCTACTCCCCGGGTGAGCGCTACGGCCGCGTCTATCAGATCAACTACGCGCGCTGCATTCTCTGCGGACTGTGCATCGAGGCGTGCCCGACCCGGGCGCTGACGATGACCAATGAGTTCGAGCTCGCCAACACCACCCGCGAGAGCCTCATCTACACCAAGGACGAGCTGCTCGCGGGCCTGGAGGAGGGCATGGTCGACACTCCGCACGCGATCTACCCCGGGATGGACGAACAGGACTACTACCGGGGGCTGGTCACCGAGGCTGCGCCCGGTACGGAGCGCCAGGCCGCGGTCTCCAAGGGCGAGTCCAAGCAGGACAACGGGCACGGATGCGGCACTGCGCAGGAGGTGGACGCATGACCGGCCTGGCCGCAGCGGCCTCCCAGACCTCGACCGGTGAGGCCTTCCAGTTCTGGGTGCTCGGCACTGTCGCCGTGATCGGCGCGCTGTCCACCGTGCTGATGAAAAAGGCCGTGCACAGTGCTCTGAGCCTCGCCGGGACCATGATCGTCCTGGCGGTGTTCTACCTCGCCAACGGTGCCTACTTCCTGGGTGTCGTCCAGATCGTCGTCTACACCGGCGCGATCATGATGCTGTTCCTCTTCGTGGTCATGCTCGTCGGAGTCACGGCGGCCGACTCGCTGAAAGAGACCCTCAAGGGGCAGCGCTGGCTGGCAGCGGGCTGCGGGATCGGCTTCGGCATCCTGCTCATCGCGGGCATCGGCAACGCCTCGCTGCACAGCTTCAACGGGCTCGGCACCGCCAACGCCGAGCACGGCGGAAACGTCGAGGGGCTGGCCAGCCTCATCTTCACCAAGTACGTCTTCGCCTTCGAGATCACCGGCGCCCTGCTGATCACGGCGACGGTCGGCGCGATGGTGCTCACCCACCGGGAGCGCACCGAACGGGCCAAGACCCAGCGGGAGATGTCCGAGGAGCGCGTACGCGGCAAGCAGCTGCCGCCGCTGCCCGCCCCCGGTGTCTACGCCCGGCACAACGCCGTGGACATCCCGGGTCTGCTCCCGGACGGCACACCGTCCGGGCTCACCGTCATGCAGACGCTGCGCAATCGCGGGCAGATCCGCGATGTGTCGAAGGAGTCGCTGGACCAGCTCAAGGCGCTGGAGCAGCGCTCCGAGGAGCGGCTCGGCCGTGACAACGAAGACGAGGGGGTCGCCAAGTGAATCCGGTCAACTACCTCTATCTCGCCGCCCTGTTGTTCACCATCGGTGCGGCCGGGGTGCTGATCCGACGGAACGCGATCGTGGTGTTCATGTGCGTGGAGCTGATGCTCAACGCCTGCAATCTCGCGTTCGTGACCTT
Source organism: Streptomyces sp. Ncost-T10-10d (assembly GCF_900091955.1). Taxonomy (GTDB): domain Bacteria; phylum Actinomycetota; class Actinomycetes; order Streptomycetales; family Streptomycetaceae; genus Streptomyces. The sequence goes on from NZ_FMDF01000138.1 coordinate 4,009, forward strand.
CTCCCGGATGCACGGCAATCTCGACGGGCAGATCATCGCCTTCTTCACGATGGTCGTCGCCGCCGCCGAGGTCGTGGTCGGGCTCGCGATCATCGTGTCGGTGTTCCGTTCCCGCCACTCGGCCTCGGTCGACGACGCCAGCCTGATGAAGCTGTAAGGGGACGTTGAATCGTGGAGAACCTGATTGCGCTGCTCGTCGCGGCGCCTCTGCTCGGAGCCGCGGTCCTGCTCTGCGGCGGCCGACGGCTGGACCGCGCCGGACACTGGGTCGGAACCCTGCTCGCCGCCGTGTCGTTCGTCATCGGTGTCGTGCTCTTCCTCGACATGCTGGGGAAGGGCGCGGAGGACCGGGCGCTGCACCAGAAGCTGTTCAGCTGGATTCCGGTCGAGGGCTTCCGGGCCGATGTGGCCTTCCAGCTCGACCAGTTGTCGATGACGTTCGTGCTGCTGATCACCGGTGTGGGCACGCTGATCCACATCTACTCGATCGGCTACATGGCGCACGACGAGCGCCGGCGCCGCTTCTTCGGCTATCTGAACCTGTTCCTCGCGGCGATGCTGATCCTGGTCATCGCCGACAACTACCTGCTGCTGTACGTCGGGTGGGAGGGCGTCGGCCTGGCGTCGTACCTGCTGATCGGCTTCTGGCAGCACAAGCCCAGCGCGGCGACGGCCGCCAAGAAGGCATTCCTGGTCAACCGGGTCGGCGACATGGGCCTGTCGATCGCGATCATGCTGATGTTCACCACATTCGGCACCTTCGCCTTCGGTCCCGTACTGGGGGCGACCGGTCAGACGAGCGAGGGCAAGCTGACGGCGATCGGCCTGATGCTGCTGCTCGCGGCCTGCGGCAAGTCGGCCCAGGTGCCCCTGCAGTCCTGGCTCGGTGACGCGATGGAGGGCCCGACCCCGGTCTCGGCCCTCATCCACGCCGCGACCATGGTGACCGCGGGTGTCTACCTCATCGTCCGGTCCGGCGCGATCTTCAACGCCGCGCCGGACGCACAGCTGGCCGTCGTGGTCGTCGGTGCGGTCACGCTGCTCTTCGGTGCGATCGTCGGTTGTGCGAAGGACGACATCAAGAAGGCCCTCGCCGGGTCGACGATGTCGCAGATCGGCTACATGATCCTGGCCGCCGGGCTCGGCCCGATCGGCTACGTCTTCGCGATCATGCACCTGGTGACGCACGGCTTCTTCAAGGCCGGGCTCTTCCTCGGCGCCGGTTCGGTCATGCACGGCATGAACGACGAGGTCGACATGCGGAAGTTCGGCGGCCTCAGGAAGTACATGCCGGTCACCTTCATCACCTTCGGCCTCGGCTATCTGGCGATCATCGGCTTCCCCGGTCTGTCCGGCTTCTTCTCCAAGGACAAGATCATCGAGGCGGCCTTCGCGAAGGGCGGCACCGAGGGCTGGATCCTCGGCTCGGTCGCCCTGCTGGGCGCCGCGATCACCGCGTTCTACATGACGCGCGTGATGCTGCTGACGTTCTTCGGCGAGAAGCGCTGGCAGCCCGACGCGGAGGGGCGCGAGCCGCATCCGCACGAGTCCCCGAAGTCGATGACCATCCCCATGATCATTCTGGCGTTCGGGTCGGTCTTCGCCGGAGGTCTCTTCTCCATCGGCGACCGCTTCCTGAACTGGCTGGAGCCGGTCACCGGACACAGCCACGGACACGCCCCGGTCAGCGCCGCGACCGTCACAGCGGCCACCATGGTGGTGCTCGTCGTCGGCGTCGCCATCGCCTGGGCGATGTACGGACGAGGCCCGGTACCGGTCGTCGCCCCGCGCGGCTCGCTGCTCACCCGGGCCGCCCGCCGCGATCTCCTCCAGGACGACTTCAACCATGTGGTCCTGGTCCGCGGCGGCGAGCACCTCACCCGCTCCCTGGTCTACGTCGACCACACCCTGGTCGACGGCGTCGTCAATGGCACGGCCGCCTCGATGGGCGGGCTCTCCGGCCGGCTGCGCAAACTGCAGAACGGCTACGCCCGCTCCTACGCGGTCTCGATGTTCGGCGGTACGGCGGTCGTCATCGCCGCGACCCTGCTGATGAGGGCGGTCTGATCCCATGTCCTTTCCCCTCCTGACAGCGACGGCGGCGCTTCCGGCGATCGGCGCGATCGCCACCGCCGCCGTCCCGGCCGCCCGGCGCACCACCGCCAAATGGCTGGCGCTGCTCTTCTCGCTGGCCACGCTCGTACTGGCGGGCATCGCGCTCGTCCGCTTCGAGCCCGGCGGCGCCCGCTACCAGCTCACCGAATCACACGCCTGGATCAAGGACTTCGGCGTCCGGTACGAACTGGGCGTGGACGGCATCGGGCTGGCGCTCATGGCGCTCACCGCCCTGTTGATCCCCTTCGTCATCCTGGCCGGCTGGCACGACGCCGACCCCCTGGAGACCACGTCCTCGCGCTGGCGGCCGACTCAGGGCTTCTTCGCCCTGATCCTGATGGTCGAAGCCATGGTGATCCTCTCCTTCGAGGCCACCGACGTCTTCCTCTTCTACATCCTCTTCGAAGCCATGCTCATCCCGATGTACTTCCTCATCGGCGGCTTCGGGGACCGGGCGCACACCGGCAGCGACGAGAACGCGGCGGCGCAACGCTCCTATGCCGCGGTCAAGTTCCTGCTCTACAACCTGGTCGGCGGGCTCATCATGCTGGCCGCCGTGATCGGGCTCTACGTCGTCGCGGGGACGTTCTCGCTCTCCGAGATCGCCGAGGCCCGCGCGAACGGCTCGCTCTCCATGGCGACCAGCACGGAACGCTGGCTCTTCCTCGGGTTCTTCTTCGCCTTCGCGGTGAAGGCCCCGCTGTGGCCGCTGCACACCTGGCTGCCCAACGCGATGGGCGAGGCGACCTCCCCGGTCGCCGTCCTGATCACCGCGGTCGTCGACAAGGTCGGCACCTTCGCGATGCTCCGCTTCTGCCTCCAGCTCTTCCCGGAGGCCAGCAAGTGGGCGACGCCGGTGATCGTCGTCCTGGCGCTGATCAGCATCGTGTACGGGGCGCTGCTCGCCGTCGGCCAGCGCGACATCAAGCGGCTGATCGCCTACGCGTCGATCTCGCACTTCGGCTTCATCATCCTGGGCATCTTCGCGATGACCAGCCAGGGCCAGTCGGGCGCCACGCTCTACATGGTCAACCACGGGATCTCGACCGCCGCGCTGATGCTGGTGGCGGGCTTCCTGATCACCCGGCGCGGTTCGCGGCTCATCGCCGACTACGGCGGGGTGCAGAAGGTGGCGCCGGTCCTGGCCGGCACCTTCCTGATCGGAGGTCTGGCCACCCTGTCGCTGCCCGGGCTCGCCCCGTTCGTCAGTGAGTTCCTGGTCCTTGTCGGCACGTTCAGCGCGTATCCGGCGGCGGGCATCATCGCCACGACCGGCATCGTGCTCGCCGCGCTGTACGTCCTCGTCCTCTACCAGCGGACGATGACCGGACCGGTGAAGGCCGAAGTCCAGGGCATGGCGGACCTCAAGGTCCGGGAGCTGGCGGTGGTCCTCCCGCTGATCGCGCTGCTGCTCTTCCTGGGTGTCTATCCGAAGCCGCTGACGGAGATCGTCAACCCGGCGGTGCAGCACACCATGTCGGACGTCCAGAAGAAGGACCCCCAGCCTGAGGTGGAGGCCGCCAAGTGAGCGCAACAGCTGTCCACAGCCTGTGGACAATGGCGGGCGGGGTGACATCGGCCGCCCCGGTCGAGAAGTTCAAGGCACCGGTCATCGAGTACGCCCAGCTGACCCCGGTCCTCATTGTGATCGGTGTCGCCGTCGTGGGCGTACTCGTCGAGGCCTTCGTGCCGCGCCGGGCCCGCTACTACACGCAGGTCTTCCTGACGGTCGTCGCCCTCGCCGCCGCGTTCGCCGCGGTCATCGGCCTGGCGGCCGGGGGGTACGGCACGACGAAGGCGCACATCGCCGCGATGGGCGCCATCGCGATCGACGGGCCGACGCTCTTCCTGCAGGGCACCATCCTGCTGACCTCACTGGTCGCCGTCTTCACCTTCGCCGAGCGGCGGCTCGACCCCGCCGCGCACGGCAACCACGTGGACTCGTTCGCCGCACAGGCGGCGTCGGTCCCCGGCAGCGACAGCGAGAAGGCCGCGGTCAGGGCCGGATTCACCACCACCGAGGTCTTCCCGCTGGTCCTCTTCTCGGTGGCCGGCATGCTGGTCTTCCCGGCGGCCAACGATCTGCTGACGCTCTTCGTGGCCCTGGAGGTCTTCTCCCTCCCGCTCTACCTCCTGTGCGCCGTCGCCCGTCGCAAGCGGCTGATGTCGCAGGAGGCCGCGGTGAAGTACTTCCTTCTCGGCGCCTTCTCGTCGGCGTTCCTGCTCTTCGGGATCGCCCTGCTGTACGGGTACGCGGGCTCCGTCTCCTACGCCACCATCGCGAACGTGGTCGACGGCTCCGTCACACAGATCGACCCGGCGCTCGCCGACACCATGGGCAACGACGCGCTGCTCCTGATCGGCGGGGCCATGATCCTGACCGGTCTGCTCTTCAAGGTCGGCGCCGTCCCGTTCCACATGTGGACCCCGGACGTCTACCAGGGTGCCCCGACCCCGGTCACCGGCTTCATGGCCGCGGCCACCAAGGTCGCCGCGTTCGGTGCGCTGCTGCGTCTGCTGTACGTGGTGCTGCCGGGCCTCGCCTGGGACTGGCGCCCGGTCATGTGGGCCGTCGCGATCGTCACGATGCTGGGCGGTGCGATCGTCGCCATCACCCAGACCGACATCAAGCGGCTGCTCGCCTACTCCTCGATCGCGCACGCCGGCTTCATCCTCGCCGGTGTCATCGCGACCACCCCGGACGGCATCTCGTCGGTCCTCTTCTACCTGGGCGCGTACTCCTTCGTGACGGTCGGCGCGTTCGCCGTCGTCACCCTGGTGCGCGACGCGGGCGGCGAGGCGACGCATCTGTCGAAGTGGGCCGGGCTCGGCCGGCGCTCGCCGCTGGTCGCCGCGGTCTTCGCGGTGTTCCTGCTGGCCTTCGCCGGTATCCCGCTCACCTCAGGGTTCTCCGGAAAGTTCGCCGTCTTCAAGGCCGCGGCGGACGGGGGCGCGGGCGGCCTGGTCGTGGTCGGTGTGATCTCGTCGGCGATCGCCGCGTTCTTCTACATCCGGGTCATCGTGCTGATGTTCTTCAGCGAGCCGAAGACGGACGGCCCGACGGTCGCCGTCCCGTCCCCGCTGACGATGACGACGATCGGGGTCGGGGTCGCGGTCACGCTGGTGCTGGGCCTGGCCCCGCAGTACTTCCTGGACCTGGCGAGCCAGGCGGGAGTGTTCGTGAGGTAGCGCACACGCACACCAGCTGGAACAACGCCGGACGGGCCCGAGAAGTCAAGCCCGTCCGGCGTTGTCGTAGGCGGCGCCTATCGTGGCAGGGGACGGCGGCAGGACAGAACGGCACGACTTCGGGGGACAGGGCAATGAGCGCGACGGGCGGGACCATGGATGTGACCGAGAGCGACGCGCGGCAGACGCTGCACCGGGTGTTCGGGTACGAGGCGTTCCGCGGCGAGCAGGAAGCGATCGTCGACCATGTGGTGGCGGGCGGGGACGCCGTCGTGCTCATGCCGACCGGTGGCGGAAAGTCCCTCTGCTACCAGATCCCGGCCCTGGTCAGAGCCGGTACAGGCATCGTCATCTCACCCCTGATCGCACTGATGCAGGACCAGGTGGACGCGCTGCGGGCGCTCGGCGTGCGGGCCGGCTTCATCAACTCCACGCAGGATTTCGACGAGCGCCGCTCGATGGAGGCCCAGTTCGTCGCCGGCGAGCTCGACGTGCTCTACCTGGCCCCGGAGCGGCTCCGCCTGGACACCACGCTCAGTCTGCTCTCGCGCGGCGAGATCTCCGTCTTCGCGATCGACGAGGCGCACTGCGTGGCCCAGTGGGGCCACGACTTCCGCCCGGACTATCTGGCCCTCTCCGTCCTCGGTGAGCGCTGGCCCGACGTACCGCGCATCGCCCTGACGGCCACCGCGACCAACGCCACGCACCAGGAGATCACGCAGCGCCTGGGCATGCCCGACGCGAAGCACTTCGTCGCCAGCTTCGACCGGCCCAACATCCAGTACCGGATCGTGCCGAAGGCCGACCCGAAGAAACAGCTGCTCTCCTTCCTCAAGGAGGAGCACGCCGGGGACGCGGGCATCGTCTACTGCCTGTCGCGCAACTCGACCGAGAAGACCGCCGAGTATCTCTGCCGCAACGGCATCGAGGCCGTCCCGTACCACGCCGGTCTGGACGCGGGCACGCGCGCCGTCCACCAGTCCCGCTTCCTGCGCGAGGAGGGCCTGGTCGTCGTCGCGACCATCGCCTTCGGCATGGGCATCGACAAGCCGGACGTACGCTTCGTCGCCCACCTGGACCTGCCGAAATCGGTCGAGGGCTACTACCAGGAGACCGGCCGCGCCGGGCGTGACGGGCTGCCGTCCACGGCCTGGATGGCGTACGGACTCCAGGACGTGGTCCAGCAGCGCAAGCTCATCCAGGGCGGTGAGGGCGACGAGGCGTTCCGCCGCCGCGCGGCCTCCCACCTCGATTCGATGCTGGCCCTGTGCGAGACGGTCCAGTGCCGCCGCGCCCAGCTCCTGACGTACTTCGGCCAGGAGCCCACCGCGGCGGCCTGCGGCAACTGCGACACCTGCCTCACCCCGCCCGAGACCTGGGACGGCACGGTGGTCGCGCAGAAGCTGCTGTCGACCGTCGTGCGGCTGAAGCGGGAGCGAGGGCAGAAGTTCGGTGCGGGCCAGATCATCGACATCCTGCTCGGCCGCAAGACGGCGAAGGTCATCCAGTTCGACCACGACCAGCTCTCGGTCTTCGGCATCGGAGAGGAGCTGGCCGAGGCCGAATGGCGCGGAGTCGTACGGCAGTTGCTCGCCCAGGGGCTGATCGCGGTCGAGGGCGAGTACGGCACGCTGGTGCTGACCGAGGAGAGCGGCTCGGTGCTCGGCCGGGAGCGCGAGGTGCTGCTGCGCAAGGAGGCGCCGAAGCCGGCGTCGCGCTCCACGAAGGGCGAACGCAAGGCGAAGCCCCAGGCGGCCGCCGCCGAGCTGGTGCCCGAGGCCGTCCCGGTCTTCGAAGCGCTACGGGCGTGGCGCGGCGTCCGGGCGAAGGAACAGGGCGTCCCGGCGTACGTCATCTTCCACGACGCGACGCTGCGCGAGATCGCCACGGTGCGGCCGGACTCGGTGTCCGCGCTGGGCGGCATCAGCGGCCTGGGCGAGAAGAAGCTGGCGACGTACGGGGAGGGGGTGCTGGAGGTGCTCGCGTCGTTCGGAGATGTCGCGGCGGGCCCGGAGTCCGGCCCTGCGGTGGCCCCCGCCGCACCGGCCCCGACGGAGTCCGCGGCTCCGGGCCGGGGCGCGTCGGCGGCTCTTGACGCCGATCCGGAGTTCGGCTGGGACGAGGAACCGCCCGAGTACGAGTGAGTGCGGGGATCGGTGGCGGCGCCGGAGCTACTCCGGGGCCGCTGCCCGGCGGCGCGCAGTGATGGCGGTGAGGTCCAGATCGACCGGGAAGGGGACGGAGACCTTCATCCGGTCGTGGAAGATGCCGGTGGAGGTGTAGGCCCCGGTCGACGGCTCCAGTTCGAAGACATAGACCACCGCCCTGCCGTCGTGGTTCTCCACCCGCCAGTAGTGCGGGATCCGGGCCCGCGCGTACTTCACGGGCTTGGTCTCCCGGTCCCGGGTCAGGGACTCCGGGGAGACGACCTGGATCGCCAGCCGTACGGACTCGGCGGGAAAGCGAGTCTGGTTCGGGTCCTGGATGATCTCGCCGTCCACGACGATCACATCGGGTTCGGGCCGGTTGTAGCGGTCGATGTCGATGGTGAACTCACGCACGACTTCCAGATCATGTGGCACCAGCGACTGCAACTGCCATTCGAAGAAGCTGACCGCCCGTGAATGGAACAGGGTCTGCGGACTCACGAAAACAAGGCTCCCGTCGATCAGCTCCGTGTGCGGAGGCAGATTCGGGAGTGTGTCCAGGTCATCGGCGGTCCAGCCGCCCACGGGCGGAACCGCCCACCGCGGCTCCGAGGCCTCGGGTTCGACGCTCATCAGTGCTCCCATGACGCAGAGTCTGGCGGGACTTTCCAGCGTATCTGCCGGGAATGGGATATGGCTCCCCCGAACGTGTGAACACCCTGCGCACCGCTGACCGCTGACCGCCGGGCGCCCGCGCCCCGGCCGGTGTCTGCCCTGGTCAGCCGGACACCGGTCGGTCGCCGACCCGGTCATGCCGCCCGGGTCAGTCGTCCCCGCCTCCGCCGCCTCCCGCGCCTCCGCCGCTCCGGTTGGCCTTGTCCTGGCGTACGTTCTGGTGCACCGCGTACGCGGTCCACTCGTCGCGCACCAGGTCGCGCATCGTCGAACGGCTTCTCCAGCCGCCCTGTGCCACCGCGCCCGACAGGCCGGTGGCCGAGACCAGCGCGGCCAGGGTGCGGCTGCGCCGGTCCGGGAAGCCGGCTGCCTCGGCGGCCGCGAAGCGTTCCCGGACCGCGGCCGGGAGGGCCGGGTCCGCCGCCGGGTGACGGTGGTAGGGGAGCAGACCGAGGAGCCGGTGGGTCTCCCTGCGCAGAACCGCGCGGCCCACCAGATGCTCCAGGCACAGCTCCTCGACGTACCGGCCGGTCCGCCGGATCCACGGCTTCGCGCCGACGCCGCCCGCGAGCCCGCCTTGGTCCGGGGCCGGCAGGCTCCCCAGGACCTGCGCGAGGAGCGGGTCCTGGGGAGCCTGCGGGCTGATCACCCGTATCCGGCCGAGCTGTTCGGCGATCCGGCCGTGGAGCTCCAGCTCCGCGAGGACCGCGCCCGCCACCCCGTACTCCAGGAAACGGTTTCGGCAGTACGGCTTGCCGCGCCGCGGATCCAGGGCGAGCAGGAGCAGTTCCTCGGGGAGCGTGGGCTCCGGGAGAGCAGGGTTCACGACGAGGGCACGATCCGTCCCGTGACCTCACCGAGGCCGACCCGCGTGCCGTCCGGGCCCGGTGCCCAGGCCGTCATCGTCACCGTGTCGCCGTCCTCCAGGAACGTCCGCTTGCCGTCCGGGAGGTCCAGCGGGTCGCGGCCGTTCCAGGTCAGTTCCAGGAGCGAGCCGCGCTGTCCGGGCTCGGCGCCGCTGACCGTGCCGGAGCCGTACAGATCACCGGTGCGCAGCGACGCGCCGTTCACCGTCATCTGGGCCAGCATCTGGGCCGCCGTCCAGTACATGGTGGCGAACGGCGGCTCGGCGACCAGTTGTCCGTTGATCGTGACGGAGATCCGCAGGTCGAGGCCGCCGGCCTCCTCCTCGGCCGCGTCCTCCAGGTAGGGGAGCAGCGGGAAGTCGCGGGCCGGGGGTGCGATCCGGGCTGCCTCCAGGGCTTCCAGCGGCGTCACCCAGGCGGATACGGACGTGGCGAAGGACTTGCCGAGGAACGGGCCGAGCGGGACGTACTCCCAGGCCTGGATGTCCCGTGCCGACCAGTCGTTGAGCAGGCAGAGTCCGAAGACATGGTCGCGGAAGTCGCCGAGCGGGACCGGGCGGCCCTGCTCGGAGCCCACTCCGACGACGAAGCCGACCTCGGCCTCGATGTCGAGCTTGATGGAAGGACCGAAGACGGGGGCCGCATCGGCGGGCGCCTTGCGCTGTCCGGACGGGCGCACCACGTCCGTGCCGGAGACGACGACGGTGCCGGACCTGCCGTGGTAGCCGATCGGGAGGTGCTTCCAGTTGGGCGTCAGCGCGTCACCGTTCGGCCGGAAGATCTTTCCGACGTTGGTGGCGTGGTTCTCGCTCGCGTAGAAGTCGACGTAGTCCGCGACCTCGTACGGCAGATGGAGCGTCACGGACTCGACCGGGTGCAGCAGCGGTTCGATGTCCGCGCGGTGTGCCGGGACCGTCACCCATGCGGTCAGCGCCCGTCGGACGTCCCGCCAGGCGGTGCGGCCGGCGGCCAGCAGCGCGGTCAGGTCCGGCTGGGCGAGAAGCTGCGCGTAGGGCGATCCGAGGGCGTGTGCCGCCGCTCCGGCGTCCAGTACGTGGCTGCCGATGCGGACGCCGACCCGGCGGTCCTCGGGGTGGTCGGGGGTGGAGAACACACCGTACGGAAGGTTGTGCGGACCGAAGGGGTCGCCCTCGGCCAGATCGAGCGGGCTGCTCTGCTCGGGCATGTGTTGCTGCCTCGCTTTCCAGGTCGCTTGGGGGACACGTTACGTCGGTGTTGCTACCCCGCGGGAGTGTCCCAACTGCTCCTGATGCCCGGAAAGTTCCACCGTGCCCCCTGCTGTGCGGGGGCACGGCGGTGGGTTCACCCGGCCGTGCGCGGGATCCGCTTCTCCCAGGTCCGGTGGAAGACGACCTCGCCGCCGTCCTTGCACAGCACCTCGTCGGACGTGATGAAGTCGGTTTCGTCCACACTGATTTCGGACCGGGTCTCGATCCGTACGTCCCACGCCATCTCCGGCCGGTGCAGCCGGATCGACCAGTCGGAGCGGGTGCGTGCGGAGAGCGGTTCGTTCTCCTGGATCGTGTACGTCTCCATGGCGTCCTCGGTGAATTCCAGGCCGTCCGGGTAGACGCGGGTGCCGCCGTAGCGCGGGTCGACCTCCAGCCGCCATTCGCCCTTGGCGACATCGCGGACCACCAGGCGCTCGGGGCGCTGTCCGTCGAGTGTCACCGGGTGGACGACACCGAGCGGCTCCGACTGCTCCGGTTCCTCGAACCGGATCGCGGGGTCCTCGGTGTGCCGGCGCACAGGCAGTTCGACGAAGCTGCCGTCGGCGTCCAGGGTGAAGCCGACCGACCCGGCCTGCGGCCAGATCCACGGCCAGTACGAGGAGGAGACCGCGAGCCTGATCCGGTGGCCGGGCGGGAAGGTGTGCCCGATGCCGTTCAGGTCGAAGGTCACGTCCTCGGTCCCGCCCACCGGCCAGTCGTCCGCACGGTCGCGGCCGTGCCGTGCGGAGAGGTTGAGCGCGCCGCGGGTCACCAGGGTGGAGGAGCCGTCCGGTGCGATGTCGCAGAGCCGGGCGATCGCCTGGCCGCGCGGCACGTCCATCCGGATGCGCAGCTTCACCCGGGGGCGGCCCAGGATCTCGATCGGGGCTTCCTCGACCGGAAACTCGAAGCAGACCGACTTGGCGTCCTCGTCGCGCTGGTCGGGCGGCAGGTCGGCGTCGTTGCCGAACGGGAAGAAGCGCCCGGCGTCCAGACCGGTCTGCTGGGGCGAGTCGACGATCTGCGGACCGCCCTGGAGGGCGTACGCGACCGGCGCGATGTTCTCCGAGGGCCAGCCGGTCTCACCGACCCAGCGGCCGGGCAGCGTCTCGTACACCGTGGCGGGCCGGTGGGACTCGCTGATCCAGGACCGCAGCAGGGGCTCGGCCATGATGCCGGTGTCCTTGTCCTTCAGGTGCTGGTCCCACCAGCGCAGCGTCTCCTGGAGGAAGCCGATCGCCGGACCGGGCGGCAGACCCCGGTCGGGGTACTGGTGCGACCAGGGCCCGATCAGCCCGCGGACCTTGTCCGGGCGGAGGTGTTCGACGAGCCGCAGGACGGTGTCGCGGTACGGGTCGTGCCAGCCGCCCACCGCGAGGACGTTCGCTGTGATCGCGGAGTAGTCCTCGCAGACGCTGCCGTGCTTCCAGTAGTCGTCGCGGGTCTGGTGCGCCAGCCAGGTGTGGATGAATGGTTCGACCTTTTCCAGCCGATTCAGCCACATGTCCTTCCAGCCCTCGCCGACCTGTGCCGGATCCGGCGGCCGGGCGACGAAGGCCAGCATGGTGGCCGCCCAGGCGTGCATGTCGACGGCGAGGACCGAGCCGCCCATGTAGTGGACGTCGTTGTCGTAGCGGTCGTCGGTCGAGCAGACGGTGACGACGGCCTTCAGCGGCTCGGGGGCCAGCGCCGCGATCTGGAGCGAGTTGAAGCCGCCCCAGGAGATGCCGAACATGCCGACCCGGCCGGAGCACCATTCCTGCTCGGCCAGCCAGTGGATGACGGCGACCCCGTCGGCCAGCTCCGTCGCGTCGTACTCGTCGCCCGGCATCCCCTCGCTGTTGCCGTGTCCGCGTACGTCGACCCGGACGGAGGCGTAGCCATGGCCCGCGTACCAGGGGTGGCGCTGCCAGTCGCGTGGCGCCGTCCAGTCGCTCAGCCGGTACGGCAGATATTCGAGGAGCGCGGGGACGGGTTCGTCGGTGACCGGCCGCCAGATCCGGGCGTAGAGCCGGGTGCCGTCCGGCAGCGGGATGTAGACGTCCTCATGGGTGGTGTCATACGGAAACGTGGTGCGGATGTGCATGGCGGTACCTCAGTGGACGGGGTGCATGGTGCGCTTGAGCCAGGGTGCGGCGGCGATGACGGCCACACCGGCCACCACTGCGATTGCACCATTGATACCGAAGTAGGCGGGGTTGGACACCTCGCCGTACAGCTTCACGACCTGTGCCTGGATGCCGTTGGCGAGGGCCAGCGAGAGGAACCAGAGCGCCATGGTCTGGCTGGCGAACGCCTTGGGTGCGAGCTTCGTGGTCGCGGACATGCCGGAGGTCTCCAGCAGGATGTCGCCGAGGCCGAGCAGCAGATACGAGCCGACGATCCACCAGGCGGCCATCCTGTAGGTGTCGCCGGAGTGTCCGGAGGTCGGCAGCACCATCAGCAGGAACGACAGTCCGCCCAGGATCACCCCGATCGCGATCTTGTTGGAGGCGTGCGGCTGACGCGGGCCCATCCGGGCCCAGACGGCGGCGACCACCGGGGCGAGCGCGACCTCGAAGGCGCCGAGCGCGGAGGCGTACCAGCTCGCCGGGAAGTGGAAGCCGAGGATCTCGGTACGGGCGTTGGTCGACGCGAGCAGAATCATCGTCGAGTACGCCTGGAAGAGGATGAAGTTGAAGACGACGGAGGCCAGGAACAGCACCACGTACGGGCGCAGCCTGCCACGTTCCTCGCCGGTGACCCGCGGGCTGCGGAACATCACCACGAAGTACACGACCGGTGCGATCACCGAGACGAGCGTGAGCAGGTCGACGAAACGGCCCATGGTCAGCCACCCCGCAAGGGCCAGCGCGGTGGCGACGGCGGCGACCACGACGGCACCGGCCACGATCAGCCGGACGGCGCGGCGCATCGGCTCCGGAGCCAGCGCGAATTCGGCGCTGTGCTTTCGCCCGGCCAGGTGACGCCGGCCGAGTACGTACTGGATCAGACCGAGCGTCATACCGAAGGCGGCGGCCGAGAATCCCCAGTGCCAGCTCGCATGGTCCCCGAGCCAGCCGGTGACCAGCGGGCCGAGGAACGCCCCGATGTTGATGCCCATGTAGTAGAGCGCGAAGCCGGCGTCGCGGCGCTCGTCCTCGGTGCGGTAGAGCTTGCCGACCATGGTCGCCACATTGGGCTTGAGCAGACCGGTTCCGGCGCTGATCAGACCGAGGCCGGTCCAGGTCATGACGTCGGTGGGCACCGCCATGGCGTAATGCCCGCACGCGATGAGAATTCCGCCGTACAGGACGGCTCGGTACGAGCCGAGGATCCGGTCGGCCAGCCAGCCGCCGGCCACGGAGACCAGGTAGACCAGGGTGCCGTAGGCGGCCGAGACGGACGCCGCGGTGCCCACATCCATACCCATGCCGCCGTGGGCGACGGTGTCGGCGAAGTAGAGGACCAGGATCGCCTGCATGCCGAGGAACGAGAACCGTTCCCAGACCTCCAGGCCGGACAGGGTCATCAGGCCCCGTGGCTGGCCGAAAAAGGCATGGTCGTCGCCGGGCGGCGGCTGAGTCGGTTCGGTGTCGGTTGCCGTGAGGGACAAAGGGAGAACTCCTGATCGTATGAGCTGATCCCGAACATACCGGCGGTGGCGGGAAGGCGCCCACGGTGATCGAAAGGGGACCGGATACGCTGACTTGAGTGATGACAGCGACAGATCGACATTCCGTGTGATCGTCAGCAGACAGGAGATCCCCTCGTGACCGTCGTCGGGCCGTTCGGACTGAGCGTGCGGGACCACGCTCTTGAGGCCGATGTCCAGGCCGGTTTGGCTGCTGTCGAGTCGGGGCTGCTCGATGCCACCAAGAGCGGCGTGCCCTTCATCACGGAGGCCGCGCAGCATCTCGTACGCGCCGGGGGCAAGCGATTCCGGCCGCTGCTGGCCATACTGGCCGCCCAGTTCGGCGACCCCGACGCGCCGGGCGTCGTGCCCGCCGCCGTTGTCGTCGAGCTGACCCATCTCGCGACGCTCTACCACGACGACGTGATGGACGAGGCGGACGTACGCCGCGGCGTCGACAGCGCCAACACCCGCTGGGGCAACTCGGTGGCCGTCCTGACCGGCGACTTCCTCTTCGCCCGCGCCTCGCACATACTGGCCGACCTCGGTCCGGAGGCCGTACGCATCCAGGCGGAGGCGTTCGAGCGGCTGGTCACCGGCCAGATCCTGGAGACCGCGGGCCCGGGCGACGGGCGCGACCCGGTCGAGCACTACCTCGAAGTGATGCGCGGCAAGACCGGCTCGCTGGTCGCGGTGGCCTGCCGGTTCGGCGCGATGACGGCCGGCGCGGACGAGTCGGCCGTCGACATCCTCACCCAGTACGGGGAGCGGCTCGGCGTCGCCTTCCAGCTCGCCGACGATGTGCTCGACATCGCCTCCGACTCCCACGAGTCCGGCAAGACCCCCGGCACCGACCTGCGCGAAGGCATCCCGACGCTCCCCGTGCTCCATCTGCGGGCCCGGGCCGCGGCCGACGGAAAGCCGGACGACCTGGAACTCGTCGAGCTGCTCGACGGCGACCTGAGCGACGACGCCCGGCACGCCGAGGCGCTGCGCAGGCTGCGCGCGCACCCGGCGCTGGCGCAGGCGCGACGGGACGCCGTCCGGTACGCGCAGGAGGCGCGTGCGACGCTGGCGCCGCTGCCCGCGGGCTACGCGAAGGCCGCGCTGGAGGAGCTGTGCGACGCGGTGGTGCACCGGGCGGGCTGAGCCCGTCTTTGCTTTTGGCGTGCCGCCTACGCGGTGGTCGGGTGAGCCCCGAGACCGAACGTGTTGGTCACCGGCCCGGGACGCGGTCCGGAGGTGCCTTCGGCCGAACCGGATCCGGGCCGGTGGCGCCTCGCCCGTCCCGGGCCGGGGCCCGGCAGGTCCCGCTGGTACGACCCGCCCGGAAGAGGGCGCCCCTGGCGCCGCATCCCGGGCACATCCGTACCTCGGCCCCGGCCCGGCGGAACCTCCCCCGTTGCCCGCGGCGCGGCGCACCGGGGGCTGCGGGTTGTGTCGCCCCAGGTGCGCCGAGGGCGTACGCGGTCCTTGCCGACGGTCGTCCGCGGATGTCCCGGGCGGCAACTGAGAAAGCCCGCACCCGGGCACGTTCGTACCCCGGTGCGGGCCGCTCGGGTCAGCGCAGGCCGATGGTGACCGGGCCGCCCTGGGCGCTGAGGCCCTTCATCACGGACCACGGCACGCGGAAGACGCGGCCGGGCGCGGCAGGCCAGGGCAGGGTCCGTTCCGAGACGACCCGCCCGTTCTGGCTGACGATCACGTGCGGGAACCGGATGGACCGGTCCGTCCACAGCAGCAGGCGCCCACGCGGGGGAGCCGGGTCACCCGGGCGCAACAGCCCCGGCGCCACCCAGCGCAGCGGCGCCTCGGCGAGGATGCGCAGGCCCGGGGCAGGCTCGCCGGCCCCGGTCAGCCAGGCCTCGACCTGGTCCGCGACGTGCAGGCCGTCGAGGGCTGCGACATCGGCGGTGTCGACCGGGTGGAGGAGGTTGCCCGCGGCGAAGACGCCGGGGCGGCTGGTCCGCAGGGCGGTGTCGGTCAGCGGGCCGAGGGTTCCCGGGTCCAGGTCGAGTCCGCCGCTGCGGACGAGTTCGTGGTCGGGGATCCAGTCTCCGGTGAAGACCACGGTGTCGCAGGCGACGGTGCGCCGGGCGTGGGTGTCGAGATTCTCGATCTCGACGGCCTCGACCCGGCCCTTGCCGATGATGCGGGTGACCCGGCTGCGGTTGGCGACGGGAACGCGCAGCAGTGCGCGGCCGGCGACGTTGAAAGCTGCGTACGACTCGGTCCTGGGGTATTGGCTGACCATCAGCCCGGTGGCGCAGCCGGCTTCGCGGAGGGTGACGGCGGCGGACCAGCTGACCAGTTCCCCTCCGACGATGACGGCCCGGCTGCCGACCTCGCTGTGGTGGAGGTGGACGGCGTTCTGCAGCTGGCCGGTGGTGTAGACGCCCTGCGGCCGGTCGCCGGGGATGCGCCGGGCCGCGCGGGGCCGTTCGCGGGCGCCGGTCGCGAGCACGACGGCCTTGGCCTCCACGCGCAGCCGCCCCTGCGGACCGGTGACCTCCACGGCCCGGTCGCCCGCCCAGTGGGTGACCATGGTCTCGGTGCGGATGGTGGCCCCGGCCGAAGTGGCCTGTTCGACGAGGTGGCGTGCGTACTTCGGACCGGTCATGACCCGGCGCAGGTCCCGCAGGCCGTATCCGGTGTGGTCGCTGTGGCGGGGGATGCCTCCGGCGTCCTTCTCCCGGTCGAGCACCAGGACCTCGCCGCGGATGCGGGGTGCGAGGGCGGCGGCAGCCGTGAGCCCGGCGGGGCCGCCCCCGATGATCAGGACGTCCGGTGTGAGTGTGGTGGTGGTCATCAGGAGTTCACCTCGGGCCGCGTCGGCGCGGCGGCAGTGCCGCCGCAACCGTTTTCGTTCAGGAGTCGGTTGACAGCCGCGCCGCAGAAGAAGCCCTGGCAGCGGCCGTTCATGACCCGGGTGCGGCGGCGCAGGCCCTCCAGGTTGCGTGCGGGCAGCGGAGACCGGAAGGCGTCGCGGATCTCACCGGCGGTGACGCGCTCGCAGAAGCAGACGACCTTGCCGTACTCGGGATCGGCGGCGATGCGGTCGGCGTCCTGGTAGGGACGTACGGTCGCCTCGCCGATGTTGGCCATCCGCGGAGGGCCGGGCAGGTCGGTGCGTGCGGTGAGGACGAGTCCGGCCTCTTCGAGCACCTCGTGGACGTGCTCGGCGATGGCCATGCCGGAGGTCAACCCGGTCGAGCGGATTCCGCCGACGAGGAGGTACCGCTGCGAGGGGGTGGGCTCGATGAGATAGTCCCCGTGGTCGATGGCGGCCCGCAGTCCCGCGTAGGAGGCGGTCACCTCCTCGGCGAGCAGCCGGGGCATGAGGCGCTCGCCCTTGTCCAGCAGGAAGGCGAATCCGTCCTCGGACGTTCCGGTCGCGGTGCGGTCGGTGAGGTCCTCCGAGGTGGGCCCCAGCATGACGTTGCCGTAGATGGTGGGAGAGATGAGCACCCCCTTGCCCCGGGACGTGGGCACCGGCAGGACGATCTTGTCGACCAGCGGGCGGGCGAGCTTGTCGAAGACGAACAGTTCACCGCGGCGCGGGGTGACGGTGAACCGCTCGTGGCCGAAGAGCCGGTCGATGCGGTCGGCACCGAGGCCCGCCGCGTTGACCACCCAACGGGCCTGTACGGAGCCGCCCGTGGTGGTCAGCGTGGTGGACCGGGTGTTCACCGACACCGCGGTGACGGCGTGGTTGAGCAGGACCTCGGCGCCGCGCCGCCTCGCGTCCGTGGCCAGGGCCAGGTTCGTGGTCCAGGTGCAGATGATCGACTCGTCGGGGACCGTGAGTCCGCCGAGCGCTCCCTCGCCGAGGGAAGGGATCAGCTCGTAGACCTCGTCGGCGCCGACGAGCCGGCACCGGTCGTAACCGTTCTGCTCGGCCTTCTCCTTGAGGCCGGGCAGGGCGGCCAGCTCCTCCGCGTTCCACGCGACGAGGATCGCGCCCGTGTGCTCGACCGGGATGCCGGTCGAGCGGGCGTACTCCGACAGCAGGTGATATCCGCGCTTGACGAGCCTGGACTCCAGCGTGCCCGGCTTCGCGTCGAATCCGGTGTGCAGGATCGCGGTGTTCGCCTTGCTGGTTCCGTCGCCGACGTCGTCGCGCGCCTCGACGAGCGCGACCGACAGCTGGTGGCCGGACAGATCGCGGGCGATTGCCGAGCCGACGATGCCTGCGCCGATGACGACGACGTCGTAGACATGGTCCGGCTCGCGTGGTGTGGTGTCGGTCATCCGAGTTCTCCCTTGCGGGCGGTGGCCTCGGCGGCCGCCGCCCATGTACTGCGGTAGTGCGCGGCCCGGTCGGCCGACCAGACCGGTTCGTAGACGGTGACCGGGTTCCAGTCACCGACGGCTTCCGCCAGGTCCATGCCCGGGGTGAGGGCCAGCCTGGCCAGCGCGGCCGCGCCGAGCGGGGTGGCGTGCGAGGACGGGTAGATGTCGACAGGTACCTGGGCCAGATCGGCCTGGGCCTGCATCAGGGTGCGGCTGCGGGTCAGCCCGCCGTCCGCGCGCAGTCGGCTGAGCGGCGTACCGAGGTCGGACTCGACCAGGCCGCACAGGGCGGCGACCTGGGCGGCGATGCCCTGCAGTACGGCGAGGACCAGGTGCTCCCTGCCGGTGGCCAGGGTCATTCCGGTGAACGTGGCGGTCGCGTCGGGACGCCACCACGGTGCCGCGAGGCCCGCCAGGGCCGGTACGCACAGGGTGCCGTCGGACTCCTTCGCCGCTACGGCATCC
Source organism: Streptomyces sp. Ncost-T10-10d (assembly GCF_900091955.1). GTDB lineage: Bacteria > Actinomycetota > Actinomycetes > Streptomycetales > Streptomycetaceae > Streptomyces. Next base: position 22,604 of record NZ_FMDF01000138.1, read on the forward strand.
AGTTCGCTCGCGGACCCGATGAATCCCAGGTCCCGGATCCAGCGGACGGCCGACGCCGCCGTGTACACCTGGCCGTCCACGCAGTACGGCGTCTGCGCCGCGGTCCGCCAGGCCACCGAGGAGGTGAGCCCGGCCCGTGAACGCAGGGCGGTGTCACCGGTGTTGGCCAGCAGGAACGCTCCCGTGCCGTAGGTGCACTTCGCGGTTCCCCGCTCCAGGCAGCCCTCGGCGAGCAGCGCGGCCTGCTGATCGACGATCAGGCCGGCGACCGGTACCTCGCGTCCGAAGGCACCGGTCGTGCCGATGATCTCGTCGCAGCCCACGATCCGTGGCAGCTTCTCGGCGCCCAGACCGAACAGATCCAGCAGCTCCGGGTCCCAGGAGACATGGTCGAGGTCCATCAGCAGCGACCGGCTCGCGGTCGAGGCATCGGTGACGTACTCGCCGGTCAGCTGGTGCAGCAGCCAGGTGTCGGTGGTCGTCACCACCCCTTCGGTGGTGACGTGTCGTCGCAGCCAGGCCATCTTCGGCGCCGAGAAGTACGAGTCGAGCACGAGCCCACTGCGCCGGGCCACCCACGCGGCGTGCTCGGCCAGACCGGTGCAGATCGTTTCCGCCCTGCGGTCCTGCCAGACGATCGCCGGGGACAGCGGGGTGCCGGTGTGCGGGTCCCAGGCAAGTACGGTCTCGCCCTGGTTGGCCAGGGCCACCGCGTCGACGGACCGGCCCGAGGCGGCGACGGCGCGCCGCCCGGCGGTGAGGACCGAGTCGAGCAGTTCTTGCGGATCCTGTTCGACGCCCCCGCCGGCGAGGTAGGCCGGCCGCAGCTCCTCCTCGGCGATGGCGATGGTCTCGCCCCGCTCGTCGACCACGATTGCCTTCGTACCGGAGGTTCCCTGGTCGATGGCCAGAATGGTGCTCATCGGTTGCTTTCCTTGGCGGTCGTGCCCACCGCGCCCGGCGCAGCGGGGTCTGCGGTGACGTCGAGGGTCTCGTCGATGTTGATCATGTCCGGCATCGACATGCCGGACACGCCGCGCCGGACCAGCAGGCAAGCGAGGTAGGCGGCCCCGAGGGCGAAGAGGACGAGGACGTACAGCCAGGGGTCGCGGAACGACTGGTCACGGAAGATGAGGAGTTCGTATCCCAGCCACACGGACGCGACCACGATGACCGGTATCTCCCAGCGGCCGAGGGAGAAACCCTGCGTCGGCGGCAGCGACTTCCGCTTGACGATGTACATGAGCACCGTGCCGGCGTAGATGATGGCGGGCAGCAGAGTGGCGGCGGAGAAGAGCGAGAACAGAGCGTCGGTCGAGCCGGAGAAGCTGGCGAGGATCAGCTGCGCGATGACGAAGATGAACAGCGTGGCGTTCAGCGGGGTGCCACGGGAGGGGCTGACCTTGCGCAGCGCCTGCCACCCGGGGAAGCGCTCGTCGCGGGACATCGCCCACACCAGCCGGGTGCCGCTCATGGTGATGACCAGACCGCAGGAGAAGATCGAGACCACGACGAGGACCAGGAGCGCCTTGCCGACCGTCGATCCGAGCACGGCGGTGATCACGGTCGCCACGGGGGTGGCGGACGTGGCGAGTTTCGCCGGGTCGTCGATGAGGGCGGTGATGGCCACGAGGAACAGGAATCCGAGGACGCCGAGGGAGAGCACGGCCTGGGCCATGGCCTTGGGGATCACCCGTGCCGGGTCCTTGGTCTCCTCCGCCAGGTTGGCCGCGGACTCGAACCCGACGATGGTGAAGGCGCCCAGGAGGAACGCGAGGGCGAACGGACCCGCCTCGGTGGCGGTGCCCAGGCTGTAGTAGCCGTCGTTCGCGGCGGGCGCGGCGCTGAACAGCGTGGAGAAGTCGAGCTTGCCCGTGAACGCTCCGACGACGAAGAGCAGCACGGTCAACGAGATCATGCCGACGAGCTGCACGGTCACGGCGACCTTGTTGACCCGGTGTGTCAGATGCGTCGAGGCGGCTACGAGGATCGCCTGGAGCAGGATGACGACGGCGGTGATCGCCCAGGCGTTCTGCGTCGTCCCCCGGTACTGGAGAAGCTCCGGCAGGATGGTCGCGGCGACGGTGTAGTCCACCGCGACCACCACGACTCCGAGGAAGGAGAACGAGATCCAGCCCATGACCCAGCCCCAGACCGGGTTCACCAGTCGGGAAACCCACTGGTAGGCGTATCCGTTGATGGGGATACGGGCGGCGAGAGCGCCGAAGACGAGCGCGACCGACAGCTGGCCGATGACGCTGACCGGCCAGGCGAAGATGCCGCGCGGGCCCGAGCTGTTCAGCACGGAGCCGTAGGTCGTGAAGATGCCCGTGGCGATCGAGACGAAGCCGAAGGCCATGGCGAAAGAGGCGTACCGGCTCAGCTCCCGGCGCATCTCCTGCTTGTAGCCGGAGCCCGGCGTGGATTGGGGGTCGTCACCTTGTACGACATCGGTGTTCGTCGTGGCCATGGCGGTGCTGTCCTTTCAGAAACTGCCGCTCGTTACAGAAACTGCCGTTCGTTGCACGGGGCGGGTCTCACACGGAGACATCGCCGGGGAGAGAGCGCCGCGGCGCTCAGGAGTGTCAGGCCGAGATCACCACTGCGCCCGACTGCTCGATGGCCGAAGCCAGCGACGGTTCGGGGGTCTGATCGGTGATCAGGCCGGTGCAGTCGTCGAATCCACAGACGCGGTGCGGAGCCACCCGGCCGAGCTTGCTTCCGTCGGCCAGCACATAGGTGAGCGCGCTGCGAGCGAGGATCGCGCGCTTGGTCGCGTTCTCCTCGAAGTAGAAGTCGGTCATCCCGGCGGAGCTGTCGACACCGCCGGAGCCGAGGAACGCCATGTCGGCGTAGAGGCCGTTGAAGAAGTCCACTGTCAGCGGGCCGGAGCAGACCAGGTCGCCGCCCCGGATCCGTCCGCCGGGAACCAGCACGTCGACATGGGGACGGGTGGACAGCTCGGCCGCGACGAGCAGGGACGGGGTCGCCACCGTCCCCCGGAAGTCCGGCGCCAGGGCGCAGGCGACCTGCAGAGCCGTCGTGCCGACGTCGATCACGACGGTCATGCCGGAGCGGACCAGGTCCGCCGCGGCCCGCCCGATCGCCGTCTTGGCCTGCTGCTGCGAGGCGGACCGCTCCGTGAAGGATGCCTCTTCGCCGCTCAGGCCGCGGACGACGGACAGCGCTGCCGCGCCGCCGCGCACCCGCATGAGATGCCCCTGCTTCTCCATCTGCGCCAGATCCCGGCGCACGGTCTCGGCCGATACGCCGAGCTGCTCCGCCAGGCTTTCGGTGCTGATCGTGCCGATGCGCTCCACGGCGGTGGAGATTCGACGGTGACGTTCGGCTGGCAGCATCCCGGCAACCTCGCTGACTGGTTTCGTGGAAAAGTGACTGGAGATGCCTGAAAGTGTGGATGCGTGACCGAAAATCGTCAAGAGTTGGGGTGTAAATCACCTGTCTCCCCGCGCCGTGACCCGATTGGCGGGCATGTGACGCGGTTCCCCCCGGCCCGGCCCGGCCGGCGTGTCGGTCCTGGGGTCGGGTGTCCACCCCTACGGGACGGTGGGCGCCCGGGTGGGTGGCGTCATACCGAAGAGGTAGGCGGAGTTGCTCCCCGGGAGTGACGATTCCGCGCCGCAGGTTTGGTCAGATGGAGAACAACCACTCCTGAACAAATCGGTGAGAATGGCGGCACGGAGTGGACGAGTGCATCCGGACGGAAGCCGCCGACCACGGAGGTAGGGCACACATGGCACCGAACGACAGCGAAGAGACCAACGGCGGGAACACCACCGCCGGCCGTCGAAAGGCGGCACGCTACATCGTCCCGGTCGCGGTGGCGGGAGTGGCGGCCGCGACGATCGGGCTCGTTCCGGCGCTCGCGAGCACCGGCGACCCCGATCTGCCGGAGATCACCGCACAGCAGCTCATCGAGAAGATCGCCGCTTCGGACACCCAGCAGCTCTCCGGCACGGTGAAGATCAGCACGGACCTCGGTATCCCGTCGCTCGGCGGTCTGGCCGGCTCCTTCGCCCCCGGCGGCAGCCACGGCGACACCGGCGGCGACAAGGGCGATTCGACCGCCGACCCGCAGACGAAGATGACGGAGCTGGCGTCCGGCACGCACACCCTGCGGGTGGCCGGCGACGGCCCCGACAAGCAGCGGGTGTCGATCCTGGAAAACGCGGCGGAGTACAGCCTGATCCGCAACGGTGATCAGGTCTGGGCGTACGACAGCAGGACCAACCAGGCCTACCACGCCACCGAGGACGGGAGCGGGAAGGAGTCCGGGCACTCGACCAGGGCCCCCGAGGGCGTGCCGACCACGCCGAAGGCGCTCGCCGAACAGGTCCTGAAGGCTGCGGGCCCCACCACATCGGTGACGGTCGACGGCACGGCGCAGGTCGCCGGACGTGACGCGTACAAGCTGCTCATCAAGCCCAGGCAGAGCGGCTCCACGATCGGCTCGGTCACGGTCGCGGTCGACGCGAAGAACGGTGTGCCGCTGAAGTTCACGCTGCTTCCGAGCAGCGGTGGCAAGGCCGTGGTCGACGCCGGCTTCACCCAGGTCGACTTCGCGAAGCCGGCCGCCTCCTCGTTCACGTTCAGCCCGCCCAAGGGTGCCGAGGTGACCGAGGCCGACGACGCGAAGGCACCGCAGAAGACCGACGGGGCAGGTGGCCTGGGGATGTTCCCGGGCGCCGAGGGACTGGGCGCCGGGGGTCGGGGTTCCAAGGACACGAAGGTCATCGGCGAGGGCTGGAACGCGATCGCCGAGATCAGGACCCCGGGCGGCACCGGACTCCCCACGAAGTCGTCGGGTGACGTACCGGCCGAGGCGCAGCAGTTCCTGGACTCGCTGGGCGACAAGGTCTCCGGAAAGTTCGGCTCGGGCACGGTCTTCAAGACTCGCCTGGTCAACGCGCTGATGACGGACGACGGCAAGGTGTACGTCGGCGCGGTCACGCCGGACGCGCTGGTCAAGGCGGCTGACAACGCCGCCTGACGCCGGGGTGCGTCGCGCTTCCCGCCGCCGACCGCCCCGCCGTACCCTCCGTACGGCGGGGCGGTCCGCTGAGGCACCGTCCGGCCCTGATCCGCCGGACAGGCCCTACCCACCCGACCCATGGGGGAGTACGCATGACAGAGCCTGGGACCGTGACCGAACCGAGGGCGGTGACCGGCCCCGGGGCCGTGATCGAGACACGGGGCCTCACCAAGCGGTACCGCGGCGGCCAACTCGCCGTCGACGGCCTCGACCTCAGCGTCCCCGGCGGCAGTGTCTTCGGATTCCTCGGCCCCAACGGCTCGGGGAAGACCACGACCATCCGGATGCTGATGGGTCTGATCGACCCGACGTCCGGCACCGCGCAGGTCCTCGGCCACCCCATGCCGGGCGCGGCCCGTGCCGTACTCCCGCAGGTCGGAGCCCTGATCGAGGGGCCCGCGCTGTACGGCTTCCTGAGTGGCCGGGACAATCTGCTGCGCTACGACTCCGCCGACCCGACCGCCGATCCGCGCACCCGCCGGGACCGGGTCGGGCAGGCCCTGGACCGGGTCGGGCTCGCCGCGGCGGCCGGCAAGAAGGCCAAGGCGTACTCGCTCGGCATGAAGCAGCGCCTCGGTCTCGCCGCCGCCCTGCTCCAGCCACGTCGCCTGCTCGTCCTGGACGAGCCGACAAACGGCCTGGACCCGCAGGGCATGCGCGAGATCCGTGCCCTGGTCAGAGAACTGGCGGCGGAGGGCACCACCGTCTTCCTCTCCTCCCACCTCCTCGACGAGATCGAGCAGGTCTGCACACATGCCGCGGTGATGGCCAGGGGCCGGCTGATCACCCAGGGCGCGGTCGCGGATCTGGCGGCCGGGGCGCACGGCCGGCTGGCCGTCACCACCCCCGACCCGGGGGAAGCCGCCCGCCTCCTCAAGGAGCTGGGTGTCACCGGTATCACCGTCGACGGCGACCGGGTGAGCGCCGAGGCCCCGCCGGGCGACGTCGAGCTCGCGGACCTCAGCGCGGCGCTGGTGCACGCCGGTGTACGCCTGCGGTCCTTCGGCGTCGAACGGGCCTCGCTGGAGGACGCCTTTGTCGCACTCACCGGAGAGGGTTTCGATGTCGCAGGCTGAAGCCGGAATCGTAGGGGCGGGCACGCGCAATCCGCTGTGGACCTTCGGAATCCTTCGTTCCGAACTGACGACCACGCTCCGCCGCTGGCGCACCCTCGCACTGCTCGGGGTGCTGGCCGCCGTTCCCGTGCTGATCGGGATCGCGGTGAAGATCGAGACGAATCACGGCTCCTCGCCCGGACCGGGCGGTGGCGGGGGAGGCCCCGCTTTCCTCTCCCAGGTCACCAACAACGGCCTGTTCCTGGTCTTCGCGGCCCTGGCCGTGACGCTCCCGGTCTTCCTGCCGATGGCCGTCGGCGTCGTCGCGGGCGACTCGATCGCGGGCGAGGCCAACGCCGGCACCCTGCGCTATCTGCTGGTCGCCCCGGCGGGCCGGACCCGGCTGCTGCTGACGAAGTATGCCTCCGTCCTCACGTTCTGCCTGGTCGCGACCCTGGTCGTGGCCCTCTCGGCGCTCGCCGTGGGCGCGCTGCTGTTCCCGGTGGGTGAGGTCACCACCATCTCGGGGACCCGGATCGGGTTCGGCGAAGGGCTGCTGCGGGCCGGACTGATCGCGGTGGTGGTCGCGGCGTCACTGATCGGATTCGCGGCGATCGGCCTGTTCATCTCGACTCTCACCAGCAGTGGGATCGCGGCCATGGCCGCCACTGTCGGGATGCTGATCACCGTGCAGATCGTGGACACGATCCCGCAACTGAGCGGCATCCATCCGTATCTCTTCCCGCACTACTGGATGTCGTACGCGGACCTGCTGCGCGACCCCGTGTACTGGGACGAGGTGGTCAAGAACCTGGGACTGCAGGGCTTGTACGCGGTGGTGTTCGGCTCGGCGGCCTGGGCCCGCTTCACGGCGAAGGACATCACCGCCTGACGCGCGGCGCTTCGCACTCGTGCCGTCGGCCGGGCGAGCCGTCCCCCGATCGGCTCGTCGCGGCACGAACGGCACGAATGGTGCGAACAGCAGGAACGATACGACACGGCACGTTCCGTTTCCGCCTCAGTATTGTTCGACTTCTGGCGACGGACTGTCAACAAGGATTGGCTCAAATACACCTATGCTCACCGAATGATCACATCGCCGAGTTCACTGCGTCGCAGCGAGAGATCACGACGGGCGATCCTGGAGGCCGCCCTCGAACTGTGCACGGAGAAGGGGTACGGCCGGGTCACGGTCGAGGCCATCGCGGCCAGGGCGGGTGTCAGCAAGAAGACGATCTACCGCTGGTGGCCCTCGAAGAGTGCGGTGATGCTGGAGGCTTTCACCGACGCGCTGGTCGGCACGACGCCGTTCGTCGACACCGGCGACATCGCCGCCGACCTGCGGGCCAATGTGATGGGCGCGGTGAAGCTGCTCTCCACACCGCCCTACGGCCCCGCGTACGCCGGGATTCTCTCCGAGGTCCACCACGACGACGCACTCGCGGAAACGGTCAGAACGAAGCTGATCGACCCCCGTTTCGACGAGGCGGTCGCCCGCCTGCGCCGGGCCCAGGAGCAGGGCCAGATCCCACCGGGCGCCGATCTTCCGCTGGCGGTGGAGATGCTGTACGGCCCGGTGTACTACCGCCATGTGCTGCGCAAGCCGGTGCAGGACGAGGAGACGATCGCGGCACTGGTCGCGCATGTGCTGCGGGCGCTGGGGGCGCCGGAGGTGCTCCCGCCGGGGGGCGGGAACTGCTGAGAACTGCTTGCGGAACGATCAACGGGATCCGTACACCCGCTCCAGCACTTCCGCCACCCCGTCGCCCTCGTTCGACGACGTCACCTCGTCCGCCGCGGCCCGGAGGTCCGGATGGGCGTTGGCCATGGCGACGCCGTAACCGGCCGCGCGGAACATCGGCAGGTCGTTGGGCATGTCCCCGAAGGCGATCGTGGTGCCCGCGTCCACGCCCAGGAACTCGGCCGCCAGCGCGAGCCCGCTGCCCTTGTCGACACCGTACGGCTGCAGTTCGACGGTGCCGGGGCCGGAGAGCGTGACGGAGGCGAGATCACCGACCGCCGTACGGGCCGCCTCGGCCAGCGCGTCGTCCGTGAGCTCCGGGTGCCGGATGAGGACCTTGATGACGGGTGCGGACCACAACTCGTGCCGATGACGCGTCCGTTGGGCGGGAAGCGTGGGGTGGGGCATCCGATATCCCGGCTCGATCAGTGTCCGGCCCTCGGTCCCGTCCTGGTCCACGGCCGCGTGGACCGGTCCCACCTGGGCCTCGATCTTGCCGAGCGCGGTGTCGGCCGCCTCCCGGTCCAGGGGGAGCGTGCGTACCATCCGCCCGGACCCGGCGTCGTACAGCTGAGTCCCCTGCCCGCAGACCACCGGCCCCCGGTAGCCCAGCCCGTCGAGCAGCCCCCGTATGCCGGGCACGGGCCGCCCGGTGACCACGAGATGCCGCGCCCCGGCCCGTACGGCCAGGGCGAGCGCGGCGCGGGTGCGGGGGCTCACGGTGTCGTCGCGGCGCAGCAGGGTGCCGTCCAGGTCCGTGGCGACGAGGGCATATGCGGGTGGGATGGTCATGGATCAAGCCTAAGGTCCGCCCGGGGGCGCGCACTTCGGCGTTGACAGGCGATGGCCGACTGCGTGTAATGAGATCGGTGTCGCGTGACGCTGGCCAAAGAGCAGTGGGCCGGCCGGTGGTCGGGCGAACACCCTTCATCCGAGGGGTCCGTGATGAGTTCATACTCCGCGCCCTGTACATGACGTAGCGCAGCAGCCGCACGCCATCATCTGCCGTTCGCACGTCCCGGCGCCGTCATGTGCGCCGCCCCGACGCCAAGTCCGGTGATCGCGAACCGTAGTTGCCGCCGGGCCGAGTCCGGCGGTCGGCCGTGCGGTGGCTCCGTTCCGTGCGCAGCGCGATCAGTGTCGCCGTGGACTCCGGCACCCTCGCCTGGGGCCCGGATGTCACGGGAACGGCCCTTCTGCCGACCGTCGCCCGCGATGCGGTGGAGCTGTTCGTCGGCCCGTACGCCGACCGCATCCGTGAATGCGGCTCCGAGAGCCGCAAGTTGCCCTTCGTCGACACCTCACGGCCGGGCAGGCGGCGGTGGTGTGCGATGGAGCGTTGCGGAAACCTCCACAAGGTACGGGCCCACCGCGCCAGGCATGCCGGGACCGACTGAGGACTCATGCCGATGCCTCGGCTGTCCTACGCCGTTCAGCCGGGCCCTGGAGGCACCTCGCGCCGTGTGCGAATGTGACGGTCGGCCCTTTATGTGTCACGTTTTCGCGCGAGGGCGGGTCGGTCGGCTGTCCGCAACGGGCAACCGGTGCCGACGCGCGCGGTGAGTTCGGTTCGCAGGGTGGCGAGTTCGGCCATGCGTGCGTCGATGACCTGGATCTTCTCCTCGAACAGCGCGGACAGCGCTTCCGCGGTGTCCGGCGCTTCGCGTAGCTCCTCGCCATGCCGCGCGATCTCCGCGAGTGAGAATCCGAGTGTCTGCGCGGTGCGGACATACTGCAGCCAGGCCAGTGTCTCGGGCGGGAAGTCACGGTAGCCATTGGCCAGCCGCCGGCCTGTGACGAGGCCGACCTTCTCGTAGAACCGGATGGCGTCCCTGGTCATGCCCGCCTGTGCGGCCAACTCCCCGATACGCATGACCCTCCGTCGGACGATGGGCTTGACCTTGGAGCGTACTCCACTGTTTACCGTGAGGCGCATCGCTGCCCCGAGACCAACAGGAGCCTCACAGTGATCCGTCTCCCAGCCCCCTCGCGTCCCGCCCGTCTCCGCGAAGTGCGCGCGAGCGCTTGGTACGACCTCGTAGTCACGGCGGGATTCGCGACGCCGTGGACGTATGCGCTGGTGCACGATGCGCTGTCTTCGTTGGGTCACGCATGGGGGCTGGGTGTCCTGCCCGAACTCGACCCGGTGCAGACCCTGTACGCGAATCTGATGGGTTCGGTCGTGGTCGTCTGGGCCGTCCTGCGCATCGTCAGGCCGCTGCCGGTGCACGGACTGCTCGACGGCATCGCGCGCACACTGTTTGCGGCGTGGCAGGCCTACGCGCTCGCCCACGGCGCCACGCAGCTGCTGTGGCTGTTCCTCGGTGTCGAGGTGGCATTCGGAATCGTTCAGCTCGTGCCGTGGTGGCGGAACCGGCGCACCGAGTCGGCGGACGGGCATGGGGAGGTCATCACCGGCCCGGAGGGTGTACGCCTCTGACTCGGCCTGGACGCCGAGCTGCCGGCGGAGAAGAGTGCTCCGTGCCGTACGGCCGACGGCGTCGAGAGCGAGACCCGCATCAACCGCAGGTGGTCCAGATCGTTGGCCACTGCACCGACACTGTCGGCCGTGAGGTACCTTCGCGCAGGTCAGCCAGTGGTGACGACAACACCCACTGCCCCGCCGTTCAGAACAGGCGCCCTGTGACCAACCCGCCCGGCCTCAGCCGGTCCATACGTTCCGCCAAGACCTCGACGTCCCGGACCCGTAGGGGCCCGGCCCTCACCGCCGTCCTTCTGGCCGCTCTGCTCAGCGCCTGCGGCAGCCCCGCCGCGCCCAGCGGCTCCGCCGCGCCCAGTGGTCCGGCCGTACCCGTCGACGGCGGCAGCCCCGCCGACTCGGGGCTGCGCGACGGAACCGCATCGAGCCCGCCCGACCGCACCGTCTCGGGATTGCGCGACGACATCCGCCACATCACGCGGAAGACCGCCACGGGTACCCGGCCGCGCACGGTCGAGCGCTGCACCACGCGCGTCAGGAAGGTCAAGCACACCTCCAGCACCGGCAGCACCAGGAAGACCCGGACCTGGTACACCAACGACTCCTACAAGGACTGCGAGAAAGTCCAGCAGGGCACCAGGAGTTACACCCGCGTCGTGCGTCCGGCACGCTGGTGCGTCGAACTCGACAATGTCGGGGGCAACCCCGCCGAGGACGATGTCTGGTACGAGGTCGAATCGGCCGTCTACCACAAGGCCACGCAGATCGAGGAAGGCAGCAAGCTGTCCTTCACCCCGTTGCGCAGGGGCTGTTGACCCACCCGCCTGCCGTCCGGGTGGGCGGCAGGCGGACGGAGCTCGGCCGGTGGCTAATCGACGGCGTGGACGCGATACAGAGCGATCGTGTGATCGGTGCGGCGTACGTCGGCCGTCGCACCGGAGCGCAGGGAATCGGGGCCGGACGGGTGGACCTGCTCCACGCTGTCGTCCGTGTGCGTGGTGGGCGAGGTTCCGCAGACGAAGAAGGACAGCGTGGACAGGGCCGCGGTGGCGGTGCGCAGGAGCACGCGGGAGTTCCCGGACGTGCGCGTAAATCGGCTCATAACATGTCAGGAAAATATGAGCATGCGGTAGTTCCGGGATTGCCCGCCGTGACGCGCTCAAAGCCGCCTGAATGCCGTACCGCTCAGGTGGTCCAGGTAGTCCATGACAGCCCGGCCGTCGTCGGCCGGCGCGATCAGCCCCACGTGGTTGTCCGGGCGGACCAGGACGAGGGTGTCGGCGCCCGTCTCGATGCCGTACGCCGAGCGGGCGTGGCCCTCGTCGTCGGTCAGGCCGTGCCGTGCTTCCGCGTCCACCCCGTACGCCCGCACCGCGTTGCCGTACGTCGCTTCCGTCGCCCGCAGCGCGTCCGTCGTGGCCGGGCCGAAGCCCAGCAGGGTGAAGTGCGGTCCGGCGAACGCCTCGAACAGCCGGGCCGGTGCGCCCGTCCCGGCGTCGCGGCAGGGGGCGTCCGGGGCGCGGTCGCCCGCTCGCAGACGGGCGGTGGAGCCTGCGGGGGAGAGCGAGCTCCAGCGGTAGCCCAGGCCCAGGCCCGTGGTCTCCCCGGTGACCGCCGAGTCCAGGCCGCCGCCCGGCCGTCTGATCGCGTCGAGCGTGACCCGCAGCCGCTCGGAGCTGATGTCCAGCGCCCAGGAGGCCACGGGCAATCGCTCCTCCTCGTACGTGTCCAGCAGGCCGGGATCAGCCTGGCCGGTGACGACCCGGGCGAGCTTCCAGCCCAGGTTGAACGCGTCCTGGATTCCGGTGTTCATGCCCAGTCCGCCCGCGATGGAGTGCACATGCGCGGCGTCCCCGGCCAGCAGTACGCGACCCACCCGGTAGCGGTCGGCCATGCGCTCGTTGACCCGGTACGTGGACAGCAGGGTGGCCTGCGTCAGATGGGTGGCCGGCAGTCCGGTGTGCTTGGCGAAGAGCCGCCGGAAGCTCTCCAGCGAGGGCGGTACGGGGGCTCCCGCCCGGTCCCGCTCCGGCCCCGCCTGGAACCACCAGCCCGACCGCGTACCCGGGATCGGGCACATCATCACGGCGCCGTCCTCGTCGAACCACTGGTGCCAGTAGCCGCGGTCGGGGCCGTCCGCCTCCACGTCCCCGCAGACCATCACCTGCTCCTCGGTCGTCTTCCCCTCGAATGGGACGCCGAGCAACTTGCGCACCGGGCTGTGGCCGCCGTCGCAGCCCACCACGTACCGCGCCTCGATGCTCCGGCCGTCTGCGAGCCCGACCGTCACCGAGTCGGAGCCTGCCGTCAACCGATCGGCTTCCGCGTCGAGTTCGACGTGTACTCCGTACTCCGCCAGGCGGTCCCGCAGGATCTCCTCCAGCCGCCACTGGGCGATCAGCCACCCACGGTCGTACGGGGTGTCCGGCGTCGGGTGTGATGCCTCGAACGGGTCGGTGTCGGCGATCGGCAGCCCGTTCCGGTACTTGCGCATGGGCAGCGGCGCCGAGCCCGCGGCCAGAACCCTGTCCACGACGCCGAGGTCCTCCAGGACCTCAAGGGAGCGGGGGTTGGGGCCCTTGGCCCGTGAACTGCGCGGAAAGTCCGGGGACTTGTCGATGATCCGTACGTCGATGGAGCGCCGGGCCAGATCGCAGGCCAGGGTCAGGCCGGTCGGCCCCGAGCCGACGATCAGTACATGGGTGGTGGGCGCGGATGCGGGCATGGAGGCTCCTCGGCTGCGGTTCCGTGGACCTTCAGAGAATCGCAACCAGGTTAAAAAAGCAACTCAGTAACTAAAGTCCGGGCTGCTGCACACCTCGACCCGGTTCGGCTCCGCGGTCGGGATCTCGGCGGTGACGGCGGTGCACGGGATCGCGTAGGCGGGTACGGACGGCTCGCCCGGAGCCACCCTGGCGGCCTGTCGGGCGGCGCTCGTCGTCCCGGTGGTGATGGTGGCGGCGGGGGCGCCGGTCACTTCGCTGGGGTTGCGGCGGAGGAAGGCGAAGCGGAATCCCCGGCCGTCGGTGTCTGCTGCGCCGCCAGCCGCACCGCACGAGTCTGCGCCTGCGCCCTCGTCCGCCGCGCCGCCCGGAACGCGTCCCACGTCAGCAGGGTGAGCGCCAGCCACACCAGGGCGAACCCGGCCCACCGCTCCGGCGGCATCTCCTCGTGGAAGTACAGGATTCCGAGGATGAACTGGAAGACCGGCGCCAGATACTGCAGCAGGCCCAGTGTGGAGAGCGGTACGCGGATGGCCGCCGCCCCGAAAAGGACGAGGGGCGTGGCCGTGACGACACCCGTCGCGGCCAGCAGTGCCGCATGGCCGAAGCCCTCGGAGGTGAACGTCGCATCGCCCTGCGCGCCCAGCCACAGCAGATAGCCGAGCGCGGGCACGAACAGCACGGCGGTCTCGGCGGTGAGCGACTCCAGGCCGCCCATGTTGACCTTCTTCTTCACCAGGCCGTATGTCGCGAAGGAGAACGCCAGCGTCAACGAGATCCACGGCGGCCGTCCGTAACCGATCGCCAGCACGAGCACCGCCGCGACACCGGTGCCGACCGCCACCCACTGCGCGGGGCGCAGCCGTTCACCGAGGAGCAGAACGCCCATGGCGATGGTGACCAGCGGATTGATGAAGTAGCCGAGCGAGGCCTCGACGACATGGCCGTTGTTCACGGACCAGATGTACAGACCCCAGTTGACCGTGATCACGGCCGCGGCGACCGATATCAGGCCGAGCTTCTTCGGCTGCCGTATCAGCTCACCGATCCAGGACCAGCGGCGCAGCACCAGCAGTGCGATGCCGACGACCCCGAGGGACCAGACCATGCGGTGGGCGAGGATCTCGATCGCGCCGGCGGGCTTCAGCAGCGGCCAGAACAGCGGGACGATGCCCCACAGGCCGTAGGCGCCGATGCCGGACAGCAGTCCGGCCCGTTGTTCATTTGTTCCCTTCACGGGCCCTCCCGGCATGTCTGTGTCAACTGCTCCGCCGACTGCACGACGGTAGCGCCGGGAGGGCCCCATGTCATAGCCGTATCGCCATACGGTCATGACATGGGGCCCGCGGGGTGCGGGGAGCGGAGCTGCGGCGCATCCGCCGTCCCGGTGACGGGGCGGAGTTACGCCGCGGCCACCGCCGCGGCCACCGTCTCGGCGAGCGGCGTCGTCGGCCGGCCGATCAGCCGGGCCAGGTCACCGCTCGTACCGGCGAGCAGTCCGCGCTCGATCGCGGCATCGACGTCGACGAGGATCGCCGCGAAACCCTCGGGCAGACCGGCGCCGACCAGGATCTCCTGGTGTACGGCGGCCGGGACGTTCTTGTGCACGATCTCCTTGCCGGTGGCCTTGGCGAGCTGCGCCGCGTAGTCCGCGAACGACCAGGCGACATCGCCGCTCAGCTCGTAGACCGCGCCGATGTGACCCTCGCCGGTCAGTACGGCGGCTGCTGCGGCGGCGTAGTCGGCGCGGGTGGCGGAGGCGACCCGTCCGTCGCCCGCGTTGGAGACGACGGCGCCGTGCTCCAGGACGGGGGCGAGGTTGGCGGTGTAGTTCTCGGTGTACCAGCCGTTGCGCAGGAAGGTGTGCGGCAGCCCGGAGTCGAGGATCAGCTGCTCGGTGGTCTTGTGCTCGTCGGCCAGCTCGAAGTCGGCGTCGGGGCCGCCCAGCACGCCGGTGTACGCGAGCTGCGCGACGCCCGCCGCCTTGGCCGCGTCGATGACGGCGGCGTGCTGCGGTACGCGCTTGCCGACCTCGCTGCCGGAGATGAGCAGGACCCGGTCACCGGCCCGGAAGGCGTCCTTGAGGGACTCGGGGCGGTCGTAGTCGGCGACGCGGAGCTCGACGCCGCGGGCGGCGAGCGGGGCGGCCTTCTCCTCGTTGCGGACGACGGCGGCGATCTCGGTCGCGGGCACGGCGGTCAGCAGCTGGTCGATGACGAGACGGCCGAGTTCTCCGGTGGCTCCGGTGACAACGATGCTCATGGGGGGTTTCTCCTCTTTGGTGGCACTGGTCCTTGTTTGGGTTCGCAGACTCACTGTACGGGGTGCACTAACCATTCGAAAGTACCCACTTTGAAGTAAGGTACTGGCATGAGCGTGAGTGACCTGAGCAGGAAGCCCGATGTGAACCGGCAGATGTGCCCCTCCCGGCTGGTGCTCGAACATGTCACCAGCCGCTGGGGCGTCCTGGTCCTCGCCGCCCTGCTGGAGCGCTCGTACCGCTTCAGCGAACTGCGTCGCGAGGTCGGCGGCGTCAGCGAGAAGATGCTGGCCCAGACCCTCCAGACGCTGGAGCGTGACGGCTTCGTGCACCGGGACGCGAAGCCGGTGATCCCGCCGCGGGTGGACTATTCGCTCACCGGGCTGGGCCGGGAGGCCGCCGAGCAGGTGTGGGCGCTGGCCCGCTGGACGGAGCGGCGCCTGGACGCCGTGCACGCGGCGCGCGAGACGTATGACGCCGAGAAGAAGGAGCAGGTTCAGTCCGGCTGAGGCGCGCCCCCCTCCTCCAGCGTCCGCAGCGCCCGCGAGACATCGAACGGCAGGATCGTCACCGCCACATGCGGCAGCTGCGCCAGCGTCTTCGCCATCTGCTCACCCGTGCCCCGGTGCAGCATCTTCCCGAGCACGTTCCTGTACGTCCGCCGGGGCACCAGCACCGTCAGCCAGGTGTTCCCGTCCTCCGTGGTCCGGGATGCGAGCTCTTTCATCGCATGGCGCAGCCTCCTGTCCGGGCACTGCACCAGCTCCAGGGACACGGATGTGGCGGCCGTCGCCTCCCACCGGGCTGCCAGCCGCCGGCCGTACGCCTCGTCGATCGCGAAGTGCACCGCCCGGATCTCGTCCGGGCGCAGCTCATGGGCGTACCGCAGGGCCTTCAGTGTCGCCAGGTCGAGCGTCTCGACGAGGACGAAGACCAGGTGGCGGCGGAACCGTGCCCGGTCGGCGCCCGGGGCCTGGATGCTCTGCAGCACGGCGGCCTCGCGCCGGTACTCGCGGTTGATCCGCATCAGCGCCCACACCCCGAGCGGGAAGACCACCACGACCAGCCAGGCACCCTCCGTGAACTTGGTGACGGCGAAGATCAGCACCACGGCGGCGGAGATGCCCGCGGCGGTCCCATTGACCGCGATCTTGAGCCGGCGGTACGGCTCGCGACGCCGCAGGTGGTACGCGGTGAGGCCGGCCCCGGCCATGGTGAAGGCGGTGAACACGCCGATCGCGTACAGCGCCACCAGCTTGTCCACGCTGGCGCCGGTCACCAGCAGCAGCGCCAGGGAGACGACGGCCAGCGAGATGATGCCGTTGGAGAACGCCAGCCGGTGCCCGCGCCGGGTCAGCACCCGCGGCAGGAACCGGTCCTTGGCGACGAAACTCGCCAGGTACGGAAAGCCGGTGAACGGGGTGTTGGCGCCGGTGTAGAGGACCAGCGCGGTCGCCAGTTGCACGAAGACCAGCCCGGCCGTACCGAGCGGCCCGCCGCCGAACGCGAGATGGGCCTCCTGCGCGATGACGGTGGGTGTGCCGTCGGTGTACGGGACGGCATGGGTGAAGTGCGCCAGCGTGGAGACGCCGAGCACGAGAATGCCGAGCACCGTGCTCATGACGATGAGGGTGCGGCGGGCGTTGCGGCCCTGGGGTTCACGGAACGTGGAGATGCCGTTGGAGATCGCTTCGAGCCCGGTGAGGGACGAGCCGCCGTTGGCGAACGAGCGCAGCACGATGAAGAGCGAGGCGCCGTAGAGCCAGCCGTTGCCCGGGGTGCCGACCGGCACGACCCCGGCGGCGTGCAGATCGGCGCGCGGCAGCTCGCCCGTGAGCCCGCGCACCGCCGCGACGAGAAGCACGAGGCCGACGGCGGCCATGAAGAGATAGGCGGGCAGCGCGAAGGCCCGGCCCGCCTCGCGGACCCCGCGCAGATTTCCGTATGCGAGCAGCACGATGACGGCGACGGAGACCGGGAGCTGGAGATGGTCGAGCCCGGTGAAGTTGCCGCCGACCAGATGGGCGAGCGAGATCAGGGCGTTGGTGCCGGCCGAGACCTGCACGGCGACGGTGACGATGTAGTCGACGAGCAGTGCCACGGCGGCGATCTGCGCGATGTTGGGCCCGAAGTTCTCCCGGGCGACGACATACGACCCGCCCGCCCGGGTGTAGATCATCACGACATCGCTGTAGCAGAGCGTGAGAAGCAGCAGTACGAGCAGGATCGCGCCGGTCACCGGCATGAGCAGGGTGAACGCGGCGGCGCCGACGACGGGTACGAGGACCCGGAGCATCTCCTCGGAGCCGTACGCGGACGAACTGATGCAGTCGGAGGCGAGCACCCCGAGCGCCGTCCGGTTGTTCAGCTTCTCCTCGCTGATGCGCTCGGTGGTGAGCGCTCTGCCGAGCAGACGCCGCTTGATGCGGTACGCGGGGCGGTCCAGGGCCATGGCCACATGGTGCGCGGTGACCGGTCGCACGACTGACCGCAATCGCCGGACGGGCCGAAATTCAGCCCGTCCGGCGAGGGGAAGTACCCCTGAGGGGTGCCGTCGGTCGACGTACCCCTGGGGTATCGGCTAGCCGACGACCGTCCAGTTGTCGTTGCCCGCGAACAGCGCGGCCAGGTCGCCCTTGCCGTCTCTCTCGACCGCGGTCTCGAGCTGTTCGGCCATCTGCGTGTCGTAGACCGGCCGGTCGACGCTGCGCAGTACCCCGATGGGGGTCTGGTGCAGGGTGTCGGGGTCGGCGAGCCGGGACAGCGCGAAGGCCGTGGTGGGGCTGGCGGCGTGGGCGTCGTGGACGAGGATCTGCGACCGGTTCTCCTCGGTGACCGCGACGACCTTGAGGTCACCCGTGGCCGGGTCGCGCACGACACCCTTGTCGTCGTCCGCGCCGAAGAGGATCGGCTGCCCGTGCTCCAGCCGGATGACCGCGTTCTGCGCCTGGTCCTTGTCCTTGAGGACCTCGAAGGCGCCGTCGTTGAAGATGTTGCAGTTCTGGTAGATCTCCACCAGCGCCGTGCCCGGGTGGTCGGCCGCCGCGCGCAGCACGCTCGTGAGGTGCTTGCGGTCGGAGTCGATCGTGCGGGCGACGAAGGACGCCTCCGCGCCGATGGCCAGGGACACCGGGTTGAAGGGGGCGTCGAGCGAGCCCATCGGCGTCGACTTGGTGATCTTGCCGACCTCGGAGGTGGGGGAGTACTGCCCCTTGGTGAGCCCGTAGATCCGGTTGTTGAAGAGCAGGATCTTCAGGTTCACATTGCGGCGCAGCGCGTGGATGAGGTGGTTGCCGCCGATGGACAGCGCGTCGCCGTCGCCCGTGACGACCCAGACGGACAGGTCGCGGCGGGAGGAGGCGAGACCGGTGGCGATGGCCGGGGCGCGGCCGTGGATCGAGTGCATCCCGTAGGTGTTCATGTAGTACGGGAAGCGGGAGCTGCAGCCGATGCCGGAGACGAAGACGACGTTCTCCTTCGCCAGCCCGAGCTCGGGCATGAAGCCCTGCACGGCGGCGAGGACCGCGTAGTCACCGCAACCGGGGCACCAGCGCACTTCCTGGTCGGACTTGAAGTCCTTCATGGACTGCTTGGCCTCGGCCTTGGGCACCAGCTGCAGGAGTTCATTGGTGTCAGGCATCGATGGCCTCCTTGAGAGCCGTCGCAAGCTGCTCGGCCTTGAACGGCATACCGTTGACCTGGTTGTAACTGCGCGCGTCCACCAGGTACTTGGCCCGGATGAGCGTGGCCAGCTGGCCGAGGTTCATCTCCGGTACCACCACCTTGTCGTAACGCTTCAGCACCTCGCCGAGATTCCTCGGGAAGGGGTTGAGGTTGCGCAGATGGGCCTGGGCGATGGGCTGTCCGGCGGCGCGCAGCCGGCGGACGGCGGCGGTGATGGGGCCGTAGGTGGAACCCCAGCCGAGGACGAGTGTCCGCGCCTCGCCCGGATCGTCGACTTCGAGGTCGGGGACCTCGATGCCGTCGACCTTGGCCTGACGGGTGCGGACCATGAAGTCGTGGTTCGCGGGGTCGTACGAGATGTTGCCGCTGCCGTCCTGCTTCTCGATGCCGCCGATGCGGTGTTCGAGACCGGGGGTGCCGGGGACGGCCCACGGGCGGGCCAGGGTCTGCGGGTCGCGCTTGTACGGCCAGAAGACCTCGGTGCCGTCGGCCAGTTCATGGTTCGTACCGGTGGCGAACTGGACGCGCAGGTCGGGGAGTTCGTCGATCTCGGGGATCTTCCACGGCTCGGAGCCGTTGGCGAGATAGCCGTCCGAGAGCAGGAACACCGGAGTGCGGTACGTCAGCGCGATCCGGGCGGCGTCGAGCGCGGCGTCGAAGCAGTCCGCCGGGGTCTTCGGGGCCACGATCGGGACCGGGGCCTCGCCGTTGCGCCCGTACATCGCCTGGAGCAGGTCGGCCTGCTCGGTCTTGGTGGGCAGACCGGTGGACGGGCCGCCGCGCTGGATGTCGACGACGATCAGTGGCAGTTCGAGGGAGACGGCGAGCCCGATGGTCTCCGACTTCAGGGCCACTCCGGGCCCGGACGTCGTCGTCACCGCGAGCGATCCGCCGAACGCGGCGCCCAGCGCGGCACCGATGCCCGCGATCTCGTCCTCGGCCTGGAAGGTGCGTACACCGAAGTTCTTGTGCTTGCTGAGCTCGTGCAGGATGTCGGAGGCCGGGGTGATCGGGTACGAGCCCAGGTAGAGTGGCAGATCCGCCTGCCGACCTGCGGCGATCAGCCCGTAGGACAGCGCCAGGTTCCCGGAGATGTTGCGGTACGTACCCGGCGGGAAGGCCTGCGAGGCGGGTGCCACCTCGTAGCTGACCGCGAAGTCCTCCGTCGTCTCCCCGAAATTCCACCCGGCGCGGAACGCCGTCACGTTCGCCTCGGCGATCTGCGGCTTCTTCGCGAACTTGGCGCGAAGGAACGCCTCGGTTCCCTCGGTCGGCCGGTGGTACATCCAGGAGAGCAGCCCGAGCGCGAACATGTTCTTCGAGCGCTCGGCCTCCTTGCGGGAGAGCCCGAACTCCTTCAGCGCCTCGATCGTGAGGGTGGTCAGCGGCACCGGGTGGACGTTGTACGCGTCCAGCGAGCCGTCCTCCAGGGGACTGGTCTCGTAGCCGACCTTCGCCATCGGGCGCTTGGTGAACTCATCGGTGTTGACGATGATTTCGGCGCCGCGCGGCACATCGCCGATGTTGGCCTTGAGGGCGGCCGGGTTCATCGCGACCAGGACGTTGGGCGCGTCGCCCGGCGTCAGGATGTCGTGGTCGGCGAAATGCAGCTGGAACGACGAAACCCCCGGCAGGGTGCCTGCGGGGGCGCGGATCTCGGCGGGGAAGTTCGGCAGCGTGGAGAGATCGTTCCCGAAGGACGCGGTCTCCGAGGTGAACCGGTCACCGGTGAGCTGCATACCGTCTCCGGAGTCACCCGCGAAGCGGATGATCACCCGGTCCAGGCGGCGGATCTCCTTCTCGCCGGCGCCCGCGTGATCGGGATGGGAGGCACGCGGCCCCCCGACGAGCGCCTCGCTGGCCTCATCGGCCTGTTCGGCTGTGCTACTGACCTGGCTGGTCACTGAACTGGACCTCCCTCGGGGCGGCGGCTCGGGACCGGCCGGCCCGCCGACGGTCCCAAGGCCCACCCTACGTCGGTAAGGGTCGCCTTCCCTGGACCGATCATATGGTGGACGTCGTTTTGAGACGCGATTTGATGCCGCTTTGTCATGTTTCGCAAGCCCCTCAGCCGTTCGGTGAAGACGCTGTGCACTCATTCTTTGGGTCTAGGACCCCGATCGGCCCTCGTTCGGGGCGCGGGTCACCGCGACGGCCGCATCCGGCCCCGCAGTGACCTCCACCCGGCATCTGACAGGGTGTCAGCTCGTCAGGAGTTCAGATAGGTGAGCACCGCCAGTACCCGGCGGTGATCCCCGTCACTGGGGGACAGGCCCAGTTTCAGGAAGATATTGCTGACGTGCTTCTCCACGGCCCCGTCGCTCACCACCAGCTGCCTGGCCACCGCGGAGTTCGTCCGGCCCTCCGCCATCAGGCCGAGCACCTCGCGCTCGCGCGGCGTCAGCCCGGCCAGGACGTCCTGTTTACGGCTTCGCCCCAGCAGCTGCGCCACGACTTCCGGGTCCAGTGCCGTCCCGCCCTGCGCCACCCTGACCACCGCGTCCACGAACTCCCGGACCTCGGCGACCCGGTCCTTCAGCAGGTACCCCACACCTCGGCTGGATCCGGCCAGCAGCTCGGTCGCGTACTGCTCCTCGACGTACTGCGAAAGGACCAGTACCCCGATTCCGGGATAGTCCTTGCGCAGCCGCACCGCCGCCCGCACGCCCTCGTCGGTGTGGGTGGGCGGCATCCGCACATCGGCGACCACCACATCGGGCAGCGCATCCTGTCCGGCGAGATCATGCACCGTCTTGATCAGCGCCTCGGCATCCCCCACCCCGGCGACGACGTCATGCCCGAGATCGGTCAGCAGCCGGGTGAGCCCCTCCCGAAGCAGTACCGAATCCTCGGCGATGACTACTCGCACCCTGTCCTCCACCATGACGCTGTATCCCCCACTGCTCGCTGGTCCCGTTTGTATGACGTCCAGCATCCCAGTATCGGCAGTGCCGTGTCCCCGGCCGCCGGACCGGCTCGAGATCAAGCCGGTCCGGCGGTCGGGGACGAGGGGGGGAGCAGTGAGGGTGGGGGCTTCCTGTCACGGCTCCGTTCGTGCGGGTGTGTTCAGCCGCGCCACGGCAGCTCGGCCGTGATCCGGGTCGGGCCGCCCTGCGGGGAATCCACGACGAGTACGCCGTCCACCGCGTCCAGCCGCTCGGTCAGCCCGGCCAGCCCGCTGCCCGAGGACACATCGGCGCCGCCGCGCCCGTCGTCCGTGACCTGGAGCATCAGCCGGTCCGCCGACCGCCACACATCGACCGACGCACGGGTCGCGCGTGCATGCTTGCTCACGTTCTGCAACAGCTCCGAGACCGTGAAGTAGGCGATTCCCTCGATGGCCTGGGCCGGCCTGGACGCCAGGTCCACTTCGACCGTCACGGGGACGGTGCAGCGGGAGGCGATGGCGGAGAGTGCGGCGTCGAGGCCTCGGTCGGTGAGGACGGCGGGGTGGATGCCGCGGGCGAGGTCGCGGAGTTCCTGGAGGGCGACCTTGACCTCTCCGTGGGCCTCGTCGACCATGCGGG
Source organism: Streptomyces sp. Ncost-T10-10d (assembly GCF_900091955.1). GTDB lineage: Bacteria > Actinomycetota > Actinomycetes > Streptomycetales > Streptomycetaceae > Streptomyces. The sequence continues at coordinate 45,087 of NZ_FMDF01000138.1, forward strand.
CGGCGGCCTCGGGGTCGTCGGTCAGCTTCTCCTTCGCCAGGCCGAGATCCATGGCGAGGGCGACGAGCCGGGCCTGTGCGCCGTCGTGCAGGTCGCGTTCGATGCGGCGCAGGTCGGCGGCGGCCGTGTCGACGACCACCCCGCGGTCCGACTCCAGTTCGGAGACGCGCGTCGCCAGCCGGGACGGCCCGAGGAGCCCCGCCACCATCACCCGGTCCACGCCCGCCAGACCACGGATGATCCACGGTGTGACGAGGACGAGTATCAGGCCGCACACGCTGGTCGCAGCCAGCTCGAAGGGGGAGTCGAGATAGACGTGGTGGCCGTCGTCCCCGTACAGCTGGATGCCGCCGGTCCCCACGGACGCCGGGAAGACCCACTGCCACAGCGGGTAGGTGAGGGTGGCCCACCCGCACGACCAGAGCGTCAGCGAAAGGGTGAAGGCGAAGATCGCCCACGGGAGGTGCAGCAGCGCGTAGAGCAGATGCCGCCAGGACGCCCCGCTCTTGAGGACCGCGCCCACCCAGGACAGCAGGCCGCCGGTCCTGCCGTGCACCGGTGCCGGGTCCGCCACGTCCAGCTTCAGCAGCCCGCGCGCCCGGGCGCGCTCCATGGCGCCGAAACCGCGGCACATGGCCAGCGCGCCGGCCAGGATCGGAACCCCGAGGAAGGTGATCAGCATGCCGATGCCCAGCGTCGTCAGGGTGATCGAGAGGCTGAACAGGACCACGCTGATGGGCAGGCTCAGCAGCAGATAGCCGAACTCGCGCCAGGTCCTGCCCTCGAAAGGCGCGCGCAGCGCGGCCGGGAAGAAGTGCTTCACCGGGGGAGGGTCCCCGAAACCGGCTCCGGACCGCTGGTGGTCCCGAGTGTCCGGTCCATATGCCGTGGCCATGGGTGCAGTCCGTTTCTTCTCATGGAGCCGGTTTCTCCGGTGGTTTCGGGGTTCCGGCCGGTACATCAAGGGTGCTGGGTCGCGGGTCGGCGGACCATGAGGGCGGTATCCCTCTTCGACCGGGGGTTTTCCCCACCTTGCCAGGGGGCTCAGGGGGCTGGGCCCGGCGGGCCGGTCCTCTGGGGCGCTGGGCCCAGGTGTGCTGGGCCTTTGGGGTCCTGGGCCTCTAGGGACGCTTGGCCGCCCCGGTACGGTTCGGCTCCCTCTCCCGGTCCCGCCAGGGCAGTTCCGCGGTGACCGTCGTAGGACCGCCGACCGGCGAGTCGAGGACGAACAGCCCATCCACGGCGCCCAGCCGTTCGGCCAGCCCGGCCATGCCCGTACCGCCGTCCATCCGGGCCCCGCCCTGTCCGTCGTCGGTGACCTGGATCAGCAGCCGGTCCGCCGACCGCCACACCTCGACGGACGCCGAACGTGCCGCACTGTGCTTGCTCACGTTCTGCAACAGCTCCGAGACCGTGAAGTAGGCGATTCCCTCGATCGCCTCCGCGGGACGCGCAGGCAGATCCACCCCCACCGTCACGGGGACGGTGCAGCGGGAGGCGATGGCGGAGAGTGCGGCGTCGAGGCCTCGGTCGGTGAGGACGGCGGGGTGGATGCCGCGGGCGAGGTCGCGGAGTTCCTGGAGGGCGACCTTGACCTCTCCGTGGGCCTCGTCGACCATGCGGGCGGCGGCCTCGGGGTCGTCGGTCAGCTTCTCCTTCGCCAGGCCGAGATCCATGGCGAGGGCGACGAGCCGGGCCTGTGCGCCGTCGTGCAGGTCGCGTTCGATGCGGCGCAGGTCGGCGGCGGCCGTGTCGACGACCACCCCGCGGTCCGACTCCAACTCGGCGATCCTGCGCTCCAGCTCGTCGGACGGCGAGAGCAGCCCGCGCACCATCGCCCGGTCGGCGTGGGTGAGAAGCCGCGCGATATAAGGGAGCACCGGCCACAGCACGATGAGGCTCACGAGCGTCACGGCGAAGGTGAGTACGCCCCAGGGCAGGCGTACGAAGGAGTACAGCACCGCCCGCCAGCCCACCGGGTCCGCGAGGCTCGACCACAGCCAGGGGAAGAACCCCTGTTCCCGGCGGGACAGAACCATGGGGCTCGGTTCGTCGATCCGCACCCCGAGCATCGCCCGCGCCCGGCCCCGCTCGGCCCTCCCGATCAGCCGCGCCCCGTGCAGTCCGGCGGCGAGCAGAGGCAGACCGATCACCGTGACCGCAAGCCCCACGCCGATGCCGATCATGAACACTGTGCAAACAAACCCGGCGATGGTCATGGGGAGATTGGCCAGGAGATGGGCGATCTCCTTCCACGTCCACCGATCGAGGGCGAAGCGGGCGGGCGGTGGCCGGTCGTTGTCGGGCACCAGTGGGCTCATGGTCATACGCCCCAGCCTGCCGGGCGGGGCCTGCGCACGCCATGGGGCTCGTGGGTGGGGTGAAGTAGGGATAACCCCACCCGTTGTCCGATGCGACTGCTTACCCTCTCTTTAACAGGGCCTAGACTCCCGTGCGTACAGATCGTCGAACAGGTTTGAGGGAGCGAGGGACGGACGTGGCGGACCTGCCGGAATCGACCGTTCTCGCGTCGGACTACTTCCACAGCTATTCAGTGGTCGGACTGCTCGCTGTGATCGGCGTGCTGTTCGTCGCCGTCGCCTTCGGCGCCGGCCGACTGCTGCGACCCGTGGTTCCCACGCCGGAAAAGCTCCTGACGTACGAGTGCGGCGTGGACCCGGTGGGTGAAGGATGGGCACATACCCAGGTCCGTTATTACGTGTATGCCTTCCTGTACGTGATCTTCGCCGTCGACTCGATCTTCCTGTTTCCGTGGGCGACCGTATTCGCCGCACCGGGATATGGGGCGACGACTCTGGCGGAAATGTTCATCTTCCTCGGTTTCCTGGCCGTAGGACTGCTCTACGCATGGAAGAAGGGCGTCCTCGAATGGACGTGACGAGCCCGCCGCCCCCCGAGCATCGGCCCGCAGCGCAATCGGGACCGGAGCCGACGCCCGGGGCGGAGTCCGGACCGCAGCCCGGCCCGGGGTCCGAACCGCAGCCCGTTCCGACGTTCCTGCCGGAGCCCAAGCGGCTCGGTGTCCTGTCGCGCCTGGCTCCCGAGCCGATGAAGGTGATCCTGAACTGGGGCCGCCGCTACAGCCTCTGGGTCTTCAACTTCGGACTCGCCTGCTGCGCGATCGAATTCATCGCCGCCTCCATGGCCCGGCACGACTTCATCCGGCTCGGCGTGATCCCGTTCGCCCCCGGCCCGCGGCAGGCCGACCTCATGATCGTTTCCGGTACGGTGACGGACAAGATGGCTCCGGCCGTGAAGCGGCTGTACGAGCAGATGCCCGAGCCCAAGTACGTCATCTCCTTCGGCGCCTGCTCCAACTGCGGCGGCCCGTACTGGGACTCGTACTCCGTGACGAAGGGCGTCGACCAGATCATTCCGGTCGATGTCTATGTCCCCGGCTGCCCGCCCCGGCCCGAGGCGCTCCTCCAGGGCATCCTCAAGCTGCAGGAGAAGATCGCCCGCGAGTCGCTGGGTGAGCGGTACGCGACGGGCGGCGGCAGCCGTCCCTCCACCGCCGCACTGCGCAGCGGCCTGGTCGCCGCCCCGCCGACACCGGGGGAGGGGCAGAAGTGACCGGCACCGACAGCCAGGGCCGGGAAAGCTACGACCGGCTTCCGGACGCCGCCGCCGAGCTCTTCGGCGAGGACGCGACGGCCGAGTACGCCTACGACCTGCTGACCGTCGACGTACCGGCCTCCTCCTGGACCGCCGCTCTCGAAACGGCCCGCGACCGGCTGGGGTGCACCTATTTCGACTGGCTGAGCGCTGTCGACGAACCGGGCACCGGCTTCCGGGTCTGTGCCCATGTCGCCTCCCTGGCCGAGGGCAAGGTCCGTCGGCTCCTGATCCGTACGACCGTTCCGCACGAGGCGGCGGTCCTTCCCACCGCCATCGACATCTACGCGGGCGCCGCCTGGCACGAGCGCGAGACACACGAGATGTTCGGCATCGGTTTCGAGGGCCACCCGCACCTGGTGCCGCTGCTGCTGCCCGAAGGCTTCGAGGGCCACCCGCTGCGCAAGGACTTCGTGCTGGCGGCACGCGTCGCGAAGGCCTGGCCGGGCGCGAAGGAGCCGGGCGAGTCGGAGCACGGCGGCCCGAAGCGGCGCACGATGCTGCCGCCCGGCGTCCCCGACCCGAACGAATGGGGCCCGCTCAAGGGCCAGCTCCCGCCCGCCCCGTCCCGCCCGGCCCGCACCCCGCGTGCGGCGGGCGACCGCCCGGTACGCCGTGCCCGCAGCGTGAGCGAGGGCTCGGCCGGCCAGCAGCCGAAGACGGCAGCTGCGGCCACCGAGCCCGCACCTCCCGCAACCCCGCGCCGTACCCGCAGCGCGTCCCAGGGCTCGGCCAGCCAGCAGCGCGAGGCGGCGAAGCCGGGGACGGCCGGGGCCGGGGCACAGGAACAGGCAGGACCGAACACGTCGGCGACGGGGACGGCAGAGTCGAACCCCAGAAGCAGCGACGCTCCCTGGCACCACGCCCGCCCGGCCTTCGGCACCACCGAGGGCCCGGGGACGGAGCCCCCGGTCGGGGAGGGGGCGGCCCGGGGAGAGGCCCCGCGCAGCGACACCCCCGTCCCCGCGACCACGCCCACCCCCGACACCACCACGGACACCCCCGACCAGCCCGAGCTCCCGGCCCAGGACCCCACACCCGAGCCGGCCCCCGACCGTCCCGCCGGAGGCGATACCGCGTGAACGACGCACTGGACGCCGCCCTCCGGCTCGTCATCGTCTTCGCCGTGTTCATGGTCCTCCCCCTCGTCGTGGGGCAGACCGAGCACAAGGTGATGGCCCATATGCAGGGCCGCCTCGGACCCATGTACGCGGGCGGCTTCCACGGCTGGGCCCAGCTCGTCGCGGACGGCGTGAAGTTCGCGCAGAAGGAAGACATCGTCCCGGCCGAGGCCGACCGCCGTATCTTCCAGCTCGCGCCGGCCGTCGCGCTGCTCCCGTACCTCCTCGTGCTCGTCGCCATCCCGATCGGCCCCAGCGAGGGCGCGGTCGGACAGATCGTCGACGCGGGCATCTTCTTCGTGCTCGCCGTGATGGGCGTCGGAGTGCTCGGCTCGTTGATGGCGGGCTGGGCCTCGGCCAACAAGTTCTCCCTCCTCGGGGGTCTGCGCACGGCCGCCCAGCTGCTCGCGTACGAACTGCCGATGCTGCTCGCCGCCGCGTCCGTCGCGATGGCGGCAGGCACCGTCTCCCTCCCGGGCATCCTCAACGCCTTCGAGTGGTGGTGGCTGCCCTGGCAGATCGTCGGCGCCCTGGTCTTCTTCGTGGCCGGACTCGCCGAGCTGCAGCGCCCGCCGTTCGACATGCCGGTCGCCGACTCGGAGATCATCTTCGGCGCGTACACCGAGTACACCGGCCTCCGTTTCGCACTGTTCCTGCTCGCCGAGTACGCGGGCATCGTCGTCCTGTGCGGACTGACCACCGTCCTCTTCCTCGGCGGCTGGCACGGCCCGTTCGGCGCCGACGGACTCGGCTGGGTCTGGACGCTCCTCAAGGTCGCGGTCCTCGCCTTCGTCGTCATCTGGCTGCGCGTGAGCTACCCCCGGCTCCGGGAGGACCAGCTGCAGAAGCTCGCCTGGACCACCCTCATCCCGCTCGCTCTCGCGCAGATCGCGCTCACCGGCATCGTGAAGGTGGCGATCAACTGATGGCTGCATCGCTCCCGCCCTCGCGGCCCCGCATCCCCGGCACAGGCCTGGCCAAGGGCCTGGCCGTCACCCTGCGGACGATGACGAGGAAGACGGTCACCGCGCAGTACCCGGACGTCCAGCCCGAGCTCCCGCCCCGCTCCCGCGGTGTCATCGCACTGTTCGAGGAGAACTGCACGGTCTGCATGCTCTGCGCCCGTGAGTGCCCGGACTGGTGCATCTACATCGACTCCCACAAGGAGACGGTGCCTGCCGCCGCCCCGGGCGGGCGCGAGCGCAGCCGCAACGTCCTCGACCGCTTCGCGATCGACTTCTCGCTCTGCATGTACTGCGGTATCTGTATCGAGGTGTGTCCCTTCGACGCACTGTTCTGGTCGCCGGAGTTCGAGTACGCGGAGACGGACATCCTCGAACTCACTCATGAGCGCGACAAGCTCCGCGAATGGATGTGGACGGTGCCGGAGCCGCCCGCGCTCGACCCCGGCGCCGAGGAGCCGAAGGAGATCGCCGCCGCCCGAAAGACGGCGGAGAAACTCGAAGCCCAGCGCGCCAAGGAGGCGCAGGAAGCCCAGCAGGCCCAGCAGGCCCAAGAGACCCAGCAGGTTCAGAGCAGAGAAGAGGGGGAGGAGTGACACTCGCAGCCGCCGCGGCCCACTCCGCCCACTCAGGCTTCCTCTCCCCGACCGGCATCGAGATCGCTTTCGTCCTCGTCGGCATCGCCACCTTCGGCGCAGCCCTCGTCACGGTCACGACCAGGCAACTGGTGCATGCCGCCCTCTGGCTGGTCGTGGCGCTCGGCGGCCTCGCCGTCGAGTACCTCCTGCTCACCGCGGAGTTCATCGCCTGGGTGCAGGTACTGATCTACGTCGGTTCCGTGGTCGTCCTCCTTCTCTTCGGGCTGATGCTCACCAAGGCACCCATCGGCCGCTCCCCGGACGCCGACTCGGGCAACCGCTGGGCTGCCCTCGGCGTGGCGGTCGCCGCCGCAGGCGTGCTCGTCTGGGTCGTGGTCGACGCCTTCCGCACCACCTGGATCGACCTGGACGGACCGGCCCAGGGCTCCACCGAGGTGACCGGCGCCTTCCTCTTCCGGCACTGGGTGCTGCCGTTCGAAGCACTCTCCGTCCTGCTGCTCGCCGCCCTCGTCGGTGCGATCGTCCTGTCCCGCAAGCGCAGTAAGGAGCAGAGCTGATGCACCTCGCCTATCCCGCCGTGCTCGCCGCCCTCCTCTTCTGCACCGGGCTGTACGGAGTGCTCGCCCGCCGCAACGCGATCCTGGTCCTGATGTCCGTCGAGCTGATGCTCAACGCCGTCAACCTCAACCTGGTCGCCTTCGACGTCTGGCTCCGCGACACCCTGCACTCCGGCCAGGCCCTCACCCTCTTCACCATCGCCATCGCGGCGGCGGAGATCGGCATCGGCCTGGCGATCGTCCTCGCCGTCCACCGCAACCGAGGCAGCTCGGACATCGACCGCCTCCGCGACACCGCCGAGACCGACGCCGCCGAAACCCTCCCCGTCGATGAGGCCGACGAGAACCGCGGCACCGAAGACCAGGCCACTGCTCCGGCAGGGAAGGCAAAGAAGGCAGAGGCCACCACGTGACGACCACGACCCTCGCCGTCCTCGTCCCCCTCCTTCCGTTCCTGGGCGCCGCGGCCGGTCTCCTTCTCGGACGCAACGCCCCCGGATACGTACGCCCCCTCGCCGTACTGCCCACCCTCGCCGCCTTCGTGCTCGCCGTCGTCGTCGCCTCGGACCAGGGCGGCGGCCGGGCCATCGACGCCGCGACCCGGCTCACCCCCACCGGCTCGGTCCCGATCGACCTCGCCCTGCACCTCGACGGCTTCGCGGTCCTCGTCGCCGTCCTGGTCGGGCTCGTCGCGACCTGTGTGCAGATCTACTCGACCGCCTATCTGCGCGACGACCCCCGATACCCCTCGTACGCGGCTCTCGTCTCCCTCTTCACCGCCGCGATGCTGCTCGTCGTCTACTCCGGTGACCTGATGGTGCTCCTGGTCGGCTGGGAGATCATGGGCATCTGCTCCTACTTCCTCGTCGGCCACTACTGGGAGACGCCCGAAGCCCGCGCCGCCTCCCTCAAGGCCTTCCTGGTGACCAAGCTCGGCGACGTCCCCTTCCTGATCGGTCTGTTCGCGCTCGCCGCCGACACCGGCACGTTCCGCATCACCGGCATCCTGGGCGCCGTCGCGAACGGCGGCCTGGACCACCCCACCGTCGTCGCCCTGCTGCTCCTCGCGGGCGTCGCGGGCAAGTCCGCGCAGTTCCCCCTGCACACCTGGCTGCCCGACGCGATGGCCGGCCCCACCCCCGTCTCCGCGCTGATCCACGCCGCGACGATGGTCGCCGCCGGTATCTACTTCGTGGCCCGGCTCCTCCCCGTCTTCGCCCAGTCCGGCGCGGCCCTCGTCGTCCTCGCCGTGATGGCGGCGATCACGATGATCGGCTCGGGACTCGCCGCCCTCGCCCAGGACGACATCAAGCGCGTCCTCGCCTACTCGACGATCGGCCAGCTCGGCTACATGGCCGGCGCCCTGGCCGTCGGCGACCGAGGTGCCGCCGTCTTCCACCTCCTCTCCCACGGTGCGTTCAAGGCCGTCCTCTTCCTCGCGGCGGGCGTCGTCATCCACGCCGCCGGGACCAACTCGCTGGCCGCCATGTCCCGAATGGGCGGCCTGACGAAGCGCATCCCGGACGCCTACTGGACGATGACCGTCGCCCTCCTCGCGCTCGCCGCCATCCCGCCGTTCGCCGGCTTCTTCTCCAAGGAAGCCGTCCTCGTCGCCGCCGAACACACCGCACTCGGGGAACGGCACGTCGCCCCGGCCGCCGCCGGCTGGACCGTCCTCGTCGCCGGGCTGCTCGCCGCCGTCCTCACTGCCGCGTACGCCACCCGTCTGTGGCTCCTCGCCTTCCGGGGCCGCGGCGCCGAGGTCCCCGACCACGGCAGGCAGCCCGTCGCGATGACCGCCGTCCTCTGGGTGCTCGCCGTCCCCACCATCGCCTTCGGACTGACCGTCGGCGCGATCACCGACTGGTTCGACGGCCACAGCCTCACCCCGTCCCTGACCACCGCCGTCCTCTCTACGGGCGTCGGCCTCGTCGGCGGCCTCGTCACCTACGGCGCCTGGCGCCACACATCGGCACTCGCCGCCCGCACCCCCGTCGGCACCGTCGTCGCCCACCCCGACGCCGAACCCGCTCTCGTCGAGGCCGAGGCCATGACCCACCACACCGCCGGCTACGGCGACACCCCGGGCACCCCCGACCCGGCCGACCCGGGCCGCCTCCTGCTCGGCCCGCTCCACCGCCACGCCGCCACGGGCTTCCACCTGGACGCCCTGTACACGGCCCTGTTCGTCCGCCCCGTCCAGGCCGCGGCGAGCCTCGTCCGCTTCCTGGACCGCGAGGTCGTCGACACCTACGTACGGGGCTCCGGCACCGGCGCGCGCTGGCTCGGCACCGCCGTCCGCCGTGCCCAGACCGGCAACGTGCAGACCTACCTCAGCGCACTGCTCGCCGGTTCCCTGGTCCTGGCGATCGCCGCCGTCGTTTTTTCCAACGTCAACGCCGGGTCGTGAGCCGTGATCGATATCAGCGAATCCGTGATGCAGTTCCTTCTCGCGTTCATCGTCGTCGTCCCGATCGTCGGCGCCGTGGCCGCTCTGTTGCCGGCCCCGCCCGGGCTGAAGGGAAAGAGCCCCGACCAGGCCGTGCTCCGCCACGGCGTGACCGTCACCGGCGCGGTCCTCATCGCCGCGATCGTGCTGGCCGTCGGCTTCGACCACGCCCACCCCTCGAAGATGCAGGCCACCACCGACATCAACTGGATCCCGGCGCTCGACGTCCGCATCCACCTCGGCATCGACGGCATTTCGCTCCCCCTTGTCGTGATGACCGCGCTGCTGACCTTCCTCTGCGCGCTCTACAGCTACTTCAAGATGCCTGCGGGCCCCTCCCCGAAGGCCTTCGTCGCACTCGTCCTCGTCCTGGAGTCCGGCACCCTCGCGACCTTCGCCGTCCTCGATCTGCTGCTGTTCTTCCTGGCGTTCGAGATGGTGCTCATCCCGATGTACTTCCTGATCGCCCGCTGGGGCGGTGCACAGAAGCAGGCCGCCGCCTGGAAGTTCATCCTCTACACGCTGCTCGGCTCGGTGGTCATGCTGCTGGGCCTGCTCCTCATCGGACTGAAGAGCGGCACCTTCGACATGGTGGCACTCGCCACTGACAACGGCCGTGGGCTCACCTCGTCCGTGCAGGGCATCGCCGTTCTGGCGATCGGCATCGGGCTCGCCGTGAAGACCCCGATGTGGCCGCTGCACAGCTGGCTCCCGGACGCCCACACCGCCGCCCCGACCGTCGGTTCGGTCCTGCTCGCGGGTGTCCTGCTGAAGATGGGCACGTACGGATTCATCCGCATCCTGCTTCCCATCGCCCCCGACGGGATGCACACCTTCGCGCCCTACCTCGCCGCCTTCGCGGTCGTCGGCATCGTCTACGGATCGCTCGCCTGCCTGGCGCTGGCCCGCCCGGGCTCCAAGGGCGACCTCAAGCGCCTGATCGCGTACTCCTCCGTCGGGCACATGGGCTTCGTACTCCTCGGCATCGCGAGCATGACCCCCACCGGAGTCAACGGCGCGCTCTTCGCCAACATCGCCCACGGACTCATCACCGGCCTGCTGTTCTTCCTGGTCGGCGCGGTCAAGGACCGGTACGGCACCGCCGACCTCGACACCCTCTCCGGCGCCACCGGGGCCGCGCTCTACGGCCGCGCCCCCCGCCTCGGCGGCCTCCTCGCCTTCGCCGCCGTCGCCTCCCTGGGCCTGCCCGGGCTCGCCGGGTTCTGGGGCGAGATGCTCGCCCTGTTCGGCTCCTTCGACCCCGCCGACGGCCTCAGCCGCCCCGCCTTCCTCACCTTCATGTCGATCGCCGCGTTCGGCACCCTGCTCACCGCCGCGTACATGCTGATCGTCGTGCGCCGGGTCTGCATGGGCGAGAAGCGGGAAGAGCCGCAGCGACTGGCCGATGTCCAGACGTACGAATTCGCCGCCTGGACCCCGCTCGTCGCCCTCACCGTCCTCGCCGGCCTGTGGCCCGCCGTCCTCCTCGGCCTCACCGACCCGGCCGTGCAGAAGCTCCTCGCAGGAGGCAAGTCGTGACCACAGCCGTCGTCACCCCGGCCGTCGTCACCACAGCGGCCGAGAACACCACCAGCCTCATCCAGTCCGTCGACTGGCTCGCGATCGCGCCCCCGGTCGTCGTCGCGTCCGTCGCCCTGATCGTCCTGGTCGCCGACCTCTTCCTGCCCGAGGAGCGCAAGCCGCTCCTCGGCCGGGTCACCATCGCCGGACTCGTGGCCGCACTCGCCCTCCTCGTCCCGCTGCGCGACGGCGACCGCTCCACCTTCTGCCTCACCGCGGCAACCACCGGCACCGGGACCACCGGGGCCTGCAGCTACACCGCCGACCACTTCGCCCTCGTCATCCAGGCCCTCGTACTCGGCGGTGCCCTGCTGACCGCCCTGCTCTCCCTCGGCGACACACGCAAGCTCCCCGCGGGCGAGTTCTGGTTCCTCCTGCTGTCCTCCGCGTCGGGCGCCGCACTCCTGCCCGCCGCCCGCGACCTCGCCACCCTCGTCGTCGCCCTCGAAGTCGCCTCGCTGCCCGCCTTCGCCCTCGTCGGCATCAAGCGCGGCGACCGGCGCTCCTCCGAGGCCGCGCTGAAGTTCTTCCTCTCCTCCGTCGTCGCGACCGCCGTCATGCTGCTCGGCGTCAGCTTCGTGTACGCCACCACCGGCACCCTGCACCTCACGGAGATCGCCGCCCGGCTCGACGACGTACCCGGTCAGCTCGACACCCTCGCCAAGGCGGGTGTCGTCCTCACCCTGGTCGGCTTCGCCTTCAAGACGGCCGCCGCACCGTTCCACTTCTGGGTTCCCGACACCTACGTCGGCGCACCCCTGCCGGTCGCCGCCTACCTTTCGGTCGTCGGCAAGGCGGTCGGCTTCTCCGGCCTCATCCTCGTCACCGTGATCGCGTTCCCGGCGTACGCCGACGTCTGGGGACCGGCCCTCGCCGTCCTTGCCGCGCTCACCATGACGGCCGGGAACGTCGCCGCCCTGCGCCAGGACGCCACCCGCGTCCGCAGCGCCGTACGCCTGCTCGCCTGGTCGTCCGTCGCCCAGGCCGGCTACCTCCTGGTGCCGATCGCCGCCGCCGCGTACGCCAGCGACGAGCACATCGGCTCCACCGTCGCGTACGCCCTCATGTACGCCGTCGTGAACCTCGGCGCATTCGCGGTCGCGGCCCTCGTCGCGCGTACGAACCCCGGAAACCGGATCTCCGACTACCGCGGCCTGTACGCCACCCGCCCCCTGACCGCCCTCGCGATGGCCTTCTTCCTGCTCTGCCTGGCCGGCCTGCCGCCCGGCATCATCGGCCTCTTCGCCAAGGTCACGGTCTTCTCCGCGGCCGTCGACGCGGGACTCGGCTGGCTCGCCGTCGTCATGGCCGTCAATGTCGTGATCGCGCTCTACTACTACCTGCAGTGGACCGCGGCGCTCTTCCGTGCCCCGGAAGAGACCGCGACGGACGAGGCCGCACCCGCCCCCACCAGGCACCGCGCCCCGGCCTCCCTCACCGCCGCGATCGCCCTCACCGCCGTCGCAGGCGTCGTACTCTCCGGTGCCCCGCAGACGGTCCTCAGGTTCGCCGCCGTCAATCTCTTCTGACGTACGCAAGATCGGTTTGCCCGGGACGGCCCGTACAGGGCAAGGTCATGCCCGCACATCCCCACACACGTACGCATGTCCCAGAGGAGCAAGAGCAGTGCTGAACGGGTTCAAGGACTTCATCCTGCGCGGGAACGTCATCTCGATGGCCATCGGGCTGGCTGTCGGAGCCGCGTTCACCGCAGTCGTCACCGGATTCAGCACCGCCTTCATCACCCCGCTGATCGGCCTCGCAACCGGTTCCGTCGGAGACTTCAGCGCGGCGGAGTTCTCGATCGAGGGCGCCATCTTCCCGTACGGGAAGTTCCTCGCCGCCGCCATCGCCTTCCTGATCACCGCGACGGTGCTCTACTTCTGCGTCGTCGTCCCCATGACGAAGGTGCAGAACCGCTTCGCCAAGGCGGACGAGAAGGTCGACATCAAGGCCGCCGTGCGCGACTGCCCCCGCTGCTACACCGAGATCCCGGCCATCGCCTCCCGCTGTGCCCACTGCACCAGCGAGATCAAGCCGGACCCCGAGGCCCTCGCACTCGCCGGCCTCCCCGCCCAGCGCTGAGCGGCCCGGCGCCGACCGGCACACGCCGACCCCTCCACCCGTACGGCCCAGGGCCTGATCCGGCCGCACATGCCGGACAGGCCCTGTGTCCACGGCCACGCGCACAAGGGAACTAGCTCTCCTCGCCTGGCGTTGACCAGTACGGGAGGCTCCACTGGGGGAGTGGAGACCACCAAGCAAAGGGTTCCCCTGCCGCACCATTTGGAGGGCGTACCGTGCACCGCCGGCACAACGGGCTGAGAACCGCCGTACTCCTCGGGGGCCTGTCCGCACTCATCATCGTCATCGGAAGCTTCTTCGGACGTACGGGCCTGATCGTCGCGCTTCTCGTAGCCGTCGGCACCAACGCCTACGCGTACTGGAACAGCGACAAGCTGGCGCTCAGGGCCATGCGCGCCCGCCCCGTCAGCGAATTCGAGGCGCCACAGCTCTACCGCATGGTCCGCGAGCTCTCAACAGCAGCCCGCCAGCCCATGCCCCGGCTCTACATCTCCCCGACACAGGCCCCCAACGCCTTCGCCACCGGCCGCAATCCGCGCAATGCGGCGGTCTGTTGCACCGAGGGCATCCTGCAGATTCTGGACGAGCGAGAGCTGCGCGGAGTCCTCGGCCACGAGCTGAGCCATGTCTACAACCGCGACATCCTGATCTCGTCCGTCGCCGGAGCGCTCGCCTCCGTCGTCATGTTCCTGGTCAACTTCGCCTGGCTGATCCCGGTGGGCCGGTCCGAGGACGACGAGGGCCCCGGCATCCTCGGCATGCTGCTGATCATGATCCTCGGCCCGCTGGCCGCCTCCGTCATCCAACTGGCCGTAAGCCGCTCCCGCGAATACGAGGCGGATGCCTCGGGTGCCCAGCTGACCGGCGACCCACTGGCCCTCGCCGGCGCCCTGCGGAAGCTCGAAGCCGGTACGAAACAACTCCCTCTGCCCCCCGAGCCGAGGATCGAGACCGCGAGCCACATGATGATCGCGAATCCCTTCCGCCCCGGCCAGGGCATCTCCAAGATGTTCTCGACACACCCGCCGATGGCGGAGCGCATCGCACGCCTGGAGCAGATGGCAGGTCGTCGTCCGTGAGGACGATCGGTGCGGACGCCCCTAGTGGAAGTCGGAGAAGAGCAGACCGAAGAAAATCCACAGAGGGATGCCGAGCACGGCGAGCACGGTGATCGCCAGCCCGGCCAGGCAGCCGCACCCCGTCAGCCGGTTGCTGGTTCTCGCGTACTCATCGTCGTCCCCCACGCCGCCATTGAACCGCGTCCCCTGCCAGGGGACGACGACAGTTCCTAGCGGGATCCGAACGCTTCATCGGTCGGGACCACCTCTCGGCCCAGCGGCATGAGCGAGATGGGGATCATCTTCAGGTTTGCCCAGCCGAAAGGGATTCCGATGATCGATACGAACAGCGGGATGCTCGTGATCAGGTGCCCCAGCGCGAGCCACCACCCGGCGAAGACGAGCCAGATCACGTTACCGACGCACGAGGGCGCACCCGCGTCGGGCCGCTCCACGGTGGTCCGCCCGAATGGCCACAGCACGTAGCCGGCGATTCTCAGCGAGGCGATGCCGAACGGGATCGTCACGATCAGGACGAAGCAGATGATCGCAGCGAGCAGGTAGCCAAGGGCCATCCAGAACCCACAGAACACCACCCACAAGACGTTCAGGATCAGCTGTACGAGCTTCATGATCACTAGCCTTCCGCGAGTTTCGCCTGTCAGGGCTGTTCAAAGCCAGTATCGGTCCCGGAACCCGAGAGGGCTCGCCTGACTGTCAGTGCCGGCGTCCACCATGAATCCATGAACGACACCGAGCAGTTGCCGGCAGCCGCGGAGAAGACCGCACGCACCACCCCGCGCTGGGAGAAGTACCCCCTCCCGGAGCCTCTGACCGCCGAGGGCGTCGCGTGTGCCGAGGCCGCCCTCGGCTTCGCCCTGCCGCCGCTGCTCACCGCCCTGCACACCCGGATCGCCGACGGCGGCTTCGGACCGGAGTACGGTCCGAAGCCACTGATCGGCGACCGGGCTCCGGACGGGGAGGAGTCCTTCGAGCCGAACGCCGACGAGCCGGAGCACGCCTGGTACGTGGACCAGCCCGACCTCGCACAGCGGCTGCGCAGCTGGCTGGACGGCACCGCGTGGTACTCCGAGGAGTCCGAGGACGAAGGGGCCGATCTGGCACCCTGGCCGGATTTCAGCGCCCGCGTATGACCCATGGACGGGCAGGTGTGGCGCACTCGCGGACCGCGCACTGCAACCGCCCGACCGGCAGGAACGTCTTGGATTCCAAGACCGAGTGACGGGTAGGTTCGCACGCATGAGCATCATTGGCTGGATCATTCTCGGACTGCTTGCCGGCGCCATCGCCAAGGTCCTGCTCCCGGGCCGAGACCCGGGCGGCCTGGTCGGCACCACCCTCATAGGGATCATCGGTGCCTTCCTCGGCGGCTGGATATCGTCGCGCTTCCTCGACCGACCGATCTCCAACGACTTCTACGACACGGCCACTTGGGTCGCGGCCATCGGCGGTTCGCTGGTCCTGCTGATCGTCTACCGGCTGCTCTTCGGGAACTCCCGCGAACGCCGCTGACGCCCGTCAGCGCCTGGGGTGCCCAACCCCGTCTCGCGCAGGGTCAGATTGAGCCGGCCACGGCTCATCCCCGACGCAGGATCGCCCGTCCCCGGACGGACCTTCGGTACACCGTGGAACGCGAAGCGTGAAGGGCCGCCGAAGACGAACAGGTCACCGGAGGCCAACTCCACGTCCGTGTAGGGCTTTCCGCGGTTCTCCGTGTTCCCGAAGCGGAAGACACAGGTGTCTCCGATGCTGAGCGAGACCACCGGAGCGCCGGACCGCTCCTCCTTGTCCTGGTGCATGCCCATCCGCGCCGCGCCGTCGTAGAAGTTGATGAGGGCGGCGTCCGGCGCGTACATCCGGGCCGCGCTCTCGTCCCCGTACGCCTCTGCCAGTGCCTCCCGTCCCAACTCCGCCAGCCAGTCGGGGAATTCGGCGACCCGCGCACCGTTCACATCGTCGGCCGTGCGTGAATACCGGTACGGCTGCCAGTGCCACCCCAGGCAGACCGTCTGTACGGACATCACCCCGCCACCCGGCACCACCGTGTGCCGCAGCGGCACAGGCCCGCACGCCCATTCCCGGCAGGCCGCCACCAACTTCCTTCGGCGCTCCGGCGGCAGCCACTCGGGCACATGCACGGCCCCCGGCGCGACGACGGCCCGCGGCCTCGGAAAGAGCCCGGACATGTCAGCGCACCGCCAGGGCGCCTTCCAGCCCCAGAAGCTGTTCCTTGCGCTCCAGGCCACCCGCGTACCCCCGCAAGGCCCCGTCCGCGCCGATCACCCGATGGCACGGCCGCACGACCAGCAGGGGATTGCGCCCGATCGCCGTACCCACCGCCCGCACGCCCGCCCCCGGCGTACCGATCCGTTCGGCGATCTGCCCGTACGACACGGTCTCCCCGTACGGGACAGTGTCCAGCGCCGCCCAGACCCGGCGCTGGAAGTCTGTGCCCAGGCCGTCCGCGTACACGATGTCGAAGCGGGTCAGCCGCCCCTCGAAGTACTCCCGCAGCTGTGCGGCGATCCCCGCGAAGGCCTCCGGCGCGTGGACCCAGCCGTCCTGGACGACTGCGGCGCCCTTCTGGCCGGGCAGCGAGAGCGAGGCGAGCGCGACTCCACCGTCCGTGCCGGTGGCCTTCTCGCCGACCAGCAGCAGCTCACCCAGCGGGCTGTCGACCGTTGCGTACATGGTCATGACTCGTCCCTCTCCTTGCCCGGCATGCCGGATATCGACAGGATCGTCGTCCGGCATGGACAAGTCTGCGTCCCCCGCTCCGCCGCGACCGGCGGTATTCGGACATTGCGTCCCGGGTACGGGGCGGGGCGGCGCATCCCGCTCCGCGCCACCCCGTGCCCGGAAGGCGCACGGCCTGCCGGAGGCCTACCGGTAGTTCACGAACTGCACGGCGAAGTCGAAGTCCTGGCCCTTCAGCAGCGCCTGCACGGCCTGCAGATCGTCCCGGCTCTTCGAGCTGACCCGCAGCTCATCGCCCTGGACCTGCGCCTTGACGCCCTTCGGGCCCTCATCGCGAATGATCTTCGCCACCTTCTTGGCGTTCTCCTGGGAGATGCCTTCCTCGATCGTGGCGAAGATCTTGTACTCCTTGCCGGACAGCTGCGGCTCGCCCGCGTCCAGAGACTTCAGCGAGATGCCGCGCTTGATCAGCTTGGACTGGAAGATGTCGAGGATCGCCTTGACCCGCTCCTCGCCGTTCGCCTCCATCAGGATCTTCTCGCCGGACCAGGAGATCGAGGCGCCGGTGCCCTTGAAGTCGTAACGCTGCGAGATTTCCTTGGCGGCCTGGTTGAGGGCGTTGTCGACCTCCTGCCGCTCGACCTTCGAGACGATGTCGAAACTGGAGTCGGCCATGACGTGTGGCTCCTTGTATCGGGGGTGCTGGGAAACGGGGTGCATGCGGGCGGCTGCGGGCCTGTCGGCCCCGCGCCGCCGATCAAAGCCTAGCCACCCACGCCCGATCGGGCCGCTGATCAATCCAGTGGCGTAGCACCCCCGGGCATCGGGTATCGTTTACGTCGTTGCCACGGAGCACCGCCGAAAAGCGGTTCTCACGGCAGCAATCCCCGGCGGTGTGCCCGAGTGGCCAAAGGGAGCAGACTGTAAATCTGCCGGCTCAGCCTACCCAGGTTCGAACCCTGGCGCCGCCACATAGTAAGGCCCCTGTCCTAAGACAGGGGCCTTCTTTGTTTTTGCTGCGAGAGGTCGTGAAGAGGCTTGTGAACATGGAACCTGTGCTGGTCAGCGCCTGTCTGCAGGGCGTGCCCTGCCGCTTCGACGGTCGCGGCAAGGCCTCCGCCGCAGTGACCGGGGCCGTCGGAGACCGCCGCCCCGTCGCCTTCTGTCCCGAGGTCGCGGCCGGACTGCCCACCCCGCGCCGCCCCGCCGAGATCGTCGGCGGCGACGGCCACGACGTGCTGGACGGCCGCGCCCGCGTCGTCGACGACACCGGGCACGATGTGACGGAGGAGTTCGTGGACGGCGCCCGGCGGGCGCTGGAGGCCGCGCGCAGGGCCGGGTGCACCGAAGCGCTGCTGATGGCGCGCAGCCCTTCCTGCGGGCGTGGCACGGTCTATGACGGTACGTTCACGGGCGAGCTCCGCGAGGGCGACGGTGTCACCGCCGCCCTGCTGGAGCGTCACGGCATCACGGTCCGCCCGGCGCCGGGCGGCTGAACCGGGGCGGCGGGCCGCCGCCCCGGACCGGGCGTGCAGTCGTCGGAAAGCCGAACCAACGGCTCAGTTCCCCGCCACGTCCTTCACGGCGACCGACACCGGCATGTTGCCCGAGATGAGTTCCAGGGTCAGCCCCGCCGTCGCAGGGGTCTCCAGCAGCTCCAGCAGCGCTGCCGCCACATCGTCGCGCGGCACCGGTCCGCGGCCGGTCGAGGCGGTCAGGAGGACCATCCCGGTGCCCGCGTCGTTCGTCAGCATTCCGGGGCGCAGGATCGTCCAGTCGAGTGCGGTCCTGGAGCGCACGTACGCGTCCGCGGCGCCCTTCGCCCGCAGGTAGGCGTCGAAGACCTCGTCGCCCGGGTGCTCGGGGTCGGCACCCATCGACGAGACCACTACGTAGCGCCGTACGCCTGCCCGTTCCGCCGCGTCCGCGAACAGCACCGCCGCGCCGCGATCCACCGTCTCCTTGCGTTCCGAGCCGCTGTTCGGGCCCGCGCCGGCCGCGAAGACCGCCGCGTCGGCGCCGCGCAGCACCTCCGCCACCTCCTCCACGGAGGCCGATTCGAGGTCCAGGACGACCGGCTCGGCGCCTGCCGCCCGGAGGTCCTGGATCTGTTCCGGATTCCGGATGACGCCTACGGCCTCGTCCCCGCGCGCGGCGAGCAGCCGCTCCAGCCGCAGCGCGATCTGACCATGTCCACCTGCGATGACAATGCGCATGTTCACGACCGTACGCCGCGGCGGGCCCACGCGCTCAGGGCCCGCCGCAGGGACCGGAATCCGGCCGGGCCTGGCGGGGCAGGCCCAGGGCGACGACGGTCTCCGAGTCGCAGTACTCGCGCACCGCACTCGTCCGCGTCACGACCCGGCCGCGATGCACCACGACCCGGCTGTAGGCGAGCGACAGCACGCCGGAGAGCTGCTCCCCGCGTACGGCGAGCAGCTCGGCCGGGAAGCCGGCCTCGACCCTGACTTCGGGCAGCCCCATCGCCTTCCTCGCGACCGAGGAGACGGCCCCGTACGCCTCATCGGCCCGCATCCCGCTCTGCGAGGCCAGCAGGTAGGCGGCCTCCAGCGGATCCCCGCGGCCCACGGGGTTTGCGAAGTCCCGCAGTGCTCCGCTACCCGCCGCGACCCGCACCCCGGCCGCACGCAGCAGCCGTACGGGGGCGGTGCCCCGGCCTTCCACGCCGCAGCAGCCGCCCTGGGGGAGGCAGACCACCGTCACCCCGGCCGCGGCGAGCTGGTCGGCGGCGCGGGCCGCGGCCTGAGGGGGAAGCCGGGAGAGGCCGGCGCACGGGCCGATGGAGACACCGGGCCGTAGCCCGCCCGCCATGGCGGCGAGTCGGCCGAGCCGGGCCGGATTGTCACCGTGCGTGTGCAGATCGACGGGGCATCCCTGTTCGGCGGCGATCTCCAGGACGGCTTCCGCGTACCCCGCCGGATCCGGGTCGAGGTCCGGGCAGCCGCCGACCGCGCCGGCCCCCATCTTCACGGCGTCACGCAGCATGGCCAGGTTGTCGGCGCCCGCGACGCCGGTGAGCAGCCGGGGTACGGCGACGGTGGTCAGCTCGGCGAGTCCGCGCAGCGAACGGCGGGCCTGCAATACGGCTTCGAGGGAGGTGAGGCCCTGGACGTCCCCGATCCGCACGTGTGCGCGCAGCGCGGTGGCGCCGTGGCCGAGCTGCAGCAGGGAAGCCTCGGTGGCGCGGCGCTGGATGTCCTCCCGGCGGTGTGACGCGGGTCCCGGACTGTCGGGGCCCGCAGCGTGGGCGGTGAGCGCGGTGTCGCTGTGGGCGTGGGGCTCGGCGGGCGCGGGGAGCAGCAGATAGCCGCGCAGGTCCACCCGCGGACCCGGTGCGGTCAGGCTGCCCGCGGTGCCGACGGCCTCGATGCGGCTGCCGCCGAGCCGTACGTCCACGATGCGGCCGTCGGTGAGACGGGCGCCGCAGAGCACCAGGGTGCCGGTCTCGGCGGTGTCGGGGCTGCTGGTCGCGTCGGCCGCGTCGGCGGCGTCGCCGTCCGGCTGCCGCGGCTGGCTGTCGGGCATCGCGCTCCTGGGAAGGGGTACAAGATCACGCAGAGTGAGTCGAGCCTAGGGGCGTGTTCGGTCCGGTTCGAGGAGGAGCGAAATAGTCGTACCGGTGTGGCCCTGAGGGGCATCCGGGGCACGGGTGTACGGCTGGGGCCGCGGTGGCTCATGCGATGGCTGCGGCGCTGTTCAAGCAGCTGGTGGGTGGGCCGGAAGGCCGCTGATCGAGGAGTCGAAGGGGTCTCGATCAAGGGCGCAGGTCGGGGCTGCGAAACGGATTTGGGCGATCGGCGACCAACCGTGTAATGTCTTCATCGCTCGCCCCAATAGCTCAGTCGGTAGAGCGTCTCCATGGTAAGGAGAAGGTCTGCGGTTCGATTCCGCATTGGGGCTCTGGTGATCGGGAAACCCCGCTTCGGTGGGGGGACTCGTCATCAAAGCGGTGTAGCTCAGTCGGTAGAGCAAGCGGCTCATAATCGCTGTGTCACCGGTTCAAGTCCGGTCACCGCTACTCACGGTAGCCGATTGTGGGGTCGGTCCTTCGATCGGCTACTCTTTTTTGCGTTCATCCGTCCATCCGTCCGTCCAAGGAGCACTCACGTGGCTGCCACCGACGTCCGCCCGAAGATCACGCTGGCCTGCGTGGAGTGCAAGGAGCGGAACTACATCACCAAGAAGAACCGGCGTAACAACCCGGACCGTCTTGAGATGAAGAAGCACTGCCCGCGCTGCAACTCGCACACTGCGCACCGCGAAACGCGCTGAAACAGGCTCGTACACGAGGCCGTCCCCATTGGGGGCGGCCTCGTGTCGTTGTATGGAGGCTGTCCTTCGGCCTTTTCATCTTTCATCAGGAGGTAGCGAGCTCATGGCGCTCGACCAGTCCTTCGTGGGGCGGATCTATCCGCCCACCCCGCCGTACGAGGTCGGCCGGGAGAAGATTCGCGAGTTCGCCGAGGCGGTGGGCGACACGAATCCGGTGTACGTCGATCCCGAGGCCGCCAAGGCGCTCGGTCATAGCGATGTGATCGCGCCGCCGACGTTCGTCTTCTCGATCACCTTCAAGGCCGCGGGACAGGTGGTGCAGGACCCGCAGCTGGGCCTGGACTACAGCCGCGTGGTGCACGGTGACCAGAAGTTCGCCTATGTGCGCCCCGTGCGGGCGGGGGACCGGCTGACGGTCACCTCGACGATCGAGGGCATCAAGTCCCTGGCGGGCAACGACGTCCTGGACATCCGTGGCGAGGTCCACGACGAATCCGGTGAGCACGTCGTGACCGCGTGGACGAAGCTGGTGGCGCGCGCCGCCGAGGAGGCGTGATGACGGCGAAGATTGCCTACGAGTCGGTCGAGGTCGGTACGGAGCTGCCGGCGCAGTCCTTCCCGGTGAGCCGGGCGACGCTGGTGCAGTACGCGGGCGCTTCCGGTGACTTCAACCCGATCCACTGGAACGAGAAGTTCGCCCGCGAGGTCGGACTGCCGGATGTGATCGCGCACGGCATGTTCACCATGGCCGAGGCGATCCGGGTGGTCACGGACTGGGTCGGCGACCCCGGGGCGGTCGTCGAGTACGGGGTGCGGTTCACCAAGCCGGTCGTCGTGCCGAACGACGACAAGGGCGCCCTGATCGAGGTCAGCGCCAAGGTGGCCGCCCTGCTGGACGACAGGCAGGTGCGGGTGGACCTGACGGCCATGAGTGAGGGCAAGAAGGTGCTGGGCATGTCCCGTGCGGTGGTGCAGCTCGGCTGAGGCCGTTGTGTGCGGGTGAGGGGCACTGTCCTTGGGCGGTGCCCCTCACGCATGCGGTCGCCCGGCGCGTCGTTCGACAGGCCCGGCGGACCGCTTGACCAAGTTAGTGATTGAGTACTAACTTTATTGCATGGCAAGGATGAGTGCAGACGAGCGGCGCGAGAGCGTCATCCGCGCGGCTATCACCGAGTTCGCCCGAGGTGGTTACGCCGCCACCTCCACCGAGGCGATCGCCAAGCGCGTCGGTGTCTCGCAGCCGTACCTGTTCCGCCTCTTTCCCAACAAGCAGGCCATGTTCCTCGCCGCCGCCGAGCGCTGCCTCGTGGACACCCGGAAGGTCTTCTCCGACGCGGCCGAAGGTCTGGAGGGTGACGAGGCGCTGCATGCCATGGCCGCGGCGTATCAGCGCCTGATCGTCGGCGATCCGGACAAGCTGCTGATGCAGATGCAGGTGTACGCGGCCGTCGCGGCGGCCGAGGCCTCGGGGGACCACGAGTTCGGCGAGTCGATTCGGGCCGGCTGGCTGCGGATGTGGGACGAGATCCATCTCGCACTCGGTGCCGATCTTGGTGAGACGACGACGTTTCTCGCGTACGGCATGCTCGTCAACACCCTGGCCTCGCTCGGTTTTCCGGCCGGTCACCGGATCTGGTCGGGGTTCTATGACTCGGCCAAGCCGAACGCCTGAACAGTGCGACCCGGGTTCTGCCCGGTTTCCTGCCCAGAGAAGTTAGTCATTGATAACTAACCCCCAGGGGGAGCAGTGAACCAGCACACGACGGGCCGCTCAGGAGCGGTCTGGGCCCTTGTCATCACCAGCGTCGCAGGATTCATGGCAGCCCTCGACAACCTCGTCGTCACCACCGCCCTGCCCTCCATCCGCAAGAGCCTCGGCGGCGAACTGGCGGAGCTCGAATGGACGGTGAACGCCTACACCCTCACCTTCGCCGTGCTGCTGATGCTCGGGGCCGCCCTCGGCGACCGGTTCGGCCGCCGCCGGCTCTTCCTCGCCGGGCTCACCGTCTTCACCGGCGCCTCCGCCGCGGCCGCCCTCTCGCCCGGCATCAACGAACTCATCGCCTTCCGGGCTGTCCAGGGTGTGGGCGCGGCGATCATGATGCCGCTGACGCTCACCCTGCTCACGGCCGCCGTGCCACCCGCCCGTCGCGGTACCGCGCTCGGCATCTTCAGTGCCGTCACCGGACTGGCCGTGGCCAGTGGCCCCCTGGTCGGCGGCAGCCTCACCGAACACCTCTCCTGGCAGTGGATCTTCTGGCTGAACGTCCCGATCGGTCTGGTCCTGCTGCCGCTGGCGCGGCTGCGCCTGAGGGAGTCGTACGCGCCGGACTCACGTCTCGACATACCCGGCACACTCCTGGTCAGCGGCGGACTCTTCGGCATCGTCTACGGCCTGGTCAACGCCAACTCCGACGGCTGGACCAGCCCCACCGTCCTCACGGCCCTGATCGTCGGTGCCGCGCTCGTCGGCGGGTTCATCCACCACGGCTTCCACGCGAAGAACCCGATGCTGCCCATGCGGCTCTTCCGCAGCCGCGCGTTCTTCGGGATCAACATGGCTGGCCTGCTGATGTTCCTCGGGATGTTCGGGTCGATCTTCCTGCTCAGCCAGTACTTCCAGGGCGTGCTGGGCTACTCGCCCACCCAGGCCGGCCTGCGGATGCTGCCCTGGACCGGAATGCCGATGCTGGTCGCGCCCGTCGCGGGGATGCTCTCCGACCGCTTCGGCGGGCGGCCCGTGGTCGTGGCCGGGCTCGTGCTCCAGGCGGCCGGCCTCGCCTTCTTCGCGACGGTTCTCGGCCCCGATGCCTCGTACGTCTCGCAACTACCCGGTCTGATCGTCGGCGGCGTCGGCATGGCCCTGTACTTCGCGCCCGCCGCCAGCCTCGTGATGTCCAGCGTCCGCCCCAGCGAGCAGGGCATCGCCTCCGGCGCCAACAACGCCCTGCGCGAGGTCGGCGGAGCTCTCGGGGTCGCCGTGCTCGCCACGGTCTTCTCCTCGCAGGGCGGGTACGAATCCGCGCGGTCCTTCACGGACGGGACCGTTCCGGCGGTGTGGATCGGTGCCGGCGTGGTGGCGCTGGCCGCCCTGGTCGCCCTGCTCATCCCGGGCCGCCGCCACACGGCGGCCCCGGAGCCCGAGGTGGCCGAGGAGCGCATCCTGACCGCAGCCTGAGCCACGGCTCCGTGCGTACGGTCCGTGGCCCCGCCCGAGCGGCGGGGCCACGGACCGTACTCTTGTCCCCGTGCAGGAACTCCACGACGCCCCCCTCGCCCCCCTGACGACCTTCCGGCTCGGCGGCCCCGCCGCCCTCCTCCGCACGGCGACGACCGACGCCGAGGTGATCGAAGCCGTGCGCGAGGCCGACGAGAGCGGCACCCCGCTCCTCGTCATCGGCGGCGGCAGCAACCTGGTCATCGGCGACAAGGGCTTCGACGGCACTGCCCTGCGCATCGCGACCAAGGGCTTCGCCCTGGACGGCGGGACGCTGGAACTGGCCGCCGGGGAGGTCTGGACGGACGCCGTCGCCCGCACCGTCGAGGCCGGTCTGGCAGGCATCGAGTGCCTGGCCGGAATTCCGGGCTCCGCGGGGGCGACGCCGATCCAGAACGTGGGCGCCTACGGCCAGGAAGTGTCCTCCACCATCACGGAGGTCGTCGCCTACGACCGGTACACCCGCGAAACGGTCACCATCCCGAACGCCGAGTGCGCATTCTCGTACCGGCACAGTCGGTTCAAGGCCGAACCCGACCGCTTCGTCGTGCTGCGTGTCCGCTTCGAGCTGGAAGAGGCGGGCGGTCTGTCCGCGCCCCTGAAGTACCCCGAAACGGCCCGCGCCATGGGCGTCGAACAGGGCGAGCGCGTGCCCGCCGCGGCCGCCCGTGAAACGGTGCTCAGGCTCCGCGCCGGCAAGGGCATGGTGCTGGACCCGGAGGACCACGACTCCTGGTCGGCCGGTTCCTTCTTCACCAACCCGATCCTGGAGGAGGCGGAGTACGAGGCGTTCCTCGCCCGCGCCAAGGACCGGCTCGGCTCCGAGGTGACGCCCCCCGCCTTCCCCGCGGGCGGGGGACGCATCAAGACCTCCGCGGCCTGGCTCATCGACAAGGCCGGTTTCACCAAGGGATACGGCACGGGACCGGCCCGTATCTCCACCAAGCACACCCTCGCGCTCACCAACCGCGGCGGCGCGACCACCGAGGACCTCCTCGCGCTCGCCCGTGAGGTCGTCGCCGGGGTCCATGAGGCATTCGGCGTCACGCTCGTCAACGAACCCGTGACGGTCGGCGTGAGCCTGTAGCAGGCCCGCCGCTCAGTACGCCACGCCCACGCCCTGCTTCACCGCCGCCGGATCGTCGATCAGCGCCAGCATCGCGTGCGCCACATCGGCCCGCGAGATGGACCGGCCGCTGCGCGGGTTGCTGCCGTAGACCGTGCGGTACGTCCCCGTGAGCGGTCCATTGGTGAGCTTCGGCGGCCGTACGGACGTCCAGTCCGTCGCGCTGCGGGCCAGCGCGGCCTCCATCAACGTCAGGTCCGCGTAGACCTCCTTGAGGATCGCCCCGATCGCCTTCAGCATCATCCGGTCCAGCAGCGGGTCGTCCGCCGGCTTCGGTGCGACCGGGGCCGCGCTGACCACCAGCAGCCGCCGCGTCCCCTCGGCCTCCATCGCCCGCAGCACCGACCGGGTGAGCCGCTCGGCGATCCCGTCGGCCTTCCGGCCGCGTGAGCCGAGGCCGGAAAGCACGGCGTCCCGGCCCGCGACCGCCTCGCGCAGCGCCTCCGGGTCGTCGATGCGCGGCGCTGTGAGGACCTGTACGTCGGAGAGCAGGACGGGCAGTCGCGCCGGATCACGGACCACCGCCGTCACTTCATGGCCCGCCGCCACCGCCTGGCGGACGATCTCCCGGCCGATGCCGCCCGTCGCACCGAACACTGTGATCCTCATTGCGCACCCTCCCAGGGTGGGTAAGTATTCACTCACCCCTAGAGTGAGTGGATACTCACCACCTCGTCAAGCTTCATTGGAGTGCACATGGAGCAGAAGCCGGCCCGCGTCCGCATCGTCGACGCTGCCCATCAGCTGATGCTCACCATCGGCCTGGCCCGCGCCACCACCAAGGAGATCGCCCGAGCCGCAGGCTGCTCGGAGGCCGCGCTCTACAAGCACTTCCCCAGCAAGGAAGAGCTGTTCGTGGCCGTGCTCAAAGAGCGGCTGCCCAGGCTCAACCCGCTGCTGAAGCGGCTCATCGCGACCCCTGGGGTGGGGGAGCGCACCGTCGAGCAGAACCTCACCGAGATCGCCCGCCAGGCCGCCCTCTTCTACGAACAGAGCTTCCCGATCGCCGCCTCGCTGTACGCCGAGCCCAGGCTCAAGGAACGCCACAACGCGGTGATGAGGGAGCTGGGCACCGGCCCGCACATGCCCATCCGCGGCCTGGACGCGTATCTGCGCTCCGAGCAGGCCGCCGGGCGGGTGCGGTCCGACGTGGACACCTATGCGGCCGCGTCACTGCTCCTCGGCGCCTGCGCGCAGCGGGCGTTCGCCTACGAGGCCACGGAGGCCGGCGGGCCGCCGCAGTCCCTCGACGCGTTCGCCGCGTCCGTGGCCAGGACGCTGATGCAGGGCGTCGGGGAGTAGGCCGGGCCCGTCCGGCGGTCGGGGGGAATCAATCCCGGACCAGGTTCCTGGCCCGCCGGCTTCGACAGCCAGTCATCGATGCCCGCCAGGAGCTCCGTCCGTACCGTGGCCGGCGCTGCGGAGCCGCGCACCGACTGCCTGGCCAATTCCGCCAGCTCCTCGTCCGTGAACGCGTGGTGGCGCCGCACGAGGTCGTACTGCGCGGCCAGCCGGGAGCCGAAGAGCAGCGGATCGTCCGCACCCAGTGCCATCGGTACCCCGGCTTCGAACAATGTGCGCAGGGGTACATCGGCGGGCTTCTCGTAGACGCCCAGCGCCACGTTCGACGACGGGCACACCTCGCAGGTCACCCCGCGCTCCGCCAGCCTGCGCAGCAGCCTCGGGTCCTCGGCGGCCCGTACGCCGTGCCCGATCCGGGCCGCGTCCAGATCGTCCAGACAGTCCCGCACGCTCGCAGGGCCGGCCAGCTCGCCGCCGTGCGGGGCCGCCAGCAGACCGCCGTCGCGGGCGATGGCGAAGGCCCGGTCGAAGTCCCGGGCCATTCCCCGGCGCTCGTCGTTGGAGAGCCCGAATCCGACGACGCCGCGGTCCACGTACCGCACCGCGAGCCGGGCCAGCGTCCGGGCGTCCAGCGGATGCTTCATACGGTTCGCCGCGATCACCACCCGGATCGGCAGACCGGTCTCCCGCGAGGCGCTGTCCACCGCGTCCAGGATGATCTCGATCGCCGGGATCAGCCCGCCGAGCAGCGGGGCGTACGACGTGGGATCGACCTGGATCTCCAGCCAGCCGGAGCCGTCCGAGACGTCCTCCTGGGCCGTTTCGCGCACGAGCCGCTGGATGTCCTCGGGGGCCCTCAGGCAGGACCGGGCGATGTCGTAGAGCCGCTGGAAGCGGAACCATCCGCGCTCGTCCGTGGCCCGCAGCCTGGGCGGCTCGCCGCTGGTCAGGGCCTCCGGCAGACGCACGCCGTACTTGTCGGCGAGTTCGAGCAGGGTCGTGGGCCGCATCGACCCGGTGAAATGCAAGTGCAGGTGGGCCTTGGGCAACAGCCGTACATCACGCTCCATTCGAAGATCCTGCCGCACACGTGGGCTTCAGCGGTAGCCGCTTTACCTATCGGATTGGCCCTCGAACAAGAAAGCGACCCCCGGCCGGAGCCGGGGGTCGCCCACTGAATTCAGGACGTGCTCAGGCCTTGGCCTCGCCCAGCAGCTTCTGGAGCCGCGAGACGCCCTCGACGAGGTCGTCGTCACCCAGGGCGTACGAGAGCCGCAGGTAGCCCGGCGTGCCGAAGGCCTCGCCCGGTACGACCGCGACCTCGGCCTCGTCCAGGATGAGCGCCGCCAGCTCGACGGCGGTGGCCGGACGCTTGCCGCGGATCTCCTTGCCGAGCAGTTCCTTCACCGAGGGGTACGCGTAGAACGCGCCCTCGGGCTCCGGGCACAGCACGCCGTCGATCTCGTTGAGCATCCGGACGATGGTCTGCCGACGGCGGTCGAAGGCGGTACGCATCTCGGCGACGGCGTCCAGGTTCCCCGAGACGGCGGCCAGCGCGGCGATCTGGGCGACGTTGGAGACGTTGGACGTGGCGTGCGACTGCAGGTTGGTCGCGGCCTTGACGACGTCCTTGGGGCCGATGAGCCAGCCCACGCGCCAGCCGGTCATCGCGTACGTCTTGGCGACACCGTTGACCACGATGCACTTGTCGCGCAGGGCGGGCACGAGCGCGGGCAGCGAGGTGAACTTCGCGGTGCCGTAGACCAGGTGCTCGTAGATCTCGTCGGTGAGCACCCACAGGCCGTGCTCGACCGCCCACTCACCGATCGCCTTGGCGTCGGCCTCGCTGTACACCGCACCGGTCGGGTTCGACGGGGAGACGAACAGGACGACCTTCGTACGCTCGGTGCGCGCCGCCTCCAGCTGCTCGACGGAGACCCGGTAACCGGTGGTCTCGTCGGCCACGACCTCCACCGGGACACCGCCGGCCAGCCGGATCGACTCGGGGTAGGTGGTCCAGTACGGAGCCGGGACGATGACCTCGTCGCCCGGGTCGAGGATCGCGGCGAACGCCTCGTAGATGGCCTGCTTGCCGCCGTTGGTCACCAGGATCTGGGAGGCGTCGACCTCGTAGCCGGAGTCGCGCAGCGTCTTCTCCGCAATGGCGGCCTTGAGCTCCGGGAGCCCTCCTGCCGGGGTGTAACGGTGGTACTTCGGGTTGCGGCAGGCCTCGACCGCGGCCTCGACGATGTATCCGGGGGTCGGGAAGTCGGGCTCACCGGCACCGAAGCCGATCACCGGACGGCCGGCGGCCTTGAGGGCCTTGGCCTTGGCGTCGACGGCGAGGGTGGCGGATTCGGAGATTGCACCGATGCGGGCGGAGACCCGGCGCTCGGAGGGAGAAGTTGCAGCGCTCATGACCCCCATGGTCCCAGACCGCAATCCCTGTCGGCACAGGGGTTTCAGGGACCGGACAGGACTCGGACAGCATGCGGACAACATGCGACCAGGAGTTGTCGGGAGCTATCTGTTCGACGCCGGGCCGCTGAGCACGTACACTCACCTGTCGTTGGCCTTCACCAGCCACACCGTTCCCACACCCGGAGCATCGGGGAAGATGCGGTAGGTTGGTGGAAACCACAAAGGGTCGTAGCTCAATTGGTAGAGCACTGGTCTCCAAAACCAGCGGTTGGGGGTTCAAGTCCCTCCGGCCCTGCTACACACTCCTTCGCCAGGATGTGTGCGCATGTACGTACTTCAATGCACCGCCGTGCGGCTCCACCGGGCGCGGCACGGCCATGACCCGGAATCAGGTGAGAAGCGTGACGGACGCCGTGGGCTCCATCGACATGCCTGATGCCGAGGATGAAGTGCCCGAGTCGAAGAAGAAGACCCGGAAGGGCGGCAAGCGCGGTAAGAAGGGTCCTCTGGGCCGCCTCGCGCTGTTCTACCGCCAGATCGTCGCCGAGTTGCGCAAGGTCGTCTGGCCGACTCGTAATCAGCTGACGACATACACCTCAGTGGTGATTGTCTTCGTCGTCGTCATGATTGGTCTGGTGACCGTGATTGACTTCGGATTCCAGCGGGTCATCAAGTACGTCTTCGGCTGATCCCGCGGAGGGCGCCTCATGGGCGCCCCTTTCGCATGTTCCACCCATTTGTATCCAGGAAGAAGCAGCCACCGTGTCTGACCCGAACCTGAACGACGCCGACGAGCCGAAGGCGGGCGCCTTCGAGTCCGCCGAGGACGAGCTCGACATCGTCGAGGCGGCGGACGCCGAGGAGCCGGACCAGGCCGAAGCTGCCGACGACGCCGTAGGTGAGCCCGCCGAGCAGGCGGCTCTGCACGCCGAGGACGACGACGCCGCGGAGGCCGACGCCGGTTCCGAGAGCGACGACGAGGAAGCCGGGGAAGAGGCCGAGCCGGCCGCCCCCGTCGACGCCGTCACCGCGCTGCGCGAGGAGCTGCGCGGCCTTCCCGGCGAGTGGTACGTCATCCACACGTACGCCGGTTACGAGAAGCGCGTGAAGGCCAACCTGGAGCAGCGCGCCGTCTCGCTCAACGTCGAGGAGTTCATCTACCAGGCCGAAGTGCCCGAGGAAGAGATCGTCCAGATCAAGAACGGCGAGCGCAAGAACGTTCGCCAGAACAAGCTCCCGGGCTATGTCCTGGTGCGCATGGATCTGACGAACGAGTCCTGGGGCGTCGTCCGCAACACCCCTGGCGTCACCGGCTTCGTGGGTAACGCCTACGACCCGTACCCGCTGACCCTGGACGAGATCGTCAAGATGCTCGCCCCGGAGGCCGAGGAGAAGGCCGCCCGCGAGGCCGCCGAGGCCGAGGGCAAGCCGGTTCCGTCCCGCAAGGTCGAGGTGCAGGTGCTCGACTTCGAGGTGGGCGACTCGGTCACCGTCACCGACGGCCCGTTCGCGACGCTGCAGGCGACGATCAACGAGATCAACGCCGACTCGAAGAAGGTCAAGGGTCTCGTCGAGATCTTCGGCCGCGAGACGCCGGTCGAGCTCAGCTTCGACCAGATCCAGAAGAACTAGCGGCTTTCCGCCAGTTTCTGGACACATGCCTACCCAGCAGGTCAGACCGGCTTCACAGCCTGTCTGACCTGCTCGGTTTTTGGTCGCGCAGCCATACCCGTTATCGTTGTGCGGTATGCCTCCATCCGGATGACCGGATGGCGGCGAAACACTCTCACTAGGACCCGGAGAGAGCAATGCCTCCCAAGAAGAAGAAGGTCACGGGGCTTATCAAGCTCCAGATCAACGCCGGTGCGGCCAACCCGGCCCCGCCGGTCGGCCCCGCGCTCGGCCAGCACGGCGTCAACATCATGGAGTTCTGCAAGGCCTACAACGCCGCGACCGAGTCGCAGCGTGGCATGGTCGTGCCGGTGGAGATCACGGTCTACGAGGACCGTTCCTTCACCTTCGTCACCAAGACTCCGCCGGCCGCGAAGCTGATCCTCAAGGCCGCGGGCGTGGAGAAGGGCTCCGGCGAGCCCCACAAGACCAAGGTCGCCAAGCTGACGGCTGCCCAGGTCCGTGAGATC
The DNA here is from genome assembly GCF_900091955.1 of Streptomyces sp. Ncost-T10-10d. Lineage (GTDB taxonomy): Bacteria > Actinomycetota > Actinomycetes > Streptomycetales > Streptomycetaceae > Streptomyces. Next base: position 76,353 of record NZ_FMDF01000138.1, read on the forward strand.
GCCACGACGAAGCTCCCCGACCTGAACGCCAACGACCTCGACGCCGCGTCGAAGATCATCGCTGGCACCGCCCGTTCCATGGGCATCACGGTCGAAGGCTGATTCAGCCCCTCACGTCCTCAGTGGTAGGGCCAAGCGCTGGCCCGCACCACGACTCCACACCCTGAAACCACAGGAGTAGAAGTGAAGCGCAGCAAGAACCTCCGGGCTGCGGACGCCAAGATCGACCGGGAGCGCCTCTACGCCCCGCTCGAGGCCGTCCGTCTCGCCAAGGAGACCGCGACCACCAAGTTCGACGGCACTGTCGAGGTCGCCTTCCGTCTGGGTGTCGACCCGCGCAAGGCCGACCAGATGGTCCGTGGCACCGTGAACCTCCCGCACGGCACCGGCAAGACCGCCCGGGTCCTGGTCTTCGCGACCGGTGACCGTGCTGCGGCCGCGGAAGCCGCGGGCGCCGACATCGTCGGCGCCGACGAGCTCATCGACGAGGTGGCGAAGGGCCGTCTGGACTTCGACGCCGTCGTCGCGACCCCGGACCTCATGGGCAAGGTCGGCCGCCTCGGCCGCGTGCTCGGTCCGCGTGGTCTGATGCCGAACCCGAAGACCGGTACGGTCACCCCCGATGTCGCGAAGGCTGTCAACGACATCAAGGGCGGCAAGATCGAGTTCCGCGTCGACAAGCACTCGAACCTGCACTTCATCATCGGCAAGGTCTCCTTCGATGACACGAAGCTGGTCGAGAACTACGCCGCGGCGCTGGAGGAAGTCCTCCGTCTGAAGCCGTCCGCCGCCAAGGGCCGCTACATCAAGAAGGCCGCACTGGCCACCACGATGGGCCCCGGCATCCCGCTGGACGCCAACCGCACCCGCAACCTCCTCGTCGAGGAGGACCCGGCCGCCGTCTGAGCCCCAGCGCTCGGCAGCAAGCCGCGTCACGTGTGACATTGACGGGCCCCGCAACCTTTCGAGGTGCGGGGCCCGTCCTCGTATCCGTACGTGATCGGTGGCTGTGTCGGAGCTGTGCGTTAGCGTGAGGCTCCGAGAGCCGAACGAGGGGTGGAAGCGGACATGAGGACCAGTACCGTGCGGCGTTTGAGTCTGTCGATAGCGGTGGCGGCGGCGCTGACGTCGGTCGCGGCCTGCGGGGGATCGGACGGCAGCGGCGACAACCGCGGCAGCGCCGTGGTGAAGGCCGACCCCATCGCCGCGTTGCGCGACGTGCAGAAGAAGACCGGTGGGGAGAGCTCGGCGAAGGTCGAGGGCACCATCCGGATGGGCAGCACCATGTCCATGAAGCAGAGCGGCACCATCGACTGGACCGACGGTCTCACCGGCACCATGGAGATCACGTACACCGGCGGCAGCATGGCGGACGTCATGAAGCAGAACGGTGGCAGTGGCACGACGCAGGCCCGCTATTTCAAGGACGGCTACGCCGTCAACATGGGCGACACCTTCGCCAGGCAGGCCGGCGGCAAGCACTGGATCAGCTACGGCTACGCCGACCTCGCCAAGCTCGCGGGCGCCTCCGGCGAGGCGATGAAGCAGCAGATGCAGAACACCACCCCCGACCAGGGCGTGAAGTCCCTGCTGGCCTCCGGTGACGTGAAGAAGGTCGGCCAGGAGGACGTACGCGGGGTCTCCGCCACGCACTACTCCGGCACCTTCGACGTCGCCGAACTGACCGCGAAGAACTCCGCGCTCGATGCCGACCAGCTCGACCAGCTGAAGAAGCAGCTGAGCGCCGCCGGAATCACCACGGAGAAGGTCGACATCTGGGTCGACGAGAACAACCTGCTGGTCAAGAAGACCGAGCGCGGCCAGATGAAGACAGGCGAGCTCAATTCGACGGTGTACTACAGCGACTACGGCACCGACGTCTCGGTCGAGAAGCCTCCGGCCGGCGACACGGTCGACTTCACCGATCTCGTGAAGCAGCAGCAGCGGACCGGTTCGGGCACGAACTGAACCTCCCGCACCGCCCGAAGCGGGACGGATTTGCTCGGCGCGACCCCGGTCGCGTACTCTCCTACAGAAGCCAAAGACCGCTGGTCGTTGCTGCGCTCTCGCAAGAGGGAACAGCGACCGAAGGATCCGTTGAGTACGGGCGACCTGCGCAGGTGACTGTGGAAAGCTCCCGGACTTCGTTCGGTCGAGCTACGCCCTGGCGCCTGCGCCGGGGCGTTTCGTCTTTCCCGGCCCCTTCTGAGCGGTCCTCATCACCCGGAAGGAGGCCGACGCTCATGGCAAGGCCCGACAAGGCTGCCGCGGTAGCCGAGCTCGCGGATCAGTTCCGCAGCTCGAACGCCGCCGTGCTGACCGAGTACCGGGGTCTCACCGTGGCACAGCTCAAGACGCTGCGCCGTTCGCTCGGTGAGAACGCCCAGTACGCCGTGGTGAAGAACACGCTGACCAAGATTGCGGCCAACGAGGCCGGGATCACTTCGCTGGACGACCAGTTCACTGGTCCGACGGCGGTTGCCTTCATCACCGGTGACCCGGTGGAGTCGGCGAAGGGTCTTCGTGACTTCGCCAAGGAGAACCCGAACCTCATCATCAAGGGCGGTGTCCTTGACGGTAAGGCACTGACCTCGGATGAGATCAAGAAGCTCGCGGACCTCGAGTCCCGCGAGGTTCTGCTCGCCAAGCTGGCGGGCGCCATGAAGGGCAAGCAGACTCAGGCTGCTCAGGTCTTCCAGGCGCTCCCGTCGAAGTTCGTCCGCACCGCGGAGGCGCTTCGTGCCAAGCAGGCCGAGCAGGGCGGTGCCGAGTAATTCGGCTCGCGCAATGATCGCCGCCCGCTAGGGCGACGGTCGCAGCGGGCCGAATGTACGCCCGCCTACATGTAACTCCGGCACCTGCCGAATTAGTGGAAGGACGCCATCATGGCGAAGCTGTCCCAGGACGACCTGCTCGCGCAGTTCGAAGAGATGACCCTCATCGAGCTCTCCGAGTTCGTGAAGGCCTTCGAGGAGAAGTTCGACGTCACCGCCGCCGCCGCGGTCGCCGTTGCCGCCCCGGGTGCCCCCGGTGCCGCCGCTGAGGCCGTCGAGGAGCAGGACGAGTTCGACGTCATCCTCACCGGCGCCGGCGAGAAGAAGATCCAGGTCATCAAGGTCGTGCGTGAGCTGACCTCGCTGGGTCTGAAGGAGGCCAAGGACCTCGTCGACGGCACCCCGAAGCCGGTTCTCGAGAAGGTCGCCAAGGAGGCCGCCGAGAAGGCTGCCGAGTCCCTCAAGGCCGCCGGCGCTTCCGTCGAGGTCAAGTGACTCAGGGAGTCTGCTGACTCCTTCTGACTGCCTGTGCCGCACGGCACGGACGTCAAAACGCGAAGGGCGATCACCCATCCGGGTGGTCGCCCTTCGGCGTACCCGCGGCGGCTGCCTTGCTCTTCCGGTGGCGACGAGTATGGTGATCTTCGCCGTTGCCTCTCGGGGGCGGCCGGCCGGCGCCGGGAGGCGGTCGGGTGAGGGCCGCGAGGCGTTGTCCCGGCAGGGGGGCCTTGACGAACCGCACGCGGCGCGCAATTCTCAGGACGCGTCGCCACATCGATCCGAATCCGAGGCATGGATCGTGGGCGAAGAGGGCAGTAAAGAAGAGCGCACCACGCGCAAGGGCTAGCCATAGGTGTTGAGAACAGCTGTTGAGAGCAACGTGGGTCTCTGAGAACCCCGACTGGACATCAGTGTGCCGTTTGGCTACACTGACCCTTTGCGCTGCCTGTTAGCTGCCTCCTGCCCGTCACCAGGGGCATGCCCACGCTTGAGCACCGATGGCCGATCCTCCCTGACCTGGGATTTCTGTCTCCGTGTCCAACTTGGGACCGGTACGCGCGTAGTGAGTCCGAGCCCTCGGAAGGACCCCCTCTTGGCCGCCTCGCGCAACGCCTCGACCGCGAATACGAACAACGGTGCCAGCACCGCCCCGCTGCGCATCTCCTTTGCAAAGATCAAGGAGCCCCTCGAGGTTCCGAACCTCCTCGCGCTGCAGACCGAGAGCTTTGACTGGCTCCTCGGCAATGCCGCCTGGAAGGCTCGCGTCGAGGCTGCTCTGGACAGTGGACAAGACGTCCCCACCAAGTCCGGCCTGGAGGAAATCTTCGAGGAGATTTCACCGATCGAGGACTTCTCCGGGTCGATGTCGCTTACGTTCCGCGACCACCGCTTCGAGCCCCCGAAGAACTCGATCGACGAGTGCAAGGAGCGCGACTTCACGTTCGCCGCCCCGCTCTTCGTCACGGCCGAGTTCACCAACAACGAGACCGGCGAGATCAAGTCCCAGACGGTCTTCATGGGCGACTTCCCGCTCATGACCAACAAGGGCACCTTCGTCATCAACGGCACCGAGCGTGTCGTCGTGTCGCAGTTGGTCCGCTCGCCGGGTGTCTACTTCGACTCCTCCATCGACAAGACGTCCGACAAGGACATCTTCTCGGCCAAGATCATCCCGTCCCGGGGTGCCTGGCTGGAGATGGAGATCGACAAGCGCGACATGGTCGGTGTCCGTATCGACCGCAAGCGCAAGCAGTCCGTGACCGTTCTCCTGAAGGCTCTCGGTTGGACCACCGAGCAGATCCTCGAGGAGTTCGGCGAGTACGAGTCCATGCGCGCCACCCTGGAGAAGGACCACACCCAGGGCCAGGACGACGCGCTGCTCGACATCTACCGCAAGCTCCGCCCGGGCGAGCCGCCCACGCGCGAGGCCGCTCAGACGCTGCTCGAGAACCTCTACTTCAACCCGAAGCGCTACGACCTCGCGAAGGTCGGCCGCTACAAGGTGAACAAGAAGCTCGGCGCCGACGAGCCGCTGGACGCCGGCGTTCTCACCACCGACGACGTCATCGCGACCATCAAGTACCTGGTCAAGCTGCACGCCGGTGAGACCGAGACGGTCGGCGAGTCCGGTCGTTCGATCGTCGTCGAGACCGACGACATCGACCACTTCGGCAACCGTCGTCTGCGCAACGTCGGCGAGCTCATCCAGAACCAGGTCCGTACGGGTCTGGCCCGTATGGAACGCGTCGTGCGTGAGCGCATGACGACTCAGGACGTCGAGGCGATCACGCCGCAGACCCTGATCAACATCCGGCCGGTCGTCGCCTCCATCAAGGAGTTCTTCGGCACCAGCCAGCTGTCCCAGTTCATGGACCAGAACAACCCGCTGTCGGGCCTGACGCACAAGCGTCGTCTCTCGGCTCTGGGTCCCGGTGGTCTGTCCCGTGAGCGGGCCGGCTTCGAGGTCCGTGACGTGCACCCGTCCCACTACGGACGCATGTGCCCGATCGAGACCCCTGAAGGCCCGAACATCGGTCTGATCGGTTCGCTCGCCTCGTACGGCCGCGTCAACGCGTTCGGCTTCATCGAGACGCCGTACCGCAAGGTCGTCGACGGCCAGGTCACCGACGAGGTCGACTACATCACGGCCGACGAGGAAGACCGCTACGTCATCGCTCAGGCGAACGCGACCCTCTCCGAGGAACTGCGTTTCGTCGAGCCCCGCGTCCTGGTCCGCCGCCGTGGCGGAGAGGTCGACTACGTGCCCGGCACGGACGTCGACTACATGGACGTCTCGCCGCGCCAGATGGTGTCCGTCGCCACCGCGATGATCCCCTTCCTGGAGCACGACGACGCCAACCGTGCCCTCATGGGCGCGAACATGATGCGTCAGGCGGTGCCGCTGATCAAGTCGGAGGCCCCGCTCGTCGGCACCGGCATGGAGTACCGCTGCGCCACCGACGCCGGTGACGTACTGAAGGCCGAGAAGGACGGTGTGGTCCAGGAGGTCTCCGCGGACTACATCACCGTGACCAACGACGACGGCACGTACACCACGTACCGCATCGCCAAGTTCATGCGCTCCAACCAGGGCACCTCGGTCAACCAGAAGGTTGTCGTCTCCGAGGGCGACCGGGTCGTCGCCGACCAGGTCCTCGCCGACGGTCCGGCCACCGAGAACGGTGAGATGGCCCTCGGCAAGAACCTGCTCGTGGCGTTCATGCCGTGGGAGGGTCACAACTACGAGGACGCGATCATCCTGTCGCAGCGCCTCGTGCAGGACGACGTCCTCTCCTCGATCCACATCGAGGAGCACGAGGTCGACGCCCGTGACACCAAGCTCGGCCCGGAGGAGATCACCCGGGACATCCCGAACGTCTCCGAAGAGGTCCTCGCCGACCTCGACGAGCGCGGCATCATCCGTATCGGTGCCGAGGTCGTCGCCGGTGACATCCTCGTCGGCAAGGTCACGCCCAAGGGTGAGACCGAGCTGACCCCCGAGGAGCGCCTGCTCCGCGCGATCTTCGGTGAGAAGGCGCGCGAGGTGCGCGACACCTCGCTGAAGGTGCCGCACGGTGAGATCGGCAAGGTCATCGGCGTCCGCGTCTTCGACCGCGAAGAGGGCGACGAGCTGCCGCCGGGCGTGAACCAGCTGGTCCGCGTCTACGTCGCGCAGAAGCGCAAGATCACCGACGGTGACAAGCTCGCCGGCCGTCACGGCAACAAGGGCGTCATCTCGAAGATCCTCCCGATCGAGGACATGCCGTTCCTGGAGGACGGCACCCCGGTCGACATCATCCTCAACCCGCTGGGTGTCCCGTCCCGAATGAACCCGGGACAGGTCCTGGAGATCCACCTCGGCTGGCTCGCCAGCCGCGGCTGGGACGTCTCCGGCCTCGGTGACGAGTGGGCCAAGCGCCTGCAGGCCATCGGCGCCGACCAGGTCGCCCCCGGCACCAACGTCGCCACCCCCGTCTTCGACGGTGCGCGCGAGGACGAGATCTCCGGTCTCTTCGAGGCCACGATCCCGAACCGCGACGGCGACCGCCTGGTCCAGCCCTCCGGCAAGGCCAAGCTGTTCGACGGCCGCTCCGGTGAGCCGTTCCCGGACCCGGTTTCGGTCGGGTACATGTACATCCTCAAGCTCCACCACCTCGTCGACGACAAGCTGCACGCTCGTTCGACGGGTCCGTACTCCATGATCACCCAGCAGCCGCTGGGTGGTAAGGCTCAGTTCGGTGGACAGCGCTTCGGTGAGATGGAGGTGTGGGCCCTTGAGGCTTATGGCGCCGCATACGCCCTCCAGGAACTGCTGACGATCAAGTCCGACGACGTGACCGGCCGCGTGAAGGTCTACGAGGCGATCGTCAAGGGCGAGAACATCCCCGAGCCCGGCATTCCCGAGTCCTTCAAGGTGCTCATCAAGGAAATGCAGTCGCTCTGCCTCAACGTGGAGGTGCTGTCCTCGGACGGCATGTCCATCGAGATGCGCGACACGGACGAGGACGTCTTCCGCGCGGCGGAGGAGCTCGGTATCGACCTGTCCCGGCGCGAGCCGAGCAGCGTCGAAGAGGTCTGACGGGTTGGCCGGCCGGATCCCCGTGATCCGGCCGGCTCTCCCCGGACCCGTTCAGACCATTGCTGAAGTGCCCCGATTTCTCGCGTGACGCGAGGGGGCTCGAACCCCCGAAAGAGGGATTGACGACAAGTGCTCGACGTCAACTTCTTCGACGAGCTGCGGATCGGCCTTGCCACCGCGGACGACATCCGGACCTGGTCCCACGGCGAAGTGAAGAAGCCGGAGACCATCAACTACCGCACGCTCAAGCCCGAAAAGGACGGACTCTTCTGCGAGAAGATCTTCGGTCCGACCCGGGACTGGGAGTGCTACTGCGGCAAGTACAAGCGTGTCCGCTTCAAGGGCATCATCTGTGAGCGCTGTGGCGTGGAGGTCACGCGCGCCAAGGTGCGTCGTGAGCGCATGGGCCACATCGAGCTTGCCGCTCCCGTCACCCACATCTGGTACTTCAAGGGCGTTCCGTCGCGCCTCGGCTACCTGCTCGATCTGGCGCCGAAGGACCTCGAGAAGGTCATCTACTTCGCCGCGTACATGATCACGTTCGTGGACGAGGAGCGCCGTACGCGTGACCTGCCCTCGCTGGAGGCGCACGTCTCCGTCGAGCGTCAGCAGGTCGAGAACCGTCGCGACGCCGACCTCGAGGCCCGCGCCAAGAAGCTCGAGACCGACCTGGCCGAGCTCGAGGCCGAGGGTGCCAAGGCCGACGTGCGCCGCAAGGTGCGCGAAGGTGCCGAGCGTGAGATGAAGCAGCTGCGCGACCGTGCGCAGCGCGAGATCGACCGTCTCGACGAGGTGTGGAGCCGCTTCAAGAACCTCAAGGTCCAGGACCTGGAGGGCGACGAGCTGCTCTACCGCGAGCTGCGTGACCGCTTCGGCACGTACTTCGACGGCTGCATGGGTGCCGCTGCTCTGCAGAAGCGCCTGGAGTCGTTCGACCTCGACGAGGAGGCCGAGCGCCTCCGCGAGATCATCCGTACCGGCAAGGGCCAGAAGAAGACCCGTGCGCTCAAGCGCCTCAAGGTCGTCTCCGCGTTCCTGCAGACCAGCAACAAGCCCAAGGGCATGGTGCTCGACTGCGTGCCGGTCATCCCGCCGGACCTGCGTCCGATGGTGCAGCTGGACGGTGGCCGCTTCGCGACCTCCGACCTGAACGACCTGTACCGCCGTGTGATCAACCGCAACAACCGCCTCAAGCGTCTCCTTGACCTCGGTGCCCCCGAGATCATCGTGAACAACGAGAAGCGGATGCTGCAGGAGGCCGTCGACGCGCTGTTCGACAACGGCCGCCGCGGTCGCCCGGTCACCGGTCCCGGTAACCGTCCGCTCAAGTCCCTCAGCGACATGCTGAAGGGCAAGCAGGGTCGATTCCGTCAGAACCTTCTCGGTAAGCGTGTGGACTACTCCGCGCGTTCCGTGATCGTCGTCGGCCCGCAGCTGAAGCTGCACCAGTGCGGTCTGCCCAAGGCCATGGCGCTGGAGCTCTTCAAGCCGTTCGTGATGAAGCGCCTGGTCGACCTGAACCACGCGCAGAACATCAAGTCGGCGAAGCGCATGGTCGAGCGTGGCCGCACCGTGGTGTACGACGTCCTCGAAGAGGTCATCGCCGAGCACCCGGTGCTGCTGAACCGTGCACCGACCCTGCACCGCCTCGGCATCCAGGCCTTCGAGCCGCAGCTCGTCGAGGGCAAGGCCATCCAGATCCACCCGCTCGTCTGCACCGCGTTCAACGCGGACTTCGACGGTGACCAGATGGCCGTGCACCTGCCGCTCTCCGCGGAGGCGCAGGCCGAGGCCCGCATCCTGATGCTGTCCTCGAACAACATCCTGAAGCCGGCCGACGGTCGTCCCGTCACCATGCCGACCCAGGACATGGTGCTGGGCCTGTTCTTCCTCACCACGGACGAGGAGGAGCGCAAGGTCGTCGGCCAGGGCCGTTCCTTCGGTTCCACGGCCGAGGCGATCATGGCCTTCGACGCCCGCGAGCTGTCGCTCCAGGCCAAGGTCGACATCCGCTTCCCGGTGGGCACCATCCCGCCGCGTGGCTGGGTGCCGCCGGTCGCCGAGGAGGGCGAGCAGGAGTACCAGCAGGGCGACACGTTCCGGCTGCGTACGTCCCTGGGCCGCGCGCTCTTCAACGAGCTGCTGCCCGAGGACTACCCGTTCGTCGACTACTCGGTGGGCAAGAAGCAGCTCTCCGAGATCGTCAACGACCTCGCCGAGCGCTACCCCAAGGTCATCGTGGCGGCGACGCTCGACAACCTGAAGGCGGCAGGCTTCTACTGGGCGACCCGTTCCGGTGTCACCGTGGCCATCTCCGACGTCGTGGTCCCCGAGGCCAAGAAGGCGATCGTCGCCGGCTACGAGGCGCAGGACGAGAAGGTCCAGAAGCAGTACGAGCGCGGTCTGATCACCAAGGACGAGCGCACGCAGGAGCTCATCGCGATCTGGACCAAGGCGACCAACGAGGTTGCCGAGGCGATGAACGCGAACTTCCCCAAGACGAACCCCATCTTCATGATGGTTGACTCGGGTGCCCGAGGAAACATGATGCAGATGCGTCAGATCGCCGGTATGCGTGGTCTGGTGTCCAACGCCAAGAACGAGACGATCCCGCGTCCCATCAAGGCGTCCTTCCGTGAGGGCCTCACCGTTCTGGAGTACTTCATCTCCACGCACGGTGCCCGTAAGGGTCTGGCGGACACCGCCCTGCGTACCGCCGACTCGGGTTACCTGACCCGTCGTCTGGTGGACGTCTCGCAGGACGTGATCATTCGCGAGGAGGACTGCGGCACCGACCGCGGCCTCAAGCTGAAGATCGCCGTCAAGGGTGCGGACGGTGTGCTCCGCAAGACGGAGGACGTCGAGACCTCGGTCTACGCCCGCATGCTCGCCGAGGACGTCGTCGTCGACGGCAAGGTCATCGCGCCTGCCAACGTCGACCTCGGTGACGTCCTGATCGACGCCCTGGTGGGCGCCGGCGTCGAGGAGGTCAAGACCCGTTCGGTCCTGACCTGTGAGTCCGCGGTCGGCACCTGTGCCTTCTGCTACGGACGCTCGCTCGCCACCGGCAAGCTGGTCGACATCGGTGAGGCGGTCGGCATCATCGCCGCCCAGTCCATCGGTGAGCCCGGTACCCAGCTGACGATGCGTACCTTCCACACCGGTGGTGTGGCCGGTGACGACATCACCCAGGGTCTGCCCCGAGTCGTCGAGCTCTTCGAAGCCCGTACGCCCAAGGGTGTCGCCCCGATCTCGGAGGCGGCAGGCCGCGTCCGGATCGAGGAGACCGAGAAGACCAAGAAGATCGTCGTCACCCCGGACGACGGCAGCGACGAGACGCCGTTCCCGATCTCGAAGCGTGCCCGTCTGCTGGTGGGCGAGGGCGACCACGTCGAGGTGGGCCAGAAGCTCACCGTGGGTGCCACCAACCCGCACGACGTGCTGCGGATCCTCGGTCAGCGCGCGGTCCAGGTCCACCTGGTCGGCGAGGTCCAGAAGGTCTACAACTCGCAGGGTGTGTCGATCCACGACAAGCACATCGAGATCATCATCCGGCAGATGCTGCGCCGCGTGACGATCATCGAGTCCGGCGACGCCGAGCTGCTGCCGGGCGAGCTTGTCGAGCGCTCGAAGTTCGAGACCGAGAACCGTCGTGTGGTCACCGAGGGCGGTCACCCCGCCTCCGGCCGTCCGCAGCTGATGGGTATCACCAAGGCCTCGCTCGCCACCGAGTCGTGGCTGTCGGCGGCGTCCTTCCAGGAGACGACCAGGGTTCTGACCGACGCGGCGATCAACGCCAAGTCGGACTCCCTGATCGGCCTCAAGGAGAACGTCATCATCGGTAAGCTCATCCCGGCCGGTACGGGTCTGTCCCGCTACCGCAACATCCGGGTCGAGCCGACCGAGGAAGCCAAGGCCGCGATGTACTCGGCCGTCGGCTACGACGACATCGACTACTCGCCGTTCGGCACGGGCTCCGGCCAGGCCGTTCCGCTGGAGGACTACGACTACGGTCCGTACAACCAGTAAGCGAGTCGCTTGATCGACCGGAGGGCGGCCACCCCGTATGCACAGGGTGGCCGCCCTTCGGCGTGTGCGAGCAGGCGTAAAGTCGATTCCGTCACGCATGGGTGACGGAGCATGGGGGATTAACGACCGTCCGGGGGAGATGCTTGTGTCGTATCCGTCGAGGCAGCCCGACCGGCTGTCCGCGCAGAGCCCATCGATGCTGGCCTCGCACGCGGAGCGCGAGCGCGCTGTCGATGTGCTGCGGGCCGGTTTCGCGGAGGGGCGTCTTGAGAGCGACGAGTTGGAGAAGCGGGTCGCGCGGGCCCACGCGGCTCGTACGGTGGGGGAGTTGACCCTTCTCGTCGGAGACCTGCCGCAGGGTCCCGCGTTCGCCCAGCCCACGCCCGCCGGATATTCCGGCGCCGCGGTGCCGGCGACCTTCCTGCCCGCGCCGCAGCCCAGGACGAACGGCAAGGCCAAGGGTGCGATGATGTTCGGCGTACTGGCTCCGGTGACCGTGGTGACGGGCGTGCCCGCGGTGGTTCTCGGGCACATGGCGCGCAAGGAGATACGCCGCGGCGACGAGCAGGGCGACGGCCTGGCGGTCGCCGGGCTCGTGCTGGGTTGGGTGTCGATCGTCGGCTGGGCGTTGCTCCTGGCAGCGTTCGTCACAGCGGTACTCGTCACGCGCTGAGGCCGCCGACGCACGGCGTGTCGCCGTGGACAGCATGTGTTTTGACCGGAGTCGACGAGGTAGGTACGCTCAGACCTTGTGCCTGGGGTGTGCCTGGGCTCGTGTGCGTGTCCTCAACCGCATGGCGAGTCCGTCAGTGGCCACCGCAATCTGCGCTCCCTTCTGCCTTGCGGCAGGAGCCCGCAGCATTCGACACACCCGACCGCGTGGGTCGGTGACGTTCCAGGTTAGTTTCACGAACGGCACACAGAAACCGGAGAAGTAGTGCCTACGATCCAGCAGCTGGTCCGGAAGGGCCGGCAGGACAAGGTCGAGAAGAACAAGACGCCCGCACTCGAGGGTTCGCCCCAGCGCCGCGGCGTCTGCACGCGTGTGTTCACGACCACCCCGAAGAAGCCGAACTCGGCACTCCGTAAGGTCGCGCGTGTGCGTCTGACCTCCGGTATCGAGGTCACGGCCTACATCCCGGGTGAGGGACACAACCTGCAGGAGCACTCCATCGTGCTCGTGCGTGGTGGCCGTGTGAAGGACCTGCCGGGTGTTCGTTACAAGATCATCCGCGGCTCCCTTGACACCCAGGGTGTCAAGAACCGCAAGCAGGCCCGCAGCCGCTACGGCGCCAAGAAGGAGAAGTAAGAATGCCTCGTAAGGGCCCCGCCCCGAAGCGCCCGGTCATCATCGACCCGGTCTACGGTTCTCCTCTTGTCACCTCGCTGATCAACAAGATCCTGCTCAACGGCAAGCGTTCCACTGCCGAGCGGATCGTGTACGGCGCCATGGAAGGCCTCCGCGAGAAGACCGGCAACGACCCGGTCATCACGCTGAAGCGCGCGCTTGAGAACGTCAAGCCCTCGCTCGAGGTCAAGTCCCGCCGTGTCGGTGGCGCCACCTACCAGGTGCCGATCGAGGTCAAGCCCGGTCGCGCCTCCACCCTCGCGCTGCGCTGGCTCGTGGGTTACTCCCGCGCCCGCCGCGAGAAGACCATGACCGAGCGCCTCATGAACGAGCTGCTCGACGCCTCCAACGGTCTTGGCGCTGCTGTCAAGAAGCGTGAGGACACCCACAAGATGGCCGAGTCCAACAAGGCCTTCGCGCACTACCGCTGGTAGTCGCTACCCACATCGAGACCGAGAGAAGACTGAGCCTTATGGCCACCACTTCGCTTGACCTGGCCAAGGTCCGCAATATCGGGATCATGGCCCACATCGACGCGGGCAAGACGACCACCACTGAGCGGATCCTGTTCTACACCGGCGTTTCGTACAAGATCGGTGAAGTCCACGACGGCGCTGCCACGATGGACTGGATGGAGCAGGAGCAGGAGCGCGGCATCACGATCACGTCCGCCGCGACGACCTGTCACTGGCCGCTCAATGATGTTGACCACACCATCAACATCATCGACACCCCGGGTCACGTCGACTTCACCGTCGAGGTGGAGCGTTCGCTCCGCGTCCTCGACGGCGCTGTCACCGTGTTCGACGGTGTGGCGGGCGTCGAGCCGCAGTCCGAGACCGTCTGGCGTCAGGCGGACCGCTACGGCGTGCCGCGTATCTGCTTCGTCAACAAGCTCGACCGCACCGGTGCCGACTTCTTCCGCTGCGTCCAGATGATCACGGACCGCCTCGGCGCGACCCCGATCGTGATGCAGCTCCCCATCGGTGCCGAAGCCGACTTCACGGGTGTCGTCGACCTCGTGACGATGAAGGCGTTCGTCTACCCCGCCGAGGCGACCAAGGGCGAGGCGTACGACATCGTCGACATCCCGGCCAACCTGGCCGAGGCTGCCGACGAGTGGCGCGCCAAGCTCCTCGAGGCCGCCGCGGAGAACGACGAGGCGCTCATGGAGCTCTACCTGGAGGGCGAAGAGCCTTCCGTGGAGCAGCTCTACGAGGGCATCCGTCGCATCACCATCAACTCGGGCAAGGGCGGCGAGACGACCGTCACCCCCGTGTTCTGCGGCACCGCGTTCAAGAACAAGGGCGTCCAGCCCCTGCTCGACGCCGTCGTGCGCTACCTCCCCTCCCCCCTGGACGTCGAGGCCATCGAGGGCCACAGCGTCAAGGACCCGGAGGAGGTCGTCAAGCGCAAGCCGTCCGACGACGAGCCGCTCGCGGCCCTCGCGTTCAAGATCATGAGCGACCCGCACCTCGGCAAGCTCACCTTCGTCCGGGTCTACTCGGGCCGCCTGGAGTCCGGCACCGCCGTGCTGAACTCCGTCAAGGGCAAGAAGGAGCGCATCGGCAAGATCTACCGCATGCACGCGAACAAGCGTGAGGAGATCGAGTCGGTGGGCGCCGGCGACATCATCGCCGTCATGGGCCTGAAGCAGACCACCACCGGTGAGACGCTGTGCGACGACAAGAACCCGGTGATCCTGGAGTCCATGGACTTCCCGGCGCCGGTCATCCAGGTCGCCATCGAGCCCAAGTCCAAGGGTGACCAGGAGAAGCTGGGTGTCGCCATCCAGCGTCTCTCGGAGGAGGACCCCTCCTTCCAGGTCCACTCGGACGAGGAGACCGGCCAGACCATCATCGGTGGTATGGGTGAGCTCCACCTCGAGGTGCTCGTCGACCGCATGAAGCGCGAGTTCCGCGTCGAGGCCAACGTCGGCAAGCCCCAGGTCGCGTACCGCGAGACGATCCGCAAGGCCGTCGAGCGTATCGACTACACCCACAAGAAGCAGACCGGTGGTACCGGTCAGTTCGCCAAGGTGCAGATCGCGATCGAGCCCATCGAGAGCGGCGAGACCTCGTACGAGTTCGTCAACAAGGTCACCGGTGGCCGCATCCCCCGTGAGTACATCCCCTCGGTGGACGCGGGTGCTCAGGAAGCCATGCAGTTCGGCATCCTGGCCGGCTACGAGATGGTGGGCGTCCGCGTCATCCTTCTCGACGGTGGCTACCACGAGGTCGACTCCTCCGAGCTGGCGTTCAAGATCGCCGGTTCGCAGGCGTTCAAGGAGGGTGCCCGCAAGGCGTCCCCCGTGCTCCTTGAGCCGATGATGGCCATCGAGGTGACCACGCCCGAGGACTACATGGGCGATGTCATCGGTGACATCAACTCCCGCCGTGGCCAGATCCAGGCCATGGAGGAGCGCAGCGGCGCTCGCGTCGTGAAGGGCCTCGTGCCCCTTTCGGAGATGTTCGGCTACGTCGGAGACCTCCGCAGCAAGACCTCGGGTCGCGCAAGCTACTCGATGCAGTTCGACTCCTACGCCGAGGTTCCGCGGAACGTCGCCGAGGAGATCATCGCGAAGGCCAAGGGCGAGTAACTCTCCCGAGCTCACGCTTTAGGCTTGTCACCGGAGCCTGGTGGGGCATTCGTCGCAGAGCGCAAGCAATGCGGTGAATGCCCCCGGCCCCGGCATCCCAGCAAAGATCACCTGGCGCCGATGAAGCAAGGCGTACAGAACCACTCCACAGGAGGACCCAGTGGCGAAGGCGAAGTTCGAGCGGACTAAGCCGCACGTCAACATCGGCACCATCGGTCACATCGACCACGGTAAGACGACCCTCACGGCCGCCATTACCAAGGTGCTGCACGACGCGTACCCGGACCTGAACGAGGCCTCGGCCTTCGACCAGATCGACAAGGCTCCCGAGGAGCGCCAGCGCGGTATCACGATCTCGATCGCGCACGTCGAGTACCAGACGGAGTCGCGTCACTACGCGCACGTCGACTGCCCGGGTCACGCGGACTACATCAAGAACATGATCACGGGTGCGGCGCAGATGGACGGCGCCATCCTCGTGGTCGCCGCCACCGACGGCCCGATGCCGCAGACCAAGGAGCACGTGCTCCTGGCCCGCCAGGTCGGCGTTCCGTACATCGTCGTCGCCCTGAACAAGGCCGACATGGTGGACGACGAGGAGATCCTGGAGCTCGTCGAGCTCGAGGTCCGTGAGCTCCTCTCCGAGTACGAGTTCCCGGGCGACGACCTTCCGGTCGTCAAGGTCTCGGCGCTCAAGGCTCTTGAGGGCGACAAGGAGTGGGGCCAGACCGTCCTCGACCTGATGAAGGCCGTCGACGAGTCGATCCCGCAGCCCGAGCGCGACGTCGACAAGCCGTTCCTGATGCCGATCGAGGACGTCTTCACGATCACCGGTCGTGGCACCGTCGTCACCGGTCGTATCGAGCGTGGTGTCCTCAAGGTCAACGAGACCGTCGACATCGTCGGTATCAAGACCGAGAAGACCACCACCACGGTCACCGGCATCGAGATGTTCCGCAAGCTGCTCGACGAGGGCCAGGCCGGTGAGAACGTCGGTCTGCTCCTCCGTGGCATCAAGCGCGAGGACGTCGAGCGCGGCCAGGTCATCATCAAGCCCGGTTCGGTCACGCCGCACACCGAGTTCGAGGCCCAGGCCTACATCCTGTCGAAGGACGAGGGTGGCCGTCACACCCCCTTCTTCAACAACTACCGCCCGCAGTTCTACTTCCGTACCACGGACGTGACGGGCGTTGTGACCCTTCCCGAGGGCACCGAGATGGTCATGCCGGGCGACAACACCGTCATGAACGTCTCGCTGATCCAGCCCGTCGCCATGGAAGAGGGCCTGAAGTTCGCCATCCGTGAGGGTGGCCGGACCGTGGGCGCCGGCCAGGTCACCAAGATCGTCAAGTAATTACCTGACTGTCTGACCTGGTTGCTCCGCACAGAGCACCAAGAAGGGCCCCGGCCCGCCGCGCAAGCGGTGGACCGGGGCCCTTCGGCATGTTCTGAGACTTCTCAGGGGCGCCAGAGCCACGGCAGGGCGTCGACCCCCAGCGCCACCACCGTCGGCCGCCCGTCCCTGCCGACATGCAGCGCGGGCCCGTCCAGCGCCACCGACCCCCGCTTCCGTACGGAGAGCCGCTCGGACGTACGGAGCTGGATCCGGCCCTTCTCGGTGCGGCCGAGCAGCACCGGGGCGTGCGGCGACCCGGCGGCGTACACCGGCCCGTACCCGTCGAAGCCCGGCCGGTCCTTGACCAGTCGCCCGTATCCGTCGATGCCGGTCTCGTCAGCCGCCTCCCCGGTCATGACGGTCGTCAGGCGGGCCTGCGCCGCCGCGCGGTAGAACAGCTCGACGGTCCCGTCCGCACCGGGCAGCGCGGCCGGGCCGTCCCCCGGCACCGGTACCCCGCTGATCTGTGTGCGTGCGGTGACCTCATCCCCGGGCGTGTCCTGCGTCCAGTGATGCACCGCGTAACGGCCCGCTGCGAAGACATGGACACACCCCGTGTCGTCCACCACGGCGGTCAGCCCGTCCTGGACCTCGCCCCCGCCCGTGTCCCGCCACCCGCTCCACCGGCCGTCCGTGTCCCGTACCCGCGTACTGAGGCCCTTCTCCGCGTTCCGTACGAAGAGATGGACGCGCCCGTCGGGGGCGGCGACCGCGACCGGGACGCCGATCCGACGCCCGGCGTCATGGGCGCGCTCCGGGTTCCCCAGGCCCTGCCAGGCACGGAAACCGCCGCCCGGAGAGCGCTGCTCCAGGGCGACGATCTCGCGCTCGTTGTCCGCCCCGTGCCCGCTGAGCGCCGCGAACCGCAGACCGAAGAGCAACTGCCGCCCGTCCGGCAGGGTCGCGCTGCCCAGGATCGGGGCGAGCGGGCCGCCGCCGAGGTCGTCCGGCGTGTCCCACACCCCGCTGTCCGGCGCGCTCTCGCGCCAGCGCACCGCCCTCAGCCCCAGCACCCCGTACGCGACGAGCCTGCCGTCCGCTTCGGCGCCGACGGCGGGCCGGGGTCCCGGGTAGCGATAGTGGGTGGACCGTACCCAGCCCTTGCGGTTGGTGAGCGGTCGGTTGCCGCCCACGCCGTAGTCCCCGCAGCCCGCGGGGTTGCCGCAGCGCCAGTCGATCGAACCCCCGTACGGCACCAGGTGCGAGGCCTTCTCCGCCAGCACGGCGGGCGGCAGATTCTTCGGCCAGTGCCGGTTGTAGTAGCCGCGGAACGCCGTGGTGGCGAAGCTCGGCACCCCGCCACCGTCCTCGGTGGCCCGCGCCACCCACCGGATCAGCGCCGTCCAGGTGAACAGCGCGGTCGCGGTGTGGTCGGGGTGGTCGGAGTAGCCCTGCTGCTCGCTGTCCCGGCGGCGGACGACTTCGCTGCTGTGCTGGATGTCGGGGTCCGGGTCCATGGTGTGCACGGCGGTCGGCCGGAACCGGTCGAACAGCCCGACCAGGACATCGATCAGCCCGTCGTAGGTGTACGAACCCACCCGCTGCAACGGGGAGCCGTCGGCGACGACGGTCGGCAGGACGAGCCTCCTGTCCTGCCAGAGGCTGGGCAGCCCGAGACGCCCGTACGAGGTGTGCATGGCCGTGTTGATGAAGATCAGCTGCACCTCGCGGCCGCCGTTGCTGAGGCTGTTGATCTCGGCGCGGTGGTTGCCGTGCAGGCCGATGACGGACTTCTGCCAGTCCGTGAACCTGCCCAGGCCCAGCAGCGTCGCGTACGCCTGCCGGAGCCCCTGATGGCGGGAGGAGGAGTACGCGGCCTTGTCGGGGGCGGGCTGCGGGCGGCCGGGCGCACGGTTGATGCCGGTGGCCTCGCCCGCCGTCAGATAGACACAGACCAGCGGCGTTCCGGTGTCGAGGGCCTGCTGCGTGTCCGGGTTCATGAAGTACAGGTCGTCGTCCGGGTGGGCGAGGATCTGCATCATCAGGGCCCGGTGCGAGGTGCTGATCGGCAGGCCGGGCGTCGGGTCCGCGGTGGGATTGCGGCGGCGTGGCGGCGAAGGCGCGGTGCAGGCGCTGAGGGCTGCCGGGCTCATTGCGACGGCCGCCGCCGTCAGCAGAGTGCGCCGCGGCACTCCTGTGCGAGATGCGCGCAACGCAGGTCGATCCGTCACACCGTGCTCCGTCCACTTCCCCCGCAGCGGGCGGCGGTGCGGCCCTGTGCTGCGTACCGAATGCGTGCAGACGGCGGCGGGGGCCGGCCGCTGCTGCGGGGGGATAGACGGAGATTCCCAGGGGTGGGTTGCCTGGGTTTCTACGGGTGTGGGCCGAAGGGCCCGGACGGCCTAGCGTGTGGGCGTGCGCACCATGAACACGTCGATCGGGTCCTGTCGTTCCTCGGTGAACCCGTGCCGTTCGTAGAGCGCGCGGGCGGCGCTGCCCTGCAGCACGTCCAGGCGGACGGCCATGCCCTCCTCATCGGCCCGCGCGAGCAGCGAGCGCAGCACGGCGGTGCCGATGCCACGGCCCTGGAGGGTGGGGGAGAGGTAGAAGTTCTCCAGCCACAGCCCGTCCTCGACCGGCCGCAGGGTGACGCAGCCCGCGAACTCGCCGTCCGCGACGACGACCGAGGTGTGCTCCGGTGCGTAGACGTCCCGCAGCCGCTGCCGTACGCGGTGCTCGTCGTAGCGCCCGAGTCGCTCCAGGTCGGGGCGCATCACGGTGGCCCTCAGCTCGGCAATCGCCTCGATGTCCTTGAGCCGGGCGGGGCGCAGGGCCCAGGCCGCGGTGGTACGTGCGGGCATGGCCGGAGTCTGTCAGAGGCTGAACGCTGGGGCCGATTCGGGGCACTGACCGGGCAGGCTCAGGATCTGCGGAGAAGTCCCTCGGGGCCCGGTCAGCCAGCGAAGGTGCAGCTCGCGGTCCTGGATGCCGGGGCCAAGGACCTGCGGGCCCGGCTGGGGCACAGGGACATGGCACTGCTGGGGTCGGTGGTCCGCCTGCACCGTGAGCTTCCGTACGGGCCCGGCGCGGTCACCGTCGCCGGGTACTTCGACGACCGGGACGGCCGCAGGGCGCGCAGGGTCAGGATGTCCCTGGACGAGCGCGACTACGGCAAGGCGGCCGAGGCCCACCGCCGGGGTGACGAGGTCATAGTGCGGGGTGACGTCACGGCCCAGAGCGGGGTCGCCGGGATGGAGAACATCGTTTCGTTCACGGTGCACCATGTGTCCGAGTGAGACGGCGGGCTCGTTCCGTTCCTGTTGTCCGACCTCGCCCGTACGCTGGACCGACAGGGGGGATCCTCACCGCCCGGGAGCTCCGAGGATGTCGATGCGGGCGTGCGGCTCTAGGGTGGCGACGAGGACCAGAGGGGACCGACCATGGCAACCGTGCACGACGTAGCCGCGTACATCCTGCTGAAGGCCGCACCGATGTCGGCCATGAAGCTGCAGAAACTCTGCTATTTCTCCTACGGCTATCACCTGGCCTGGGAGGACCGCCCGCTGTTTGCCGAGCGTTTCGAGGCGTGGGCCAACGGGCCGGTCGCGCCGGAGCTGTACAGCAAGCACCGCGGCCGCTTCGAGCTGAAGCGCGGGGACATCGAGGGTGATCCGGCCGAGCTGGACAACCAGGAGAAGGAATCGGTCGACATCGTGCTGGAGAACATGCGCGTGTACTCCGCGCATGAGCTGTCCGAGATGACGCATCGGACCGGCCCGTGGGTCGAGGCCCGCGGCCGGGCCCAGGCGCCGGATCTGGAGCGGAGCAACGAGACGTTGCTCGATGAGGACATCGCCGACTTCTTCGGTGCGCTGGCCGAGCACGAGGAGCACAACGACTGATGCCCAAGGGGGGGGGGCCAAGAAGAAATTGGCGCTCCCGCCCAGCGGGGCGGCGCGAGAGAAGCGGATCGGTGGTGTCCGGTTACTTCTGTCGGGCGCGGCCACTTCGGACGACCGGGTGTGCTGGCGGTTCAGCCACGTCGACCACGGCGGTCCCTGGGGATTCGACCGGATGGATTCGGCCACGTTGTGTGAGGTGCTGGCCAAGCTTCGGGACTGCGAGACGATGACTCTCAACGAGTTACGCAGGACTGGTGACTTCTTCAAGGAGTACGAACTGCCCGGCGGCCTGTGCAAGGAGGCCGTGGCGCGGCTGGCTGCCATCGGCTTCGATGACGCGTCGAAGATCCAGCGTCTGCGGTTCACCGGCACCCAGCGGTTATACGGATTTCTGACCGGCAACATCTTCCACGTGTTGTGGTGGGATCCGCTCCACGAGGTGTATCCGTCGAACCTCAAGCACACCTGACCGTGCCGTCCGTCCACCGGACGACGTGGTCTTCTCTGCGGGCACCCCTTGTTCACGGCCGTCGGCCGTCTCAGCGCTCAGCTATGCCGTGCAGGCGTACCGATTCACCGTCAACGTCCGCAAGACCCGGATCGTGCCGCCGGGTGCCCGCCGGTCGGTGCTCGGTATTCTGGTCGACGGTGACACTCTGCGCCTCACTCCCGACTTCAAGTCACGGGTCCTCGGCCACCTGTACGGCATCGAGAAGTTCGGGCTCCGTGCCCACCAGCAACACCGCGACTTCGCGTCCCTCGCGGGCCTGGTGCACCACGTCGATGGCCTCATCGCCTACGCGCTCGGCACGGAGTCCGCGTGGGCCGAGCCGGTGCGGGAGCGGTGGCGGTCGATCCTGGACACACAGGGCCGGCCACTCGGCTGAGAGCGGTACCGCAGTGCGGCGTCAGCCCTTTGTCGTCGAGGGCGGAGTACCCCAGTGGCAGAGCGGGCCCTCACCGCGTCGCCTCCCAGGGCAGGGCTCCCTGGGAGGCGACTCCGGCGCATCCGGTACGGCTACTCCGTCGACGATGTCGACTTGCCGGATGGAGCCGGCCTGTCAGTGAAGACGGTCAGGTGCCACGTGCCGTGCACTCTCACCACGCTGAAGGAGTCCTGCGTTGTCCTGCCGGACTTCTCCTTCGCTGTCAGCTTTGCCGATCCGGCATCTGGCCCCATGTCGAGGTCGATCTGAACTTCCGTGATCGAGAGTCCTCGACCGCCCTTGTCGGCGAGGATCCGACCGGCTTCCCGGCGGGCCCGGGAGTCGTCAGGAACGCCACCTACTTCGATCAGGTGATCCGCATCGCGTGAATTCAAAGCATCCACGTAGGACTCGACCGCGTTGCGGGCGCCTTTCTTGGCCTCTTCGATGCTGTCTGAACCGTTACTGGAGCCACACGCGGACAAAAGCAGTGCTGCCGATATCGCGGTGACGAGCTGCCGTCGCTGCATTGTTCCTCCCCGGAATGTCACGCGAGGCCCCCGTGGCGAACCTGTCATGTGCGGTGTGCGTACCACCAGGCACGCCCGTGATCGGCCACAAGCTTCTTCAGGCTCTTGTTGTGCGTGTTGGTGGTGTGGTACGTGAGGTACGGGACTCCGTTGTACTTCTTGGTGACGACCATGGTGTGGTTGATGTTCCCGTTACGGTCCCAGTCGGCCTGAAGAACGTCGGAACTGGCGAGCTTGTACACGTTGTCGAGTGCCTTGGTCCGCTTCGAGTGCTTTATCGCGAACCAGTACCAATTCTCTGCCCCGGCCCAGGTGTAGCTCGTTCTGTCCACGAAAATGGTGTAGAACCATTTCTTGTTGTTCGACCGTTGTCCGGCATCGGTCGGCCCGACGATACCCCAGCCGCCGGCCTTCATTGCCTGCGAGACGAAGTTCGTGCAGTCGTTGCCGTATGTGCGGTAAGAGCCCTTGTTGGGGTTCTTCCAGTACTTATCGGCGTAGGCGACGATCTTTCCGTAGTCGTACCCGGCCTGTAATTTCACATCCTTTGTGCTGCCGTCCGGCAGTTCGTCCGTGCCGGATGGTGTGTCCTTGGCGCCTTCTTCCTCGTCCGGTGTGCCGCCACCCGTGTCTTCTGTCGCATCGGGTTCGGTCAACTGTGTACTGGGCGCGGGGCCTGATCCTGTGTCGGCCTTGTCCGAGGCAAGCAGCCACGTACCGTCGGCGGTTCGGTCGAACGTCACCGTGTGTGGGAGGGAGAACTCTTCGTACTCGGGTGCTCCCTCGGCGACTTCTGCGGCCGTGAACGGCATGTAGAGCCGGGTGTCCTCGGCGAGTTGGAGAGTGGCGGTGGCACCTTCCAGTGATGAGTCCGTGACGGTCACATCCACGACGGCCTTTGTGTAGCCGCCGTCCACCTGTTCGTACCGTTTGCCCTTTGCTGCGAGCAGGGCGAATTCATCCGAGGTGCGATTCGCCATGGCCGGGGTGGCGGAAATGACCGACATTCTTGCCTGGGGAGGAGTGGTGGTGACCATACTTGCGCGTGCTTGAAGATATCCCCCTGCAAGCTGCGAAAGCCCGTCGACCTCACTCGCGGATAGTCCGACCGGCTGAGAGTCGTCCTGGGACGAGGCCGGGGCTGCTCCTAATATTCCACTCACAGCCGCAATGGTGATTGCGGCGACTATCCGTCTCCTGTAGGCGGTTCGCATGGAAGTTCCCCCTGATTTTGAACATGACTGGTCAGTGTCATTTGTATCTGTCACGCAAGAGTAAGTTCCTGTAGTGGCCGCTCATAGGCTGATTGTGATCACGGAATGGCTCATTCCTTGGGGAGTCTGAGCGATGAGATTTGGTGCCCGAGTCGATTGGGTCTTCCGCTCGGTGGACGTCAGGCCGCCCGGTGCGGGGCTGCCTGTTCGGCGCGGCACTCGCGGCAGTTTCCGGGGTCGGCGGCGCGGAAGGCGCGGTCGCAGGTGTCGCAGTTCTGGAGCGGGATGACGACGACCCTGCGGCGGGGCGGGGTGAGGTCCGCGGTGCCGGGGAGCGGGGGTGGCAGGAGTGTGGTGATCCGGCGACGGAGGAGCTTTGCCGGGTGCTTGAGGGGGACGGGGAGGTCGGTGGTGAGGGCGTGGCGGATGGTGTCGGGGTGGGCGTCGCGTTCGAGCCAGGTGGCGACGCCGGGGGTGAGGGCGGCGACATCGCCTTCGGAGAGCGTGAGCCCGGGTGCGTGGCGGCGGAGGTCGGCGAGAAGTGCGGCGGCCGTCCGGCGCAGTTCCTCGGTGGGCGCGTATGGCTGAGGAAGCGGTGGGGGCGGTGTCCTGGGCGCCGTGGGTGGCGGTACGGAGATGTACGCGGGCGGTGGTGCGGGTACCGGTGCCGGGGTGGTCGTTCGCTGTGGGGCGGGCGGCTGCGGGGCCTCGACGGGCGGCGAGGGTGCCGGGGTGGCTGGAGCGGGCAAGGGCGAGGGCGGGGGTGGGGTGGGGAGCGGGGCTGTCGGTTTGCTGTGCCTGGTCTGGGGCCGGGGCGTTGGGGTGATGGGTGCGACCGTGCCGGGCTGGTTGTACGAGACGGTGCGGGTGATGATGCGGCCGTCGGCGAGGCGTACGCGGCTGCGGTGGAGGTAGCCGTGGGCTTCGAGTTCGCGCAGGGCGGCGGCGATGCGGGTCTCGCTCTCGGGGAAGCGTTCGGCGAGGCGCTTGATGCCGATCCTGGCTCCGGCGGGGAGCGACTGGATGTGGGCGGCGAGCCCGATCGCCGCGAGGGAGAGTCCGCGGTGCTGGGCGAGGTGGTTGCCGATGACGGTGAAGCCTGCGGCATGCCGGAAGTTGATGTGGATGACACCGGATGACGGTGTGGTGTCTCCGGGTACGGGGGCGGGGCGCACGGGGGCGCGGTAATCTGCGGGGTATCCATCGGGAAGGTCTCTTCTTCCTCGGTGGTCAGGCCCCCGGTTGAGACTGTGAATCTCGGTCGGGGGCCGTCGCATGTCTGGAGTTGTCGCGGCGAGCATATGCCAGCCAACCCGCGTGAAATCCAGCCCAGTTGCCCTGTGTCACCCGAGTGAGTGACGAGAGCGGGGCGGGGTCGGGTTTGGGTGGGGAGAGTAATTTCCCCAAGTCCTTTAAAGCTTTATGCGTCGCGGAAAACGAGGACGTGGCTCACCGGGTCGCGGGTTCCCGCGACCCGGTGGAACGGGCTCGGCGCCAGGTTGAGTTCGGCACGGATCGCGTTGCGCGGGGCGAGTTCGGGGTGGCGGGGGCGGTGCCGGGCGGGAGCGGAATATCCGGTTCGGGTGATGTGTTGGGTGGCGCCGCTCAGCGTGGTCGTAGCTGCGTACCGTGAAGAGCGATGAGCCCTGTGTGTACGGGTGTTGTCCGGGGCTTGTCCGGTGTTGTCCCGGCTGTCCGGGTGACGTGTTGGGGACGCCAGGGGTTGGGTCGAGAACGGTAAGCGCGTCGGAAGTGGGGCACGGATGAGCGTGGATGAGGCCGGAACGGAGCGCGGGGACGCCGGGGCGGACGAGCCGGGCTGGGACGTCGATCCCGATGACGAGTCGGGGGCGGCCGTGGTCGCGGCGGTGGGGCGCCAGATCAAGGCGTGGCGGGAGGCGGCGGGGTTGCGGGCCGGCGAGTTCGGGGCCGCGATCGGGTACGGGGAGGACCAGGTCTACAAGGTGGAGGGCGGTCGCCGTATCCCCCGCCCGGAGCTCCTGGACAGGGCGGACGAGGTGCTCGGGGCGGGCGGGAAGATCGCCGCGATGAAGCAGGACGTGGCGGAGGTCCGGTACCCGAAGAAGATCCGGGATCTGTCGAAGCTGGAGGCGAAGGCGGTCGAGATTGCGGCCTACGTGGCGCACGGCCTGCATGGACTGTTGCAGACGCCGGGCCACGCGCGGGCGCTGTTCGAGGCTCGGCAACCCCCGTACTCGCAGGACGAGGTGGAACGGATGGTGGCCGCGCGCATGGCGCGGCAGTCGATCTTCGAGCGGTCCCCCGCGCCTGCTCTCGGATTCGTACAAGAGGAGTCGGCGCTCAGGCGGCCCATCGGAGGCACAATGGAGTGGCGGCGGCAGCTCGAACGCCTTTTGGAGATCGGGCAGTTGCGCAATGTCACTCTCCAGGTGATGCCTACCCATCGCGAGGCGCATCCTGGCATGGACGGGGACATCAGAGTGCTGAAGTTCAAGGACGGTTCGGCAGTGGGGCGTTCGCACGGGGCGTTCAATGGGCGCGGGGTGACCGACCCGAAACAGCTCCGCACCCTTGAACTGCGGTATGGCATCATCCGGGCCGAGGCGCTTACGCCCCGAGAGACTCTGGCCCTCATCGAGCGAATGCTGGGAGAGACATGATCCGCAGGACTTCCGCGCAGAACGTTTCCGAGTTGGCATGGTTCAAGAGCAGCTACAGCAGCGACGGTAACGAAGGTGACTGCGTCGAGGTCGCGGCGGCCCCCGACGCTGTGTTCGTGCGCGACTCGAAGAACATGCAAGGAGCTCGGGTTGCCTTCGCGCGAGGTGCTTGGGCGGGCTTCGTCTCGTACGCGGCCAGGCGCTGACCCTGCGCGTAGTCGCGCCCCCGGGCCCGGCCGATGCCGGACCGGGGGCGCGCTGCTGTCAGAAGAACCCGTCCTGGATGCCGTCCCCCGGCTTGGGCTCCGCCTTCGGCTTCGGCGCCCGCTTGGAGGCGGCCTTCTTCTTCGCTCCTGGCACGTGAAGCCCAGCCTCCACAGGTACTCGCGCTAGTCCGTGCCCAGCGCACCCGTCAGCTTCTGGCCCCCGATGAACGGTGGGTTCCCCACGATCGCGTCGAACCCCGACGCGCCCCCCACCCCCATGATCTCCGGGAACTCCAGCGGCCAGTGCAACGGCCTTACCGCAGCAGCCCGTTCACCCGTGAGCCAGCGGTCCACCACCTCCCGGGCCTGCTGGCCCTCGTACGACCAACCGACCCCGGGGCTGTCCTCGGCCCGCTCCTCCTCCAACGCCGTGGCGACCAGCCCCGCCACCGACTCCAGCCGGTTCCGGTACGCCCGTTCCTTCGCGCTCTCCTTCGCGTCCCGGAACTGCGCGGCGCCCCGCTTGCCGCCGACCTTCTCCTCGCCCGTGAGGTCGGACGCCTCCTTGTCGGAGATGCCCTCCGCCGCGGTGTGCTTCCCCTCGGCGTCCAGCGCGGGGAGCGCGGCCCGGCGGGCATGCAGCAGGGCGGCGAACGCGCGCCGGAGCAGCGGCTCCTCCAGCTGGTCCGCCCGCTGGCCGTGCCGGTCGATGCGGCCGTTGCGCTGTTCGAGGGGACGTCGTCCAGTCCGTCAGAGGGCGAACGCCGGGTCTCCTGCCGTCCGGAGATCGGACAGTTCGACCCGGGCCAGCGAGGCGTCCGGGATGCCGCGCAGAATCTCCGCCCCGATCTCCGCCAGCCGGTGCCCGTCGGGCGGCGTAGTGCCCAGGCCGATCGCGTATCCCGCCAGACCGTCGGCGGTGAGCGGGCGCGGCCAGATACGGGAGCCCGGGGCGCCCGCCCCGGCGAGGGCGGCGGCCAGGGCGAGGAGACGGCCGCGCAGCCGCCCCTCGTCGGGGCCGGGGCGTACGGAGACGATCGCCCAGGCGGCGTGACGGAGGTGCAGCGGCGGCGGGGCGCAGAGCAGGGCGTGGGGTACGGGGTCGGAGACGGCGGCGGACTCCAGGATCTCCCAGGCGCGGAAGAGTTCCTCGGCGATGAGGTCGCGGCCCGCGGGGGAGACCTGTGAGGTGCAGGAGCGGACGGGGGCGGTCGGGGTCGGCACGGTGAGGGGGAGTTCGCCCGCCTCCCCGGAGCCGACCGGCCGGTTCCAGTCCCACGCGGCCCAGGTCGCGAAGAAGTGCCGGAGCAGGGGGAGCGGCGGCAGATCACCGGCCTCGTGGGCGGTGCGGGCCGCCAGTACGGACCAGGCGAGGCCGGGCAGCCCGCCGCACGGTGCGGAGTCCAGGCCGCGTGCCCGGGCCCAGGCCTTCACCTCGCGCGCGAGGCGGGTGAACGCGGCCCGGTGCGGGTCCGCCGCCGCGAGCACCGCGTCCGCGTCGCTCACCGCGCTGAGCGCAGTGGCCGCCGCCTCGCCCAGTTCGGCACGGCGGGCGACCGCCACGTCCGGGGAGAGGCCACCGGTCGCGACGGTCACCAGGTCCACCCGGAGCCCGTCGAGGCAGAAACGCAGACCGGGTACGCGCGCACCGGTCACCTCGCGCAGATCGACGGCCTGCGGCAGGGCAGCGGACAGCCGCTCCCGTACCCCCGGGAGATCCCCGTCACCGGGCAGCGCCGCGACCAGGTCCACATCGGCGCCGGGCAGCGCACAGCCCATCCGCCGCGAGCCGACCGGATGGACGCGGCCCTCGGGCAGGGCCGCGGCCACCCGGCGGACGATCTCCGCCGCGTCGGCTTCCGATCCGTCCTCCGCCGCCCCGGTCAGCGCCACCCGTACCCCGAAGTGGTCCGACACGTACAGCCCGTCCGGTGTCGGTACGTCGCCCAGCAGCGCCGCCGACACGGGCCGCAGCCGCTCCGAGCGGACCAGCACCCGGTCCAGCCGGGACGTACGCCCCGTCAGGGAGGAGACGGCGGCCAGCGGATTGACGGACGGATCGAAGGTCGGCGTCCGGTCGCCCGCGCCGTGCACCCGGCTCCAGGCGTCCGCCATCCCCAGCCGGTCCTGCGGAGTGTCGCCGCCGTCGTTGAAGTCGCCGAGCAGCATCACATCGCCCTCGATCGCGGCCAACCCCGCTGCCAGATCGGCCAGTTCGGCATCGCGCCGGGCGGCGCCGTTCGCCGAGTGGTCGCTGCTGAGATGGGTGACGGCGACCGTGACCGGTCCTTCCGCGGTCTCCACGACCACGGCGGCGACCGCCTTGTGCGGGCCGAGGACATGCAGGCCCGCCTCCCGCACGGGGACCCTGCTGAGCAGCAGCAGACCGCAGTCGGCAACATCCCGGCCGGCCGGGTCGGTCCAGAGGATGTAGCTCTCGCGGACCCAGGGCGTGGCCAACAGCAGGCCGAGCAGAGCGGGTTCGGCCTCCTGGAGAGCGATGACATCCGCGTCCGCCGCGCGCAGGGCGTCGAGGAGAAGTGGCCGCCGCCGGGCGGTGTCGATGAGGTCGCTGTCGTAGCGGTCCCAGAGGGTGTTCCAGGTCAGCAGCGCCAGGGAAGCGGACCGCGCGGGCGCCGGTGCGTCCCCGGGCACGGGTGACCAGGCGGCCTCCGGTACGCGGTACGCGTGCGGCGTAAGAGAGGTGAAGTACGGGGACGGCAGCCGCCGCGGGGTGCGTACCCGTCCGGCGTCCGTCGCGTCGATCCGGTCCACGCCCGAGGACCGGTCCCACACCACCTCCCCGTCGGCCTCGAAGAACAGCACCCGGTGCCAGGGAATGTCCCCGCCCGGCGTGAACCGGGGCAGCGGCAACCGCTTGGGCACGGTCCCGCGCTGCGCCACGCCCATCACGAAGCGCGCCGGGTCGAACCGGGCGTCCCAGCGGACCCGGTGGTAGATCTCCTCGCTGGTACGCATCTACGCCCTGTCCTCCACGGTTCCGCTCGCGCCGATGTACCAGGTGCGGTGCGCCTGGCCGGGGTACGGCGGCACGAACCGGTGCAGCTGCGAGGTCAGCACCTGAGGGGGCACCGGGTGGGTGCGGCGTCCGTTGCGCCGGATCAGTTCCGCCTCGTCGACCAGGGCCACGGCGTGGGTGAGCAGCGCGTCCCTGCGCCGGGCGACCGCATGCACCAGGGAGCGCTGGTGCGCGTTGAGCGAGGTGGCGTCCCAGACGACCGTGCCACCTGCGGCGAGCGCGGTGTCCAGCCGGTCGAGCCCCTCGCGCAACACCTCCCCGTTGGCCTTCTGGTCGGCGCGCGATCCCCGGGCCAGCCGCAGATCGTCGAGCGAGAGATACGTGTCGACACCGGGCAGAGCGCGCGCGAAGGTGCTCTTCCCGCTGCCGGAGGGGCCGACCAGATGGACCAGCCGCGGGAAGTCCCCGGTCCGCCACCGCCACGTCGCGGCGACGGCCTCCTCGGCTGTGGTGACCCGGCTCAGGGCGTAGGCCTCACGTGCCTGCGCCCGGCAGCGGTCGGCGGCCGCCGGCTCCAGATCCGCGAATGCCTCGTGCAGCCCGTCCGGTTCCCGTACGTCCTGTGCGTGCAGCGCCGACCACTCCACCTGTTCGCGCGTCCCTTCGGTGTCCGCCACGGCGGCGGCCAGCGCGTGGAGCAGCGGTAGATCGGCGGCGAACGACATCCGGACCAGGCCGGTCCTGCGCTCCTCGTCCGGGTACGGGCGATGCAGCGCGGGGTGGAGTCCGACGAGATCCGCGATGCGCCGGGCCGATGGCATCCCCAGCGCACCCGCCAGCGCGGGCGCCAGCTCGGTACGCCGTCCGCGGTGCAGCAGCGCGGCCAGTACGCCGGTCAGCCGGTCGTCGCCCGTCCGGCCCAACGCGTCGAGGGAATCACCCATCGCGACAGCAGCCCCGGCGTCCCCAGGTTCCGTGCCCGTCGCGTCGGCCAGTGCCGCCGCGTCGACCGGTGCCCCCGACCGTACGGCCCACAGGGCGGCGGCCGGGCCGAGTCCGTTCTCCACGACGGAGGCGTGCATCCAGTGCGTATCGGTCCGTACATGGCCGGGCCGCACCCACTTCGTCACCCGGCGCCCGAAGTCCGGCGCGTCGAAGCCGCCCGCGGGCCGTACGACGTACCCCTCCTGCCGTCCGGTGTCCGGCCGCAACGCCCGCAGCGCCTTCTCGGCCCGCGCGTCGAACACTCCGCGCCACAGCACCGGCGGCACGGGAATCCCCAGCTCGCGCAGGAAGGCGACGGTCCGGTCCCAGTCCAGGCAGTGCTCCCCGTCCCAGACGGAGAAGCCGTAGAAGAAGCTCTCCAGGCCGTCGTAAGGGATCGAATGGCGCGCGAACATGTTCTCCCCGCACACCCGCCACCCCTCGGGTATGCGGGCCCCGATCCGGCCCTGCAGCGCCTTCACCCACCCCCGCGAGGGGTGATGGGCGGAATCGAGCGAACGGGCGTGGAGACCGTCGGCGTAGAGCGTGGTGTTCTCGCCGTCCAGCTTCTCGGTGACGACGATCTCGCGACCGGTCAGCCCGGAGAGGTCCGCGATCCGTACGTCGTCCGAGGCGGCCCCCGGGGACCAGGGCAGATGCGGGGTGCGCGGATAGTGCGTACGCATGATCGATGCCCCTGATGACGACGGCGTGCCCGGTCGGTCACTGTAGGGGTGGGGTTGTACGACGCTCGACCGAATTACGATGAGCGGTGCCCGGCACTGCTCCCGCTGCGCGCCCGCGTTTGACCGAGCGAGCACGCGGGGTAAGATCCTCCGCCCGATTGGCCAGGCTCACACCCCGTATGGCACACTGACCAGGTTGCTCGGTTGAGTGTCAATGCTGCGCGCCTCCCGCCGGGAGGACCGGAAGCGAGTCCCACAGTACTCGTCGACCCCCTGCGGGTCGGACGTACGGGAATCTTCCGGGAAGCGTCAGTGGGGCACCGGCCAGGCACCCGGTGGGTGTTCCGCCCCCGGTCTCGCGGTCCTCGGGCCCGCACCCCCTTGGTTGGGAAATCCTTCGGGAGATCTGCGTAGAGGGGATGCGACACGCCCGACCGCGTGGGTCGGAGACGGAGTCTTGAGAACCCCCGGGTTCCAGAGCGTTACGAGAGACAGGACTACTAGTAGCCATGGCGGGACAGAAGATCCGCATCCGGCTCAAGGCCTACGACCACGAGGTCATCGACTCCTCGGCGAAGAAGATCGTCGAGACGGTGACCCGCACTGGTGCGTCGGTCGCGGGCCCGGTGCCGCTGCCCACTGAGAAGAACGTGTACTGCGTCATCAAGTCGCCGCACAAGTACAAGGACTCGCGCGAGCACTTCGAGATGCGCACGCACAAGCGCCTCATCGACATTCTCGACCCCACGCCGAAGACGGTTGACTCGCTGATGCGTCTCGACCTGCCGGCGGGCGTCGACATCGAGATCAAGCTCTGAGGTGACGCGCGAGATGGCTAAGAACATTAAGGGCGTCCTGGGCGAGAAGCTCGGCATGACCCAGGTCTGGGACGAGAACAACCGGGTCGTCCCGGTGACCGTCGTCAAGGCCGGGCCCTGCGTCGTCACCCAGGTCCGCACCAACGACAGCGACGGCTACGAGGCGGTCCAGATCGCCTTCGGCGAGATCGACCCGCGCAAGGTGAACAAGCCCCTCAAGGGCCACTTCGCCAAGGCCGACGTGACCCCGCGCCGCCACTTGGTGGAGCTCCGCACCCCTGACGCCAGCGAGTACACGCTGGGCCAGGAGGTCACTGCCGAGGTGTTCGAGTCCGGCGTCAAGGTCGACGTCACGGGCAAGAGCAAGGGCAAGGGCTTCGCCGGTGTGATGAAGCGTCACAACTTCAAGGGTGGCAAGGCGTCCCACGGTGCCCACCGTGTGCACCGCATGCCCGGCTCCATCGGTGGCTGTGCCACCCCCGGCCGTGTCTTCAAGGGCATGCGCATGGCGGGTCGCATGGGCAACGAGCGTGTCACCACCCAGAACCTGACCATCCACGCGGTTGACGCGGAGAAGGGTCTGCTCCTCATCAAGGGCGCAGTCCCCGGTCCGAACGGCGGCCTCGTCCTGGTCCGTACCGCGGCCAAGGGGGCTTGAGGTAATGAGCACCATTGACATCCTTTCGCCGGCAGGCGACAAGGCCGGTACCGTCGAGCTCCCCTCGGAGATCTTCGACGCGAAGACCAGCGTTCCGCTGATCCACCAGGTCGTCGTCGCACAGCTGGCAGCTGCCCGTCAGGGCACGCACAAGACCAAGACCCGCGGCGAAGTCCGTGGCGGTGGCCGCAAGCCGTACCGCCAGAAGGGCACCGGCCGCGCGCGCCAGGGTTCGACCCGTGCGCCGCAGTTCGCCGGCGGTGGCGTCGTCCACGGCCCGCAGCCGCGTGACTACTCGCAGCGGACCCCGAAGAAGATGAAGGCCGCCGCCCTGCGCGGTGCCCTCTCCGACCGGGCGCGCCACTCCCGCATCCACGTCGTCACCGGCGTGGTCGACGGTGCAGTCTCCACGAAGGCCGCGAAGACGCTGTTCGGCAAGATCTCGGAGCGCAAGAACCTGCTCCTGGTCGTCGACCGCGCCGACGAGGCCGCGTGGCTGTCCGCCCGCAACCTGCCCCAGGTGCACATCCTGGAGCCGGGCCAGCTGAACACGTACGACGTGATCGTCTCTGACGACGTGGTCTTCACCCAGGCCGCCTTCGAGTCCTTCGTGTCTGGCCCCCAGACCGCTGAGACCGAAGGGAGCGACGCCTGATGAGCGAGGCGACCGTTACCAGCAAGACCTACTCGGACCCGCGCGACGTTCTCGTCAAGCCGGTTGTTTCCGAGAAGAGCTACGCGCTGCTCGACGAGAACAAGTACACGTTCATCGTCGCGCCCGGCTCCAACAAGACCCAGATCAAGCAGGCCGTGGAAGCGGTCTTCTCGGTCAAGGTCACCGGGGTCAACACGATCAACCGGCAGGGTAAGCGCAAGCGCACCAAGACCGGTTTCGGCAAGCGCGCTGACACCAAGCGCGCCATCGTGACCCTCGCCGAGGGCGACCGTATCGACATCTTCGGCGGTCCGACCGCCTAAGGGCGGTCTGGATCGTCCGGAATCGGACGAGGACTGAGAAATGGGTATCCGCAAGTACAAGCCGACGACCCCGGGCCGTCGTGGCTCCAGCGTCGCCGACTTTGTCGAGATCACGCGGTCCACGCCGGAGAAGTCGCTGGTCCGCCCCCTGCACAGCAAGGGCGGCCGTAACAACGCCGGTCGTGTGACCGTTCGCCACCAGGGCGGTGGCCACAAGCGCGCCTACCGAGTGATCGACTTCCGTCGTCACGACAAGGACGGCGTGCCGGCCAAGGTCGCGCACATCGAGTACGACCCCAACCGCACCGCGCGCATCGCACTCCTGCACTACGCGGACGGCGAGAAGCGCTACATCATCGCGCCGCGTGGCCTGACGCAGGGCGACCGTGTCGAGAACGGCCCGGCCGCCGACATCAAGCCCGGCAACAACCTGGCGCTGCGCAACATCCCGGTCGGTACGACCATCCACGCCATCGAGCTGCGGCCCGGCGGCGGCGCGAAGTTCGCCCGTTCCGCGGGTGCCTCCGTGCAGCTGCTGGCGAAGGAGGGCACCATGGCCCACCTTCGTATGCCGTCGGGTGAAATCCGCCTGGTCGACGCCCGCTGCCGCGCCACGATCGGCGAGGTCGGCAACGCCGAGCAGTCGAACATCAACTGGGGCAAGGCCGGCCGCATGCGCTGGAAGGGCGTTCGCCCGACCGTCCGCGGTGTCGCGATGAACCCGGTTGACCACCCGCACGGTGGTGGTGAGGGCAAGACCTCCGGTGGTCGCCACCCGGTCTCGCCGTGGGGTCAGAAGGAGGGTCGTACTCGCTCGCCGAAGAAGGCATCGAGCAAGTACATCGTCCGCCGCCGCAAGACGAACAAGAAGCGCTAGGAGCGGGTTTAGATGCCGCGCAGTCTCAAGAAGGGGCCCTTCGTCGACGGCCACCTCATCAAGAAGGTGGACGTACAGAACGAGGCAGGCACCAAGAACGTCATCAAGACCTGGTCCCGTCGCTCGATGATCGTCCCGGCCATGCTGGGTCACACCATCGCGGTGCACAACGGCAAGATCCACGTCCCGGTGTTCGTCACCGAGTCGATGGTCGGCCACAAGCTCGGCGAGTTCTCGCCGACTCGCACCTTCCGCGGCCACGTCAAGGACGACCGGAAGTCGAAGCGCCGCTAACCGCGGGGTGGAAACGACTATGACTTACACCGAAGGGACAACCATGGAAGCCAGGGCCCAGGCGCGGTACATCCGCGTCACGCCCATGAAGGCCCGCCGCGTGGTGGACCTCATCCGTGGCATGGACGCCACGGAGGCTCAGGCGGTCCTGCGTTTCGCCCCGCAGGCCGCGAGCGTGCCGGTTGGCAAGGTGCTGGACAGCGCCATCGCCAACGCCGCACACAACTACGACCACACCGACGCCTCTTCGCTGGTCATCAGCGAGGCGTACGTGGACGAGGGCCCGACCCTGAAGCGGTTCCGTCCGCGTGCTCAGGGCCGTGCCTACCGGATCCGTAAGCGGACCAGCCACATCACCGTGGTCGTCAGCAGCAAGGAAGGAACCCGGTAATGGGCCAGAAGGTAAACCCGCACGGGTTCCGGCTCGGCATTACCACGGACTTCAAGTCCCGTTGGTACGCCGACAAGCTGTACAAGGACTACGTCAAGGAAGACGTCGCCATTCGTCGCATGATGACGAAGGGCATGGAGCGGGCCGGCATCTCGAAGGTCGAGATCGAGCGCACCCGCGACCGCGTCCGCGTTGACATCCACACCGCCCGCCCGGGCATCGTCATCGGTCGCCGTGGCGCCGAGGCCGACCGCATCCGTGGCGAGCTGGAGAAGCTGACCGGCAAGCAGGTCCAGCTGAACATCCTCGAGGTCAAGAACCCCGAGGTGGACGCTCAGCTGGTGGCCCAGGCCGTCGCCGAGCAGCTCTCCTCCCGCGTCTCCTTCCGTCGTGCCATGCGCAAGAGCATGCAGAGCTCGATGAAGGCCGGCGCCAAGGGCATCAAGATCCAGTGCGGTGGCCGCCTCGGCGGCGCCGAGATGTCCCGCTCGGAGTTCTACCGCGAGGGCCGTGTGCCCCTGCACACGCTCCGCGCGAACGTCGACTACGGCTTCTTCGAGGCCAAGACGACCTTCGGCCGCATCGGTGTGAAGGTCTGGATCTACAAGGGCGACGTCAAGAACATCGCCGAGGTCCGCGCCGAGAACGCTGCTGCCCGCGCTGGCAACCGCCCGGCCCGTGGCGGCGCTGACCGCCCGGCCGGCCGTGGTGGCCGCGGTGGCGAGCGTGGCGGTCGCGGTCGCAAGCCGCAGCAGTCCGCGCCGGCAGCCGAGGCCCCCAAGGCCGACGCTCCCGCCGCCGCTGCTCCGGCTGAGAGCACCGGAACGGAGGCCTGACCGAAATGCTGATCCCCCGTAGGGTCAAGCACCGCAAGCAGCACCACCCGAAGCGCAGCGGTATGTCCAAGGGTGGCACGCAGGTTGCGTTCGGCGAGTACGGCATCCAGGCGCTGACCCCGGCGTATGTGACGAACCGTCAGATCGAGGCAGCTCGTATCGCGATGACCCGTCACATCAAGCGTGGCGGCAAGGTCTGGATCAACATCTACCCGGACCGTCCCCTGACGAAGAAGCCCGCCGAGACCCGCATGGGTTCCGGTAAGGGTTCTCCCGAGTGGTGGATCGCGAACGTCAAGCCGGGTCGGGTGATGTTCGAGCTGTCCTACCCGAACGAGAAGATTGCTCGTGAGGCGCTTACCCGCGCTGCTCACAAGCTTCCGATGAAGTGCCGCATCGTTCGGCGCGAGGCAGGTGAGGCGTGATGTCGGCCGGAACCAAGGCGTCCGAGCTGCGCGAGCTGGGCAACGAGGAGCTGCTCAACAAGCTCCGCGAGGCCAAGGAAGAGCTGTTCAACCTCCGCTTCCAGGCGGCGACCGGACAGCTCGAGAACCACGGCCGGCTCAAGTCCGTCCGTAAGGACATCGCCCGGATCTACACCCTGATGCGCGAGCGCGAGCTGGGCATCGAGACGGTGGAGAGCGTCTGATGAGCGAGAAGACTGTGACTGAGACGAACACCGACCGCGGTTTCCGCAAGACCCGCGAGGGTCTGGTCGTCAGCGACAAGATGGACAAGACCGTCGTCGTCGCTGTCGAGGACCGTGTCAAGCACGCGCTGTACGGCAAGGTCATCCGCCGTACGAACAAGCTCAAGGCGCACGACGAGCAGAACGCCGCAGGCGTCGGCGACCGCGTCCTCCTGATGGAGACCCGGCCGCTGTCCGCCACGAAGCGGTGGCGCGTCGTCGAGATCCTCGAGAAGGCCAAGTAATTCCTGAGGGGCATTCCCCTCAGGCAAGTTCCGCCAGGCTCGGTGGGGGTCCGCTCCGGTAACGGAGTGGCCCCCGCCGGGAACCGGCAGACGATCAGGAGATAGACGTGATCCAGCAGGAGTCGCGACTTCGCGTCGCCGACAACACGGGTGCGAAGGAAATCCTCACCATCCGTGTTCTCGGTGGTTCGGGTCGCCGCTACGCGGGCATCGGTGACGTCATCGTCGCCACCGTCAAGGACGCGATCCCCGGTGGCAACGTGAAGAAGGGTGACGTCGTCAAGGCCGTCATCGTTCGCACCGTCAAGGAGCGTCGTCGTCAGGATGGCTCGTACATCCGCTTCGACGAGAACGCCGCCGTCATTCTGAAGAACGACGGCGACCCCCGCGGCACCCG
Source organism: Streptomyces sp. Ncost-T10-10d (assembly GCF_900091955.1). Taxonomy (GTDB): domain Bacteria; phylum Actinomycetota; class Actinomycetes; order Streptomycetales; family Streptomycetaceae; genus Streptomyces. Next base: position 113,270 of record NZ_FMDF01000138.1, read on the forward strand.
TATCTTCGGCCCGGTGGGCCGTGAGCTGCGCGAGAAGAAGTTCATGAAGATCATCTCGCTCGCGCCGGAGGTGCTGTAAGCATGAAGATCAAGAAGGGCGACCTGGTTCAGGTCATCACCGGTAAGGACAAGGGCAAGCAGGGCAAGGTCATCGTGGCCTACCCCGCTCAGGACCGCGTCCTCGTCGAGGGTGTCAACCGGGTCAAGAAGCACACCAAGGCCGGTCAGACCGCTCGTGGTTCGCAGACCGGTGGCATCGTCACGACCGAAGCCCCCATCCACGTGAGCAACGTTCAGCTCGTCGTGGAGAAGGACGGCAACAAGGTCGTCACGCGCGTCGGTTACCGCTTCGACGACGAAGGCAACAAGATCCGCGTTGCCAAGCGGACGGGTGAGGACATCTGATGGCTACCACCACCACTCCGCGTCTGAAGACGAAGTACCGCGAGGAAATCGCCGGCAAGCTGCGTGAGGAGTTCTCGTTCGAGAACGTCATGCAGATCCCCGGCCTGGTCAAGATCGTGGTCAACATGGGTGTGGGCGACGCCGCCCGCGACTCCAAGCTGATCGATGGCGCCGTGCGCGACCTCACCACGATCACCGGCCAGAAGCCGGCTGTCACCAAGGCCCGCAAGTCCATCGCGCAGTTCAAGCTGCGTGAGGGTCAGCCGATCGGCTGCCACGTCACCCTTCGTGGTGACCGGATGTGGGAGTTCCTGGACCGTACGCTGTCGCTCGCGCTGCCGCGTATCCGTGACTTCCGTGGCCTGTCGCCGAAGCAGTTCGACGGCCGTGGCAACTACACCTTCGGTCTCACGGAGCAGGTCATGTTCCACGAGATCGACCAGGACAAGATCGACCGGGTCCGGGGCATGGACATCACCGTGGTCACCACGGCGACCAATGACGACGAGGGTCGTGCCCTCCTTCGTCACCTCGGCTTCCCGTTCAAGGAGAACTGACCGTGGCGAAGAAGGCTCTGATCGCTAAGGCCGCCCGTAAGCCGAAGTTCGGCGTTCGCGGGTACACCCGCTGCCAGCGCTGCGGCCGGCCCCACTCCGTCTACCGCAAGTTCGGCCTGTGCCGCGTGTGCCTTCGTGAGATGGCTCACCGTGGCGAGCTGCCGGGCGTGACCAAGAGCTCCTGGTAATTCTCCTTCGCCCTTCGGGCGTTGGGAATTGACGGAAGCTCTCGGTAAGCATCTGGTCGGCAGGAGCCCGCCCTCACATGCCGTAGGCTTGTGGGGTTGGGCGCCTGCCGCCCAAGACCGACTTACTACGCCGTAGGTCCCCGCACCGCACCCGTCCTGCCTCTGAGTGGGGAGAGGGATGGCGCATACAGGAAACCCCGGCGAGAGAGGCCGAAGGCCAATTCATGACCATGACTGATCCCATCGCAGACATGCTCACGCGTCTGCGTAACGCGAACTCGGCATACCACGACTCCGTCGTGATGCCGCACAGCAAGATCAAGTCGCACATCGCGGAGATCCTCCAGCAGGAGGGCTTCATCACCGGCTGGAAGGTCGAGGACGCCGAGGTCGGCAAGAACCTCGTCCTGGAGCTGAAGTTCGGCCCGAACCGCGAGCGTTCGATCGCCGGCATCAAGCGCATCTCGAAGCCGGGTCTGCGTGTGTACGCAAAGTCCACCAACCTGCCGAAGGTCCTCGGCGGCCTGGGCGTGGCGATCATCTCCACGTCCCACGGTCTCCTGACCGGCCAGCAGGCCAGCAAGAAGGGCGTAGGTGGGGAAGTCCTCGCCTACGTCTGGTAGTCGGGAACGGAGGAATAGCTCATGTCGCGAATCGGCAAGCTCCCCATCCAGGTTCCCGCCGGTGTGGACGTCACCATCGATGGCCGCACGGTCGCGGTGAAGGGCCCCAAGGGCACCCTCACGCACACCGTGGCGTCGCCGATCGAGGTCACCAAGGGTGAGGACGGCGTCCTGAACGTCGTCCGCCCGAACGACGAGCGTCAGAACAAGGCCCTTCACGGCCTGTCCCGCACGCTGGTGGCGAACATGATCACCGGTGTGACCCAGGGATACACCAAGGCGCTCGAGATCAGTGGTGTCGGTTACCGCGTCCAGGCGAAGGGCTCCAACCTGGAGTTCGCCCTGGGCTACAGCCACCCGATCCTGATCGAGGCCCCGGAGGGCATCACCTTCAAGGTGGAGTCCCCCACGAAGTTCTCCGTCGAGGGCATCGACAAGCAGAAGGTCGGCGAGACCGCGGCCAAGATCCGCAAGCTGCGGAAGCCTGACCCGTACAAGGCCAAGGGCGTCAAGTACGCCGGCGAGGTCATCCGCCGCAAGGTCGGAAAGGCTGGTAAGTAGCCATGGCATACGGCGTGAAGATCGCCAAGGGCGACGCCTACAAGCGTGCCGCCCTCAAGCGTCGCCACATCCGCGTCCGCAAGCACATCTCCGGTTCGCCGGAGCGTCCGCGCTTGGTCGTGACGCGGTCCAACCGCCACATGGTGGCTCAGGTCATCGACGACATCGCGGGCCACACGCTCGCGTCGGCGTCGACCCTGGACGCTTCCATCCGTGGTGGCGAGGGCGACAAGAGCACCCAGGCCAAGCAGGTCGGCGCCCTGGTCGCTGAGCGTGCCAAGGCCGCAGGCGTCGAGGCCGTCGTGTTTGACCGCGGTGGTAACCAGTACGCCGGGCGGATTGCCGCTCTGGCTGACGCCGCCCGTGAAGCCGGGCTGAAGTTCTAAGCCCCGGTTCCTACGCACAGCGGACGTAACAGAGAGAGGTAAATCCAATGGCTGGACCCCAGCGCCGCGGAAGCGGTGCCGGTGGCGGCGAGCGGCGGGACCGGAAGGGCCGTGACGGCGGCGCAGCTGCCGCCGAGAAGACCGCGTACGTTGAGCGCGTTGTCGCGATCAACCGCGTCGCCAAGGTTGTGAAGGGTGGTCGTCGCTTCAGCTTCACCGCGCTGGTCGTGGTGGGCGATGGTGACGGCACCGTCGGTGTCGGCTACGGCAAGGCCAAGGAAGTTCCCGCGGCCATTGCCAAGGGCGTGGAAGAAGCCAAGAAGAACTTCTTCAAGGTTCCGCGTATCCAGGGCACCATTCCTCACCCGATCCAGGGCGAGAAGGCTGCGGGCGTCGTCCTGCTGAAGCCTGCTTCCCCCGGTACCGGTGTTATCGCCGGTGGCCCGGTGCGCGCCGTTCTGGAGTGCGCCGGCGTTCACGACATCCTGTCGAAGTCGCTCGGCTCCGACAACGCGATCAACATCGTGCACGCGACCGTGGCGGCCCTCAAGGGCCTGCAGCGTCCCGAGGAGATCGCGGCTCGCCGTGGTCTGCCCCTCGAGGACGTCGCCCCCGCGGCTCTGCTTCGTGCACGTGCGGGAGCGGGTGCGTAATGGCTCGCCTCAAGATCACGCAGACGAAGTCGTACATCGGCAGCAAGCAGAACCACCGCGACACCCTTCGTTCGCTCGGGCTCAAGCGCCTGAACGACGTGGTTGTCAAGGAGGACCGTCCCGAGTTCCGCGGCATGGCTCACACCGTCCGCCACCTCGTGACGGTTGAGGAGGTCGACTGACATGGCGGAGAACAAGCCGCTGAAGGCCCATGACCTCCGGCCCGCCCCGGGCGCCAAGACCGCCAAGACCCGTGTGGGTCGTGGTGAGGCGTCCAAGGGTAAGACCGCCGGTCGTGGCACCAAGGGCACCAAGGCCCGTTACCAGGTTCCGGAGCGCTTCGAGGGTGGGCAGATGCCCCTCCACATGCGCCTCCCGAAGCTCAAGGGCTTCAAGAACCCGTTCCGCACCGAGTACCAGGTCGTGAACCTGGACAAGCTCGCGACGCTCTACCCCGAGGGTGGAGAGGTCACCGTGGCCGACCTGGTCGCCAAGGGTGCGGTGCGCAACAACCACCTCGTCAAGGTCCTCGGACAGGGCGAGATCTCCGTGGCACTGCAGGTTTCGGTTGACGCCGTCTCCGGCTCCGCCAAGGAGAAGATTGCCGCCGCCGGCGGCACCGTCACCGAGCTCGTCTGAGACAACTCGATGGCCTGAACATCCGACCGGGGATGCCTCTCATTTGGGGCATCCCCGGTTGGTCGTTCCTAGGTGGGCATGGTCGCCGGTAAGGTGGCGTGCGTTGTTGTGTGGTAACCCCTCGGGCACCCGCCCGGGGACTTTTGACTGTTACGTATTCGTCGATCCTCAAGACCGTCACCTCTTCGCATTGCGCGGGGGTCGCAGGAGGCACCGTGCTCACCGCGTTCGCCCGGGCGTTCAAGACGCCCGACCTGCGCAAGAAGCTGCTCTTCACGCTCGGCATCATCGTGATCTACCGGCTCGGGGCACACATCCCCGTACCGGGAGTGAGCTACGAGAACGTCCAGACCTGTGTTGATCAGGCCAGCAAGGGCAACAACAGCCTCTTCGGCCTGGTGAACATGTTCAGCGGTGGTGCACTGCTGCAGATCACGATCTTCGCGCTCGGCATCATGCCGTACATCACGGCCAGCATCATTCTTCAGCTGCTGACCGTGGTGATTCCCCGACTCGAGGCGCTCAAGAAGGAGGGGCAGTCCGGCCAGGCCAAGATCACGCAGTACACGCGTTATCTGACCGTCGCGCTCGCCATCCTCCAGGGCACCGGCCTGGTGGCCACCGCCACCAGTGGCGCGCTGTTCAGCGGCTGCCCGGTCGCCGACCAGATCGTGCCGAACCAGTCGATCTTCACGACCATCGTCATGGTGATCACGATGACCGCGGGCACCGCGGCCGTCATGTGGCTCGGTGAGCTCATCACCGACCGCGGCATCGGCAACGGCATGTCGATCCTGATGTTCATCTCGATCGCCGCCAGCTTCCCCGGCGCCCTGTGGGCCATCAAGACCAGCGGCAAGCTGGCCGACGGCTGGATCGAGTTCGGCACCGTCATCCTGATCGGCTTCGTGATGGTGGGCCTCGTCGTCTTCGTCGAGCAGGCCCAGCGCCGTATCCCGGTGCAGTACGCGAAGCGCATGATCGGCCGCAGGTCGTACGGCGGTACCTCGACGTACATTCCGCTGAAGGTGAATCAGGCGGGTGTGATTCCCGTCATCTTCGCTTCTTCGCTGCTCTACATCCCAGCCCTGATCGTCCAGTTCTCCAACTCCACCGCGGGATGGGCGACCTGGATCAAGGACAACTTCGTCAAGGGCGACCACCCGTACTACATCACGGCGTACTTCCTGTTGATTGTCTTCTTCGCCTTCTTCTATGTGGCGATTTCGTTCAACCCCGAGGAAGTCGCCGACAACATGAAGAAGTATGGTGGGTTCATCCCGGGTATCCGGGCTGGTCGACCTACTGCCGAGTACCTGAGCTACGTGCTCAACAGGATCACTTGGCCGGGCTCGCTGTACTTGGGTCTGATCGCTCTTGTGCCGACGATGGCGTTGGCCGGCTTCGGTGGTGCGAACGCCAACTTCCCGTTCGGCGGGACGAGCATCCTGATCATCGTGGGTGTGGGGCTGGAGACCGTGAAGCAGATCGAGAGTCAGCTCCAGCAGCGCAATTACGAAGGGTTCCTCCGCTGATGCGAATCGTCCTCGTCGGGCCGCCCGGTGCCGGCAAGGGAACGCAGGCTGCGTACCTTGCCAAGAACCTGTCGATTCCGCACATCTCCACGGGCGATCTCTTCCGCGCCAACATCAGCCAGGGCACCGACCTTGGCAAGCAGGCCCGCGCCTACATGGACGCGGGGCAGCTGGTGCCGGACGAGGTCACCATCGCGATGGCCAAGGACCGCATGTCCCAGTCGGACGCCGTGAACGGCTTCCTGCTGGACGGCTTCCCGCGCAATGTGGGTCAGGCCGAGGCTCTTGACGCGATGCTCAAGGACGAGGGCGTGAAGCTGGACGCGGTTCTCGACCTGGAGGTCCCCGAGGACGAGGTCGTCAAGCGGATCGCGGGTCGCCGGATCTGCCGCAACGACAGCGCGCACGTCTTCCACGTGACGTACAACCCGCCGAAGGCCGAAGGCGTCTGCGACACCTGCGGCGGCGAGCTGTACCAGCGCGATGACGACTCCGAGGAGACGGTCCGCACTCGGCTGGAGGTCTACCACACGCAGACCGAGCCGATCATCGACTACTACCGGGCCCAGAACCTGGTGGTCACCATCTCCGCGCTCGGCAAGGTCACCGAGGTGACCGAGCGGGCGATGGAGGCTCTCGGGTCCGAGAAGGCCTGAGGGGCAGACCCCGCAGTACTCGTACAGTCGGCCGCGGCGTCCATGGGCGCCGCGGCCGACTGTTTGCGCCGTATCGTTGAGTACGCCGCACCCCGTCACCGTTCGATGCAGTTCGATGCAGAGAGGCGCCGCGCAATGGTGCAGATCAAGACCCCCGAGCAGATCGCGAAGATGCGTGAGGCGGGGCTGGTGGTCGCTGCCATTCACGCCGCCACCCGCGAGGCGGCGGTGCCCGGCGCCACCACCCTGGACCTGGACCGCGTGGCCCGCAAGGTGATCGCCGATCACGGTGCGAAGTCGAACTTCCTCGGGTACGGCGGGTTCCCCGCCACCATCTGCACCTCGGTCAACGAGGTCGTCGTCCATGGCATCCCGGACGACAAGACCGTCCTCAAGGACGGCGACATCATCTCCATCGATGCCGGCGCGATCGTCGACGGCTGGCACGGCGACGCCGCGTACACGGCCTTCGTGGGCACCGGTCACGCTCCGGAGCTGATCGAGCTCTCCCGGGTCACCGAGGAGTCCATGTGGGCCGGTATCGCCGCGATGAAGGTGAACAACCGCCTCGTCGACGTCTCGAAGGCGATCGAGTCCTACATCCGCCGCCAGCCGCGTCCGGCCACCGGTAAGTACGGGATCATCGAGGACTACGGCGGCCACGGCATCGGCACCGAGATGCACATGGACCCGCACCTGCTGAACTACGTCTCCCGGAAGCGGGGCAAGGGCATCAAGCTCGTGCCGGGCGTCTGCCTGGCCATCGAGCCGATGGTCTCCCTCGGTACGGCGCAGACCGAGGTGCTCCAGGACGACTGGACCGTGATCACGACGGACGGCACCTGGTCCTCCCACTGGGAGCACTCGATCGCCCTCACCGAGCAGGGCCCGCTGGTCCTGACGGCCCCCGACTGCGGCAAGGCAAAGCTGGCCCAGTACGGGATCGAGGCGGCGCCGGACCCTTGCCCGAATTCTTAAGAACCAGGGGAGACCCCATCGGCTGATCGCTCGCCCGGCGGAGGGGCCGGGATCGAGGCGGCGCCCGGGCCCTTCCCCGAGATCTTCAGGGACCGGGGAAGGCCCCGTAGGCCGATTTGACCCCCTTGTGGAGGTCTAAGGATCTCCCGGGGTGGGCAAACTTGACGGATTCGTCTTTTGGGGTCCGCTGACGTAGACTGACTCGTCGGCTCTCGTGCATCCGTGTGTCCACATGTCCACACGCGATACCGAAGGCCGATCAAGGTAGCCGATTCGAAAGGCGAAGCGTGGCCAAGAAGCAAGGTGCCATCGAAATTGAGGGCACCGTGATCGAGTCCCTCCCGAACGCCATGTTCAAGGTGGAACTCCAGAACGGTCACAAGGTCCTCGCGCACATCAGCGGCAAGATGCGGATGCACTACATCCGAATCCTTCCGGATGACCGGGTCGTCGTGGAGCTCTCTCCGTACGACCTGACGCGTGGCCGGATCGTCTACCGCTACAAGTAGATCTTGCCCGCACCTCGCTTCGGCGGGGTGATGGCACTGACCCGGAGAACCTGACATCCCATGAAGGTCAAGCCGAGCGTCAAGAAGATCTGCGACAAGTGCAAGGTGATCCGCCGTCACGGTCGGGTCATGGTCATCTGCGACAACCTGCGCCACAAGCAGCGCCAGGGCTGACGCACGACCCCCTGCATCTCGCAGCACTTCGCGCGACGCACGTAATACGTACATACGCAGAGTCCGTCCAAGCTTCGGCTGACGACACCTCCGGCGGGGGCCGGGGACCCGGGCGTACCACCTCTCGTCACGAGAGGTCGGCGATCGGGAGTGGCACTGCGGAAGACCCCCGAAATAACAACTGGAGCCATTGAATGGCACGCGTTTCAGGTGTTGACATCCCGCGCGAAAAGCGCGTGGAGGTTGCCCTCACCTACGTCTTCGGTATCGGGCGCACCCGGTCCAAGGAGATTCTCGCCACCACTGGCGTGAACCCGAACACCCGCGTTCGCGACCTGGCCGAAGAGGACCTGGTCAAGATCCGCGAGTACGTGGACGCCAACCTCCGCACCGAGGGTGACCTCCGTCGCGAGATCCAGGCCGACATCCGCCGCAAGGTCGAGATCGGCTGCTACCAGGGCCTGCGTCACCGCCGCGGCCTGCCGGTCCACGGCCAGCGCACCAGCACGAACGCTCGTACCCGCAAGGGCCCGCGTCGCGCGATCGCCGGTAAGAAGAAGCCGGGCAAGAAGTAGTCCTCAGCGGACGCACTGCGGGCATCCGGGCCACCGGCCATCCGCAGCAACCAGCGGTCTTCGCTGTAGGACCGATCACCTCCCCTCTCCATCTGGAGTCAAGACATGCCCCCCAAGGGTCGTCAGGGCGCAGCCAAGAAGGTGCGTCGCAAGGAAAAGAAGAACGTCGCTCACGGCCACGCGCACATCAAGAGCACGTTCAACAACACGATCGTCTCGATCACGGACCCCTCGGGCAACGTGATCTCCTGGGCCTCCGCCGGCCACGTCGGCTTCAAGGGCTCGCGCAAGTCCACCCCCTTCGCCGCGCAGATGGCCGCCGAGTCGGCCGCCCGCCGCGCGCAGGAGCACGGCATGCGCAAGGTTGACGTCTTCGTCAAGGGTCCGGGCTCCGGCCGCGAGACCGCGATCCGTTCGCTCCAGGCCACCGGCCTGGAGGTCGGTTCGATCCAGGACGTCACCCCCACTCCGCACAACGGATGCCGGCCGCCCAAGCGTCGCCGCGTCTGATTCCGTCTGAAGCAACGGAGACAACTGGAAAATGGCGCGATACACCGGGGCCGACTGCAAGCGTTGCCGTCGGGAGAAGCAGAAGCTGTTCCTCAAGGGCAGCAAGTGCGAGAGCGCGAAGTGCCCGATCGAGATCCGTCCTTACCCCCCGGGTGAGCACGGACGCGGGCGCACCAAGGACAGCGAGTACCTTCTTCAGCTTCGTGAGAAGCAGAAGTGCTCGCGGATCTACGGTGTTCTTGAACGACAGTTCGTGAACTACTACAAGGAAGCGAACCAGAAGACCGGCAAGACCGGTGAGAACCTTCTGCGCATCCTTGAGACCCGCCTCGACAACGTGGTCTACCGGGCAGGCTTCGCCAAGTCCCGCGACCACGCCCGTCAGCTGGTGCGTCACGGACACATCGCCGTGAACGGCACGAAGACCGACATTCCGTCGGCCCGCGTCGCTGTGAACGACGTCATCGAGGTTCGTCAGAAGTCCAAGGCCCTGACCCCCTTCCAGGTGGCCCAGGCCGAGGCCGGCGAGCGCACCGTACCGGCGTGGCTCGAAGCCGTGCCGTCGACGATGCGGATCCTCGTGCACTCCCTGCCCGAGCGCCAGGTGATCGACACCCAGGTGCAGGAGCAGCTGATCGTCGAGCTCTACTCCAAGTAGTAGCTCGTGGGTCCGGGCGGTACGGCTCTTTCGGGTCGTGCCGCCCGTACCCTTGTCAGTATCTGGGGGCGTCAAATAGTGGGCGCCCACGACTGAAGGAACGCAACATGCTTATCGCTCAGCGTCCGTCGCTGACCGAAGAGGTCGTTGACGAGTTCCGCTCCCGGTTCGTCATCGAGCCGCTGGAGCCGGGCTTCGGCTACACCCTCGGCAACTCTCTTCGCCGTACGCTCCTCTCCTCGATCCCCGGCGCTGCTGTCACCAGCATCCGGATCGACGGTGTCCTGCACGAGTTCACCACCGTGCCGGGTGTCAAGGAGGACGTCACCGACCTCATCCTCAACATCAAGCAGCTGGTCGTCTCCTCGGAGCACGACGAGCCGGTCGTGATGTACCTGCGCAAGCAGGGTCCCGGCCTGGTCACCGCTGCTGACATCGCCCCGCCGGCCGGTGTCGAGGTCCACAACCCGGACCTGGTCCTGGCCACGCTGAACGGCAAGGGCAAGCTGGAGATGGAGCTGACCGTCGAGCGCGGTCGCGGCTACGTCTCCGCCGTCCAGAACAAGCAGGTGGGCCAGGAGATCGGCCGTATCCCGGTCGACTCCATCTACTCGCCGGTGCTCAAGGTCACGTACAAGGTCGAGGCGACCCGTGTCGAGCAGCGCACCGACTTCGACAAGCTGATCGTCGACGTCGAGACCAAGCAGGCCATGCGTCCCCGTGACGCCATGGCTTCGGCCGGTAAGACCCTGGTCGAGCTGTTCGGTCTGGCGCGCGAGCTCAACATCGACGCCGAGGGCATCGACATGGGCCCGTCCCCGACGGACGCCGCGCTCGCTGCCGATCTGGCGCTGCCGATCGAGGAGCTCGAGCTCACGGTCCGTTCGTACAACTGCCTCAAGCGCGAGGGCATCCACTCCGTGGGTGAGCTCGTGGCTCGTTCCGAGGCCGACCTGCTCGACATCCGCAACTTCGGTGCGAAGTCGATCGACGAGGTCAAGGCGAAGCTGGCCGGTATGGGCCTGGCGCTCAAGGACAGCCCGCCCGGATTCGACCCGACGGCCGCGGCCGACGCGTTCGGCGCGGATGACGACGCGGACGCCGGTTTCGTGGAGACCGAGCAGTACTGATTCGCCTCCGGCCGGGGTGCCCGGGTTTTGCGGGTGCCCCGGACCGGGGTGAGGCTTTGTCCTCGAACGCCGGACGGGCTTGATGCGGCCGATGACTGGCTTCATCTGCCGGAACGATTTCCCGAACGGCTCTTGATCTTCCGTGTGGCGTCCGCCGCACGGGAACTGACACCGGTACCTGATACGGCCGGTGCAGCACACAAGGAGAAAAACCATGCCGAAGCCCGCCAAGGGTGCCCGTCTGGGCGGCAGCGCTGCGCACGAGAAGCTTCTTCTCATCAACCTTGCGAAGTCGCTGTTCGAGCACGGCCGCATCACCACGACCGAGGCCAAGGCTCGCCGCCTGCGCCCGGTTGCCGAGCGTTTCATCACCAAGGCGAAGAAGGGCGACATCCACAACCGTCGCCTGGTGCTGCAGTCGATCACGGACAAGAGCATCGTGCACACGCTCTTCACCGAGATCGCCCCGCGGTACGAGAACCGCCCCGGTGGTTACACCCGCATCACCAAGATCGGCAACCGTCGTGGCGACAACGCCCCGATGGCCGTCATCGAGCTGGTCGAGGCACTGACCGTGGCCCAGCAGGCCACCGGTGAGGCCGAGGCCGCGACCAAGCGTGCGGTCAAGGAAGACGCCCTCAAGAAGGACGAGGCTCCGGCCGAGGTCGTCGAGGACGCCAAGCCGGCCGAGGCCGACGTGGAGTCCAAGGACGCCTGAGCGTTCTGAGACCACTGGGCGGGCCCGCATCACCCTTCGGGGCGGTGCGGGCCCGTTCCGTATGTACTGGCAGAAAAGGATCGTTCGGTGAGTGACGAGGTAGAGCCCGGCTTCGTAAGGGTGCGGCTGGACCTGGCGTACGACGGCAAGGACTTCTCCGGCTGGGCCAAGCAGACCGGCAGGCGGACCGTCCAGGGGGAGATCGAGGACGCGCTGCGGACCGTGACGCGGTCCTCACGGACGTACGACCTGACCGTCGCCGGGCGCACCGATGCCGGGGTGCACGCCCGGGGGCAGGTCGCCCATGTCGATCTGCCGGACGAGGTGTGGGCCGAGCACGCGGACAAGCTGCTGCGGCGGATGGCCGGACGGATGGCGCCCGATGTGCGGATCTGGCGGATCGCCGAGGCTCCGGCCGGGTTCAATGCCCGGTTCTCGGCGCTGTGGCGGCGTTACGCGTACCGTGTCGCCGATCGTCCCGGTGGGGTGGATCCGCTGTTGCGGGGTCATGTGCTGTGGCACGACCGGCCGTTGGACGTCGACGCCATGAACGAGGCGGCGGCCCGGATGGTCGGGGAGCACGACTTCGCCGCCTACTGCAAGAAGCGTGAGGGTGCGACGACCATCCGTACGCTGCAGAAGCTGAGTTGGGTGCGGGACGAGGCGTCCGGCATCATGACGGCGACCGTGCAGGCCGACGCGTTCTGCCACAACATGGTGCGGGCGCTGATCGGGGCCGCGCTGTTCGTCGGCGACGGGCGCCGCCCGGCCGAGTGGCCCGCACAGGTGCTGGCGGCACGGCTGCGGGACCCCGGCGTGCATGTGGTCCGCCCCCATGGGCTGACGCTGGAGGAAGTGGCTTACCCGGCCGACGAGTTGCTGGCCGCCCGCTCCAAGGAGGCGCGCAATGTGCGCACGCTCCCCGGAGCCGGCTGCTGCTGAGATGCGCGGGCCGGCCGGGCCGTCAGTGCTTGCGGACGATCCGGGCGACCCGGCTGAGCAGGCCCGGCCTGCGGGGCGGCGTTGCGGGGGTGGCAGGCTTCGGCGGCTCGGGGACTTCGACGCGCAGCGACAGGTCACGGTGCGCATTGGTCCAGTACGGGGTGATGCGGAGCAGCTGCTGGGTGGGGTGCGGTACCGCGGTGAGCTGTCCGGAGACCTCAGGGCCGCGCACTTTGCCGAGTCGGGCGGACTTCGTCCTGTCGGGACCACCACGGTGACCTTGACCGCTGTCCCATCCACGCTTTCAGCGGCGCACAACCTCGTCACATCGGACCCGCAGACCCTGCACAGGTGGGCTCGGAGGCGTCGACGTTCTCATTCCGAGGCTGCTGCGGCCCCGCCGCGTGCCCGGCGTCTTTGCCGCCAGGCGCTCGTCAGCCGGGCTGCCGTGTACAGGGACACGAGTGTGGCCGTCGTTGCCCGGAGCGGGTGGCTGTCCGGGGCCGACCAGGCATGGACCGCGGCTGCTGTGAACAGCAGCAGGCCCAGGATGCGCAGCACCCACCACCTCGGTGGGCGGGGTTCGTGGCCGTCCGGGGCCCGCGGGTGTTCGCCGTCCTGGGTGGTCATCGTGGACCGCATGCCGGCCAGCAGGCCGCGGCGGGTGAGGACCCGGGCGTCGGGGAGGGTGTCGAGGACTTCCGGGCGGTCGCCGAAGCCCGGGGGCAGCGGGGGCAGGGACAGGGCCGCCAGGAGGTCGGACTGGTGGCGGGGCGGGTTGCCGGTGGAGCGGAGGATGTGGGTCAGCGGGCGGGGGTCGGTGAGGGCGAAGGCGCGGGACAGGGCTTCGGCCGTGGCGGTGACCGTGGCGTGGTCGGGGGCCGGGGACGTGGCGTTCCACTCGTGGGTGGCCAGGGGTCTGCCCTTGCGGAACAGGGTGAGCCCGCAGCGCTCGGGTGTGCGGCGCAGGACCAGTGTGGGCCACTTCTCGCCGGTGGTGAAGTTGTCGGCCGCCGTGGTCAGCGGGTCCTCCGTGGAGAGCACCGAGCGTTTGGCGGGCCGGGCTTCCGGGACGGCCTCGACGTAGGTGTGGGTGGCGGTCGCCGGGGCGGTGCGGAGCGAGACGCCGCACATCAGTGCCGCCTGTGCCACGTCCGCCGGGCGGGCCGCCGCTATCGCGACCGCGCACGGAGCGCCGGGCGTCCAGACGGGGGGGGCGGGGGCGGGTACGGGGCTGCGGCGGGCGGCCGAAGAACGGGGTTCGTGTCGCCACGTGGATACGGACGCCCGAGCGGGTCTCCAGGAACTCCTGGCGCGGGTCGTCGCCGAAGTACCCCCAGGGGTACTTGGTGGCATGGACGCCGATACTGCGGAACGCGTCCAGCGCTTCGTCCCAGCGCTCCGTACGCAGCAGCATCAGGGCCAGGTGGTTGCGGAAGCCGGCCGCCTCGTGGCTGCCCGGTTCGTACGCGGCCGAGAGGTCCAGTGCGCGGGCGACGGCCGCCGCGACGCGGGGCGCGTACGGGTCGGGACCGGCGGGTGTGTCGGGGGTGGGGGACACGACCACGTACTCCAGCGCCGCGGACAGCGGCAGCGCATGCAGTTTCGAACCGGGCGGAGCCGTATCGGCCGCGCTCTCGGCGAAGCCGAACATCTCCTCGTGCGAACCCCACCACTTCGCGCACAGGTACTGAAGGGCCGAGGCATGGCATCCGTAGTGGTGCGGGTCGCGTGCCAGGGCCTGCGCCCAGTATTCGTAGAAGACATCGCGCGGGGCCTGGCTGCCCCGGGCGTGGGTCAGGGCGATGCGCCACGGCACGGGGTCGGTGGGGTTGAGTTCGGCCGCCCTGCCGATCACCGGGGCCGCGTCCTCCAGCAGCGCGAAGAAGGCCCGGAACTGCTCGCGCGAGACATGTTTGGCGCGTTCTGCCGTACGTATCTCCCAGGCCCGGTCGATACAGAGGTCCGCCCGGACCAGAGCCGCGTCCGGGTCCTCGGGGGATTCGGCCAGCCAGGCGTCCAGCCAGCCGGGGTTGTGCAGGGCGGCCTCGGCGAGACGGGACACGTAGCCGTCCCTCAGCTCCCACTGGGTGTGCTCACGGGTCGCGGCGAGCAGTTCGCGAGCGGGGCCGTGGTCGCCCTCCGTGGCCGAGGTCAGGGCGGTCCGGAGCGCGGCGTCCGGGGCGTCGACGACCACGGCCTCGTCCGGCGGCAGATCGGCGCCGATGGCTGCGCTGTGGCGCAGCACGCGGGGCAGGGTGAGGAGGAACGGAAGGCGCACGGGTTCCCCGGGCCGTGTCAGGCGGCGGGTGCGGTGGCCGCCGCCGATGCCTGGAGCTCTCCGCGGTGGCGGATCTGACGGAACGTGAAGTTCGTCAGGTCGTCACCGGTGGCGAAGGCGTTCTTGTCGGCCGTGGTGACGTTCTTGCCGCTGGTGAACCCGCTGATGGCGAAATAGGCGTAGCGGCCGTAGGAGTTGGCGGTACGGCGGCAGACCGATCCGGTCTGGCAGAAGGCCGGCACACCCGAGCCGCTCAGTGTGGCGATGCTGCCGCTCGACTGCTGGGCCGCCTTCTTCGCCTGGGCTTCCGTCTCGAAGACCGCGAGGCCGACGGTGACGGCGACGCCGTCCTTGCTGTACGTGGCCCGGATGACCTGGTCGCAGCCGTTGTTGACGAGTACCGAGCCGAGCGCGCCCTTGGTGGGGGCGGCGCAGTTCTTCGTCTGCTGCGTCGCGCCCTTGGCGTAGACGCGGTCGCCCATCGTCAGCTTCTTGCCGGGGAAGAAGGCGTCGACGGTGATCGGCGCCTTGTCCTTCTTGACGTCGGAGATGTAGTCCTTCGGGTCCGGCGGGGGCGGTGGCGCCACCGAGGAGAAGGACGGCTCGGGCTCGGCGGTGTTGTTCGGCAGGTCGGTCGGTGCCGGCAGCTCGCTCGCGTTCTTGCCGGAGCCGGTGGAGCTGTTGCCGTTGTTGGTCGAGATGACCGCCGTGGCCACGATGGCGCCGACCGCCGCGGTGGCGAGCACGCCGCCGCCGATCAGCAGCCACTTCTTGCGGCGGTTGCGCGCGGCGGACTCGTCGGCCAGCGCTGCCCAGTCCGGAGTCTGTGTGCCTCCGGGCCCCCAGGAGGGCCCCCCTTGCCCAAAGCTCATGCGGCGAATCCTAGACGCAACGTAAACCGGTTGGGCCAGGGCTTCGCGGCCCGTGACAATGCTGTGCATGGGACATCTTGAAGCGGGCCATCTGGAGTACTACCTACCGGACGGGCGGGTGCTGCTCGGCGATGCTTCGTTCCGGGTCGCGGACGGGGCGGTGGTCGCCCTCGTGGGGGCGAACGGTGCCGGGAAGACGACGCTGCTGAAACTGCTTGCCGGGGAGCTCCAGCCGCACGGTGGCTCCGTGTCGGTGAGCGGCGGGCTCGGGGTGATGCAGCAGTTCGTGGGCTCCGTGCGGGACGACCGTACGGTCCGGGATCTGCTGGTCTCCGTCGCCCAGCCCCGCATCCGGGAAGCGGCTCTGGCGGTCGACAAGGCCGAGGAACTGATTCTCACCGTCGACGACGAGGCCGCGCAGATGAAGTACGCGCAGGCCCTGAGCGACTGGGCGGAGGCCCGCGGGTACGAGGCCGAGACGGTGTGGGACATGTGCACCATGGCCGCGCTCGGAGTCCCGTACGAGAAGGCGCAGTGGCGCGAGGTGCGCACGCTGTCCGGCGGTGAGCAGAAGCGGCTGGTGCTGGAGGCGCTGCTGCGCGGGCCGGACGAGGTGCTGCTGCTCGACGAGCCGGACAACTATCTCGACGTCCCAGGAAAGCGATGGCTGGAGGAGAGGCTGAAGGAGACCCGCAAGACGGTCCTCTTCGTCTCCCACGACCGGGAGCTGCTGTCCAGGGCCGCCGAGAAGATCGTCAGCGTCGAGCCGAGCCCGGCGGGCAGCGACGTGTGGGTGCACGGCGCCGGTTTCGATACGTACCACCAGGCCCGCAAGGACCGGTTCGCGCGGTTCGAGGAGCTGTTGCGGCGCTGGGAGGAGGAGCACGCCCGGCTGAAGGCGCTGGTCCACCGGCTGCGGCAGCAGGCGGCGATCAGCCCCGACATGGCGTCCCGCTACCGGGCGATGCAGACCCGCTTCAAGAAGTTCGAGGACGCAGGCCCCCCGCCGGAGCCGCCGCGCGAGCAGGACATCAAGATGCGGCTGCGCGGTGGCCGGACCGGCGTACGGGCGGTGACCTGCAAGGGGCTGGAGCTGACGGGGCTGATGGCCCCCTTCGACCTGGAGATCTTCTACGGGGAGCGGGTCGCCGTCCTCGGCTCGAACGGCTCCGGGAAGTCGCACTTCCTGCGGCTGCTCGCGGGCGAGCCGGTGGCGCACACGGGGGAGTGGAAGCTCGGGGCGCGTGTCGTACCGGGTCACTTCGCGCAGACGCACGCCCATCCGGAGCTGCTGGGCCACACGCTCGTCGAGATCCTGTGGACCGAGCACGCCAAGGACCGCGGCGGGGCGATGTCCGTGCTGCGGCGGTACGAGCTGGAGCGGCAGGGGGACCAGCCGTTCGAGAAGCTGTCCGGCGGGCAGCAGGCGCGGTTCCAGATCCTGCTCCTGGAGCTGGCCGGCACGACGGCACTGCTGCTGGACGAGCCGACGGACAACCTGGACCTGGAGTCGGCGGAGGCCCTGCAGGACGGTCTTGAGGTGTACGAGGGGACGGTGATGGCCGTCACGCACGACCGGTGGTTCGCGAAGTCCTTCGACCGGTATCTGGTGTTCGGCTCGGACGGCGTCGTACGGGAGGCGACGGAGCCGGTGTGGGACGAGCGGAGGGTGGTGCGGGTGCGGTGACGCGGTTGCACCCCCGCGGGGAACCCGCACCGACCAGCCCGTCCGGTGATTGAGGACGGAACCCCCGGCAGCGGAGCCGGGCCAGGCCGGGTAACCCCGCTGCCGCCCGCCCGAGGGCCACGCGTTTTGACCCGTCCGGGGCGGGGCGGGTAGTCTCGTCGATTGTTATGCGTATTGGCTTCGTCGTTCTCACGCGTAGGGCCCTTACGTAGGTTCTCTGGAGCAGTTACCAGTGGTTCGCATACGGGCAGCGTCCCGGCATTGTGAGCCCCAGCTGCATGATCGCTTCAGAGGTGCCATGTGTCTGGACCCCATCCACTGAAGAAGCGAAGGCTACGAAGTGCGTACGTACAGCCCCAAGCCCGGCGATGTGACGCGCCAGTGGCACATCATTGACGCGCAGGACATCGTCCTGGGTCGTCTGGCCACCACGGCTGCGAACCTCCTCCGCGGCAAGCACAAGGCGATTTACGCCCCCCACATGGACATGGGCGACTTCGTCATCATCATCAACGCCGAGAAGGTTCACCTCTCCGGCAACAAGAAGACCCAGAAGATGGCGTACCGCCACTCCGGGTTCCCGGGTGGTCTCCGCTCCGTCCGTTACGACGAGCTGCTCGCCAAGAGCCCCGAGAAGGCTGTCGAGAAGGCCATCAAGGGCATGATCCCCAAGAACAGCCTGGGCCGTCAGATGCTCTCGAAGCTCAAGGTCTACGCGGGCGACCAGCACCCGCACGCTGCTCAGCAGCCGGTCCCGTTCGAGATCACCCAGGTCGCGCAGTAGTTCCGGCCTCCCCCTAAGACCAAAAGAAAGATCTGAGGAGAATCGTGGCCGAGACCACTGTTGAGAACCCCGTCGAGGGCACCGAGGGCGAAGAGGTTTTCGCCGAGGTGACCACCTTCGAGTCCGAGGTTCCCGTCGAGGGCGAGTACACCAGCGAGTCGCTGGCTTCTCGCTTCGGCGACCCGCAGCCCGCCGCCGGCCTTGGCCGTCGGAAGAACGCCATCGCCCGCGTCCGGATCGTTCCGGGCACCGGCAAGTGGAAGATCAACGGTCGCACCCTTGAGGACTACTTCCCCAACAAGGTGCACCAACAGGAAGTCAACGAGCCCTTCAAGGTGCTCGAGCTCGACAACCGCTACGACGTCATCGCCCGCATCTCGGGTGGCGGCGTCTCGGGTCAGGCCGGCGCCCTGCGCCTCGGTGTGGCCCGTGCGCTGAACGAGGCGGACGTGGACAACAACCGCGCCCCGCTGAAGAAGGCCGGCTTCCTCTCCCGCGACGACCGTGCGGTCGAGCGCAAGAAGGCCGGTCTCAAGAAGGCCCGTAAGGCCCCGCAGTACAGCAAGCGCTAAACCGCCTGCTCATTTGCGTTACCCGTTCGCCCCGGCGGCACACCTTGTGCTTGCCGGGGCGTTCGTCTATCGGCACCCTCGGGCGTATAACGGCATAGGACGTTCATACGCTTGCATACGCGGCATTGTGTGGCGTTGCCGGCGACGGACGCGTCGCGTTGTTCGCATCGTGTCGCCGTGTTGCGTCGGTTTGCTTTGGTTTGGTTTGCGGTTTCGGAGCATCTTCGGAGGACACCAGTGGGACGACTCTTCGGCACGGACGGTGTGCGCGGTGTCGCCAATGCGGATCTGACGGCTGAGCTGGCGCTCGGTCTCTCGGTTGCTGCGGCGCATGTGCTTGCCGAGGCGGGCACCTTTGAGGGGCATCGGCCGACAGCCGTGGTGGGACGCGACCCACGTGCGTCCGGAGAGTTCCTGGAGGCCGCCGTTGTGGCAGGCCTCGCCAGCGCGGGCGTGGACGTCCTGCGGGTCGGTGTGCTGCCCACCCCTGCGGTGGCGTACCTCACCGGCGCGCTGGGCGCCGACCTCGGTGTGATGCTCTCCGCCAGCCACAACGCCATGCCGGACAACGGTGTCAAGTTCTTCGCCCGTGGTGGTCACAAGCTCGCCGACGAGCTGGAGGACCGGATCGAGACGGTCTACGAGCAGCACCGCACCGGTGAGCCCTGGGCACGCCCGACGGGCGCCGGGGTGGGCCGGGTCACCGACTACGCCGAGGGCTTCGACCGGTACGTCGCCCATCTCGTCGCCGTCCTCCCGAACCGGCTCGACGGGCTGAAGGTCGTCCTCGACGAGGCACACGGCGCGGCTTCCCGGGTCTCGCCCGAGGCCTTCGCCCGGGCCGGCGCCGAGGTGGTCACGATCGGTGCCGATCCGGACGGTCTGAACATCAACGACGGCTGCGGCTCCACCCACCTGGAGCTGCTAAAGGCCGCCGTCGTCGAGCACGGCGCCGACCTCGGTATCGCGCACGACGGCGACGCCGACCGCTGCCTCGCCGTGGACGCCACGGGCGCGGAGGTCGACGGCGACCAGATCCTGGCCGTACTCGCCCTCGCCATGCGCGAGGCCGGGCAACTGCGCAAGGACACCGTGGTCGGCACGGTCATGTCCAACCTCGGCTTCAAGATCGCGATGGAGCGGGAGGGCATCCAGCTCGTCCAGACCGCCGTCGGCGACCGCTATGTACTGGAGTCGATGAAGGCCGAGGGCTATGCGCTGGGCGGCGAGCAGTCCGGCCATGTCATCGTCCTGGACCACGCCACGACCGGCGACGGCACGCTGACCGGCCTGATGCTGGCGGCCCGGGTCGCGGCCACCGGACGTACGCTCGCCGAGCTGGCCGGGGTCATGCAGCGGCTGCCCCAGCTGCTGATCAACGTCCCCGACGTCGACAAGTCCCGGGTCGGGACCTCCTCGGAGCTGGCCGCGGCGGTCGCCGAGGCCGAGCGCGAGCTGGGCTCCACCGGGCGCGTACTGCTGCGCCAGTCGGGCACGGAGCCGCTGGTACGGGTCATGGTCGAGGCGGCCGACATCGACCAGGCACGGGCGGTCGCCGAGCGGCTGGCCGATGTGGTGAAGTCCGCACTCGGCTAGTCCGGGCCCGGCCGGGCTGCAGTCGGCCGCGCCCTCAGCCGGCCGGTGCGTGATCGGCAGGCCCCGGCTCGGCCGGGCCGCTCGTCGGAGAGCGGTCCGGCCGAGCCGCTCGCTATTCGCCGGACGGGCTCGCAACGCAGCCCGTCCGGCGGCGGTGAGCCGCCCACAGGGCCTTCTGGACCAGCAGCGTCAACGTTCCTGCGACCACGATCCCGCCGAGGTTCGCCAGCAGCTGGGCAATTGAGCCGGACATCTGGCTGTAGTCGCTGTAGCTGAACGCCACCGCCGCGTTGGCCGCGGCCGGCACGGTGGTCACCGAGATCGCGACCCCGATCAGCGCACCGGACTTCGCCGAGGTGAGCGAGAGCGTCCCGGCGATCCCGGCCAGGAACGCCACCACGAACGACATCGCGTCCGGCTTCCAGATGAACGCCGTGTTGGGCCGGGCCGCCTCGATCATCGAGCGGTTGAACAGCCCGAAGGCGTCCATCAGCCAGGCGAACCCGGCGGTCAGTATCATCGCGACGGCGAAGCCGCCGATCAGCGCCACCAGCGACCGCCACACCAGCCGCGGAGCGCGCTGCACCAGGGCCGTGGAGATCCCGGCCAGCGGTCCGAACTCCGGACCGACCGCCATCGCGCCCACGATCAGGATCGCGTTGTCGAGCATCACACCGCAGGCGGCGAGCATCGTCGCGACCGCGAGGAACGCCACATAGGTGACGCTGAACGTCGACTCCTCGTGGGTCGCCTCCGTCAGCTCCTCCCACAGCACCGCGTCCGCGCCCTCGCCCGGCGCCTCCTCCTCGGCCTTGTCGGCGTGCGCGGAGAGCGTCAGGTCCATGTTCTCGACGGTGATCGAACCGGACTTGTCGATACCGAGCCCGCGCAGCGCGCTGATCAGCTCGTCGCCCGCCTCGCGGGCCACATCGCACAGCACCACGTCACCCGCCGGGTCACGGGCGACCCCGGACATCACCACGAGATGCGTCGTACCGACGGTGTTCTCCACCAGGCGCACCACCTCGTCCGTACGGTCGGCGGGGACGATCAGGCGCAGATGCAGCACGCGGCCACTCCCAGGAGGCTCGGAGAATCAGAGTTTGCGCAGGGACAGCCGCTGGACCTTGTGGTCCGGCCCCTTGCGCAGCACCAGAGTGGCACGGCCCCGGGTGGGCGCGACATTCTCCACCAGGTTGGGCTTGTTGATGGTCCGCCACATCGTCGCCGCGTACTCCATCGCCTCCTCCTCGGAGACCTGGGTGTACTTGCGGAAGTACGAGAACGGGTTCTGGAACGCCGTCTCGCGCAGTTTCCGGAACCGGTTGAGATACCAGGACTCGATGTCCTCGGTCCGCGCGTCCACGTACACACTGAAGTCGAAGTAGTCGGCGAGCCCGACCCTGGTGCGCCCGTCCTTGCCCGGCAGCGCGGGCTGAAGCACGTTGAGTCCCTCGACGATCAGGATGTCGGGGCGGCGCACGGTGAGGCGCTCGCCCGGCACGATGTCGTAGATCAGATGCGAGTAGACGGGCGCCGTCACCTCGTCCTTTCCGGCTTTGATGTCCGCGACGAAACGGGTCAGGGCACGCCGGTCGTACGACTCGGGGAACCCCTTGCGCGACATCAGCCCGCGCGACCGGAGCTCCTTCATCGGCAGCAGGAACCCGTCCGTGGTGACGAGCTCCACCCGGGGATGCTCGGGCCAGCGGGCCAGCAGCGCCTGGAGGATACGGGCGCTGGTGGACTTGCCGACCGCGACACTGCCCGCGACCCCTATGACGAACGGGGTGCCCCGCTGCGCACCGTGCCCGTTGCCCGCGTCCCCGAGGAAGGTGTTCAGGGCGCCGCGCAGGCCCGAGGTGGCCTGGACATAGAGGTTGAGGAGCCGGGAGAGCGGCAGGTAGACGTCCCGTACCTCGTCGAGGTCGATGACATCGCCGAGACCGCGCAGCTGCTCCACCTCGTCGGCGGTCAGCGGCAGCGGAGTCTTGTCGCGCAGGGCGCTCCACTCGGCGCGGGACAGGTCGACGTACGGCGTCGACGCGTGCTCGGTGCGTCGGTGGGTGCTCCGTGGCGGCGAAGTGATCACGTGTTCATTGTTGCGGGAGTTCTGACGGAGCGGGGGGTGGGGTCGGTCACGTGGGGGCGGCGCTCGTTCCGGGCATGCACCCGCGCGCATCCGCCGCCGACGGCAGGGGCCGGTGTCCGCACCCCTGTGGCGGGCACCGGCCCCGGTTCATGGCCCCGGTCGGCGTCAGGGCTTCTCGCCCTTGGCGTCGACGACGGCGGCCTCGACCCGGGCTTCGCTCAGCATGACCTGCCCGGCCTTGAACTTCTCCGGCCAAAATTGCACCTTGCCCGCGGAGGACGTGTACTCGTAATCCTCGGCGACCACGAAGCGCGTCCCGGCGTAGCTGAAGTCGTGCGGGTCAAGGAGGATCTCCCGCTGTTCGTGGCTGCCGTCCTCCTTCCGGGTGATGGCGATGGCTTCGCGTCCGGCGGCGTCCTTCACCAGGTGGTCGGTGACACGCACACCGGGGACGGTGGCCAGGGCCCGGTAGATCCGGGCGAGGGCGGCCGGTGCGATCGGGTAGGTCTGGACCATCAGACTCATCGCGCGGAAGCTGTGCTCGGCCTCGGCCTCGGGCGGGCTCTCGGCGGTGTTGCCGGTCGGGTGGAACGAGCGGACCTTCGCCAGCAGTCGTGCGGGGTCGTCGGGCAGCTCATTGGCGGCCCGATAGATCTGGCGGGATGTGCGGTAGTCGTCGTCCTTCCCGTTCTTGGCCGCGGCGGAGTTGTCGTACGGGACCCAGTTGTCGGGGTCGTACGTGAAGCGGCCGACGGCCGGGCCCCTATGGGGCGACTGGGCCATCACCGTCTTCGTGTAGATCCACTGGTCGTCGCGCGGCTCCGGGGCCGCCTGCTGCTTCTCCAGTGCGTCGGCGGCCCGGTTCAGCACCTCGGCCGGGCTGCTCAGCCGCAGGGTTCCGGTGGTCGCAGCGGGTCCGGAGCGGTCGGGGGCGGCGGCATCGACGAGCTGGGTGCCGAGCACGGCCGCCACCGTGATCGCCGCTGCCGCACCGATCGAGGCGATCCGCCAGTCTGCCCTCAGCCGGCGGGCACGGCGGCCCGAGGCGGCGGCCTCGGTGAGCCGCAGCCGGCCCGGGGCGAGTGCGGAACGGTCGGGAACGGGCGCGTCCGCGCGCAGCTTCCGCAGCTGGGTCATTTCGTCCATGACGGGGTCAGCTCCATGACGTCGGGCGTGAACGAGGGATCCATGCACAGCGCCTCACGGACCTTGCGGCGGGCGCGATTGAGCCGGGACCGCACGGTGCCGAGCGGGATGCCCAGCGCCTCGGCGACCTCCTGATATCCGAGGTCGGCCCAGGCGACGAGCAGCAGCACATGGCGGTCACCGGGCGAGAGCGAGGCGAGCGCCCCGGCCAGCGGCGCCTGCGAGGCGATCCGGTCGTCGGAGCGGTCGCTCCAGGACGCGGCCACCGGGTCCTGACCGGTACGGGCCAGGGCCCGCAGCCCTCTCTCCTCGCTGCGCCGGTGCTTGCCGATGAGGTTCGCGGCGATGCCGTACAGCCAGGGCCGGGCGTTGCGATGCGTGCCGTCGTAACGGTGCCGGGAGCGGAAGGCGATGAGAAAGGTCTCCGCCGTGATGTCGTCCGCCGCGCCCTCCCCGAGGCGGCGGGCGGCATAGCGGTGGATGTCCGGGGCGTGGCGGTCGTAGAGCCCGGCGAAGATCTCGGGATGCTCCAGCGACTGCGCGACGACCTCGGCATCGTCCTCGGGACTGGCTGGTGGTCCGGTCACATCGGCTCCTGTGGGCTCGCGGGTGAGCGTGTCACCCCTTGTTGCCCGCAGGGCGCGGAAAGGTTCACAGGAATTCGGAGCGCCTCGGCGCGCGGATTCCGGTGCGCCGGTTTGGCGCCATGTCGGAAAACGCAGGTCAGCAGTCCGTACTGACAGCGAGACAGCGACTTCCTTGGGCCGGGACCGGACCGCCCGTGGCTACCCCGTGAGCGACAGCCCGCTCTCGCAGTTGTGGCAGTTGCCGGGAGTGGAGGAGCGGAAGGCGCGGTCGCAGTTCTGGAGTGGCGTGGGCTGGTGGGTAGGGGTGGTCGGGGGCGGGAGGAGGTGGGTGAGGCGGTGTCGGAGGAGTTTGGCGGGGTGTTTGAGGGGGGTGGGGGAGGTCGTTGGTGAGGGTGTGGCGGATGGTGGCGGGTGTGGCGCCGCGTTCGAACCAGGTGGCGACGGCGGGGGCGAGGTGGTGGATGTCCTTTTCGGTGAGGGTGAGTTGGGGTGTGTTGCGGTGGAGGTCGGTGAGGAGCGTGATGGCGGCGTGGTGGAGTTGGGGGAGGGGGTTGCGGGGTTGGGGGAGTGGCGGGGGTGGGGTTTGGCTGCGGTGGGGCGGGGGCGTGGAGCTGTTCGGTGACCTGGACCGGGGCCGGGTGAATGGGTGTGCGGCGTGGCTTGGGTGCCGGGGGCGTGTGGTGGGCGGTCGCCCTCGGTTGGTTGTAGGAGCAGGTGCGGGTGATGACGCGGCCGTTGGGGAGGCGTTCGCGGGTGCGGCGCAGGTAGCCGTGGACTTCCAGTTCGCGCAGTGCGGCGGCGATGCGGGCCTCGCTGTCCGGGAAGCGTTCGGTGAGGGGTTTGATCCCGATCTTCGTCCCGGCGGGGAGCGACTGGATGTGGGTGGCGAGGCCGATTGCGAGGAGGGAGAGCTCGCGGTGCTGGGCGAGGTGGTTGCCGACGACCGTGAAGTGGCTGCTGTGGCGGGAGTTGATGTGCATGACACCGGACGAGGGCGTGGCGTCCCTGCGAACGGGAGACGGGGCGCGCGAGGGCGCGCTAATCTGCTGGGTATCCATCGGGAAGGGGCTTTCTTCCTCGGTGGTCAGGCCCTCGATCGGGATTGCGAGTCCCGGCCGGGGGCCGACGCATGTCTGGGGTTGTGGGGGCGAGCATATGCCTGCCAACCAGGCGAAAATCCAGTCGAGTTGGTGATCTCACCCGTGTGGGTGACGGGGCCCTGTGTGAGGCCGGGGCAGGGGTTGGGGTTGGGTTGGGAAGTTTCTTCTCTCCAAGTCTTAAAAGCCTTATACGTCGGGGCCTGCCGGTTCGCGGTCCACCGGGTCGCGGCAGACCGGGTCGCGGCTGTCACGATCCGGTGAGGGCTACCTCCGCCCAGACGGTCTTGCGGGGGAAGGGCCCCACCTGTACGCCCCACCGAATGGCGATCGCCTCGACGAGCAACAGCCCGCGCCCTGCCTCGGAGTCGTCGTTCCGCTCCGGTACTCGGGGCAGCACGTCCCCGCGAGCATCGGCGACCTCGATACGGAGCGTGTCTCCGGTGACGGTCAGCAGGATGCGGAAGTCCCGCCCTGGCACGTACCCGTGCAGCGCGGCGTTGGACGCCAGCTCGGCGATGACATGACCGGCGTCCTCCAGCGGCAGTCCCCAGGAGCGGAGTTGCTCGGTCGCGAGGAGCCGGGCGAGCCGGGCGCCCCGACGGGTGGCGGAGAGCTGCACGGCGAACTGGCCGCTGCGGGCACGCGGTTGGGTGATTTCTCGATTCACGTCACTCAGCGTGGCCGGAGATGCTTACTCTGCACAGCAGTGACGTGCGTACGGACAGTGACTGTCCAGTGGTTGTACGGGTCTGTCCATCCGGTACGGCGTCGAGCGCGAAACGGTGCGGGCACGGGTGGAGGCGGGTGTCGTATGGCGGACGAGGACAACAGGGACAACACGGCGGACGGCCCGGACTGGGAGTTCGACGTCGAGGACGACTCGGGCGCGGTGATCGCGGCGGTCGGCCGACAGATCCGGTTGTGGCGTGAGGCGGCCGGCCTGCGTGCGGCGGAACTGGGCAGGGCGATCGGCTACGGGGAGAACCAGGTCTACAAGGTGGAGGCCGGGAAACGTATCCCCAAGCCGGAGTTCCTGGACAAGGCGGACGAAGTCCTGGGAGCGGGCGGCAAACTCGCCGCGATGAAGAAGGACGTGGCGGAGGCGCGGTACCCGAAGAAGGTTCGGGACCTGGCGAAGTTGGAGGCGGGCGTGGTCGAGATGGGCGCGTACGCCGGTGATGTCGTCGAGGGCCTCTTGCAGACCGAGGAGTACGCCTGTGCTCTCTACAAGGAGCGGCGCCCCGCGTACACCGAGGACCAGGTGGACCGCTTGGTGGCTGCGCGCATGGCTCGCCAGTCGATCTTCGAGCGATGTCCCGCCCCGCTGCTGACGTTCGTCCAGGAAGAGGCGACGCTGAGGCGGCCGACCGGAGGCAAAAAGGTGTTGCGTAGGCAGCTCGAACACCTGCTAGAACTGGGCACGTTGAGGCATGTCGAGATTCAGGTCATGCCGACGGACACGGAGGAGCATGCGGGGCTGGCCGGCTCGCACCGGGTGCTTAAGCTGAGTGATGGCACGGCTGTGGGACACAACGAGGTCCAGCTCACCAGCCGACTGATCACTGATCCCAAGGAAGTCCAGATCCTTGAGATGCGGTACGGCCTGGTCCGAGCCCAGGCGCTCACACCTCGGTTCTCACGGACCTTCATCACGAAATTGCTGGGAGAGACATGAGTGCCAAGTCCTCGGCCGGAAACGCTTCCGAGCTGACGTGGTTCAAGAGCAGCTACAGCACTAATGACGGCCCGGCGTGCGTCGAGGTCGCGGAGACCGCGAGCGCCATCCATGTACGCGACTCCAAGAACATTCCCGGCCCGCACCTCGGTTTCACGCCGGACGCCTGGGCGGAGTTCGTCACGTACGCCTCCGACAACTGACCCTCGCGCCCACCGGCACTGTGACCGCCCCGTTCCCGGTCGTCCTGGGAGCTGGGCGGTCACAGTGCCGGTACTGCCTCCGCCCTGATGACCGCCGCGAGTTCCCGCACCCCGGAGACTTTGAGGTGGGAAGTCCTGGCCGTTCACACCCAGACGTTCGGCCATCGGCCGCATGGACGTGCGCCCGCCATCCAGCGCACCCCGCAGAAGTGCGGCTCGCCCTCGGCTCGTCGATCCCGGGTCGCGCGGATCGAGGCCGTGCCCCGGGCCGCGGAGAGTCTGCGGCCTCCGCGCGGCGGGCGATCGTGCTCGACCGGGCGGTCTCTGCACGACGTGCCTGAGTGCTTGATTTCAGGGCAGCGTGGCAGCCAGCGCCGCGACCGCCTGCCGCATCCGGTTCTCGTCGTCGCGAACGCTCCGGCTGAACTCCATGTGGAGGAAGGGGACACCGTCCGCAGCGGCGCGTCGCCCCTGTTCGTTGCTGCGCCCCTCCAGCGCGCAGCGACGCGACCACGCCCGGCAGACGTCGAATCCTTCCTGCCGCAGGGCGGTAGCCGTGCGACGGGCCGCCGTACGGCCCTGGTCACCCTTGCCGGTGGACGCGATCACGTCGTAGCCCGGTTCGGTGGCGTCGGCGAAGCCGTGCACCTGCAGGCCCGGCAGCCGGCGTGCGACCAGTTCGTCGCACACCGCGTCGAATACGGTGTCGTTGCGGTGTGCCACGTCGGCCCGGTCTCCCTCCCCGGCGTTCCGGTGCGCGCCGGCCAGCACCAGCACCCCACCGGGCCTGGCACGCAGCACTCCGATGCCCAGCTGCTCGCTCCGCGCGTCGGCGACCGGATGCGGGACCTGGACCGACCAGCGGGCCGCGGCGCCGAGGTCGACATAGACCCGGCCCCAGCCCCGCCTGGCCTCCGCCGTACGGTCGGCGATCTCGGCGAAGCGGCGGCCGGTCCTGGTGTCGGTGAACGTACGGATACCGAAGTCGACCTCGGCCAGGCGCCTCCCGGCCTCGGCGCGGTGGCCGTCCAGGAAGAGCCCGACGCCCTCGGCAACGGTACGGCGCTGCGCGCGCAGAGGCCGCTGATAGCTGCTGTGCTCCACCGTGCCCCTGGTGAAGTCGGTGATGCGCCGGCCCAGATCCTGACCGTCACGGGCAGCAGGGGAAGCCTGTCCGCGTCGGTCCTGGTCACCGGACGGAACGATGACCGCCACCAGAGCCCCGAGGGTGACCACCGTCACCACGGCAAGCGGCAGTACTGCCTTGATCGTTATCTTCACGGCAGGCCACGCGTCCTATTCAAGTGAAAATATTAAGGGTGCCGCCATTCCCTCACAGTTCCTTCGTAGGTCGCGCCACCGTGCTGGCGCTTCTCGTCGCCACCGCCGCAGGTTGTTCGCTTCCGGGCAGTGACAGCGGCGCCGACGCCGAGTCCGGCCCGTCTTTCACCGTCGCCGCAGCGGGCGACATCCTGATCCACCCGCAGCTGACCGAGCAGGCCCGCAAGGATGCCGCGTCGGCCGGCGGCAAGGAC
Source organism: Streptomyces sp. Ncost-T10-10d (assembly GCF_900091955.1). Taxonomy (GTDB): domain Bacteria; phylum Actinomycetota; class Actinomycetes; order Streptomycetales; family Streptomycetaceae; genus Streptomyces. The sequence goes on from NZ_FMDF01000138.1 coordinate 141,797, forward strand.
GCCGGGAGCAGTGACACCGCTGCCGATGAGCTCGACTTCGGTGCGATCATGGCCGGGGTCAAGCCTGTGATCAGCAAGGCCGACCTGGCGATCTGTCACTTCGAGCCGGTCGTCGGCAAGCCTGAGGGGCCGTTCCAGAGCTACCCGGATTTCCTGGTCCCGCCGCAGATCACCACGGCGATCAAGGGCGTCGGTTACGACACCTGCTCGACGGCGTCGAACCACACGCTCGACCACGGCGCCGAGGGCGTGAAGCGCACGCTCGACACGCTCGACAAGGCCGGTCTCAGGCACACCGGTTCGGCGCGCAGCGGCGAGGAGGCGGCCAAGCCGCTGATCATGGATGTGAAGGGCGTGAAGGTCGCCCAGCTGTCGTACGCCTTCGGGTTCAACGGCCGGGAGATTCCGGCCGACAAGCCCTGGATCGTCAACCAGAACTCGTTCGACCGGATCGCCGCCGCCGAGAAGGCTGCCCGCAAGGCCGGCGCCGAGGTGGTGATCCTCAGCATCCACTGGGGACGTGAGCACCACCCGGATCCGAGCGCCCCACAGCTGAAGCTGGCCCGCAGGCTGGCGAAGGAGACCGGGATCAACCTGGTGATCGGCCACCACGCGCATGTGGTGCAGCCGATGGAGAAGGTCGACGGTACCTGGGTCGCGTACGGCCTCGGCAACCAGCTGGCGCGGCACGACGTGCCCTCCGGACTGACCGAGGAAGGTGTCATCGGCTGGTTCGAGTTCCACAAGCGGGGCGACACGTGGGACGTGGACGCCCGCTACGTACCGACGCTCGTCACCATCCCGCCGGACGTCGACGAGAGCGACCCGGATTCCGCCGACGCGGCCGAGGCGCCCGGCGCGGTGAAGGACCACCGGCTGCTGAATCTCGCCGAATCCCTGCGCAGCGGCAAGGACCTGTCACATGAGGAGCGGGCCAGATACCAGCTGGCCTTTGAACGTACCCAGGGCACGATGCTCAACCGGGGTGCTGCCAAGGACGGTCTGAAGCCGCTGGTGGATCTTCCTGACTGATCCGCACCCACCCGCACGCCAACTTTCCACCGACCCGCGGCCGAACTGCAGTTGTCCCACGGTTGTCCATCGGATGACGTGCAGATGAAGCACGGCGAACCGGCATCCGAGCTCCGTCGCATCACGGTTCGGACTTCAAACGTGGCGTACGTCACACCGGCAACTCTCCGTGCAACTTTCCGCCAAGCTTCCTAGTCGTGGAACTGGTCGCACCACTCCATGACACGCATCGGTGCGGGCCGGAACTCGGGCCAGAACCTGAAAGGCAACACTCATGGCCGCTTCGTCGGTGAAACGGCGGCACAAGGTCAGACGCCGGGCCGACATGTCGCTGTTGGGCGGCATCCGTCCACCCATTGCGGTCCTCTCGGCCCTGCTGCTCTCCCTCGCGGGCATCACCGCCCTCGGCCTGGGCAGAGCCGGTCAGGACCCTGTACCCGCGGCCGTGCTGACGTCACAGCAGCACTTCGCCGAGGACGGTGCCGTCGCCATGCGCGCCTCGATCGACGAGAGCGCCACCGACCTGACCCGTACCGCCGGGCTCTTCAACGCCGGGGAGCCGGTCTCGCCGGACGCCGTCCTCGACAAGATCGGCAGTGTCTACCAGAAATGGATGGGCACCGCCGTCGTGGAGATCAAGTCCGGTCGGATGCTCGCCGCCCGCGGTGAGAACGTGCCCGTCACCGCCGTCGATACGAGCAAGCTCGCCGAGAAGGACGGGCTCAGCCCGCGCATGGTGCGGCTGCAGAACGGCGAGACCCGGCTGCTCGCCTTCGCCCTGCTCTCCTGGCCGGACCGGCCGCAGCAGTTGCTGATCGCTTCGAGCAGTCTGCGCTTCCCGGGCATCAGCCTCGGGCAGTTCCGCTCCATCGCCGTCATCGACAGCGAGGGGCGCATCCTCAGCAGCGACGGCATTCCGGAACCCGAGCAGGTGCTCACCGATCTTCAGCGCGAAGGCGTCAAGCGCTCCAACAAGCAGCTGAAAGCTTTCTCCAAGATCGCTGCCGTCAAGTCGGCGGAGCATCCGCTCAAGGCGAAGGAGCCCGGTTCCGGCGGCTTCCTCGGGGTCAGCGGCAGTCTGCTCGGCGACTCCTTCGAGGGCGACCGTTCCATCGCCGGATATGCCACGCTCACCGGCCCGGAGCCCGGCGAAGGGACTGTCGCGACCGCGCTCGGCCTGACCGTCGTCTCCATGGTCGATGTCGCGGTGGACCCCACCAAGGTCGCCGGGCCGTTCTTCGGCCTGCTCGCCGCGGCCGCGCTGCTGCTGATCGGCGCCCTCGCGGTCGCCCTGCTGCTCGGTACGGTCCAGCGACCGCTGCTGAAACTCTTCCTGGAGAGCCGTCGGCTCACCCGCGGCGATCTGACCCGCCCCGTCACCGTCCCGAGGTACGGCGAGGCCGCGCGGATCGGGCAGGCCCTGGAACGGCTCCGCCGCCAGCTCCTCGGCGAACCGGCCGGCGCCACCGACGCGTCCTCCGGCACGTCGCGCCGCCGCCGTGTCGGCACCCGCGGCCTCGTCGTGGTCTGCGGTGTCCTGCTCCTCGCCTGGTCGGCGCCGATGCTGCTGCTCTTCAACCGCGCCGACTCGACCGTCGCCGTACCGGAACAGATCATCAGCGACCAGCGCGAGCGCACCGACACGCTCTCCGACCGGGTGCGCCGCGCGCTCAACGAGGGCCACGCCGACCTGGTCTCCGTCTCCGCGCTGATCGGCAACCGGACCAGCCCCGACGACATGAAGAAGGTCCTGGAGCGCACCCGCACCGAGCACGTGCGCTACCGGTCGCTGTACGTACGCTCCGCCGAGGGCACCGTCCTCGCCCGGGCCGGCGAGTCCCCGCACAGCCTGCCCGTGAGCGGGAGCGGCGACGACAAGCTGTCCGCGCAGTCGATCAGCGTCCTCAACGAGTCGGGCAAGGAGCCCGTCATCGCCGGATACGCCGAGATCCCGGGCCGCGACGGAGCCGCCGTGATCGGTGAGTTCCGGATCGACTTCATCAACTCGCTGCTCAAGCGCCCCGGCCTCGGCCAGATCCGGGTCATCGACGACGAAGGCCGGGTCCTCGGCGGCAACACCGGCTACCTCGCCTTCCAGAGCCTTCCGAAGCGGCTCGACGAACTGGCGACCGGCACCAACCAGAAGACCGGCCTCAGCGCCCGCGCCAGCGGTGTCATGTACCGCGACGGAGACGGGGTCCAGGTCGCCGGAGCCGCACCGTTCGTCGGCGGCGGGGCAGCGAAGAAGCTCGGCTGGACGGTGGTCAGCTGGCAGCCCGCCGCGGGTCTCGCGATCCCCGAGTACAGCCTGCAGAACCGCACCGTCCTGGCCGGACTGCTCGGCGTCACCGCTGCCGCCGCTTGCCTCGGCTGGCTGCACATCGTCGTCGTACGGCCGCTGCGCGAACTGGCCGGCAAGGCCGAGGCGCTCGCCGACGGCGATCGGCGCACCGTGCTCTTCCCGCACCACCACGACGAGGTCGGCGCGGTCACGCGAAGTCTCGAACTCGTCCGGCAGCAGCTCCAGGAGCAGCGCAGACGCGACGGCGCTCCCCTCGCCGGAAGGAACTGATCGGCCTTGCTCTTCCTCTACACCGTGCTCGTGGTGTGCTGCGCGATCCTGCTGATCGCGGGAATCGTCGAGCAGCGCCGCCATTTCAGCAATCTGGAGCGGATCCCGACCCGCGTACTGATCAACGGCATCCGCGGCAAGAGTTCCATCACCCGGCTCTGCGCCGGCGCACTGCGCGGCGGTGACCTCGTCACCGTCGCCAAGACGACCGGCACCGCGGCCCGCTTCATCCACCCGGACGCCACCGAGGAGCCGGTCTACCGCAAGTTCGGCATCGCCAACGTGGTGGAGCAGATCGGCATCGTGCGACGGGCCGCCTCGTACAACCCGGACGCGCTCGTCATCGAATGCATGGCCGTCATGCCGGCGCTCCAGGAGATCAACCAGTCGAAGCTGATCCGTTCGACGATCGGCGTGCTCTGCAACGTACGCGAGGACCATCTGGCCGAAATGGGCCCGACCCTCGACGACGTGGCCCGCTCGCTGTGCCGCTCCATGCCGGAGGGCGGCATCTGTGTCACCGCCGAGCAGGACCGCTTCGACATCCTCCAGGAGGAGGCGGACGCCCGGGATTGCAAGCTGATCTACGCGGACCCGGAGACCGTCAGCGACGAGGAGCTGCGCGGGTTCAGCTGGTTCACCTTCAAGGAGAACGTGGCAATCGCGCTGACCGTCGCCGAACTCCTCGGCGTCGACCGGGAGACCGCGCTCCAGGGCATGTACGACGCCCCGCCGGACCCGGGTGTCCTCTCCGTCGAGCGGTACCGCACCCACGACGACAAGCGGCTGCGGTTCGCGAACGTCTTCGCGGCCAATGACCCCGAGTCGACGCTGATGAACATCAACCAGCTGCTCGACCTGGGTGCGATCAGCCGGCCGCTGAACGTCGTCATCAACTGCCGCCCCGACCGGGTCGAGCGCAACGGGCAGATGGGCCAGATCATCCCCGACCTCCAGCCGGAGAAGGTCTTCGTCATCGGGCACCCGGCGAAGAGCGCCATCGACGCGATCCCCGCCCAGTGGCGGCACACGGCGGTCGACCTGGGCGGTGACAAGCGCGACCCGGAGGAATTCATGCGGCAGCTGCTCGACCAGCTCGGCCCGGAGTCCTCGCTCGTCGCGATCGGCAACATTCACGGACAGGGCGAACTTCTGCTGGAACAGCTGGCCGAACTGCCCGCGGACGAGACGCCGGACGACATGCCGGACAACACGCCGGACGAGCCGGACGAGCCGGACGCGAGGGACGCGCACAACGGCGTGCGCGGCGAGGCACGTGCCGAACGACACGACGACGGACCGCCCACCGCGGCCGTTCCCGTGATCCCGGCCCAGCCCCAGCCCCAGCGCCGAGCGCCCGCCCCCGAACCCGGCCACGTGCGGCACGACGAGACGCTCGCGCTCCCGCGGTACACACCGCGCCTCGACCCGTTCGCGCCGTACCCCGAGGCGTACGAGACCCGCTACCAGCAGCACCGACCGGCTGTACGCCCCCGGCAGCCCCAGCCGGGACAGCGGACGCAGCAGCCCCGGCCGACGTCCGAGACACCGCCACAGAGCCCGGCGCAGCCGCCCGCAGAGCCTTATGTACGCGGTCCGTTCGAGCCGGTTCGGCCGCCCGCCCCGGCCCAGCAGCAGAACCCAGGAGAACCCCGTTGATCCCCTCCGTCCTCACCCCTGAGATAGCCGCGATCGGTATCGCCCTGGGGCTGATGTTCTCGCTGGTCTGCTATCTGACGACCAACCTCTCACCCGGCGGCATGATCACCCCGGGCTGGCTGGCCCTCACCCTCGTCGAGGACCTGCAGCGCGCGGCCATGGTGGTCGGCGTCACCGTGCTGACGTACGTTGCCGTCCTCGGCCTCCAGCGCGTCGTCATCCTCTACGGCAAGCGGCTGTTCTCCACCGTCGTACTCACCGGCGTCGTCTTCCAGGCGACGCTCATGATCGTGCTGTCGCTCGAGTTCCCGCTGATGTACACCAACCAGACACTCGGCTTCATCGTCCCCGGCCTGATCGCCTATCAGCTCGTCCGCCAGCCCAAGGGCGCGACGCTGCTCGCGACCGGCACGGTGACGCTGATGGCGTACGTCGTACTCACCGCCGGAATCCTGCTCGGTGCCCTGCCCACCGTCTGACCCACCGACACCGCTCGACCCACCCACCCGGAGCTGACCGACTCATGAGTGCCAAGACCAAGCGCGGCCCCCGCCCGGTGCTGCATGCCGTCACGGTGATCAGCCTGCTTGCGGGCAGCGCCTACCTCACCGTCGAACTGCGCAAGGACGAACAGGCCAAGGCCCCTGCCGTACAGGCCGTCACCGACAACCCGGCACTGCGGTCCTCCGGCGCCGGTCTCAAGAACGGCGAACAGAGCTGGGAACGACTGCAGAACCCGGCCCGCACCCTGCTGCGCGGGAGCAACGGCGAGATCCTCGCCAGCTTCACCGACGGCGCCCGCACCGCCACGCTCACCGGCCCCAGCCGAACGTTCACCGAACCCGCCTACACCAAGTCCCGGGTCGTCACCGAGGACTGGGTGCGGCTCATGCCGTACCAGTGGAAGAAGGGCTCCGAGAAGGAGAAGTGGTTCAAGGACTGGTTCAAGGAGTTCTTCGGCAGCGAGGAGGACGACCTCTTCGCGACGGCCTTCCAATACGTCGACCAGGCCCCGGTCAAGAAGGACGACGAGGGGGTCCCGTACGCCGGGGACGCCAACTTCGGTCCGATCAACCCGAACGGCAGCCCGGGCAACGACTACCGGCTGGAGGAGTCCGACTTCTTCGACTACCTCGGCATCCCGTACACGTTCCGCAACGGCACCACGATGCAGCCGCGCCCGGAGCGCGCCCGCTCGATGGACTGCTCCGGCTTCATCCGTACGGTCTTCGGCTACCGCGCCCGCTATCCGCTCATGGCCACCGACACCCTCGGCGACGGACTGCCGCGCACCGCCAACGGCATGGCCCGCTCGAACCGCGGCACGGACGTCATCGAGCTCAAGGGCATCGCCCCCACGGACCGGCCGAAGAGCATCGACGTGCTGCAACCGGGCGACCTGGTCTTCTTCAAACTCGACCAGCGCACCAAGCAGCGCCTCGACCACGTCGGCATGTACATGGGGCACGACACCGACGGACACAAGATCTTCGTGTCCAGCCGCGAAGAGGTCAACGGACCGACCATCGGAGACAAGGGCGGCACGTCCCGGCTGGACGGGAACGGGTACTACGCCTCCACGCTGCGCAGTGCCAAACGTCTGTGACGTGAGAGCGTGCCGGACCGATGGAGTCGCGACCCGCGTACGTGTCGTCGTCGGGACGGCGGACGGTCACGGTGGGCGGCCGGCCTTGCGGGCAGTGGTGGACGGGCCGAGCACCTCGGTGTCGCCTTCTGCGAGGCCATCGAGGTGTACAGCGGCCTGGAGGGCAACCTGAGCTGATCACGCGCCCCCGGCCCGCCAGGGACGTCGTGCGGTTGCCGGACGGGTCGCAGCCGACGGGGTGCGGTGGCTTCGGGGGCGGGCCGGTCCGGGTGGGTGCGGGGCTCTGTCCTCGATCTCCGGAGGGGCTCGATTTCTGCCGCTCCGTTCACCTTCTGGGACGATGCGAAGAAGAGGGGCGGGCGACCAGGAAGGGAACGGTATGTGCGGAATCGTCGGATACGTCGGTGGGCAGTCGGCGCAGGACGTCGTCGTCGCGGGTCTCAAGCGCCTCGAATACCGGGGCTACGACTCGGCGGGCATCGCTGTCCTCGCGGACGGCGGGCTCGCCTCCGCGAAGAAGGCCGGGAAGCTCGTCAATCTGGAGAAGACGCTGGCCGAGGCGCCGATCCCGGCCGGAACCGCCGGGATCGGGCACACCCGCTGGGCCACTCACGGCGCCCCCACCGACGCCAATGCCCACCCGCACCTCGACAATGCGGGCCGCGTCGCCGTCGTGCACAACGGGATCATCGAGAACTTCGCGATCCTGCGCGCCGAACTCGCCGAGCGCGGCCACGATCTGGCCTCCGAGACCGACACCGAGGTCGTCGCCCATCTCCTCGCCGAGGCGTTCTCGTCCTGTGCCGACATGGCGGAGGCGATGCGGCAGGTCTGCCGGCAGCTGGAGGGCGCCTTCACCCTCGTCGCCGTGCACGCGGACGCGCCCGACGCGGTGGTCGGAGCCCGGCGCAACTCGCCGCTCGTGGTGGGGGTGGGGGAGGACGAGTCGTTCCTGGCCTCCGACGTGGCCGCGTTCATCGCGCACACCCGCTCCGCGATCGAGCTGGGTCAGGACCAGGTGGTGGAGCTGCGCCGAGAAGGTGTCACCGTCACCGACTTCGACGGGCGGCCCGCCGAGGTCCGTGAGTACCACGTGGACTGGGACGTGTCCGCCGCCGAGAAGGGCGGCCACGCCTCCTTCATGCTCAAGGAGATCGAGGACCAGCCCAAGGCCGTCGCCGACACGCTCCTCGGGCGGATCGACGGGGTCGGCCGGCTCCACCTCGACGAGGTACGGATCACGCCCCGCGAGCTCCGGGAGGTCGACAAGGTCGTCATCGTCGCCTGCGGTACCGCGTTCCACGCAGGGATGATCGCCAAGTACGCCATCGAGCACTGGACCAGGATTCCCTGCGAGACCGAGCTGGCCAGCGAGTTCCGCTACCGCGACCCGATCCTCGACCACCGCACCCTTGTCGTCGCGATCTCCCAGTCGGGCGAGACGATGGACACTCTGATGGCCCTGCGGCACGCCCGCGAACAGGGCGCGAAGGTCCTCGCCATCTGCAACACGAACGGCTCCACCATCCCGCGGGAGTCCGATGCCGTGCTCTACACGCACGCCGGGCCCGAAGTCGCCGTCGCCTCCACCAAGGCGTTTCTCACCCAGCTCGTCGCCTGCTACCTCGTCGCCCTGTATCTCGGACAGATCTGCGGTACCAAGTGGGGGGACGAGATCCGGACCGTCATCCGCCAGCTCTCCGAGATCTCCGGAGCGGTCGAACGGGTCCTTGCGACCATGGAACCCGTACGCGCACTCGCCCGCTCCCTCGCCGACCACGACACCGTGCTCTTCCTGGGCCGCCATGTCGGCTATCCCGTAGCCCTGGAAGGCGCGTTGAAGCTCAAGGAACTCGCGTACATGCACGCCGAGGGCTTCGCCGCGGGCGAGCTCAAGCACGGGCCGATCGCGCTCATCGAGGACGATCTGCCGGTCGTCGTGGTCGTGCCCTCACCGCGCGGCCGGTCGGTGCTGCACGACAAGATCGTGTCGAACATCCAGGAGATCCGGGCCCGCGGCGCCCGCACCATCGTCATCGCCGAGGAGGGGGACGAGGCGGTCGTCCCGTACGCCGATCATCTGATCCGGATTCCCGTTACGCCTACGCTGCTTCAGCCGCTGGTGTCGACCGTGCCGCTGCAGGTGTTCGCCTGCGAACTGGCGACGGCCCGCGGCAACGATGTGGACCAGCCGCGCAATCTGGCGAAGTCCGTGACCGTGGAGTAGCGAGCAGAGAAGGAACACGCGTGATCATCGGGGTCGGGATCGATGTGGCCGAGATCGAACGGTTCGACGCGGCGCTGGAGCGTACGCCGCAGATGGCCGACCGGCTCTTCCTGAAGAGCGAGTTGCTGCTGCCCAGCGGCGAGCGGCGCGGTATCGCCTCGCTCGCCGCGCGGTTCGCCGCGAAGGAGGCCCTCGCGAAGGCGCTCGGCGCGCCGAGCGGCCTGCTCTGGACGGACGCCGAGGTGTACGTCGAGGACAGCGGGCAGCCCCGTCTGCGGGTGATCGGCACGGTTGCCGCGCGCGCGGCCGAGCTGGGTGTACGGCACTGGCATGTGTCGCTCAGCCACGACGCGGGGGTGGCGTCGGCCGTGGTGATCGCGGAGGGTTGAGCACATGCGTACTGCGTACAGCGTTCAGACCGTACGGGCCGCCGAACGGGCCCTGATGGCCAAGCTGCCCCAGGGCGCCCTGATGCAGCGAGCCGCGGCGGGACTCGCGGCAGCCTGCGCCGATGTGCTGCGGCGGCGCGGCCGGGTGTACGGGTCCCGGGTCGTCCTGCTCGTCGGCAGCGGCGACAACGGGGGCGACGCGCTGTACGCGGGCGCCCGGCTGGCCCGCCGCGGTGCGGGCGTGCGCGCCGTGCTCACC
>NZ_FMDF01000144.1 GCF_900091955.1 Streptomyces sp. Ncost-T10-10d
CGCCGGGTCCGGGGCCCAGGCCCGGGCGGCCGAAGGCGTCGTGCGGGTCGTCGGCGGTGTTGCGGTCCAGCATGCGCGCGAGGCGGTACGCAGCCTCCCGGTGCCCCTGCTCGGCGGCGGCGCGCAGCCAGCGCTCGGCACCGACGTCACTGCGGTGTTCCAGCAGGTCGGCGAGGGCGTATGCACCCAGGGCATGGCCCTGCTCGGCGGACTGCCGCAGCCAGTACTCGGCGCCGGGCTCGTCGCCCCGCTCGCGGTAGTGGCGGCCGAGGGCGTGTGCGGCGGCGGCGGAACCCGCGACGGCTGCAATACGCCACCAGCCGGCCGCATCGTCGGTGTATCCGCGCTGGTGGAGGAGGACGCCCAGGTTGTTGGCCGCGGCCCGGTCGCCGTCGGCGGTGGCCGCACGCAGGTAGGACTCGGCGCCGTCCAGATCGCCGCGGCGCAACAGCAAGGCACCGAGGACGCTCATCGACGTGGTGTCCCCGGCGTCGGCGGCGCGACGGTGGCGCGCCTCGCTCTCGGCGCTCTCCGGGCTCTCCCTGGTCTCGAGGCTCTCCGGGGTCTCGGGATTCTCTGCGGCCTCAACGGCCCCGGCGCTCCCCGTGCTCCCTGCACTCTCTGTGCTCTCGACGGTCGCGGCACACCCCACAGTCTCGGCGGTCTCGGTCGTCCCGATGGTCTCAGTGATGTCAGTGGCTTCAGTGGTCTCGCTGTTCTCCGCGGCGGCAACACCAAAAGCCGCATTCATCACGCTATCCGACCGATGAACGCGACGCTGTACAAACCGCCCTGTCTCCAACAGAGTTGCCCTGTCCCCCATAAATACCATCGTCGCACCACCTGCAACCCGCGTACACCTTGATATATCGCGGCCAGTAAGGTCACTTCAGCGTTTTGTCGACATGCCCACAGAGAGATAAGTCAAACACGTCCGGGCTCAACTCGTGCCCCGCGAACCGCACTTCACACCCACCGCACAAGAAAGTCGTCACGGCACGACGAAGGCCCGGATCCTCGAAAGGATCCGGGCCTTCGTCCATCAGTAGCGGGGACAGGATTTGAACCTGCGACCTCTGGGTTATGAGCCCAGCGAGCTACCGAGCTGCTCCACCCCGCGTCGTTGTGTTCAAACCGTACCACGACGCGGGGGTGAGCCTTTACCGAGTTACTCAGCCACCACTGCTGGCACCGGACGCTTTATCCGCGCTACCCGGATTGCCCGCATTATTCGCACTGCCCGACTTGGGCTGGGCGGCTGCCGCACGCTGCAACGCGTCCTGCAGATCTGCCTGAGCCTTGCCGTAGGCGCTCCAGTCCTGCTTCTTCAGGGCTGCCTCGCCTTCCGCGTAGGCCTTCTGCGCATCCGCGATCGCCTTCTTCAGCGCCGCGTCACCGGTGGCCGGTGGCTGCGTGGTGCCTGGTGGCCGGGTGGTCTCCGCAGGCGGCTCGGTGGTGCCGGAGCCCGTCACCCCGAAGACCGCGTTGAGCGCCTCCCCGAGGCTGTTCTCGAAGACGGTCTTCGACCCGTAAGAGGCGGCGACCTTGCGCAGCAGCGGATAGTTCTGTGTGCCACCGCGCGTATACACCGGCTCGATGTAGAGGAAGCCTCCTTCGAGCGGCACGGTCAGCAGGTTGCCGTACTCGATGTCGGAGTCGGTTCCCTTGAGGTTTCTCACGAACTCGGCGACATCGTCGTTGCCGTTGAGCTCACTCTGTACCTGACCGGGGCCCTTCACCGTGGTGGTGACTCTCAACAGCCTTATCGTGCCGTAGTCCTTGCTGGCCGCATCCGCGTCCACCGCCATGAACGCCCCGAGGTCGGGCCGTCCCTTCGGGGTGAACGTCGTCGTCAGCGAGAACTTCTGGGCCGTCTGGTCCGGCATCTTTATGCTCAGGTAGTACGGCGGGACGGCACCGGACTCCTTGTTGGTCGGGTCGTCCGGGACCTGCCAGGCGTCACTGCCGCTGTAGAACTGGGCGGGGTTGGTGACGTGGTAGCGGGTGAGCAGCTCGCGCTGCACCTTGAACAGGTCCTGCGGGTACCGCAGGTGCGCCATCAGGTCCTGCGGAATGTCGGCCCGCGGCTCCACCGTCCCCGGGAACGCCTTGCGCCAGGTCTTGAGGACCGGGTCCTCGGTGTCCCACTCGTAGAGCTTGACCTTGCCGTCGTACGCGTCGACGGTGGCCTTCACCGAGTTGCGGATGTAGTTGACCTGGTTCTGCTGGGCGACGACCGCACGTTGGTTGGTGGTCAGCGAGTCGGCCGTGGTGTCACCGAGCGTCGTACGGGAGGCGTACGGGTACCCGTTGGTGGTGGTGTACGCGTCGACGACCCACTGGATGCGGCCGTTCACCACGGCCGGGTAGGCGTCGCCGTCGATGGTCAGCCACGGGGCGACCGCCTCGACGCGCTCCTTGGGCGTGCGGTTGTAGAGAATTCGCGAGCCCTCGCCGATGGCCCCCGAGTAGAGGATCTGCGGCTCGCTGAACGCCACGGCGTACGCGGCACGGTTGAAGGCGTTGGAGAGACTGACCCCGCTGTTGCCCTGGTAGCTGGTCGTCTTCTCGCCGTCCTCCTCGTAGTCGAGCTCCTTCTGGGGCCCGCCGACGATGGAGTACTGCTCGGTCTTCTCGCCGTAGTAGATCTGCTGCTCGTACTTGCCGAGCTCACCCGTCGTCGGCAGACCGGACTCGGTGAAGTCCGGGGAACCCTTCGGGTTCTTGCCGGTCGTCGTGCCCCGGGCCGCGATGGCGCCGTAGCCGTGGGTGTAGGTGAAGTGGTCGTTGATCCAGTTGCGCTTGGGGATGCCGTCGAGGTTGAGCTCACGCAGACCGATGACCGTGTCCTGGTCCTTGCCGGCGGCATCCTTGTAGCGGTCCACGTCCAGGGTCTTGGGGAACTGGTAGTAGTTCCTCTTCTGCTGGAGCTGCTGGAAGGCCGGGGAGACGACGTTGGGGTCCATCACCCGGTAACTGGCCGCATCGTCCGCGCCGGCGCGCAGCTTGGCGTCGTCGTTCATCGTGCTCTTGCCCGAGTAGTCGTGGACCTGAGCGTTGTCGATGTCGTACGCGTCACGTGTCGCTTCGATGTTCTTCCGGATGAACGGCGCTTCCTTGGCCTGCTCGTTCGGCTGGACCTGGAACTTCTGCACGATCGCCGGGTACAGCCCGCCGATCAGGATCGCCGAGAGCACCATCAGACCGAAGCCGATCATCGGGAGCTGCCAGGTGCGGCGCCAGAGTGTGGCGAAGAAGAGCACGGCGCAGATCGCGGCGATGCAGAACAGGATGGTCTTCGCCGGAAGGTAGGCGTTGGCGTCGACGTACCGCAGGCCCGTCCAGTTGTCCGTGGCCTTGAAGTCGCTGGACTTCACGGCCAGGCCGTACCGGTCGAGCCAGTACGCCACGGCCTTCAGCGAGACGAAGACACCGAGCAGCACCGACAGATGGCCTGTGGCCGCGCCGGTCGCCCGCGCGCCGGGGCTGGTGATGCGGAGACCGCCGTACAGATAGTGGGTCAGCGCAGCGGCGATCAGCGAGAGCACTGTGGCCGCGAAGCCGAAGCCCAGCAGGAAGCGGTACCAGGGCAGGTCGAAGGCGTAGAAGGACACATCCAGATGGAACTGGGGGTCCTTCTGGTTGAACGCCACGCCGTTCACATACATCAGCCAGGTGCGCCACTGACCGGAGGCGGATGCTCCGGCGATCAGTCCGACGAGCGCGGTGATCGCGAGCAGCACCCACTTCTTGTACGGGGCGAGGCTCATCCGGTAGCGGTCCAGGCTCTGCTGTTCCAGCGACATCGCGCTCAGCGGCGGCCGGAGCCGGTGCGCGAGCCAGATGTTCAGGCCGACGGCGATCGCCATCAGCAGTCCGAAGACGAGGAACAGCCCGATCTTGGTCCACAGGGTGGTGGTGAAGACGGACGAATACGCGACCGACCGGTACCAGAGCCAGTCCGTCCAGAACCCGGCGAACATGACGAACGCCATGGCGAGAATCGCCAGGACGCCCAGTGTCATGAGCAGGGTACGGGCGCGCCGGGACGGGCGGCCGACTCTGATCCGTGGCCCGGTCGGGCCTCCGCCGCGGTCCGGCATCTGGAAAGCCAACGTGCGCACCTCGAAGTTCGCGGGTCGTGTGAAGCGGGCCCAGCGATCGTAGAGCCCACCTATGCAACTTACTGAGGCTTTACCTAGTTCCCGTTCCCGGGGCAGAAGGAGGCAGGATATTGACCATGCCCAACGTTTCCCCCTCAGGCCCCCCGATGGCCGCGAGCCCCCTCACCGTCGCCGTGCTCGAAATCGACGAGTACATCTCCGGCCTCGGCTGGGACCAGCCGGCCCGGCTCTTCGCTCTCGTCGACACCGCTCGGCTGCGGACCCAGGAGCCGGGCCTCGCCGCCCAGCTCGGTCTCGACAGCTCCGACTCCCCGACCGCCTCACTCACCCCCATCGAGCAGGAGGAGCTTCCGCCGGGCACCGCCCTGGACGAGTTCCTCGCCACGATCGCCTGGCCCGACGCGGTGATCGGATGCGCGATGACAGTGGAGCGGCTGATGCTGCCGCCGTCCGCCGAGGCCTCGGTGCCGGAGGGGCTCAGCGATGCCCAGCTGACCAAGTGGGTCGCCAAGCACCCGGAGCGCCAGGAGGTGCGGATGACCGTGGCCGTCCTTCGGGACGGTACGCGCGAGTCGGCCGTACGGCTCCGCGAGAAGGACTCCCCGAGCGAGGTGCGGACCGGCGCCGGCCTGGTGCCCGGGCTGGCCGACGCCCTGGCCGCGACCTTCGAGGCCTGACCCCGCCGCGTCCCCGCCGAGGGGGCGCGGTCAACCGGCCGAGCAGCTCGGCAGGTCGGCCGTGTCCCCCGCCCGGATCTTCTCCAGCGACTTCTTCGCGTCGTCGATCGTCTTCACCTTCACCAGCGTGAGTCCGCTCGGGGTGTCCGAGGCTGCGGCCTTGCAGTTGTCGTTCGGCGTCAGGAAGTACCGGGCGCCCGCGTCGCGCGCGCCGACCAGCTTCATGTTGATGCCGCCGATCGGGCCGACCTTGCCCTTGTCGTCGATCGTGCCGGTGCCCGCGATGAACTTGCCGCCGGTGAGCTCGGTGGGCGTCAGCTTGTCGATGATGCCCAGGGAGAACATCAGACCTGCGCTCGGGCCGCCGACATCGGCGAGCTTGATGTCGATCCGGAACGGGAACGTGTGGTCCGTCCCGGCCTGGATGCCGACGATCGCTCGGTTCTCCTTGGGGGCCTTCACGGTGGTGATGACGATCTTCCGGCTGCCCTCGGGCTCCTTGCCGGCCTTCTCGGCCGCCTGCGCCGTCTTCGCCGGGATGATCGTGAACGTGACGTCCTCGCCGGGCTTGTGGCGGGTGACGAGCTTCGCGACGTCCTCGGGCTGCTTCACCGCGCTGCCGTCGACCTGCTTGATCACATCACCGGCGTGCAGCTTGCCCTGTGCGGGGCTGCCCTTGACGACCGTGGAGACCACGACGCGCGACGACACCGGGATACCCAGCTCGGTCAGGGCGGCAACCTTGGCGCTCTCCTGCGACTGGCTGAACTCCTCGGCGTTCTCCTGCGTCGACTGCTGTTCGGTCTTGCCGCCGGGGTAGAGCGTGTCGTGCGGCACGACCACGCTGTCGTGGGCCAGCCAGCCGTAGACGGCCTCGACGAGGTTCATGTTGTAGTCGGCGCCGGTGACCCTGACCGTCGTCATATTGAGGTTGCCGGACGTCGGGTACGTCTTGTGTCCGGAAATCTGGAGGACGGGTTCGCCTTCGACCTTGCCGAGGGTGTTCACGGTCGGGCCCGGGGACATCTCCGAATACGGCACGGGAATCAGCACGCCTGCGCAGAGCAGCGCGATGAGGATCAGCGTGGAGGCGAGCATCGTCGCGGTGCGGCGTGGCATGGAACGACAGTACGGGAAGGGTCTGTCAGTGCACCGTCGGGGCCGGTCCGGACGGGGCGTGGAGCAGGGCGCGGCGCTGTGCCGGAGCGCGTCGGCAGCAGGCACCGCTGTGCGGATTGGCGACTGCGTACGTTCGACGGAGGAACGGAGGATCAGACAACCTCGGAACCGGAGTGCGATTTCTCCATCGCTTCACGGAACCGGGCGTATCCGGCGAGTTCTGAGACATCACCGGCCGTGCGATTACGGGTGACCCAGCTTCCCCATATCGCAGCGCCGAGTGCAGCGAAAAGCGGAATCAGCAACCAAGCGAGTGCTGCCATTACGACCTCCCTACCCCATGAGCGACCGCAACTGACCGATCAGCAGATTAACCATCTGCAGGACCAACGTTCACGGCAGGGGTGCAGTTACGCAAATCGGGGCGGCCGACCACCCGATCGGCTTGCGCTCAGCAGGTGCCTACCCACTCCTCGGTACCGTCCGAAAAGCGCTGGTGCTTCCAGATCGGAACCTCGTGCTTGAGGTCGTCGATCAACTTGCGGCACGCCTCGAACGCCTCGGCGCGGTGGGGGCAGGAGACGGCGACGACCACAGCGAGGTCGCCCACTCGGAGGTCGCCCACCCGGTGGACGGCGGCCAGCGCCCGGACCGGGAATTCCGCGACGACCTTCTCGGCCACCCGGCGCAATTCGTCCTGAGCCGAAGGATGGCAGGAGTACCCGAGTGCACCGACGTCCTGGCCGCCGTCGTGATTGCGCACCGTACCGACGAAGAGCGCCGTGCCGCCCGCGGCGTCATCCCCGACCGCCCGGAAGATCTCGTCGACCGACAACGGCGTGTCGCGAATCGCCAGCAGCCGGATGGGGTCGCTTGCCGCCTGCTCGCCGGGGTGGTCGTGGGTGGAAGCCATGAGGCCCATGGTGCCGTACCGCACCGGCATCCTGGAATAGCGTTTTCCACCGGCGGACGGCCCCTGACCTTGGAGCCTTCTACGGACGGACCGCAGCGGCCTAGATCCGGCGGCGGGCCTTGCGGGCGCGGCGGACCAGTGCGGCGGTGCCGAGCAGCGCCACGGTCGCACCGGCGGCACCTGCCGCGGTGGCGTCCTTGCGGCCGAGTCGGCGCCCGGCGACTGTGTGCCGGCCCTCGACCTCTTCGAGGAGCGCGGCGAGCACCTCCTCGTTGGTCCAGCTCGGGCGCCAGCCCGCGTCGTGCAGCCGGCTCACACTGACCACCCAGGGGTGCATCGTGTACGCCAGATCGCCCGCCGGGGACGGGGTGAGGCCGATCCGGTGCAGCCTGGCGGCGGCGCCGAGTGCCACGGCGGAGGGCAGTTCCATCCGGCGGACGCCGCTGAGCTCCTCGACCTCCTCCTGTTCGAGCCAGCCGTCGCAGCCGACCGCGAACTCGCCGTCGATCTTCTCCAGCGCGGCGTACTCCAGGGCCGTGACCAGGTCGTCGACGTGGCAGAACTGCCAGGCGGGGCGCGATCCGGCGACGACCAGGAGGCGCGGCGACTCGAAGTAGCGGGTCAGCGCGGTGTCCGTACCGCCGACCAGGACGGTGGGGCGGACCACGGTGACATTGAGGCCGGGGTGGGCGCGGGGGGCGCGACGCCCGAGCCGTTCGATCTCCAGAAGGTCGCCGACGCCGGTGGCCTCCGCCGTGGCCCGCAGTTCGGCGTCCTCGGCGAGAGGGATGTCATTGTCGGGCAGCGCCCCGTAGACCATCGCCGAGGTACACAGCACGACCCGGTGGACCCCGACCGCCGCGGCGGCCGTCAGCACCGTCTGAGTGCCGCGCACGTTGTAGGCGGTGCGGGCGGCGGGGTCGGTCTCCAGGTCGAGATCGAGTGCCAGATGCACGACGACATCTGCACCGCGCAGCTTCTCCGCGATGGCGGGATCCCGTACGTCGAGAATGTGCCAGGTCGCCTCGGAGACTCCTCCTCGGCGTTCGTCGATGGCGATGACCTGCTTGATCTCCTCGGACGCCGCGAGGCGTGCGGTGAGCAGCTCACCGACGCCCCCCGCGGCCCCGGTGACCGCGACGACGGGGCCACGGTTCCTGGAGCGGCTCTTTACGGGCTTGTTCTCGGTCGAGGGGTCGGACAGGTTTCGCGCTGCGCGAACCTGAGGATCTGGGGAACTCACCGGGCGTCTCCAGCGGTTGTCTTCAGTACGTACCCGAATGACGCGTACGTACCAGGTGGCGTCCATCCTGCCGCAGGCCGGGAGCCGGCGGAGCACTGAGGCCCCAAGCGGACTTTTGGTGTCTACGCTGGATGGTGATGTCGGGCAGTCGCCGTCGGTTCGAGCCGGCGGCCCTACGAGCCGAGGAAACCCGTGAGTGACACCCCATTCGGATTCGGCCTTCCGCCGGAGGAGCCGGAGAACGGCGACGAGGGCAAGAAGAAGGACCCCACCGGAGGTGGGCAGGGTTCCGGCGGGCCGGCGAACCCGTTCGGCTTCGGGCCCGGCGCGGGCGGGGACAACCCGTTCGCGGCGATGTTCGGCACGATGAACCCCAACGACCTGGGTGCGGCCTTCCAGCAGCTCGGCCAGATGCTGAGCTACGAGGGCGGTCCCGTGAACTGGGACATGGCCAAGCAGATCGCCCGCCAGACGGTCTCGCAGGGCACACCGGACGGCAGCAAGGACGCGAGCGTCGGCCAGTCCGAGCGGTCCGCGGTCGACGAGGCGCTGCGGCTTGCCGACCTCTGGCTGGACGGCGTGACGTCGCTGCCCTCCGGTTCGGTCTCCACCGTGGCGTGGAGCCGTGCGGAGTGGGTCGAGGCGTCCCTCCCCGCCTGGCAGAAGCTGGTCGACCCGGTGGCCGAGCGCGTCGGTCTGGCCATGGGCGATGTGCTGCCCGAGGAGATGCAGGCGATGGCGGGCCCGCTGATCGGCATGATGCGGTCCATGGGCGGCGCGATGTTCGGCCAGCAGATCGGGCAGGCCGTCGGTGTGCTGGCGGGCGAGGTGGT
The DNA here is from genome assembly GCF_900091955.1 of Streptomyces sp. Ncost-T10-10d. Classification (GTDB taxonomy): domain Bacteria; phylum Actinomycetota; class Actinomycetes; order Streptomycetales; family Streptomycetaceae; genus Streptomyces. The sequence continues at coordinate 8,910 of NZ_FMDF01000144.1, forward strand.
CGGTTCGACCGACATCGGGCTGCCGCTGGGCCCGGCGGGCAAGGCCGCGCTCCTTCCGCTGAATGTGGAGAGGTTCGGCAAGGACCTCAGCGTGCCGCAGGAAGAGGTACGGCTGTATCTGGCCCTGCGCGAGGCCGCCCACCAGCGGCTTTTCGCCCATGTTCCGTGGCTGCGCTCGCATCTGTTCGGCGCCGTCGAGGGGTACGCGCGCGGCATCAAGGTCGACACCAGCAAGCTGGAGGATGTGGTCGGTCAGTTCGACCCGTCGCACCCGGAACAGCTGCAGGACGCCCTTCAGCAGGGCATGTTCCAGCCGGAGGACACTCCGGAGCAGAAGGCCGCTCTGGCCAGGCTGGAGACGGCGCTCGCACTGGTCGAGGGTTGGGTGGACGCGGTGGTGCACGAGGCGGCGAAGTCCCGTCTGACCTCGGCGGACGCACTGCGCGAGACCATGCGCAGGCGCCGCGCCTCCGGCGGGCCGGCCGAGCAGACGTTCGCCACGCTCATCGGCCTTCAGCTGCGTCCGCGGCGGCTGCGTGATGCTTCTCGCCTGTGGGCGTCGCTCACGGACGCCCGCGGTCTCGATGGGCGCGACGCCCTGTGGGAGCACCCCGACATGCTGCCGACCGCCCAGGACCTGGACGATCCGGACGGCTTTGTGCACCACGAGCAGCTGGACTTCTCCGAGCTGGACAAGATGCTTGGAGAGGCCGCGAAGGGTCCGCAGAAGCCCGAGGGCGACGCGGGCTCCGGGGGAGCCGACGACCGGAAGAGCGACGGCAAGGGCGAAACCGACCAGTGAGCCTGTACGACGACGCCCTTCTCGTACTGAAGGGGTACGAGAACCCGGTTGACGCGGCCCAGGAGCAATTGCGTCAGGTCTATCTTGACCATCTGGCCCGTCGTCCCGACGGCATGTGGAAGGCCTGCGAAGCCGGACATCTGACAGCCAGCGCACTGGTGATCGATCCGGAGCGCGGCCGAGTCCTGCTCACCCTGCACCGCAAGCTGCAGATGTGGCTGCAGATGGGCGGCCACTGCGAACCGCAGGACACCACGCTGGCCGCCGCGGCGCTGCGTGAGGCCACCGAAGAGTCCGGCATCAGCGGCCTGACTCTGCTCGGGGGCGGACCGGTGACGCTCGACCGCCACCGGATCCCCGCACCCTGTCACTGGCATCTGGACGTGCAGTACGCGGCGCTGGCACCGTCGGGCGCGACGGAACAGATCAGCGACGAATCGCTGGACCTGCGCTGGTTCCCGTACGACGAGGTCGCGTCAGTGGCCGATACGTCGGTCGTACGGCTGATGACGCGCGTCCGCGCAGCGTGGGAGCAGCGCCGGTAGGGGCGGCATACATCACGGGTGAGGGGCGGTCTCCAGGGAGACCGCCCCTCACCGTGTTGTCCGTGCCGGTGCGCTGCGGCTCAGTTCCAGGAGTTGTTCTGGTTCTGGCCGTGGGCGCCGTGCTGGCCCATTCCGTACTGGGCCCGGATGCCCTGGCCGATCTCGTGGTTCTGCGGGGGCAGCACCTCGCTCGGCTGGACCAGGGCGAAGCCCTGGCCGAGGAAGCTGAGTTCCCAGCCCTCGCCGGTGTTGCCACTCCGCCGCCAGACGCCCGAGGAGTGCGTCTGGGCCTGCATCTGCACGCGCAGCGAGCTGGACCAGGCGACGATCGCGTCGGCATCGGCGTTGACGTACTTGTCCGGCGTGACCTGCATCATCAGCGGCTGGCCCGAGGTCATCAGAGCGACCTTGCCGGTGCCGGAGATGTTGAGCTGGTACTTGCCGGTGCCCGAAATGCCGTACTGACTGTCCACCGCGATGACCTCGGTGTGCAGCGAGGAGTCGAGCGCCAGGACGTAGGCGCTGTCCACCGTCATGCCGTCGTGGTCGACGTCCACGACATGGATGTACTGCGCGAGGTTGGCGAGGTAGACGGTGCCCTGCCCGGAGCAGCGCATCAGGTCGAGGCCCTCACCGGTGCTCGCGCGGGCGCGGCGCTGCCCGTGCGACTGGTACTCGCCGTCGAACTCCATCAGTCCCTGATAGGCGACCATGGCACCCTTGCGGGCGAGGACGTCGTCCTGGCCGGTCAGCGAGACCCGCAGGAGCTGCGGGTTCTGGACGGCGTACCTGTCCTGGGACTGCTGTTCCGTGTAGCTGAAAAGCGGACTCTGCATGGTGTGTACTCCCTCCCCCTCAGTTCCGGACCCGCAGGCGGTCGGTACTGTCCTCACTCGGCTGTACGACGACGATGCCCTGGCCGGAGAAAGCCATCTGGTACGCCTCGCCACTGCCCCGCCCGATGAGCGAGGATGCCTTGAAGCTGCGCTTGCCCTTCACCTTGAGGTTCGGGGACCACGCCACGAGGGCGTCCGGGTCGACATAGGTCTCGTCCTCGCCGCGCCCGCAGTCGACGACGATCGGTGTGCCGCGCGAGGTGATGGCGACCCAGCCGGTGCCCGAGATGCAGACGTTCCACAGACCTTGGCCGGCGATCTTGGCGAGGCCCTTGACCCGCTCCACCCCCCAGGTGAGATGGCCGTCGAAGGCGAGGACGTTGGTGCCGTTGACCGAGAGGGAGTCGTTGTTGAGGTTGATGACGACCACATCGGCGCCGTAGTCGGCGAGGTAGAGCAGTCCGTCGCCGGAGCACTTCATGATCGGTGCGCCCTCGCCGGTGATCCACTGGGAGGCGATCTGACGGACGGCGGGCGGGTTGGGTTCGTACTGGATGAAGCCCTCGTACGCGACCATCGAGCCGGTACGTGCATAGAGGTCCTGGCCGGTGGCCATGGCGACCTTGAGCATCGTGCGGCCGTGGTTCTCCATACGGGCCGTGACGGGGGTCGGGGCGTAGCCCGCGAGTTGCTGGTTCATGACGGGCTCCCTCAGACCTCGTAGGGCTGGACGACGATGAAGTTTCCGGGGGCGCCCCGGAACTGAAGGTTCACGGTCTCTCCGCTGTGTCCCGGGTACGCGTTGCGGCGCAGCCGGACCTGGCTGGAGATGATCACCTGGGACGCGGACGACCAGGCCACGACGGCATTGCAGTCGGCGAAGGTGGTCGGGGTGACGGGCAGGACGACGGGGACGCCATGGGTCTTGACGACAACCGTTCCGGTGCCCTGGAACTGCATGGTGAACAGGGCGCCGCCGGGGATGCCGTGGCCCTCGATCCTGCGGACCTCGTGCTGCAGCGACTCATCGAAGGCGAGGACGTTCTCCGCCGAGACGCAGATGCCGTCGCCCTGCAGCTCGATGGCGTGCAGATGGGAGCCGTCCTCGGCGAGGAAGACCTGTCCGCGACCGGTGCAGCGCATCAGTTGCATTTCCTGGCCGGTGGAATTGCCGACGATGCGGCCCGCGAAACCGGCGCCCTTGTAGCTGAAGTCGACCTTGCCCTGGTACATCACCATGCTGCCCTGGCGGGCGAGCACGGGCGTACCGCCCATGGTGAGGTCGACCCGCATGAGCTGCTGATTCTGCGGAGTCCAACGCTGCCCGGTGGCCGTCTCCTTGTACGGCTGGAGCGCGGCCTGAAGACCGGCCCCGGCCTGCGGCACGCCTTGTGGTACACCCTGGGGCATACCGGGCGGCTGCATTCCGGGAGGCTGCTGGCCGTAGGGAGCAGGAGCCTGCTGGCCGTACGCAGCGGGGGGCTGCTGCCCGTACGGGGCGGCGGGCTGCTGGCCGGGGATCTGCCCGAACTGTGGCTGCTGGGGCGGCTGTCCCGGCTGCCCGTACGGAGCCGGGGCGGGGGTGGGGGGCGGCACCGTGCCACCGAACGGTGCCATCGGGGCTGCCATCGTCGGCGCGGTATGCATCTGCTGCTGCGGCGTGGCGGCCGGGGCGCCGAAGGACGGGGCCGGCTGCGGGGCTTGGGGTGCCTGCGGCGTGGCCGGGGCACCGAAGGACGGGGCGGGCGCCGGTGCGGCTGCCTGGGCCGGCGGGGCGAACGACGGGGCGGCCGCCTGCGGCTGAGGTGCGGCGGGCTCCTCCTCGGCGACCTCACCGCCGAAGTTCTTCAGCAGCGCGTCGAGGCCACCGTCGAAGCCCTGGCCGACGGCGGCGAACCGCCAGACGTCCTTCAGGTAGAAGTCGCCCAGCATCACTGCACGCTCGGTGGTGAACTCCGAACTGGTGAAGGCATACCTGACGACTTCTTCGCCACCCGCGACGATCCGGATGTACCCGGGACCGACCTGGGACATCTGCCCGGCGCCGTCGACCGTCGCCGTGAACGACAGCTTGTGGATGTTCGCCGGAATGCGGTCCAGGGTGACGCGGAACGACTCGGTGTCACCGGCCTGGGCTCCGAGGAGCTGAATGGACTCCTCGGGCGATTTAGGCTGATTGAAGAAGATGAAATACCGGTCGTCGGAGAGCTGCTCATTGGCATCGAGGCCGAAGCAGCTGATGTCAAAGGTCAGTCCCGGGCCGGCGATCTGCACACCTACGTACAGGTCCGTCCCCGGCGTGAGATCGCTGATCTTGGCCTTGTGGCCGCGCTGGAATTCCCTGGCCATGCGTAACGACCGTCCCCCATCCCGAATGTGAATGCGTCGCGCCAGGCTAACCGCAAACTCCGGCATTGAGCTAAGTCGGTACACACCCGGTACAGAATCGCCGGACGTCACTCGCCGCGCGCAGCAGGCAGGTGCGGCAACCGGTCGGCCGCCACCACCCCTTCGAGGTAACCGCGAGCCCGCTCGGTCCGCGGGTACGCCTCCAGCAGCCGCCAGAATCGCGGACCATGACCGGGGACCAGCAGATGCGCGAGCTCATGGACGAGCACGTAGTCGACAACGTACTCGGGCATGCCCTGCAATCGGTGCGACAGTCGGATGCTGCCCTCCGCCGGGGTGCAGGAACCCCATCGGGTGTTCTGATTGGTCACCCACCGCACCGACGCGGGCCTGGCCCTGCCCTGAAAATACTGGGCGGACAACCGTTCGGCCCGCTCGGCGAGTTCGCTGTCGCCGAGGATGCGTTTGCTCTCCTGGGCCGCGAGTTTGTCAAGCATCACGCTCACCCAGCGCTGCTCCTCGGCCTTCGACATCCGGGCCGGGATGAGCACGATGGTGCGGTCTCCCTCCCGGTACGCGGAGACCGTTCTGCTGCGGCGATTGCTCCTGCGGACCTCGACCGCGCTCGTTGCCGAGGCGCGGGGCGGACGGTCCGCCGCGCTGCGCTGATGGGTTCCGGCGCTGCGCGCGGGGGTCTCCCCGGCGAATCCGGGTGACGGGTCGGCGGGCACGCCATGACGTTACCCGGTGTCAGTGGGGGAAGTCCCGCCTCCGGACGGTTCGCGCTTGATCCGCTCCACGGCATGCACCATTTGAACGACTAATACCCCATGCCTGTGGACAACTTTCTGCACACTTCGACGTCGGCCTGCATTCTGACAACGGGTCTCGCGGAGATCCGGGCCACAGCCCACGCACAGAGACCATGGAACACAAACCGGGGGAACGCCATGTATCCGATGTTGAAGCCCGCACTGCGCCGTGCATGGCGGGGCCGGGGCACCGTGCAATTCGGGGTGACCCCCGCTCATGCGGTGAAGCTCAGTCCGATGGATATCGCAACGGGCTGTTTTCTGGAACTGCTCGACGGAACGCGCGGTCTGCCGCTGCTGCGCGAGGAGGCCCGTGCGTTGGATCTGTCGGACCTTCAAGTGGACACATTGGTGAGCCGATTGACGGATGCGGGCCTGATCGACGATGTGCGGGCCGTCGGCCCGGAGACCGATGCGTTACGCAACCGGCCCGGCGCCCTGGAGCGGCACCGTCCCGATCTGGCGTCGCTCTCCGTCGTCCATCCCGAGCCGGGCGGCGGGATGCGGCGGCTGGCGGCCCGCCGGGCGATGCGGGTCCAGGTGCGGGGTGCCGGCCGGGTCGGTGCCGCGATCGCGGCGGTGCTGTCCGGATCCGGGGTGGGCCGGGTGGAGGTTCTGGACGGCGGGCGCACCGAGCCGTGGGACGTCTCACCCGGCGGACTTCCACCGGCAGCTGTCGGGGAGCGCAGGGACACCGCCGCCCGGCAGTTGGTGCGCAGGTCCGCTGCAGGTTCGGCTCCCCGGGCATCGGAGACGACGGGTTCCTCGGCGGGTGGTGAGCCGGGACTGTCACTGATCGTGGTCGCCCCTCGCGACGGCCTAGGGGTGTACGCCCCCGACCCGCGTCCGGCCGAACCGTGGATCGCTTCGGGGACTCCCCATCTCTATGCCGGAGTGATGGAGGCGACGGGGGTGGTCGGTCCCCTGGTCCTGCCCGGGGGTACGGCGTGCGCGGGGTGTCTGGCGCTGGAACGTGCGGACCGGGATGAGCAGTGGCCCAGGATGCTGTCTCAGTGGCAGTCCGGGCGGCGTACCGCCGTGCAGGCCTGTGACCTGGGGCTGGCGACTGCGGTGGCCGGTCTGGCGGCCGCCCACGCACTGTCTTTTCTGGACGGGGATCTGCCCGCCAGTACGGGGACCCGCTGGGAGGCCGCGCTGCCGCTGTTGGACTGGCGGTCCGAGCGGATCGGGGCGCACCTCGGCTGTTCCTGCGGAGCGGCTGGGCACACTGAGGGGGAGCGCGTCTCCGGGGTCGAAGCGGCGCACGACACAATGGCCGGGTAACCGCCGCACGCGGTACGGCAGTCTGGGATTTGGAGGGGCTCATGTCTGATCTTCCCCGGAAAGCGGTCACCCGTACCGCCAAGTTGGCCGCCCTGCCACTGGGCTTCGCCGGTCGCGCCACGTGGGGTCTGGGCAAGCGGATCGGCGGGAAGTCGGCGGAGTTGGTCGCCCGGGAGGTGCAGCAGCGCACCGCGGATCAGCTCTTCAAGGTTCTGGGCGAGTTGAAGGGCGGGGCGATGAAGCTGGGGCAGGCCCTGTCCGTCTTCGAGTCGGCGCTGCCCGAGGAGGTCGCCGGACCGTACAGGGCGGCGCTCACCAAACTGCAGGAAGCCGCACCTCCCATGCCCAGCGGCACCGTGCACGCGGTACTGGAGGAGCGGCTCGGCGCGGACTGGCAGGAGCTGTTCCTCGAATTCGAGGACAAGCCATCGGCCGCCGCATCGATCGGTCAGGTGCACCGGGCGGTGTGGCACGACGGGCGGGAAGTCGCGGTGAAGGTGCAGTATCCGGGCGCCGGAGAGGCGCTGCTCTCGGATCTGACCCAACTCAGCAGGTTCGCTCGGCTGCTCGGTCCGTTGATCCCCGGAATGGACATCAAGCCGCTCATCACAGAGCTGCGTAACCGGGTCTCGGAGGAGCTCGACTACGAGCAGGAAGCACGATCGCAGCGGGCACACGCCGAGGAGTTCGCGGCCGACCCGGATGTGGTGATCCCCGGTGTGGTGCATCAGTCCGACCAGGTGCTGGTGACGGAGTGGGTGGACGGTGTTCCGCTGGCCGATGTGATCGCGGAGGGCACACCGGAGCAGCGGGACCGGGCCGGCCAGTTGTTGGCGCGCATTCTCTTCTCGGGCCCCGCGCGCACCGGGCTGCTGCACGCGGACCCCCATCCGGGCAACTTCCGGCTGCTGCCCCCGGAGGACGATGCCGATGAGGCCGGGCAATGGCGGCTCGGAGTGCTGGACTTCGGCACGGTTGACCGGCTGCCGGGCGGTCTGCCGCGGCCGATCGGGGACTCCTTGCGGCTGACGCTGTCGGGTGATGCGGATGCGGTGTACGAACTGTTGCGCGAGGAGGGGTTCGTCAAGGACTCGATCGACCTCGACCCGGTTGCGGTGCTCGACTATCTTCTCCCGATCATCGAGCCGGCGCAGGTGGAGGAGTTCACCTTCACCCGGAGCTGGATGCGCAATCAGGCGGCCCGGATTGCGGATCCCCGCTCCCCCGCTCATCAGCTCGGCAAGCAGCTGAATCTGCCGCCCGCCTATCTGCTGATACACCGGGTGACGCTGAGCACGATCGGGGTGCTGTGCCAGCTGGGTGCGGCGGTACGGCTGCGTGACGAGCTGGAGTCCTGGGTGCCGGGCTTCCTGATGGAGAATGAGCAGGAGTCCGTGGTAGAGGAGTTGGCGGGCGACGCGCCCGCCGGTGCCTAGCGGAAGACTTCGAGCCCCCGGACCGGGCTCGGGTTGCGCTCACGCCCCGGAGCGTCGCGCCCCGAGCCGTCACGCCTCGGACGATCAGGCCCGGGCGGCCACCACCGAGGGCGTCACCACCAGGCAGAGTCGAGGCGGCTCTCGATCGCTCTGATATGAGTGCGGGCGCACTCTTCGCAGAAGTACTGGTGTTTTCTGTTCTCCACGGAGCAGATCCAGGTCGGCGGTGCACTCTCGCTGTCGGCGGAGGTACCGCACAGGGCACAGACGACCACGTCGGCGTCCCTCTGCGCGGGTTGCTGAATCCGGTGATGAGCCTCGTCCACCTCGTGACGATAACTCCGTCTCCGCTGTGCCGCGCGGCACCACACAGCACGACCGCACAGCACGACCGCGGGGCCGGCCCGTTCGGACCGGCCCCGCGGAAGGGGTACTGACTATGGGTACTGATTGCTGCTGGGCAGAGCGGCTGCCCGGCAGCGGGTGCTGCTGGTGTTCGGCCTGACTAGTGCATGACTGCCATGGCCAGCGCACGGCGGGCGCGCATCGAGGCGCGCTCGGCCCGGCGCTGCATCCGGCGCGCGGCGACCAGGCGCACGGCCTGGCGTTGCGCGTCGGCTTCCCTCAGGCGGTCGTGCATATGAGCACGAGCCAGGGCTTCTGGGATGAGTTGCATCTCGCGGGTCCTGTTCTGACGCGAGTCGTTCGCGCCGATGATCGTGACGTTCGGTGTTGCGGAGCCGACGGGCTCATTCGTGGGGACGGACATTGGTGCCTGATTTCGGGGATCGTGGGTGTGGGGGCGGTCGATGGTTCCGATGCGCTTCATGGGCTTGGGGGCCGTGACCCCCAGTCCGGCGGTCACGCCGCGACCGGGTTCTTGCGCGGACGGCCACGCGGCCGCTTGCGAGCAACGACAACGCCCTGGATGAAGAGCTCGCCACCCCAGACGCCCCACGGCTCGCGACGCTCCTTGGCGCCGGCGAGGCAGGCCTCGACGAGCGGGCAGGTGCGGCAGAGGGACTTGGCGTACTCGACGTCGGCCGGCGACTCGGCGAAGAAGACCTCCGGGTCGTAGGAGCGGCAGGGGACGGGCACGCCGAGGTTCTCGATGGCGTCGTCGAGCGCGGTCAGCGCGGTGAGGGGGATCAAGGTGGAGTCCTCCGTGAGGCCGGGCGGCGGGATCATTTCGGAAGGCGGTACGGACGGGGCGTGCGCTTCGAGTTGCACGGTGGGTGGTGTCCTCGTCTGGTCGTTCCGACCTGTTGGCCGGGGGGCGGCTGGTACCGGGTGTTGCATGTCCCGAGGCTCCTTCGCGCTGTCTCGTCCGTTTGGACAAAACAAAAGGGCCGCGGATCCCGAGTGGGGTTCCGCGGCCCTGAAGGCGCCGGCCTGATTCTGAATCAGGCTGGATCACTCCAGGGTTCAGGCCCACGGAAGGCCCACATCGTGTGGTGCATCGTCTGCTTCTTGGCGCCGGATTCCGCTCCTGCACCGACGGCCGCAAAGGCATAGGCCTGGGCCTGTCCCTTCGCTACTGCTGCTGCCGGTGCCTGGGTCGGTCGCTCATTGCGCTCCCGCACGGGGAGGTTCGACAGGGACAGCGGGCTGACGGCGGAAATGCCGGACAGACCGGTGCCACGCAGCGAGAACTCCGAAGAGCAGGCGAGGCCGAGCGAGCAGGCGGAGACGACCGAGAGATCGGTCATTTTGTTGGTCTCGATGATGCTGATCACTTCAATCGCCTCCTCTCGGCGTCTCGGGGGGACCGGCGGGCCGGTCCTGCGTATTCGGATAAGTACAGCACAGGACCCGGGCTTCAGAGAAGCCGCTGTTCCCGTGGTTAAGAACCTATGGTGATGACTGGGGCGGGCGCAAACTATTTTTTCGACGAGTTTTTCTCACACCTCGTCAACGGCGTCCCCAAGACCTTCTTCTGGCGTCTCACCTGCGCAAATGGCAAGGACCGCGGTCCCGAACCGGTCCAGCTTCCGCGCGCCGACCCCGGAGATCCCGGCCAGTTCGCCCGCGCTGCCCGGCACCGCCTCGGCGATCGCCATCAGCGTCTTGTCCGTGAACACGCAGAACGCGGGCTGGCCGATCTCCTTCGCCCGGACCGCCCGCCAGTCGCGGAGCCGCTCGTACAACGCCTCGTCCATGTCTGAGGGGCAGTCGTCGCAGCGCATCAGCTTCATCTCGCCCGCATCGGTGAGGGTCTTGCCGCAGACCCGGCACCGGGCAGGGCCGCGGCGGCCACGTTTGGCGACCGGCCCGGGGCCCCGTTCGATCCCGCCGCCTCCGGCCGCGCCGCGCGTGCCGAGGGCCACCGAGCCGGGGCGCAGTCCGTTCAGGAACCGGCTCGGGCGCCGTCCGGCGCGGCCGCCGGGCGAGCGGGAGAGCGACCATGACAACGAGAGATGGAAGCGCGCCCGGGTGACGCCGACGTACAGCAGCCGACGCTCCTCCTCGATCTGCTCGTCGGTCTTGGCGTAGGTGATCGGCATCATGCCCTCGTTCAGCCCGACCAGGAACACGGCGTCCCACTCCAGGCCCTTCGCCGAGTGCAGCGAGGCGAGTGTGACTCCCTGGACCGTGGGGGCGTGCTGAGCGGCTGCGCGCTCGTCGAGCTCCGCCACCAGATCGGAGAGCGTCGCCCCCGGCTTGGCCTGCTCGAAATCCTCGGCGAGCCGGACCAGTGCGGCCAGGGACTCCCAGCGGTCGCGCACCGCGCCTGAGCCTGCGGGCGGTTCCGTGGTCCACCCCTTGGTGGAGAGCACCGCGCGCACCTCCGCCGGCAGCCCCTCCGCGTCGTCGAGCAGGGAGTCGTTGCCCCCCGCGCGGGCAGCGCCGCGCAGGGCGATGCCCGCCTCCCTTACCTCCGCGCGTTCGAAGAAGCGCTCCGCGCCCCGCAGCTGGTACGGCACGCCCGCGTCGGCCAGGGCCTGCTCGTAGACCTCGGACTGGGAGTTGACCCGGTAGAGCACGGCGATCTCGCCGGCCGGGACGCCCGCGGCGATCAGATCGCGGATGCGGCGAGCGGTGCCTTCGGCCTCCGCAGGCTCGTCCGCGTACTCCGCATGGACGGGATCGGGGCCGGGCTCGCGCTGCGAGACCAGTTCGAGTCGGTGCTCGGCGGCGCGGCCGCGGGCCTGGCCGAGCAGCCCGTTGGCCAGATGGACGACCTGGGGGGTGGAACGGTAGTCCCGGACCAGCTTGACCACTGTCGCGTTGGGGTGGCGGGTGCGGAAGTTCAGCAGGTGGTCGGGGGTGGCTCCGGTGAAGGAGTAGATCGTCTGGCTGGCGTCACCGACGACGCACAGGGTGTCCCTGTCGCCGAGCCAGAGGTCGAGCAGCCGCTGCTGGAGCGGGCTGACGTCCTGGTACTCGTCGACGACGAAGTGCTGGTACTGGCGGCGGACGTGGTCGGCGATGTCGTGACGGTCCTGAAGGATGGCGACGGTGAGAAGCAGCACATCCTCGAAGTCGATCACCGAACGGTCGCGCTTCAGCTGCTCGTACATCGCATAGATCTGGGAGATCTCGGCCGGATCGCGCGGGGCGTCCCGTTGGGTCTTGGCGACCACGGCCGGATAGTCGGCGGGCACGGTCTGGGTGACCTTGGACCATTCGATCTCGCTGGTGACGTCGCGCAGCTCGTTGCGGTCGAGCCGGATGCGGCAGCGGGCCGCGGCCTCGGAGACCAACTGGACCTTGCGCTCCAGCAGCCGGGGCAGGTCACCGCCGACCGCTTTCGGCCAGAAGTACTGGAGCTGGCGCAGGGCGGCGGAGTGGAACGTCCGCGCCTGCACCCCGCCCGCGCCGAGCTGGCGCAGCCGTCCCCGCATCTCGCCCGCGGCCCGGTTGGTGAACGTGACGGCAAGCACACTGGCCGGCTGGAGTATCCCCGCGCGCACCCCGTAGGCGATGCGATGTGTGATCGCACGCGTCTTGCCCGTACCGGCTCCGGCCAGCACACACACCGGGCCGTGCAGGGCCATGGCGACCTCGCGCTGCTCGGGATCCAGGCCGTCGAGCACGGCGTCGGCCGACTCGGGAGCCTGTGGGAAAAGGGAGGAATGCGTTGCTGCTGTCACCCCGCCATGCTGCCAGGTCGGAAGAGGCGGGCGCGGAGGTTGTCCACAGGGGGGCCGCATCTGTCGTACTAATGCGGGGGTGGCGGCGGGAATGGTGATCAGCTCGCGTACGTTCCCTTTCCGTGCGGCGACGCACTTTCCAGCTTCTCCGCGTGCCGGATGAGACGGATGAGACAGAAGAGTCTGACAAGACTGACGAGACAGAGGAGCGCGAAGACATGTCGGGCACTGTGACGATGTACAGCACCACGTGGTGCGGCTACTGCCGTCGGCTCAAGAGCCAGATGGACCGTGAAGGCATCGCGTACAACGAGATCAACATCGAGCAGGACCCGGACTCCGCGGCCTTCGTCGAGAAGGCCAACGGGGGCAATCAGACCGTTCCCACCGTCCTGGTGGTCGGCTCCACGGGTGTCGAGGCCGTCATGACGAACCCGTCCCTGGCCCAGGTGAAGCAGGCGCTCGCCGCCTGATCCCGTCGCTCCCGCAGCACAGTCACGCCCCCTCCGGTCGAACACCGGAGGGGGCGTTCCTGTACGCGTCCGGGGGCGCGGCAGCCCGTCCGCCGTGCGTCAGCCGACGGTTCCCGGTCTCGGGAGCGGCTTGCCGTACCAGAGTTCGATCAGACGGGCCGCGATCGAGATGCCGAACGGGGGCATGATCTCGCCCGACTCGAAGGCCGCCGTCAGGTCCTCGCGGGAGAACCAGCGGGCCTCCTCGATCTCCTCACCGTCCACGTCGATCTCCGACGAGGTCGCCCGTGCCATGAAGCCCAGCATCAGGCTGGACGGGAACGGCCAGGGCTGGCTGGCGATGTACTCGACCTCGCCGACCGTGACGCCCACCTCCTCGAACACCTCGCGGGCCACGGACTGCTCGATCGACTCCCCCGGCTCGACGAAGCCCGCGAGCGTCGAGAAGCGGCCTTCGGGCCAGTGCACCTGGCGGCCCAGCAGGGCGCGGTCCTGGTCGTCCGTCACCAGCATGATGACCGCGGGGTCGGTGCGGGGGTAGTGCTCGGCGCCGCAGGCCGGGCAGCGGCGGATGTGGCCGGCTGCCGCGATGACCGTGCGCTCGCCGCAACGCGAGCAGAAGCGGTGCAGGCGCTGCCAGTTCTCCAGGGCCACCGCGTGCACCATCAGGCCCGCGTCGCGGGGGCCGAGCAGCAGTCCGGCCTCGCGCAGGCCGGCCGGGCGGGCCGGCTGGTCCATGCGGCCGGGCAGGGAGTCCTTCTGGAGCGCGAAGTAGCTGACGCCGTCCTCGTCGGTGCCGAGGAAGTAGCGGTGGGTCTCGGTGACCGGGGCCTCGAACGCCGGGGTCATGACGATCTCCGTACCGCCGTCGGCCGTGTCGTCGATCAGCACCTGCCCGCCGGAGACGACGAACACACGGGTGGTCGGGTGGCTCCACGCGGCGGACAGCCAGGCCTCGTCGAGGCGGTGGTGCGCCGCGCGGTCGATGCCGCTGGGCGCCGTGAGACCGATGGGCCGGTCTGCGGTGGCGTTGTCGAAGGTGCTCACAGGTGCTTCCTACTCCCCCGGGACGGTTCGGGTGTTCAGAGGATTCAGCGGAGTGCGGCGGCCAGCTCGCCCCAGAGGTGGGCGGCTGTCTCCACGCCCTTGAGCAGCAGGTCGAGTTCGACCTTCTCGTTGGGGGCGTGCCAACCGTCGGACGGTACGGAGATGCCCAGGAAGAGGACGGGTGCGCCGAGGACGTCCTGCAGGTCGGCGGCGGGTCCCGAGCCTCCTTCCCGGGTGAAGAGGATCTTCTGGCCGAAAGCCCGTCCCATGGCGCGGGCCACGGCCTGCAGAGCGGGGTGGTCCAGCGGGGTCAGGCAGGGGCGGGTGGCGGGGGCGAAGGTGATCCGGTGGCGGACACCGGCCGGGACCTGTGCCTCGGCCCAGGCCCTGACCACCTGTTGGATGTGGTCGGGGTCCTGGCCCGCGACCAGCCGGAAGCTGATCTTCACCAGGGCGGAGGACGGAATGATCGTCTTGCTTCCCGCGCCCTGGTAGCCGCCGCCGATGCCGTTGACCTCAGCGGTGGGGCGGGCCCAGATGCGTTCCAGCGTGGAGTGGCCGGCCTCGCCCGACGCCGCTCGTGACTTGGCGGTACGCAGCCAGGTGGCCTCGTCGAAGGGCAGCTCGGCGAAGAGCGCGCGCTCGGTGTCGGTGAGTTCCGTCACCCCGTCGTAGAAACCGGGGATCGCGACCCGTCCGTCCACATCGTGCAGTGCGGCGACGAGCCGGGCCACGGCGGTCGCCGGGTTGGGGACCGCGCCGCCGAACGAGCCGGAGTGGATGTCCTGCTCGGGGCCGTACAGCTCGATCTCGCACTCGGCGAGGCCTCGCATACCGGTGCAGACCGTAGGGGTCGTCTCGTCCCACATGCCGGTGTCGGAGACGATCACGGCGTCTGCGGTGAGCCGGGCGGCCCGCTCCTCGACCAGGGCGCGGAAGTTCGGTGAACCGGACTCCTCCTCGCCCTCGATCAGCAGCTTGAGGTTGACGGCCGGGGTGGTACGGCCGGTGGTGGCGAGGTGGGCCCGGACGCCGAGGGTGTGGAAGAACACCTGCCCCTTGTCGTCGGCGGCGCCCCGCCCGTACATGCGGCCGTCGCGGATCACCGGCTCGAACGGGTCGGTGTCCCAGCCGTCCTCGCGGGCGGCGGGCTGCACGTCGTGGTGCCCGTAGACGAGGACGGTCGGGGCGTCCGGGTCGTCGGACGGCCACTCGGCGAAGACCGCGGGAGCACCGGGCGTCTCCCAGATCTCGGCGACCGGGAAGCCGGTCTCCACGAGCTTGGCGGACAGCCACTCGGCACTGCGTCGTACGTCCCCGTCGTGGACCGGCTGGGCGGACACGGACGGGATGCGCAGCCAGTCGGCGAGGTCGTCGAGGAAGGCTGTGCGGTGCTGTTCGGTGTACGTACGGACGGCGCTGTCCGGGGTGTCGCTCATGGCCTTGAGCCTAGTGCCTCGCCCAGTGGGGTTTGCCCGCCGAGGAGCGTCGTCCGGTGCGTGCGATCGCAAGGCGCCGGAGTGCCCTCGGATGGGGTCTCCCCTGCTCGAACGAAGCTGAGAGCTTGGGGAAGGAGCTGCTTGCGCACTCCGGCAACGCGGCGAGCGTGCGTGCGTGGGCGGCGCGACGGGGCAAACCCCACGTGGGCGAGGCACTAGCCCCGTGGGAGGTGGCTCGTCCAGCAGGAGCCGCTCCAGCTCCGCCCGGCCCGGGAGGCGGGTGGGGCGGACGGTCTCTCCGCTGCGTACGTACAGGAACGTGGCGGTGACGTCGGTGAGCGGCAGATCGTGCAGCTCGGCCCAGGCCAGACGGTAGACCGCGAGCTGGAGGGGGTCGGCGGTGTTGGTGCGGGTGGTCTTCCAGTCGACGATCTCGTACGTGTCCCCGGTGCGGTACACCGCGTCGATACGGCCCCGGATCACCCGGCCCGCCAGAGTGATCTGGAACGGGGTCTCCACCCGGTACGGCGTACGGCGGGCGTACGGGGTGCGCTCGAAGGCCTCCTTGAGTGCGGCGAGGTCGCGCTCGTCGGCGATCTCGGCGTCGCTCTCGTCGCCGCCGGGCAGCTCGTCCGGCCCGAGCATGGGCAGCGGCAGTTCCTCGAAGCGGGACTCCACCCAGGCGTGGAAACGGGTACCCCGGCGGGCCGCGGGCTGCGGGGGCCGCGGCATGGGGCGGGCCAGTTCCTGGGCGAAGCCGTCGGGGTCGTCGGCGAGACGCAGCAGCTGGGTGGCGGAGAGCGAGGCGGGTACGAGGACGTCGCGCACGGTGGCGCGGGCGCGGCGCAGTTCGCCGGTGAGGGCGTCGAGGTCGCGGTCCCAGGAAGCGAGTGTGCGGGATTCCTCGGGGGTGAGCCGCTGCTCCCCGGCGGGCTCCGGCGTGCGGGCCGCCGGGACGTGCGGCATGGGAGCGGAGGCATGCGGCGTGGGAGCCGGGACGTGTGGCGTGGGAGCCGCCGGCGGGGGCTCCATCGACAGGGCGTCCCAGTCGGCGGCCTCGTCGGGGTACGCCTCGCTGCCGGGGAACGGGTCGTCGTCGTAAGGGGCGTCGTACGGATCGTCGTGCGGATCCGGATCGTCGTGCACATCCGGAACGCCCCCCGCCGCGGCCAGGGCCTCCAGATGTGCCATCACCGTGTCCGCGGCGGCCCGGCGGCGGGTCAGGGCGGTGTCGTCCAGGGGGAGCGGCCACGCCCGGTCGGCCTCCTTCTCGGCGAGGGCGGGGTTCTCCTCGTCCTCGGCCGGTTCGTCCGCCCAGGCCTCGATCTCGCCGTGGCCGGCCGCGCAGTGCTCGTACAGCGCATGCAGGAAGTCGGACGGGCCGCGCGGCTTCTTCTGGGTCGGGCCCCACCAGTGGCCGGAGCCGAGCAGCAGGGTGCGGGGCCTGGTGAAGGTGACGTATCCCAGGCGGAGCTCCTCGGTGTGCTGGTGCTCCTTCATCTCCTCCTTGAAGCCCTTGAGCCCCTTGGCGTCCCAGGAATGGATGACGGGGAGGGTGGCCGTGTCCCCGCGCAGGGCGTGCGGGAGGACCTTGGGCTGGGAGGTCCAGGCGTCGCGTGACTGGCTGCTGGGGAACTGTCCGGTGACCAGGCCGGGCACCGCGACGACGTCCCACTCCAGGCCCTTGGACTTGTGGGCGGTGAGGACCTTGACGGTGTTCTCGCCGCCGGGCAGTGCGTTGTCCAGGCCCTTCTCGTACTGGACTGCCGTGCGCAGGAAGCCCAGGAAGGCAAGGAGGGTGGCCTCGCCGTCGACGGCTGCGAAGCGGGCCGCGACGTCGAGGAAGTTGGCGAGGGTCTCGCGGCGGCGGGCGGCCAGGGCGTGCGGCGACGCGGAGAGCTCGACCTCCAGGCCGGTGGTGGCGAGGACGCGGTGCAGCACGTCCATCAAGGGGTCGGCCAGCGAGCGGCGCAGGTCGCGCAGTTCGGCGGCCAGGCGGGCGAAACGGATGCGCGCCTCGGTGGAGAACGGAAGTCCGTCGTCCTCTCCTCCGCCCGATTCGAGGAAGGTGTCCAGGGCGTCGGCGAGCGAGATCACTTCGGCCGGGTCGATGCCTTCGACGGCCTCGGCGAGGCGGCGGTCGGGGTCGAAGTCGTCCTCGCCGCCATGGGCGGCGCGGTGGACGAGGAGGCGGGCACGACGGCCGAGGAGTGCCAGGTCGCGGGGGCCGATCCGCCAGCGGGGGCCGGTGAGCAGCCGGACCAGGGAGGCGTTGGCGCCGGGGTCCTGGAGGACCTCGCACACTGCCACGAGGTCGGCGACCTCGGGCAGGTGCAGCAGCCCGGACAGGCCGACGACCTCGACCGGGATGTCGCGGGCCACCAGCGCGGCCTGGATCTCCGGGAAGTCGCCCGCGGTGCGGCACAGCACGGCGATCTCGCCGGGCGCCTTTCCGGTCCTCACGAGGTGGGCGATCGAGTCGGCGAGCCAGTCGATCTCTTCGGTGTGGGTACGCAGCAGGGCGCAGCGGACGGTGCCGTCGCGCTCGGCGCCCGGAGCGGGGCGCAGTGCCTCGACGCCTTCGTGCATGGCGCGCAGGGGTGCGGCGAGGCCGTTGGCGAGGTGGAGGAGGCGGCCGCCGCTGCGGCGGTTCTCACTGAGGGAGTAGCGGGTGGCGGGGGTGCCGTCGGCGTGCGGGAAGTGGAGCGGGAAGTCGTCGAGGTTGGCCACGGAGGCGCCGCGCCAGCCGTAGATCGCCTGGCAGGGGTCACCGACGGCGGTGACGGCATGACCGGTGGCCACCGCCCCGGTGGTCGCGCCGGACTCCGCCCCGCTCTCCGCCTCCGTGATCCTGGCCTCGGGGCCCCTGCCGAAGAGGGCGGAGAGCAGCAGGCGCTGGGCGACGGACGTGTCCTGGTACTCGTCGAGCAGTACGACGCGGAATTCGTCGCGCAGGATCGCGCCGACCTCGGGGCGGGTGAGGGCCAGCTCGGCGGAGAGGGCGATCTGATCGCCGAAGTCGAGGACGTCGCGGCTCTTCTTGGCCTCGCGGTAGCGGCGGGTCAGCTGCAGCAGCTCACGACGGGCCTGGGCGGCCTCGGGAATCCTGCGCAGCTCGGCATTGGTCAGCCGGGCCGTTTCCAGCGTACGGAGCAGGTCGGTGTCGTACTCCGCGAGCTGTTCGGGGCGTACGAGATGCTCGGCCAGCTCGGCGTCGAGGGCCAGCAGATCGCTGACCAGCGTGGGGAACGACCTCGTCAGGGCCGGGTAGGGGCCGGGCGCCTCGCGCAGTACGCGGGCGGCCAGCTGGTAGCGGGTGGCGTCGGCGAGGAGGCGGGTGGTGGGTTCGAGGCCGATGCGCAGCCCGTGCTCGGTGAGGAGCCGGCCGGCGAACGCGTGGTACGTGGAGATGCTGGGCTCGCCGGGGGGGTTGTCCGGATCGAAGGCGTCCGGATCGGTGACCCCGGCCGCGATCAGGGCCTTGCGGACGCGCTCGGCGAGCTCGCCCGCCGCCTTGTTGGTGAAGGTGAGTCCGAGGACCTGTTCCGGGGCGACCTGGCCGGTACCCACCAGCCACACCACGCGCGCCGCCATCACCGTGGTCTTTCCCGACCCGGCTCCGGCCACGATCACCTGCGGGGCGGGCGGCGCTGTGATGCAGGCCGTCTGCTCCGGGGTGAACGGGATCCCGAGAAGCTCCTTCAGCTGCTCGGGATCGGTGATGCGTGAGGACACCCGACAGAGGCTAACCGCGCGCACTGACAACGTGCCGGGGCCGCAGGACGGTCCGGGCGGGCCGGTGGCCGGCAGCAGGCCCGACCGGCGGCCCGCAACGGGATCGCCCGGTGCTCCGGGTTCGGACCGCCTTGAGCGCTGACCGCCTCAACTCCTTTGCGAGGAAGGCCTGATGAGCACTCGCGGCATCCGGTCCTGACGTCCTCGGCCCGCACCGGCGCACCGATGGGGCCAAGGCACATCCGGCCCGGCTGTATGACGTATTTCTCGATGTCGAGGACGACTGCCCCGCCTACGGTGAGGCGGCGGCCGTCGCGAGTGCCGTCCACGTCGTGGTGGCCCTCAGGCCCTGACCGAGCGGACGGAAGGGTCTCACTCCAGGATGTGACGGCCCTCCGGCTGTGCGCTGCACGAGGCACGGAAGGTGCAGTGCGTGCAGTGCTGACCGGTCGTGGGCGTGAACCGTTCGTCCAGGACCCGGCCGGCGGCCGTGGCCAGCAGGTCGGAGACCCACTCGCCGGAGAGCGGTTCCTGGGCCTGCACCTTGGGAAGGGCGTCGCCGCCCTCCTTCTTCGGGGCGGGCTGTCGCAGCTGTACGAGTTCGGCGCCGCCGGGCACGGGACGGCTGCCGTCGAAGATCTCGTCGACCGCCCCTTCCCGGACGGCCAGCTGGTACACGGCGAGCTGGGGGTGGCGAGCGACCTCGTCCTTGGTCGGGGACTGCTTGCCGGTCTTGAAGTCGACGACGTACGCCCGGCCCTCGGCATCCTGTTCGACGCGGTCCATGGAGCCCCGGATGCGTACCTCGTACTCCCCCGCCTCCAGCGTCACGTCGAAGTCGTGCTCGCTCGCGGCGGGGGTGCGGCCGGTGCGGTCCATGACGTGCCAGCGCACGAAGCGTTCGAGGGCGGCCCTCGCCTGTTCCTTCTCCTGCTGGGATTTCCAGGGGGCGTCGAAGACCAGGCCGTCCCAGACCGAGTCCAACCTCTCCATCAGGACCGCCAGATCGGCGGGGGTGCGCCCGGAGGCCACCTCGTCGGCGAGTACGTGGACGACGTTGCCGAAGCCCTGTGCGGCCGTCGCCGGGGCGTCCGCCTTCACCTCGCGGCCGAGGAACCACTGGAGCGCGCAGGTGTTGGCGAGCTGGTCGAGCGCGCTGCCGGAGAGGGACACGGGCTGGTCCCGGTCGCGGAGCGGGACGGCGGAGCGGGTCGGCTCGTACAGGCCCCACCAGCGGTAGGGATGGGCGGCGGGTACGAGCGGCTGGCCCTCGTCGTCGGTGAGCGCGGCGAGGCGGGCGAGGCGGTGGGCGGCCTCCCTGCGCAGGGCGTCCGAGGCGTCGGGGTCGACGGTGGTGGCGCGGAGTTCGGCGACGAGCGCGGCGACGGCGAGGGGTCGGCGCGGCCGGCCGGTGACGTCGCGCGGTTCGACGCCGAGCTCGGTGAGGAAGCGGGACGGCTGGTCGCCGTCGTCGGCGGGCGCCTTGACCGCGGTGACGACGAGCCGTTCGCGTGCGCGGGTCGCGGCGACGTAGAAGAGGCGGCGTTCCTCGGCGAGGAGGGCGCCGGGGGTGAGCGGTTCGGCCAGGCCGTCGCGGCCGATCCGGTCCGCTTCGAGGAGCGAACCGCGGCGGCGCAGGTCCGGCCAGAGCCCCTCCTGCACCCCTGCGACGACGACGAGGCGCCATTCCAGGCCCTTGGACCTGTGTGCCGTCATCAGCCGTACGGCGTCGGGTCGCACCGCACGCCTGGAGAGGGTGTCGGCGGCGATGTCCTGGGCGTCGACCTCCTCCAGGAAGTTGAGCGCGCCGCGCCCACCGGTGCGTTCCTCGGCACGGGCCGCGGTGTCGAAGAGCGCGCAGACGGCGTCGAGGTCGCGGTCGGCGTTGCGGCCGCCCGCACCACCGCGCAGCGCGGCACGCTCCAGGCGCCCCGGCCACGGGGTGCCGGCCCACAGCTCCCACAGGGCTTCTTCCGCGGTACCGCCGCCTTCGAGAAGCTCGCGCGCCTTGCGCAGAAGCGCACCGAGCCGCTGGGCGCCGCGTGCGTACGCCGGATCGTGCGCAACGAGCCGTTCGGGCTCGACGAGCGCTCGGGCCAGCAGGTCGCCGGAGGGCGCCGGTACGCGATTCCCGGCGGCCCGCTCCTCGTCGCGCAGGGCCCGGCCGAGCCGACGCAGGTCGGCCGCGTCCATGGAGCCGAGGGGGGAGGTGAGGAGGGTCAGGGCCGTCTCGGTGTCCAGCCAGGAGGGTGCTTCGGGGACGGGTTCCCGGCCGGGAGCCTTTTCGGGGCCCTGGCCGGGAGCCTTTTCGGGGTCCTGGCCGGGAGCCTGATCGGGCTCCTGGCCAGGAGGAGTCTGGGCCTCCACACCCTCCGAGGCCGAGGCTCCCGCACCCTCCGATGCCGGGGCTCCCGCACCCTCCGATGCCGGGGCTCCCGCACCCTCTCGGACCTCCGAGTCGGGAGTCTCCGCACCCTTCGATGCCGGGGCCCCCGCCTCCGCGCCCGGCGCACCCCGGCGCAGCGCCGCTGCGGCAACCGCGCGCAGGGCCGTCAGGAGCGGAGCCACCGCCGGTTCATGGCGCAGGGGGAGGTCGTCGCCGTCGACCTCCACGGGGACGCCCGCCGAGGTCAGGGCCCGGCGCACCGAGGGGATCGTGCGGCCTCCGGCCCGTACGAGCACCGCCATCTCGTTCCATGGGACGCCGTCCTCCAGATGTGCCCGGCGCAGCAGATCGGCGATGTTGTCGAGTTCGGCGGAGGCGGTCGGGTAGGTGTACGTCTCGACGCTGCCGCCCTCGCGGACCGCGGCGAGTTCCCGGTGGGCACGGACCTTCGCCGAGGGCAGCCGGGTCAGCGGCATCCGACGGGTGAGCAGCCGGGTGGCGGCCAGCAGCTGTCCACCGGATCGGCGCGAGGCCGTGAGGACGCCGACCGGTGCCGGGGCGCCGTCCGCCCGCCGGAACATCTCCGGGAAGTCGAGGATGCCGTTCACATCGGCACCCCGGAACGCGTAGATCGACTGATCCGGGTCACCGAAGGCGATCAGGTCCCGGCCGCCCCCGGCCCCCGGCGCGGTCCCCCGGTTGCCGGCCAGTGCATGCAGCAGCCGAACCTGTGCCGGGTCCGTGTCCTGGTACTCGTCCACGAATACCGCGTCGTACTGCCCGGCCAGCAGCGCCGACACCTCGGGACGCTCCGCGAGCAGCACGGCCCGGTGCACCAGCTCCGCGTAGTCCAGTACCCCTTGTGCGTCCAGCACGTCCAGGTACTCGGCGAGGAACTCGGCGGCGGCGCCCCAGTCCGGGCGGCCGGTGCGGCGGGCGAAGTCGGTCAGCGCGTCCGGGCCCAGGCCCAGCTCACGGCTGCGGGCGAGCACCGCCCGTACCTCGTCGGCGAAACCGCGCGTGGTCAGACAGGCCCGCAGCTCGTCCGGCCAGCGGATGTGCGCGAAACCGTCCTGTTCCAGTTCGAGCTGGCCGGCGAGCAGCTCGCGGACGGTGACGTCCTGCTCCGGTCCGGAGAGCAGCCGCATCGGTTCGGCGAAGAGGTCGGCGTCCTGATGGGCGCGGACCAGTGCGTAACAGAAGGAATGGAACGTGGTGGCCTGCGGACCGCGGGCGGCACCGAGCCGGGCGGCCATCCGGTCGCGCAGCTCCACGGCGGCCTTGCGGCTGAACGTGAGGACCAGGATGCGGGCCGGGTCGCCGCCCCGCGCGACGCGTGCGGCGACCGCCTCGACGAGCGTGGTCGTCTTGCCGGTGCCCGGTCCGGCGAGCACCAGGAGCGGGCCTCCGGGGTGATCAACCACCGCACGTTGCGCTGCGTCCAGGAGAGGGGGATCCACGGAGCCCGGCGGGGTGCGCACCAGTCGGTACGCGCCCGCGGTCCTCCCCCTACGCCCCTGCGGGCGTGGGGGGACCCCCTGCCGTGCCTGGCGGTACGGACTGTGCCGGGTGAAGGAGGAGGAGCTCACGTGGATCGCCGGTCCTGGTGGGTGTGCTGGTGCTGAGGGTGTGGTGCGTGCCGCGAACTGTCGACGCTACGCCAGCGGGGGTGCGGTCCGGGGCGAGTCCGCTGCGTGCCTCGTCACGTTCCACGTCACGGGTGCCGTCGCGCATCGCTTCGTGTTCCGCATCACGCGCCGGGCCCGGCGCCGCCCGTTGCGCCCCCGAATGGCCGAAGCTGTCAGATGTGAGCACCTCCGTTTTTGTCCCTGTCCGCGTCCGCGCCCGCACCGCCGGTGACGCCGTCCCACCGCGCCCGCTTCATGTCGAGTCGCGGCAGATGGCCCTCCGCGCTGCGCGACGCCTCGCGCAGTGGGGTGCTCTCCTCGCGGTAGTGGTCCAGCGCCCGCAGTTCGTGGCCGGGCAGCAGCGCCCCGTCTGCGCGCACCACGCGCCACCACGGCACCGCGGCCCCGTACAGCGCCATGACCCGGCCGACCTGGCGCGGGCCGCCGTCGCCCAGCCACTCGGCGACATCTCCGTACGTCATGACACGGCCGGGCGGAATCAGCTCGGCGACATCGAGCACCCGCTCCGCGTACTCCGGCAACTCGTCGACCGTCGGGTCGCCGCTCGTCCCGTCGCCGCTGGTCCGGTATTGACTCATCCGGCCCATCCTGCCGTACTCCACCGACAGCCCGGCCCGGTCCGTGTGCGCCCTTTCACGGGGCGTGCGTGCGGGAGCAAAGGGGCGTATCTTGCGCTTCGCGTGTCCGCGCAGTGCACCCTGATGCCCTCCTCTGTCGCCGGGCCGTGCCACCATCGTGCGGGCGGTGACCGGTGATACGAGAACACGAAGACCAATCAGAGGCGACGAAGGAGCAGGGCGTGCAGCCACCGAAGGCGGCGGACGCCCCTGACACCACGCCGTATCCGGACGCTTCGGACGGACCCGCCGAGAAGCCCGCTGCGGAGCAGGAAGAGCCCGGCGCGGAACAGGGGGAAGTCCCCGGGCACCCGGCCGGCTCGACGCTCTCGTCCGCCGCGGCCGAACAGGCCGAGCGCGTCTCCGGAGACGAGCCACTGCTCCCCGCCCGGGTGCACCGCCCCTCCGATCTCATGCGGCTCCTCATCGGGGTCCTGGCGATCGTCGTCCTGCTCTCGGTCGCCGCGTTCGCCCACGGCACGACCGCCGGTCTCGAACAGGAC
Organism: Streptomyces sp. Ncost-T10-10d; assembly: GCF_900091955.1. Lineage (GTDB taxonomy): Bacteria > Actinomycetota > Actinomycetes > Streptomycetales > Streptomycetaceae > Streptomyces. The sequence goes on from NZ_FMDF01000144.1 coordinate 32,917, forward strand.
ATCAACAAGGGAACCGGCCAGGCACCCGACATCCTGATCAAGACCGCCGGTCTGGTCTCCAGCATCGCCGTGCTGCTCGTTCCGGTCGCGTTCGCCATCGAGCGGCTGATCAAACGCGACGGACTACGGATCGCGGACGGCGTGCTCGCCGCCGTACTGGCGCACGGCGTCACACTCGCCACCGACCTCTGGGTGGCCAAATCCGCCCCCGGCACCATTCAGGACGCCCTGACCCAGCCGCAGCCCGGTGACGCGCTCACCGATCCCGTACACGGCTATCTCGCCCCCGTGATCGCCTATATGACAGCGGTCGGGATGGCGAGACGGCCACGCTGGCGGGTCGTGCTGTGGGTGGTGCTGCTGCTCGACGCGTTCGCCATGCTGGTCGGCGGCTACACGACCCCGTTCTCGATCATCCTCACGGTGCTGATCGGCTGGACCGTGGCGTACGGCACGCTGTACGCGGTCGGCTCGCCGAACGTACGGCCGACCGGTCAGCATCTGATGGCCGGTCTGCGCCATGTCGGCTTCCGCCCGGTCAGCGCGATGCGCGCCGAGGACGCCCCCGACTCCGGCGATCAGAACGACCGCGGGCGCCGCTACCTGGTCACCCTGGAGGACGGGCCACCACTCGATGTGACGGTCGTCGACCGCGAGCAACAGGCGCAGGGCTTCTTCTACCGGGTATGGCGCAGGCTCACCCTGCGCGGCATCACCCAGCGCAGCTCCATCCAGTCGCTGCGTCAGGCCTTGGAGCAGGAGGCGCTGCTCGCGTACGCGGCGATCGCCGCCGGGGCCAACGCACCCAAGCTGATCGCCACCTCCGAGCTCGGACCCGACGCCGTGATGCTGGTGTACGAGCACATCGGGGGCCGTTCCCTGGACGCGCTGGAGGACTCGGAGATCACCGACGACCTGGTGCGCGGCGCCTGGCGCCAGGTGAAGGCGCTCCAGTCGCGGCGGATCGCGCACCGCAGGCTCACCGGCGACGCCATCCTGGTCGATCGTTCCGGCAAGGTGTTCGTCACCGATCTGCGCGGCGGCGAGATCGCGGCCGGTGATCTGGTCCTGCGGATGGATGTCGCTCAGCTGCTGACCACCACGGGTCTGCGGGTGGGCGCCGAGCGGGCCGTCGCCGGTGCTCTGGAGGTGCTAGGCCCCGATGCCGTCGCGGACTGTCTGCCGCTGCTCCAGCCGATCGCGCTGAGCCGCTCCACCCGGGCGACCCTGCGTCGGCTCGCCCGGGAACGCTCGCAGCGCGAGCGCCAGGCGGTGCTCGATGCGTCGGACGCGGCCAAGCATGCCAGGGCGCTCGAACACGGGGCGGCTCAGGAGACCTCCACCGTCGGTCCGGTACCGGACCACAAGGCCGCCCGCAAGTCGCTGCGCAACCAGAAGCAGGCCGAGAAGCGGGCCCTGGACGACGCGCTGGAAGAGGCGCGCGAGGAGGATCTGCTCTCCCAGATGCGGCAGCAGGTGCTGCTGATCCGGCCGCAGGCACCGGTCGAACCGGTACGGCTGGAGCGCATCAAGGCACGCACCCTGGTCAGCTTCATCGCCGGCGCCATCGCCGCGTACTTCCTCATCTCGCAGGTCACCCAGGCCGACTTCGGTGCGGTCGTCGAGCAGGCGGAGTGGGGCTGGGTGGCGGCCGCGGTCGGCTTCTCGGCCCTCAGCTATGTCGCGGCGGCGATGAGCCTGCTGGGCTTCGTGCCGGAGCGGGTGCCGTTCGGCAAGACCGTGCTGGCGCAGGTCGCCGGGTCCTTCGTGAAGATCGTCGCCCCGGCCGCGGTCGGCGGTGTGGCGCTGAACACCCGCTTCCTGCAGCGCGCGGGGGTGCGTCCGGGCCTCGCCGTGGCGAGTGTCGGCGCCTCGCAGCTGTTCGGTCTCGGCTGCCACATTCTGCTGCTGGCGGCGTTCGGCTATCTGACCGGTACCGAGAGGACCCCGTCCTCGCTCACTCCTTCCAGGACCGTGATCGCCGGGCTGCTGACGGTCGCGGTGCTGGTGCTGGTGGTGACGGCGGTTCCGTTCCTGCGGAAGTTCGTGGTGACGCGGGTGCGGTCGCTGTTCGCCGGAGTCGTGCCGCGCATGCTCGATGTGGTGCAGCGGCCGCAGAAGCTGCTGACGGGCATCGGCGGAATGCTGCTGCTGACCGGCCTGTTCGTGATGTGTCTGGACGCGTCGGTCCGGGCGTTCAGCGGCCCGGATGTGCCGCATCTCAGTTACGCGAGCATCGCGGTGGTCTTCCTGGCCGGTAACGCGCTGGGGTCGGCGGCGCCCACACCGGGCGGAATGGGCGCGGTCGAGGGCGCGCTGACGCTGGGGCTGATCGCGGTCGGTCTGCCGAAGGAGGTCGCGGCACCGGCCGTTCTGCTGTACCGACTGCTGACGCTGTGGCTGCCGGTGCTTCCCGGCTGGCTCTGCTTCAACCATCTGACCCGCAAGGGCGAGCTCTGACCGTGGGGGCGAGCTGACGGTTTCTCAGCCGTGGCACGTGCCTGTGCGTAGGGCCGGTCGGGCGATCGGAGCGGGCCCCGGCCACCCGCTTGGACCGGTGCCTCGTGCACGGGTCCGGTTCCCACCGCACGATGGGGCCATGAGGACCTCCGCCCTGCGTGCCGCCGCTCTCGCCGCCGCCGTCACCGTGCTCCTGCCCATCACCGCCTGCTCGGAGAGCGGCACCAAGGACGACCCGGACGGGCCGCCGCGCTCTCCGGTTGCGGCGAATGCCGCCGAGGCGAGCAGCTCCGACCGGCTCGCCTCCCAGAAGCTGACGTGGAAGCCCTGCCCGGCCCCGTCCGCGGCACAGGGCGGCGGAAAGGCCCCGTCGCCCCTGCCCGACGGCACCCCCTGGGAGTGTTCCTTCATGAAGGTCCCGCTCGACTACGCGAATCCGGGCGGCGAGACGATCGAGCTGGCACTCATCCGGGCCAGGGCCAAGAATCCGGACAAGCGGATCGGCTCCCTCATCTTCAACTTCGGCGGTCCCGGCGCCTCCGGTGTCGCCACCCTGCCCGCCTTCGGCACCGACTACGACAAGCTCCGCACCCGCTACGACCTGGTCAGCTTCGACCCGCGCGGGGTCGGTCGCAGTGCGGGCGTGGAGTGCGAGACCGACCAGCAGCTCGACGCCCGCTACGAGACCGACGCCACCCCGGACAACAGCGCCGATGTGAATGCCTTCGTCAAGGACATCAAGACGTTCGCGTCGGCCTGCGAGAAGAACTCCGGCAAAGAACTCCCCTACGTCGGCACCACCAACGCCGCCCGCGACATGGATCTGATGCGTCAGGTGCTCGGAGACAAGAAGCTGTACTACTTCGGCATCTCGTACGGCACCGAACTGGGCGGCGTCTACGCCAACTTGTTCCCGAAGAACGTCGGCAGGTCGGTACTGGACGGGGTGGTCGACCCGACCCTGGACTCCGTGCAGTCCTCGCTCGGCCAGGCCAAGGGGTTCCAGCTCGCGCTGGACAACTTCGCCAAGGACTGCGTGGACCGCGGCGCCGCCTGCAAGCTCCCCGGTTCCACCGGGAAGGAGGTCGAGCAGGGGATCTCCGGCCTTCTCGCCCGGCTGGAGAAGAAGCCGATCCCGGGGCTCGGGTCCCGGCAGCTGACGCAGTCCCTGGCCATCACCGGCATCGCGGCCGCCCTCTACTCCAAGGAGACCTGGCCACTGCTGGAGCAGGGAGTGGACGAGGCCGACGGCGGGAACGGCGCGCTGCTCCTCGCTCTCGCGGACTCGCTGAACGGCCGTGAGGCCGACGGTCACTACAACAATCTGATGGCCGCCAACACCGCCATCAACTGCGCCGACTCCAAGCAGCGGTTCACCGCGGACCAGGCCATGGCGAAGCTCCCGGAGTTCCAGTCCGCCTCGCCGGTCTTCGGTGACTATCTGGGCTGGGGTCTGCTCGCCTGCACCGGCTGGCCGGTGGCGGGCGTCTGGGAGACCCCCGACGTCAGCGCCCCGGGTGCCGCCCCCATCCTCGTCATCGGCAACACCGGCGACCCGGCGACCCCGTACAAGGGAGCGAAGGCGATGGTCGACGCGCTGGGCAAGGGCGTCGGTGTGGAGCTGACGTACGAGGGCCAGGGGCACGGCGCGTACAACAGCGGCAATGCCTGTGTGCAGAAGGCCGTGGGCAGCTATCTGCTGGACGGCAAGGTTCCGGCGGCCGGGACGGTCTGCAAGTAATCCACCGTCTCGAACGGCCCGGGTCCTGCCGTCGAACCGCCGTCGCCGCCCAACCACGGCTGACGGCAGTTCGACGGCAGGACCTAGCATGGGCGCACTTTCTGTACGTCGTATGTACAGGCACTTCGGGGAGGGACGTACACGTGGTCGGACACGCACGCGCCGGGGCTCTGGCGGGCACCGCACTTCTGCTGACGGGGCTGCTCGCGGGCTGTGGCGGGGGTACGGACGACAAGCCGGCCGACAGGACGGACCGCGGTGCGGCGTCCTCGCCGGGCCGGTCGTCCACTCCGAGCGGGCAGCCCGGCACGCCCGCCCTGCCCGCCGCGCTCACCTCCCAGCGGCCGGACTGGAAGAGCTGCAAGGCCCCCGCAGGCAGCAGCGCTCCCGGTGCCGGCTGGCGGTGCGCGACCGTCGAGGTACCGCTGGACTACGCGAAGCCGGCCGGCGACACGATCCGGATCGCACTGATCCGCAAGGAGGCCCGGGACAAGGGCCGGCGCCTGGGCTCGATGCTGTTCAACTTCGGCGGCCCGGGCGGTTCGGGCGTCTCGATACTGCCGCGCGCCGCCGGCTCGTACGAGAAGCTCAACGCCCGCTACGACCTGGTGAGCTTCGACCCGCGCGGAGTCGCGGGCAGCGCGGGGGTGAACTGCCGTACCGACAAGGAGGCGGAGGACGCCTACCGGAAGGTCGACATGACTCCGGACACGGCGGCGGAGGAGGCCGCGTTCATGAAGGACGGCGCGGACTTCGGCGCCGGCTGCGAGCGCCGCTCCGGCAAGGTCCTGCCGTACGTCGGCACGACGAACGCCGCCCGGGACCTGGATCTGATCCGTGAGGTGCTCGGCGACAAGAAGCTCACCTACTTCGGCATGTCGTACGGCACGGAGCTCGGCGGCACCTACGCACACCTCTTCCCCAAGAACGTCGGCCGGACCGTCCTGGACGCCGTCGTCGACCCGACCGCGGACACGATCGGGCACGCCCGCAACCAGGCGACCGGCTTCCAGCGCGCGCTGGAAAATTATCTCAAGGACCGCGGCCAGGACCCGAAGGCCGGGACGCAGCGCATCGCCCGGCTGCTGAAGCAGATCGACAAGAAGCCGCTGCCGACCACCTCGGGCCGGGAGCTCAACGAGTCGCTGGCCATCACCGGCATCGTCATGCCGCTCTACGCCAAGAGCAACTGGCCGTATCTGACCCAGGCGCTGGACGAGGCCGAGAAGAGCGGCACCGGCAACATGCTGCTCCAGCTGGCCGACGCGTACAACGGCCGTGACGAGAAGGGGCACTACGACACCCAGAACCACTCGCAGCGCGCCATCTCCTGCGCGGACAGCAAGCTGAGGCCGACGGCGGCCGAGGCCAGGGCCAGGGCCATGCTCCCCGAGTTCCGGAAGCTGTCCCCGGTGTTCGGCCCGTTCCTGGCGTGGGACACGGCCGGCTGGTGTGCCGAGTGGCCGGTGAAGGGTGAGCACGACAACCCGGAGGCAAGCGCTCCGGGCGCCGGTCCGATCCTGGTGATCGGTACGACCGGTGACCCGGCGACGCCCTACGAGGGTGCGCAGAAGATGGCGGACGAGCTGGGCAGGGGCGTCGGCATCATGCTCACCAACAAGGGTGAGGGACACGGCGCGTACGGCGAGAGCACGTGCGTGACGTCGACCGTGAACGCGTACTTCCTCGACGGGAAGGTCCCGGCGGACGGCAAGACCTGCTCGTGACGCGGGACGTGTGCGTGGCGAAGGGGCCGGTCCGCTGCGGACCGGCCCCTTCGGCATGCCGAGCGTTTAGTACACCGGCTTCTCGGGCTCGATCTGGTTGACCCAGCCGATCACGCCGCCGCCCACGTGCACCGCGTCGGCGAAGCCCGCCGACTTGAGGACCGCGAGCACCTCGGCGCTGCGGACGCCGGTCTTGCAGTGCAGGACGATGCGCTTGTCCTGCGGGAGGCCCTGGAGGGCGTTGCCCATCAGGAACTCGTTCTTCGGGATCAGCCGGGCGCCGGGGATCGAGACGATCTCGAACTCGTTCGGCTCACGGACGTCGATGATCTCGATCTTCTCGTCCGCGTCGATCCACTCCTTGAGCTGCTTGGGAGTGATCGTGGAGCCGAGCGCAGCCTCCTGGGCCTCCTCGGACACGACGCCGCAGAAGGCCTCGTAGTCGATGAGCTCCGTGACGGTCGGGTTCTCGCCGCAGACCGCGCAGTCGGGGTCCTTGCGGACCTTGACCTGGCGGTACTGCATCTCCAGGGCGTCGTAGATCATCAGCCGGCCGACCAGCGGGTCGCCGATACCGGCGAGCAGCTTGATGGCCTCCGTGACCTGGATGGAGCCGACCGAGGCGCAGAGCACCCCGAGCACGCCGCCCTCGGCGCAGGAGGGGACCATGCCCGGCGGGGGCGGCTCCGGGTAGAGGCAGCGGTAGCAGGGGCCGTGCTCGGACCAGAAGACGGACGCCTGGCCGTCGAACCGGTAGATCGAGCCCCAGATGTACGGCTTGTTCAGCAGAACGGCTGCGTCGTTGACCAGATAGCGGGTGGCGAAGTTGTCCGTGCCGTCCACGATCAGGTCGTACTGGGCGAAGATGTCCATCACGTTGTCGGCTTCGAGCCGCTCCTCGTGAAGGACCACATTCACGTACGGATTGATGCCCAGCACCGAGTCCTTGGCGGATTCGGCCTTGGAGCGGCCGATGTCGGCCTGGCTGTGGATGATCTGGCGCTGCAGGTTCGACTCGTCGACCTCGTCGAACTCCACGATGCCGAGCGTGCCGACACCGGCGGCGGCCAGGTACATCAGGGCCGGCGAACCGAGACCGCCGGCGCCGACACAGAGCACCTTTGCGTTCTTCAGCCGCTTCTGCCCGTCCATCCCGACATCCGGGATGATCAGGTGGCGGGAGTACCTGCGGACCTCGTCGACGGTGAGCTCAGCAGCTGGCTCGACCAGGGGTGGCAGCGACACAGGAACCTCAACAATGCAGGTGGTCGGTTTCTACGTACTTCAGCTACGTACGGTTGTTCTTGCCGTAACACTGCCACGCCCCTTCTCATTCCGAGATACCAGGTCCGATCCGCGAGACGATTTCGTCCCAGTACCTGGGCAGCGCCGCGAATGGGTCCGTTTGTCCGTGTTGATCGTCCCGGTCCGTGAAGAAGATCGTGCCCGCGCCCTGCCAGCGGGCGATGCGCATGGCCTCTTCGAGGTGGGTGCGCGGAACGCCGTGGACGAAGTGCGCGAACCGCTCCGGCGGATGGGCGGCGGTCCACTCCGCCACCTGCGACCAGCGATAGTCGGTCCACGGCCCGGAGTACGTGACCAACTGGTCGGCGGCCTCGGCATAGCCCGGATGCGGATGGGTGCCCAGCCCCAGCACCAGCGGCCCGCGCTCCTCCCCCTGGTCACCGTGTTCGAGAAGCGTGGCGAGTGTGCTGGTGAGACGGCGGACCGCCGCGAGATCGGCACGCCCGGCCGGGCACCGGCCGAGATAGAAGCCGTCGACGCGGTACCAGTCGAGGAAGGACTGCGCGTCGGCGATCAGTTCCCCGAAGGAGCGGCTGCCGAAGGCCAGATCGAGGTGGCCGAGCAGCCGGCCGCCTGCCGCCCGGATGGAGTCCTGCGGGGCCTCGCCGTGCACGGCCCGCTCCCGCGCGTTGCGGAGCCGGCCCGCGGCCTCCAGACAGTGCGGGTCGGGGCGGGCGCCGGGGCCGTTGTCGATGTTGAGGACCGCCCAGTGCAGCGGGGTGCCGGGGCGGGTGAGCTCGGCCCATTCGGTGGCGGCGAGCAGCGGATGCGCGTAACCGGGGACGCCGAAGCCGAGCTGTTCGGCGCCGCTGGTCCGGCGGGTGGTCTCGGTGGAGGTCAGATACGGCACGCCGCCTCCATCCAGATGTCGGCGAGGGACTCCTCCAGATTGATCCGGGGGCGCCAGCCGAGCCGGTCCCTGGCGGTGCGGACGTCGGCCTGCTGCCAGGCCCCGCAGCCGTCCGGGTAGGGGGAAGGGGTCGCCGAGAGGTGCTCGATGACCGACTCGGTGGAGGTGCGCGGGGCGCCGATGGGCAGCCGGGGCGGGGGCGCGTCGAGTTCGTGGAGTGCGCCCCCGTATCCGGCGACCCTGGCGAGGACGGCGGCCGCGTCCCGGAGCCGCACGGCGCGGCCGGTGCCGATGTTGACGACGCCCTGCGCTGCGGAGAGCGAGGCGGCGTGGACGGCGCGCGCGACATCGCGAACATCGACGAAGTCGCGCTGCACGCCGAGGCCGCTGAGCTTCAGCTCGCCGTCGCCGGACTGCATGGCCCGGCGCATCGCCTCGGCAAGCCTGCCGAGCGGGGAACCGGCCGGGGTCCCGGGGCCGACCGGGGAGAAGACCCGCAGCACAACCGCGTCGAGGCCGGAGCCGAGGACGAGCTCGGTGGCTGCGAGCTTGCTGACACCGTACGGGCCGCCGGGGCGCGGAATTGCGTCCTCCGCGGTCGATGAGCCGGGCTGCGAGGGCCCGTACTCCGACGAACAGCCGACCTGGACGAGACGGGCCGTACAGCCGCTGCGCCGCATTGCCTCGCAGACGGTGGCGACGGCGACGGTGTTGTGGCGGGTCAGATCGCGGGCCCCGCCGCGGGTGGCGCCCGCGCAGTTGACGACGACCCCGGGGTGGACGGCGTCCAGGAAGCGGGTCAGCGCGCCGGGGCTGCCGCCGGCGAGGTCGAACCGTACGTCGGCGTCGTCGCCGCGGCCGAGCGCCGTGAGGTGCACGGCGGGGTCGGCGAGGAGGCGGTCGGCCACGAACCGGCCGAGGAATCCGTTGGCGCCGAGCAGCAGCACCCTCATCGCGCGCCCCCTCGGTGCCGACGGCGGACTGCCGGTGCGAGGGATTGGGGGGTCATGTCCGGTGTCTCCTTGAGGAAGTGTGATGCGGTACGGGGAAGGACCCGCGGCGTCGGCTCCGCGGGGGGGTGCCGGTGGTTCGTCCATGGGGCGGAGCGGTGGTGCGACTTCGGTCGCGCGGGTTACACGGTGGTGCGGGTTTCGTCGCCGGGTGTGGTGTGGGCGGATGCCCGGGAGAGGGCGACGGTGGCGGTGATCAGCAGCCCGAGCGCGGCTGCGCCACAGGCGACGGCGGGTACGGCTCCGGTGCCGGCCGCCATGACAAGGGCGTCGACGGGACGGGCGAGGAAGTGCAGACCGGGCAGCCGCCCGGCCAGGACCAGGGCGGGTGCCAGCGCTTCGAGGGCGCAGGCGACGGCGAGTCCGACGGCGGCGGGTTCGGGGAAGCCGTGCACGGTCAGCAGCCGGGCCAGCAGGAGCAGCACACCGAGCGCGGCCGCCCCGACGAAGGCGCCGCCGCCCCCGTACCCCAGATGCGCGACGTAGAGCAGCACGGCGAGGACGCACAGGTGGAGTGCGACGGCTCCGAACAACAGGGGGCGCACGCCTGCTGCGAACTCCTCCAGCGCGCGGCTGTCGATGAGTTTGCGGTGTGCGTGTACGGAGAAGAGGTGCGCGCACCAAGCGGCCGGGGCGACGGAGAGGGCCAGCCCCAGCAGCGGTGCGGGAGTGAGCGTCCAAGGGCCTTCGGGGCCGCCGCTGAGCACCTGGTCGAGCAGCGCTTCGCCGTACAGGACATAGCCGAGGAGCCAGCAGCCGTACACATGGGCGGCACCCGAGGAACGGCCTTCGGCGTGCAGGGGGCCGCTGCGCAGGCTGAGGGCGAGTCCGACGATGCCGATGAGCGCTCCGGTGAGGGCGATCGCAAGCCGTCCCTGGCCTCCGAGCATCCCCTCGGTGAGCCTCAGTGCGCCGGCGGTCGCGATGCAGGCCGCGCCCGGCACCAGTGCGCGGAGGGACCAGGCGGCGCGCGTCTCGGTGTCGCGCTCCGGCGCGCGGAGCGCTATTGCGGGCTTTTGTGTTACGGCGGGTACCCGGGCGAAGAGCTCCTCGGCGAGCGAGAAGACATCGCGGTGCCGGTAGCGGGCGGCGGCGCGGTCGGTGACGCCATGGGCTTCGAGCCCGGCGGCGATCTCCAGCGGATCGACGGCCCGCTCGCACAGCTCGCGATGACGGTGCATCAGCGATTTCACGGGGTCGGCGGGACCGCGGCGCGAGGCGTTGAGCTTGCGCGCCGGAGCGGCACGCGCGATCTCGGGGGCGCGGGGAGCCACAGCCCTCTCTGCGGAGGTCTGCTCCGCGAAGGCCTGCTCTACGGGAACCTGATCTGCGGCGGTGTTCTCCGCAGTGGGTTTCTCCGTGGCCGCGTTCCCCGTGGCCGCGTTCCCCATGGCCGCGTTCCCCATGGCCGCGTTCCCCGCAGTTTTCGGTGCGGAGGCGGGGTCGGCGTCCGGAACCGAAGGGGGACGACCGGCCTCGGCCGATACGTCACCGGCCTCGACGACCCGAGAAGCCTCGTTCCGAACATCCTCGTCCGGCACGCCCACGGGCTCGACCGCAGCTGCCGCCACCGCTGCCGGGTCCGGGTCCGGCGGGCCCCACACCGGCTCCGAGATCTCGGCGACGAGTGTCTCGGAGACGAGCGCCCGCGAGCGGAGGTCCCAGCTTCCGCCGGTGGTCGGTGCGGCGGGTGCGTCGGACACGTCGGTCGGGCCGCCCATGGTGGTTCCTCCGTGATCGTCGCCGACTGCGTCGGACCGTCCCGGCCCGCCGTCGCAGCCCGGCCCGGCCGTCCCCTGCTGCTCTTCACACATCGCCGCCACCCGATCCCCGCACTCCCGCGCAGACGGTCCTCGGCTCGGCGGCCCGGCGGGGTGTGCGGTCGGCCGCACCTGCCGGGACGGGGCCCGAGGCTGCCCACGGGCCCCGGACGTGCGCCTCGGGCGGAGTGGCGAACGGGCGCGGTTCGCCGTCGGTATTCACCGTGTCGGCCTCTCTGCGCACCGGGGCGTGCGAGATCAGCTCCAGGTAGATGCCGCGAAATGCCGCGAGGTTCTGTTCGACGGTGAAGAGTTCGAGCGCACGGGCGCGCGCCGCCGCTCCGAGCCGCGCGCGGCGCTCGGGGTCACGCAGCAGTGCGAGGCAGGCGTCGGCGAGCGCCCTGGGATTGCGTGGGGGCACCACGAGCCCGGTACCGCCGATGACTTCGACCACCGCACCGACGTCCGTCGACACCGTGGCCCGTCCGCAGAACATCGCCTCGACGAGGCTGATCGGGAAGCCCTCGACCACGCTGGAGAGGACGACGACCCCGCCCGCCGCATAGGCCTCCGAGAGATCCGGCACCTCGGCTCCGCCGATGTCCTCGAAGGAGACCGGGTTGTCGCCGACAGCGTGTGCGTCCGTGGCCTCGTCGGGGAACAGCTGGGCGGCGAGCGCCCGGCAGTGCGCGAGATAGGTGGCGCCTTCCGGGCCCTGCGCCGGAGCGCCGATGATCCGCAGCCGGGCGCCCGGTTCGGCCTTCCGCACCTCCGCGAAGGCGTGCAGCAGCGCGATCAGGTCCTTGGCGGGCTCGATCCGGCCGACCCAGACCAGCGTGTCGTCGGGACCGCTGTCGCCGCTCTCCCCCAGGGCCGTGAACCGGCCCGACTCCATGCCGGGGTGGACTGTGCGCAGTTTCTCGTGCCCGGCACCGCACCGTTCCTGCCAGCGGCGGGTGTGGGTGTTGCCGGGGGTGACGATCGCGGCCTGCCGGTACACCTCGGTGGCGAGCCGTCGGTGGAAGTTGGCGAGCAGGGCGCGTACCGGCGCGCTCAGAGGGGTGTCGGTCGCTCCGAGGTAGTGCGCCCGCAGTTGCACGCCGTGCTCGGTGACCAGCAGCGGTACCCCGAAGAAGCGTTTGGCCAGCAGCCCCGGCAGCGCCGCGGCACCACCGGATGTGGCGTGGCAGAGGTCGACCGCGCCGAGGCTCTCCTCGTCGTACCAGTCGAGGGAGAGCGGGCGCAGTACCCGGTCGAGCTCCCGGGCGAGGGCGAGGAAGTCGGGGACGGTGGCGGTCTGGACGGTGCGCCCGGTGCCCGGGGCACGGCAGGCGGCTTCGAGTACGCGTACCGCGGTTTCGGAGCGGAGCGCCGCCGGGAGCCCCCCGTGTTCGCGGGCCAGTTCGGCCAGTCCGTACAGGCCGTCCGTGAACTGCGCGTCCGCGGCGCCGACGGCCGTACGCCCTGCACGCCCGTCTTCGCTCCGTTCACCGAAACCCGCGCCGCCCCCGCTCGCGCCTGCGGCATCGTCCTCGCCGCTCGTCGCACCCGCCGCGCAGACGGAGGTCGCGAGAGCCGTGAAGTACGCCGTGAAGCGCCGTCGTTCGCGCCGTCGATACGAGCGTCCGCCCCCGCCCGTCACCATCCGGGCGAGCGGCCCCCTGGAGGCGTGGGTACCCAGGATGTCCTCGTCGGCCGTCCACAGCGACGCCGTCCGCACCCGGCTGACCTGTGCCGGAAGCTGGACCCAGCCCTGCTCTTCCTGTTCGGCGGAGCGGCTGAGCGCGAAGAGATCGAACTCGTGCTGCGAGAGTCCGCGCACCAGACGGTCGCACCAGAGTCTGGACTCACCGGTCGCATACGGATAACCACCGTCGGTGAGGAGTCCGATCCGCACGAGCACACCCCCGATCTCCCTTGTGGTCGGCCGCCGTTGGAACGGCGACTCACAGCGGGACGACCGTAAGCGGATACGCCGGTGGTGCGACGGACGGTTGTCCGTCGCGCCACCGAAAGGGGTGAACCGTCGTAACTTTCCCGCCCCGATAGCGTTCTGTCGCGCTATGGGGGTGATCGGTCACGCAGGGTCAGGCGGCGGCCAGTTCCCTGCGGGCTGCGCGGCGCACTGCCGCGAGCGCCGGATCGAGCGCGGGAACGGCAGCCAGGAGCTGCTTGGTGTACGGGTCCCGGGGATCTCCGTACACCTGGTCCACCTCACCCTGCTCGACGATCCGGCCCCGTCGCATGACGGCGACCCGGTCGCTGACCTGCCGTACGACGGCGAGGTCGTGCGCGATGAAGACCAGGGCGAGCCCCAGCTCCCGCTGCAACTGCGCCAGCAGGGCCGTCACCTGGGCCTGGGTCGTCACATCGAGTGCGGAGACGGCCTCGTCGCAGACGATCAGTTCCGGCTCGGCGGCCAGCGCCCGTGCGATCCCGACGCGCTGGCGCTGTCCGCCGCTGAACTCGTGCGGGTAGCGGTCGTACTGCTCGGGGTCGAGCCCGACCCGCTTCAGCAGATCCCGTACCCGGGCCCGGATCACGGCCTCGTCGCGCTCCCCGGAAGCCCGCAGCGGGTCGGCGACCGATTCGCCGATCGAGCGGCGCGGATTGAGGGAGGAGACGGGGTCCTGGAAGACCATCTGCACCCGGGCCCGGCGGGTGAGCCGCCCGGAGGTGGGCTCCAGCAGTCCTACGAGCATCCGCCCGAGCGTGGTCTTGCCGCTGCCGCTCTCGCCGACGATGCCGAGGGTTTCGCCGCGCCGGACGGTGAGGGAGACACCGTCGACGGCGGCGAGGGCGGATTTGCCCCTGCCGAAGACCTGCCGGACGTCGACGGCTTCGACGAGCGGATCGCTCCCGACGACTCCCTCACCGTCGGCGGATGCCCCGCCCTCGTCCACGGCCGGTTTCTCGTCCGAGGCCGCCGGGCGCGCCGGGATGCGCGGCACCGCCGCCAGCAGCGCCTGCGTGTACGGCTCGCGCGGCGCCACGAGCACCTCGCCCACCGGCCCCCGCTCCACCGCCCGCCCCGACTGCATGACCAGAACCTCGTCGACCGATTCGGCCGCCACGCCCACGTCATGCGTGACCAGCAGCAACCCCATGCCCGTCTCCCGCCGCAGATTGTGCAGCAGGTCCAGGATCTGGGCCTGGACGGTGACGTCCAGGGCGGTCGTCGGCTCGTCGGCGATCAGCAGCTGGGGTTCGCAGGCCAGGGCCATCGCGATCAGTGCGCGCTGCCGCATCCCGCCGGAGAACTCGTGCGGCCGGGACCGGGAGCGCCGTACCGCGTCGGGAATCCCGACCCGGTCCAGCACCTCGACGGCCCGGGCCCGCGCCACCCGCCGGGAGACACGGTTGTGGACCCGGTACACCTGGGCGATCTGGTCGCCCACCGCGTAGTACGGGTCCAGCGAGGACAACGGGTCCTGGAAGACCATCGCCGCCTTCGCGCCCCGCAGGGCGCGCAGTTCCGCGTCGTCCGCCGCGGTCACGTCCACTCCGGCGACCCGGATCGAGCCGCCGACCCTGGCCCCGGTCCCCCGGTGCAGTCCGAGCAGGGCGTACGCCGACGCGCTCTTGCCGGAGCCGGACTCACCGACGACGCCGAGTGCGCCGCCGGCCTCCAGCGAGAACGACAGCTTCTCCACCGCGCGTACGTCGCCGAACGAGATCGAGAGATCGGAGACTTCGACCAGGCTCATGCCAGCACCACCCGTCGGTCGGCCATCGCCTGCAGAATGTCCGCGACGGCATTGGCAAGGACGACGAAGAATCCGGTGACGAGCACCAGACCGACGACCACCGGAAGGTCCACGTGCTTCACGGCGTCGACGAGTTCGCGGCCGACCCCCGGGATCCCGAAGAGGGATTCGGTGAGTACGGCACCGCCGAACATCGAGCCGATATCCAGTGCACCGAGCGCAATCACCGGCGCCAGCGCACCGCGCAGAGCGTGCCGCCCCACCAGTGCCCGCTCGCTGACCCCGTACGCCCTGAAGGTGCGCACATGGTCCTCGGCCAGGGTCTCCAGCATCGAGGCCCGGGTCATCCGGGCGTACGGGGCCGCGGACACCAGCGCCAGCGAGATCCAGGGCAGCAGCAGGTTCCAGGCCCACTGCTCGGGGTTCTCGGTAAGGGGCACATAGTCCGGGAACGGCAGGATCTGGAGCGCCGTGACCAGGATGATGATCAGCAGCAGGCCGATGACGAAGACCGGTGTGGCCATACCGGCCAGAGTGATCCCGGTGAGGATGCGCTCGGTCGGCCGGCCGCGCCGCCACACCGACAGCAGCCCGGTGCCGACACCGAGCAGCATCCACAGCACGAAGGCGCCGAGGGCGAGTGAAGCGGTCGCCGGGAGCTTGGCCAGGATCAGCTCGGTGACCTGCTGGTCGCTCTGGTACGAGAGCCCCAGGCAGGGCGCCTGGCAGTGCAGCACCCCGGTTCCGGTCGAGTAGTCGCGGCCGACGAAGAGACCCTGGAGGAAGTGCGCGTACTGCGTGTACAACGGGTCGCCCAGGTGCAGTTGTTCGCTGACCTGTGCCACCTGCGCGGGCGAGCAGCGCGGACCGCAGGCGATCTGTGCGACGTTGCCGGGGGCGACGTAGAAGGCCGCGTAGACGACGATGCTGAGCGCGAGCAGCACGAAGAGCGCCCCGCCGAGGCGCCTGAGCAGGAACCACCTCATGCGTCGGCCTCCTTCTTGCGGCCGGTGCCGATCCGCAGCCGGGATGCGGCGCGTGGGTCGAGTGCGGTGCGTACGCCCTCGCCGAGGACGGTCAGCGCCAGCACGGTGACGAAGAGCAGCAGGGCGGGGATCAGCAGATAGGTGGGCGCCGCCTGGTACCAGGTG
Organism: Streptomyces sp. Ncost-T10-10d; assembly: GCF_900091955.1. GTDB lineage: Bacteria > Actinomycetota > Actinomycetes > Streptomycetales > Streptomycetaceae > Streptomyces. The sequence goes on from NZ_FMDF01000144.1 coordinate 48,628, forward strand.
TCGGCGTCGCTGAGCATCTGTCCCCAGGAGGGTGTGGGCGGTTTGATGCCGACGCCGAGAAAGGACAGGGCCGCTTCGACGACGATGTCGGCCGGGAAGAGCAGCACGGCGTACGTGATGACGGGGGCGGCCAGTGCGGGCAGCAGTTCGCGCCTGGCGATCTGCCAGGAGCCCCAGCCGCTGAGCCGGGCGGCGGAGACATGGTCGAGCGATTTCAGCGCGAGCGTCTGGGCGCGCACGATCTTCGAGATGCCGGACCAGCCGACCAGGCCGATGATCACGGCGATCAGGACCGGGCGCGGGAAGCTCGTGGGGACGACGGCGAGCGCGCCGAGCGCGATCACCATGACGGGCAGGGCGACCACGACGTCGGTGACGCGGCTGAGTGCCTGGTCGATGAAGCGGTTGCCGAGCCCGGCCGCGAGGCCGACGCCGACCCCGATGATCACCTGGAGCAGGGTGGCGGCGAGCGCGACGCCGAGCGAGACCCGTGCCCCGTGGACGACGCGTGCGAACAGGTCGCGTCCGGTGAGCGGTTCGACGCCGAGCCAGTGCTCGGCGCTGATCCCGCCGAAGGAACCGAGGGGCACCCCGCCGGTGGCGGAGTCGACGAGATCCGGGTGGTACGTGGTGGGGTCCTGGCCCTCGATGCCCGCGAGCAGAGGTGCGGCGAGCGCGATCAGGACCAGCAGGGCGACGACGACGGCCGCCACGAGGGCCGCGCGCCGGGCGCGCAGCCGCCGCCAGAACGGATGGCCCGCGGAGGCGGGGACCGTGGCGGTCCCCGCCTCCTCGACCAGTAGTGCTTCGGCCATGGTTACTTGACCGCGACCTGGGAGATGTCGAGTACACCGGTCCAGTCGCTGATCACTACGTTCTTGATGGACTCGCCGTACAGGCGCTTGTAGACCGGGTGGAACAGCGGCACGGTCAGGGCCTGCTCACCGACCTTCTTGTCGAGCGCGCCCCAGCGCTTCGCGGCGGCGCTCAGGTCGGTCAGCTTGTTGATCTCGTCGATCTCCTTGTTGACCGCGGGGTCGTTCAGCTGGCCGGAGTTGAAGTTGTAGCCGGACTTGACGATCTGGCGTCCGTCGAAGATCGGTGCGAAGAAGGGCCCGCCGGACGGCCAGTCGGCACCCCAGCCGCCGAGGAAGAAGCCGGGCTCGCTCTTCACGTTGTAGACCGTGTCGGAATAGTCGTTGCTCTCCAGGCCCCGGAGCTTGACGGTGATGCCGGCCTTCTTCAGCGCCTCCTGGAGCGCGGTGGCGATCTCCGGGCTCGTCGCGAAGTCCTTGTCGTTGGAGTGCGTGAGGGTGACGGTCAGCCCCTTGGGGTAGCCGGCCTCCTTCAGCAGTTCCTTGGCCTTGGCGGCGTTGCCGGACTTCCCGGCCGGGAAGTGGTCGTACGGGGTGTACCCGAAGGCCTTCTGGTCGGGGAGGAAGGTGGTGGCGGCCTCGGCGAGCGAGGAACCGCCGGCCGCGTTGACCACGGAGGAGCGGTCGACGGCGTACGAAATCGCCTGGCGCACCTTCGGGTTGTCGAACGGCTTCACCTTCGGGTTGAAGGCGATGTAGTTGGTGTAGCCGAAGTGGCCGGTACCGACGCGGGCGGCGAGCTTCTTGTCACCGGTGACCTTGGCGAGCTCGGCCGGGCCCAGGTTGGTGTCGGTGGTGACGGCGGCCGCGTCGGCACCCTGCGATGCGGAGAGGCGCTGGTTGATGACGGCGGAGTCGAGCCCGGAACGCACGTCGATCCGGTCGGGGTAGGCCTTGCGCTCCTCGTCGGTCGCGGCCGACCAGTGCGGGTTGCGCTCCAGAACGAGGCGCTCGCCGTCGCCCTCGTTCCTGACGACCTTGTACGGCCCCGAGGAGATCGGGTGCTCCTCGTACTTGGTGCCCTTGTCCTTGGCCTTCGGCACCGGGGTCGTCTGGGTCTGCGTGGCCAGGAAGGGGAATTCGCCCTCCGGCTTGTTGAGGTGGAAGACGATCGTCTTCGCATCGGGCGTCTCGATCGAGTCGAGGCCCTTCTTGTCCTTGTACGGGCCCTGGTAGTCGGCCCCGCCGATCAGCCAGTCGCGCAGGTAGGGCGCACCGCCGGAGAGCTCGGCGGCGAAGGAGCGCTCGATGCCGTACTTGATGTCGGCACTCGTGATCGCGGTGCCGTCCTCGTACTTCAGGCCGTCCTTGAGGGTGTACGTCCACACGGTGGCGTTCTTGCTGGGCGTGCCCAGGTCGGTCGCCAGGTCGGGGACGACCTTCGCGCCGGCCGCGCCGTCCTCCCGGTTGCGGGTGGTGAGCGTACGGAAGACGAGGGACGGAACGTTGCCGCCGCCGGAGGTGTAGAGCCGGGCGGGGTCGAAGTCCTCCTGCGGCTTGCCGTTGAGGACGGTGAGCGTGCCGCCCTTCCCGGGCGCGCCCGCTGCGCCGGAATTTCCGCCGCTGTCCTTGCTGTCCTGGGGCCCGCAGGCCGCGGCACCCGCGGCCACGAGGAGTACTGCGGCGGCCGCTGCCACGCGGCGCGATATGACGGACGGTTGACGCATCGGAAGATGACCTCTCGGAGTACTGCCTGAAGAAAAGAACGGAGGGAATTTCCGTGCAGGCAGCAACGAGAGCGAGTGCACACAACCGGTCGGCACATGGAAAAGATGACCGGAACACTGAGACTGTCGCGCCTGCGGACGGAGTGCGCCCAGGCGCGGCAGTCGTGCATGGTCGTCCGGGCCGTTTCAGGGCTCGGGCAGAGGGCCGACGCGCGCTCGGGCAGGCGTCAGCAACAGTGGATGTCGGCGACGCTGTGCCCGGTCACACCGATGAGCGCCAGCTCTATGGCGGCGCGTTCGGGGGTGACGGGGCTGCGTGACATGCCGAGAAATATGGATCACCGCCCAGGGGATGTCAACGCAGAATGAGACAATCATCTCAATATGCGGACAGCCATCGGGCGTGGACGCACCGGTCGGCAGATGACGGCGGAGCCCGGCTCGATCGACGAGACGGCCCGGCACGCCCCCGGCCCGACCCTTTTCGATTCAACTGCCTGGATACACCCAGGCGTTGGGCCGGCACTTGATCCCGCCGATGTTCAGGGACTTGGTCTGCTGCTGCATCACCGGAGCGAGGGCTCCCGACGTGCGACAACTCACATGGTCATGCCCCAGCCGGTGACCGACCTCATGGTTGATCAGCATCCGTCGGTAGGCGAAGAGTTTGTCCGGGCCGAACGTCGACGACCCCTGCGCCCAGCGGTAGGCGTTGATCATCACGCGTTCGGTCGCCGCGGAGTCGCACGAGACGTTGTCCTCGGTCGTGTCCAGGCCCGACTTCCGGCACCAGTCCCCGGTGGTCCCGGGACTGGCCAGGGTGATCACGAAATCGGGCTCGCCGGCGGAGATCCGCTCGAACGTCATGGCGCCGTCGTGCGCCCAGCTGCGGTCGTCGTTGAGCGTCTCCTGGACGGCCCGGGCAAAGAGCGAGGCGTCGAGCCCGAGGCCCTGCTCGACATCGATCCGGTAGCGGTACTTGTGCCCCCCGCCCGGGGCCTTCGCCGTCCCCGGAACCGCCTCGAACTTCCCGGACCCGTGGAGCTCCGGGGAGAGCGGATAGGCCTTGGCCATCTTCTCCGCGTACGAAAGAGGCTTGACCTGCGCCACCTTCGGGGTCGGCCGGTCGTCCGAGCGGGAGGCGCCGTCGGTGCCGTCCCGGTCGACGCCCGCAGGCTGCGCGGCACTTGTCCCGCCGCTGTCGTGGGCGACCTGCCCGGCCACGACCACCGCGAGCACGGTGGTCACCGCGGCGGCCGCGATACCGGTGAAGGTGCGGCCCTTGGCGCCCTTGCCGTCCTTGGCGGGCGTCGGTGCGTCGGCGTCGCCCTGCGGCGGCCGCTCCTCCCACTCGCCGACCGAGCTGTACGGATCGGCCGGCGGGGCCGCCGGGGCGGAAGGCCCATGGGGTTCGGGTACGTCGAACGCGTCGACGAACTCGCGCCGCGGTCCCGGTACCAGCGACCGGGTACCGACCTGCGGCTGACGCCGGGGCACCGTCTGTTGCGGCCCGGCCCCCCAGCCACCGCCGGGTTCACGCTGTTCGGGGTGGCCGCCGCGGACGTGGCCGGCCTCCCGGAACGGGGCGTGCCCCTCCGCACCGGCCGGCGCGTCGGCCGGCCTCCGGCGCCGCCCGCTGCCGGGCCCCGGACGCATGCCCTCGCGATCACCGCCTGCATTCGCGACGGCGGCCTCGATATCGGACCCCGTGGGTTCGGGGCCCTTTCGACTATGTCGTCCCACGCCCCGGATCAGCTCCCGCCGCGTTCGTCGAGCAGTTCCCGGAACGCCTGGGCGACCGCCTCCGGATACTCCATCATCGCCACGTGCCCCGCGTCGGGCAGTGTCAGCAGCCGCGAATCGCGGAAGGCCGCGGACGCCCTGCGTGCCATCCGGTACGAGACCAACTGGTCCCGTCCGCCGTACACGAGCTGAGTCGGTGCGAGCACCCGCTCGGCCTGGCGCCACAGTCCGTGCTGCCCGCCCAGCGTGTACGCATCGACGATGCCACGTGCCGAGCGCGCCATCGCGTCCCAGAAGTACGGCAGCTCCAGCCGACGCTCCATTTCGGCCACCGCTTCACGGAAGCCCGATTCGGAGACGCGTGCCGGATCGCCGTAACAGAGTGCCATGACGCCGCGCGTGCGCTCTTCCGCGGTCCAGTCCCTGGTCATCCTGGCGAACAGCGTTGCGACACCCGGAACGGCGAGCAGTCCGGTCGGTACGGCGGGCCACTGCACCCGGATCTCGGGGAGCGCGGGCGAGATGAGGGTGAGGGTGCGCACCAGGTCGGGGCGGACCGCGGCAACCCGGGTGGCCACGGCGCCGCCGAGCGAATTGCCGAACAGATGGACGGGCCCCCGCTCCCCCGCGTCGAGGAACCGGATCACGGCACGGGCATGCCCGGTGACCGAGTAGTTGCCGTCGTCCGGCGGCGGAGAGTCGCCGAAGCCGGGCAGGTCGACCGCCTCGCCGTCCACCAGGTCCTGGAGCAGCGGCATCAGCGCCGACCAGTTCTGCGAGGAGCCGCCGAGCCCGTGCACGTAGAGCGCGGGCGGCAGCCCGGTCCGCTCCGGCGGCCGGGATCGGACGGTCAGCGTCAGTCCGGGCAGCGCGACGGAGCGCAGCTCCTCCCCTTCCGCGACCCTGACGGTGCTCACCGTGGGGGCCACCGCGGTGGCAGCGCGGAATCCCGGCAGCTCGGTCGAAGACATGCGGCAATGTTACGAGACGATCACACCGCGGTTCATGTGTTCGCGGTCACACACCGCATAGCAACTTGCAGGGGTAGCTCCTAGGCTCGAAGCAAGGAAGGGAGTCACCATGACGGTCGACCCCAGCGACCCGGAGACCTTCGAGTACATCCAGCCGGACGAGCCGGACCAGGAGACGCCCCGGGCGGACGCCGCCGAGCAGCAGGCCGATCTCCAGCAGCGACAGGACGAACCGCTCACGGACATCGACCGGGACAGTGCCAATGAGGCCGATGCGGCGGAACAGGCTCGTGTTGTCACACAGGATGAAGATGATTACCGCTGATACACCCCGTTTTGCCCCATCGGTCGACGAATCTGTGGCTACCGCAGCCGTCCGGTCCGTGAAATTCTGCGTCCGCGCCGCGCACACCCGGGTTACCCAAAAGTACGATGGCTGTACGGCGCAGCGTGCATGGAAAAGCTGTGTCCGATCACAAATTTGGGAGGCGGCGTGACAGCCATCGAGCAGACCGAGGCGGCGCGCCCGCGGGGCACTCGACTGCCTCGCCGCGCCCGACGCAACCAGCTGCTGGGCGCCGCGCAGGAAGTATTTGTGGCGCAGGGTTACCACTCCGCCGCGATGGACGACATCGCCGAGCGGGCGGGAGTCAGCAAGCCGGTGCTCTATCAGCACTTCCCGGGCAAGCTGGAGCTCTATCTGGCCCTGCTCGACCAGCACTGCGAGTCGCTGCTCCAGGCGGTCCGTACGGCGCTGGCGTCGACGACCGACAACAAGCTGCGCGTCGCCGCGACGATGGACGCGTACTTCGCCTACGTCGAGGACGAGGGCGGCGCCTTCCGGCTGGTCTTCGAGTCGGACCTGACCAATGAGCCCGCGGTGCGCGAGCGCGTCGACCGGGTCTCGCTGCAGTGCGCCGAGGCCATCTCCGACGTCATCGCCGGTGACACGGGACTGTCCAAGGACGAGTCCATGCTGCTCGCGGTGGGTCTGGGCGGCGTCTCCCAGGTGGTCGCCCGCTACTGGCTCTCCAGTCAGTCCGCCATTCCGCGGGACACGGCGGTGCAGCTGCTCACTTCGCTGGCCTGGCGGGGCATCGCGGGCTTCCCGCTGCACGGCATCGATCAGCACTGACGGAAGCCGCCGGGTGCGGCCGGCACCCGTGTTCGCTGCGGGCGTTGCCCGCCGACCGCTGGCGGATCCCCTCAGCGGGCTAATGTGTGCTGCGTACGGCGCGGTTCACCGCGCAGGGACTGACCGTCGGAGGGACATAGCCGTGGAGGTCAAGATCGGGGTGCAGCACACGCCCCGGGAGATCGTTCTGGAGAGCGGGCTTTCCGCCGAAGAGGTCGAGAGCACGGTCGCCGAGGCTCTCACCGGTAAGGCGCAGCTGCTCAGCCTCACGGACGAGAAGGGCCGCAAGGTCCTGGTGCCGGCCGACCGGATCGCGTACGTGGAGATCGGCGAGCCGAGCACGCGCCGCGTGGGGTTCGGCGCGCTGTAGGCAGCACGCTCGAAGCGGTGACCGTGGCAGCGGCCCGGTGGGGATTCCCCGCCGGGCCGCTTTCCGTTCCGGCCCGCTTTTCGGTCCGCGTCCGCGTCAGCCGGGCGATTCCTGTGCGAACCCTGTTCAAGGAGGGTTGCGTTCCGCACCCCTCGGGTAGTACCGCTAACGACCGATCTGCCCGCCCCGCAACTCGCGAGGTGATCATCTGTGATCTTGGAATTCCTCGGCTCCATCGTGCTCGGACTCGCCCTCGCCTGGGTGGCGCTCCGCTCGCTGCCGCACCGGCTCCCGTCCCGCCGTGCCGTCTTCGCCGGCGGCGCTCTGGGAGCGGTGTTCGGTGCGTTTCTCATGCACTCGGTGCTGGGCCCGGACCACGTCGTGGCCACGTTGATCGGCGCGGTGCTGATCGGCGCCGTGACGCTCTCGCTGCTGGTCCGCCCCAACAGCCACCGCCTGAGCCGATCAGCCGCGGCCTGAAGCCGTCCGGCACCCGCGCGGGCGGATGTCGGACGGCCCCGGTGAACCGGCTACGCGGCGAGCCCGAGCGCGGCCATCCGCTTGGTGTGTGCCTCGGTGATCCGCGAGAACATCCGCCCGACCTCCGCCAGGTCGAACCCGTCGGCCACGCCCCCGACGAGCATCGTCGACAGTGCGTCGCGTTCGGCCACCACTCGCTGTGCCTGTGAGAGCGCCTCACCCATCAGCCGGCGCGCCCACAGCGCGAGCCGGCCGCCGACACGCGGGTCGGCCTCGATCGCAGCACGCACCTTCTCGACGGCGAAATTGCCGTGCCCCGTGTCGTCGAGCACGGCGAGGACGAGGGAGCGGGTGTCCGAGTCGAGCCGGGCGGCGACCTCGCGGTAGAAGTCACTGGCGATCGAATCGCCGACGTACGCCTTGACCAGGCCCTCCAGCCAGTCCGACGGCGCGGTCTGGCGGTGGAAGTCGTCGAGCGCCTTGGCGAACGGCTCCATCGCGCCCGTCGGCTCCACCTCGATCGCGGTCAGCCGGTCCGTCAGCCGCTCGAAGTGATGGAATTCGGCGGAGGCCATCTTTGCCAGCTCCGCCTTGTCGGCCAGCGTCGGCGCGAGTTTGGCGTCCTCGGCGAGCCGCTCGAAGGCCGCCAGCTCTCCGTACGCAAGTGCTCCCAGCAGGTCCACGACCGCTGCTCGGTACTGCGGCTGCACGGATGCCGTGGCCCAGTCCTGGGCGGCGATTCCGGTGAGCACGGGGGCTTCATTGGCGTTGTCAGGCGTCTCCATGAAGCGCAGAATAGCCCGCCCGACGGGGGACGGAAGGGCCTGGTCAGCCAGTGACATCACACTGTTCCGATGAATTCGCCCAACACACATGCGCGAATCCGGGGTACAGTGGTATTGCGTCTACTCAGTATTTTGGGTTGGTGACGCGAAATTGAATGAGGATGCCCGGTCGGTGGCCCGATCGGCTCCGACCCGACAGCCCTCCACGCGGGGCGTACGCCACGTACGACCGCAGATGAGGGGCCCCCTCAGCGGCACGAGCGCTCGAGCGACGGCAGTGGTCCCGCGCCACCCGGCCCATCCACGGCCGGATGACCAACCCCGGCACGGTACGACCCCCAGCGTTCGCCTCGGACCGCGTCTCACAGAAGAGGCAGCACCCTGACTACGTTCCGAGAACTCGGGATTCTTCCCGAGACGGCCGAGGCCCTTGAGGCCGTCGGCATTGTGTCCCCGTTCCCCATCCAGGAGATGACGCTCCCCGTCGCGCTCTCCGGCTCCGATGTCATCGGCCAGGCCAAGACCGGCACCGGCAAGACCCTCGGTTTCGGTCTGCCACTGCTGGAGCGCGTCACCGTCCCCGCGGACGTCGAGGCGGGCCGGGCCGAACCCGAGCAGCTGACCGAGGCGCCGCAGGCGCTGGTCGTCGTCCCCACCCGCGAGCTCTGCCAGCAGGTCACCAACGACCTGCTGACCGCCGGCAAGGTACGTAACGTCCGCGTTCTCGCGATCTACGGCGGCCGCGCGTACGAGCCGCAGGTCGAGGCCCTGAAGAAGGGCGTCGATGTGATCGTCGGCACCCCGGGCCGACTGCTCGACCTCGCCGGGCAGCGCAAGCTCGACCTCTCGCACGTCCGCGCACTCGTGCTCGACGAGGCCGACGAGATGCTCGACCTGGGCTTTCTGCCCGACGTCGAGAAGATCATCACCATGCTCCCGCCGAAGCGGCAGACCATGCTGTTCTCGGCGACCATGCCGGGCGCCGTCATCGGCCTCGCGCGGCGCTACATGTCTCAGCCGACGCACATCCGCGCCACCTCGCCCGACGGTGAGGGCGCGACCGTCGCGAACATCTCGCAGCATGTCTTCCGGGCCCACTCGATGGACAAGCCGGAGATGGTCTCCCGCATCCTGCAGGCCAACGGCCGCGGACTCGCGATGATCTTCTGCCGTACGAAGCGCACGGCCGCCGACATCGCCGAGCAGCTGGAGAAGCGCGGTTTCGCGTCCGGCGCGGTCCATGGCGACCTCGGCCAGGGTGCGCGCGAGCAGGCACTGCGCGCGTTCCGCAACGGCAAGGTGGACGTGCTCGTCTGCACGGACGTGGCGGCCCGCGGTATCGATGTCGAGGGTGTGACCCACGTCATCAACTATCAGTCGCCGGAGGACGAGAAGACGTACCTCCACCGCATCGGCCGGACCGGCCGTGCGGGCGCCAAGGGCATCGCGATCACGCTGGTCGACTGGGACGACATCCCACGCTGGCAGCTGATCAACAAGGCGCTGGACCTGAAGTTCAACGACCCGGTCGAGACGTACTCCACCTCGCCGCACCTCTTCGAGGAGCTCGACATCCCGGCCGGCACCAAGGGTGTACTGCCGCGTGCCGAGCGGACCCGTGCGGGCCTGCGGGCCGAGGAGATCGAGGACCTGGGCGAGACGGGCGGCCGCGGTCGCAAGTCCTCCGCCGCGTCCTCGGCGCCCGCCGCCCGTGAGGAGCGTGCGCCCCGTACGCCGCGTCAGCGTCGTCGTACGCGGGGCGGCTCCGCGGTCGAGGAGGCCGCCGTCACCACCGCCACGGTGCCGGTCCCGTCCACCGAGGTGGACGACGCCCCCTCCGAGCCGCGTGCGCCGCGTCGCCGTCGCCGTACCCGCGTCGGTGCCCCGGACGTCGCAGCCGAGGCCGCCGTGGGCACGGTGGAGGCCCCGGCCGTCGCCGTCGCCACGAAGACCGAGGCCGAGGCCGACCCCGCGACCGAGACCAAGCCGCGCCGCCGCCGTACCCGGGCCGCCGTCGTGAAGCCGGTCGCGGACGAGGTCGACTTCCAGATCGCGCCCATCGCCGAGCCGGTGCCCGAGGCGAGGACGGCGACCAAGCCGCGTCGCCGCGCCCGTGTCATCAAGCCGGCCGAGGACGAGGTCGACTTCCAGATCGCGCCGATCTCCGAGCCCAACCCGGAGACCAAGCCGCGTCGCCGCACCCGTGCGGCGGCCAAGCCGAAGACGGAGGCTGTGGCCCAGGCCCCGGCCGCCGAGGGCGAGGCGAAGCCGCGGAGGCGGCGCGCGCCGCGTGCGGCTGCCGCCAAGACCGAGGGCTGAGCGCTCTGATTGATCCGGAGCTCCGCCCCGGACCCCGCTCCTCGAACGCCTGAGGGGCTCGATTTCGCCGGACGGGCTTGAGGGCATCCTCAAGCCCGTCCGGCGTTCGAGGACATAATCTCGTCCCATGAGTCGGCCGCCCACCTTCGCCCCGCCCCCCTGCGCCCATGCCCGCCATCTCCGCACCGCGCGCGGGGACTTCGCCGTGCTGGACGCCTCGCCACGCACCGCGCCTCGCGGTACCGCCCTCCTGCTGCCCGGATACACCGGCAGCAAGGAGGACTTCATCGCACTCCTCGAACCGCTCTGTGCCGCCGGGTACCGGACCGTCGCCGTGGACGGTCGCGGGCAGTACGAGACCGAGGGGACGACCCGTCAAGAGGACTACGCACAGGGCGAGTTGGCCCGCGATGTACTCGCGCAGGCCACCGCTCCCGGCGTCGGCGGCGAGGGCCCCGTGCACCTGGTCGGGCACTCGCTCGGCGGGCAGATCGCCCGCGCCGCCGTGCTGCTCGACGCCTCACCGTTCCGTTCGCTGACCCTCATGTCGTCCGGACCGGCACAGGTCACCGAGGCCCAGCAGCTCAAGGTGAAGATGCTCGGCGACGCGCTCGCGACGCTGAGCATGGCCGAGGTGTGGGAGGCGATGCGCGCCCTCGACCCGCCCGAGGACGCGGCGACGGACGGCGAGGCTCTGCGCCGGCGCTGGCTGCGCCACCAGCCCGCCCAGCTGCTCGCCACCGGCCGCCAGCTGGCGACCGAGCCGGACCGGGTGGCCGAACTCGCCGCCGCGTCTCTGCCCCTCCATGTTCTCTCCGGCGAGCGCGACGACACCTGGCCGGTGCCGCTGCTCGACGAGATGGCCCAGCGGCTGGGCGCGCGTCGCACCCGGATCGCGGGCGCCGAGCACTCCCCCAATACGGACCGTCCGGAGCAGACGGCGGCCGCGCTCGTCTCCTTCTGGGACAGCCTGTAGGCGACGGGCGTCAGGACTCAGTACTGCGCCTGCAGGTGCTGCCAGAAACCGTCGCGCAGCGCCCGCCGCAGATGTGCGTGGCCACGCAGCGAGTGCTGCAGCAGCCGTTCGGCCTCGACCAGCAGGTCCTGGTCGACGGAGCCCGGCAGGTACGGATGTCCGGGCAGCAGATCCGCGAGGGACTCGCGGCCCCGGGCGGCCAGCCACGCAGCGGCGATCTGCGCACCGACGAAGCGGACGTCTTCGCGCGAGGGCGCGGGGGTGTCGTCCTCATAGGTGGTGACGGGGCGTCTGGTGACGTACGGGCGACAGAAGTCCAGGTCGAAGGTGCGCTGGCTGTCGACCTCCCAGAGCAGCGGTTCGGCCTGGTTGCGCCCCTCCCCCGCCTCGATGCCCCACAAGTGCACCCGGGCTCCGTACCCCTGCGCCGCCTCGACCGCCGACACCAGGTCCTCGTCGCCGCCGACCAGTGCCGCGTCGCTGATGGCGCGGTGCCGGGCGAGCGATTCGAGGTCGGTGCGGATGAGTGAGTCGACGCCCTTCTGCTGGTTGTTGGCGTTGAGGTTGCCGAGTCTGACCTTGACGTCGGGGAGTTCGGCGATGGACTGCTGCTCGACGGTGTGGATGCGTCGCCTGGCTCCGTCGTACCAGTACACGCGCAGCAGCCTGCTGTCCGCGAAGATCGTGCGGGCCTTGTCGATGAAGGCCTCGATCAGCCCTTCCGCGTCGAGGTCGAAGGAGCGGCGGTCCTCGGTGCCGGTGACGAGCAGCCCGGCCGCGGCGTACACATAGCCCGCGTCCACGAAGATCGCATGGGTCGAGGGGGTCTTCGACACCTCGGCGAGCACACGCTGGAGCAGTTCGTTGGTGCGGTCCAGTCGCTCGCGGATCTCTGCCTCGTTCATTCGGGCCTCGTCGTGGGCCTTGTCGCCGGATCGCGCTCGGCGACCTGCTGGTACTTAGACATCCAAAAAATTTCCTTAGCGTAGGGAATGTTTGCAGGAGGCAAGCCGTTGTACACCTCGTGGAGCGCAAGACATAGGTGTCGGGCGCTCTCATCCTTGCGGACGGGTCACCCGTCCTCCCAGTAGTTCTCCAGCAGGAGGATCAGACGAAGGGAAGCCTTATGCGCTTCGAGATCATGCGACTCGACGATGTCGACGGTACCGCCGTGGACAGCACCGTCGTGGACGCCGCCTCCGTCAACCGGATCGTGCAGCAGGCCGCAGCCATGGGCCAGCGCATCTATATCCGCCCGGCCGAAAGCTCGGCTTCGTAACGCATGACGACGCTCAAAGACGAAGCGCCCCCGTACGGAAGGTCCGTACGGGGGCGCTGTGGTGTCCGCGAGCGCCGTCAGGAGTTCTGGATGACCTGGGTGACCCCGTTGATGATCTGCTGTACGGCGATGGCGGAGAGCATCATTCCGGCGAGCCTGGTCACCAGCACGACACCGCCGTCCTTGATGACCCGGATGATGAGCAGCGAGTAGCGCATGGTCAGCCAGAGCACGATGTGCATGGCGATGATCGCCGACCAGACCGAGATCTGACTTCCCACACTGTCGGCGTGCTGCACCGCGAGGATCACCGACACGATCGCACCGGGCCCGGCGAGCAGCGGCATGCCCAGCGGTACGAGCGCCACATTGACGTCCTTGGTCTGCGTCGGCTCGTCGGTCTTGCCGGTCAGCAGATCGAGCGCGATCAGCAGCAGGAGCAGCCCGCCCGCGATCATCAGGGCGGGTACGGAGACATGCAGATAGTCGAGAATCTGCTGGCCGAGCACACCGAAGACGGCGATCACACCGAAGGCGACGGCCACCGCCTGGAGCGCCATCCTGCGCTGCATCTTTGCGGGGCGGCCGGCGGTGAGGGCAAGAAAGATCGGGGTGATCCCGGGGGGATCCATAATCACAAAAAGCGTGAGAAAAAGGGATCCGAAGACAGCGACGTCGAACACAGTGAGCCTTGCGAGAAGAGAGCGAGAAACGATCTGGAGGAGCGCACCCCGAAGCCATGAGGCGGCCTGGCGGCCGGGTGCGCAGAAGTGGAACGCGGTAGGGGGAGGAGTGGCGGTACGCGTCGGGCCGCCCGGCAGGGCGGCGAGGGGCTCCCGCCCCGGCGACGACTCGTGCGTCGTTACGCGGGGTGGGGTCCGCCGGCGCCCGGCACCGGGAAGGCTCCCGTGGCGCGCCGGGTGATCTCGCCGTAGATCTCGGGGTCGGTGGTGTACTCGCCGAGTCCGACGGTCTTGCGGCTGCCGTGGTAGTCGCTGGACCCGGTCGTCAGCAGCCCCAGCTCCCGGGCGAGCCCGCGCAGCCTGGCCCTGGTCGGCTCGTCGTGGTCCATATGGTCGACCTCGATGCCGTCGAGGCCTGCGGCGGCGAGCCGCGCAATCGACGACTCGGGCACCACCTCGCCGCGCTTGACGGCGAGCGGGTGGGCGAAGACGGTGACGCCACCGGCGGCCTTGACCAGCCGGATCGCGTCGAAGGGGTCGAGTTCGTGCTTCTGCGCGTACGCGCGTCCGCCGTTCGCGAGCCATTCGGGCGTGAAGGCGTCGGAGACCGTGTCGACGACGCCCAGCTCGACGAGCGCGGTGGCGATGTGCGGCCTGCCGACCGATCCGTCCCCGGCGATCCTCGCGACCTGCTCCCACTCGATCGGAACGCCGAGCGCCTGGAGCTTGCCCACCATGGTCCGGGCGCGCGGCACCCGGTCGTCCCGTACCAGCTCGCGTTCGCGTGCCAGCTCGGGCTCGTCGGGGTCGAAGAGGTACGCCAGCATGTGCAGGCTCACGCCGTCGACCCGGCAGGAGAGCTCGGCGCCGGTGACGAGAGCGAGCCCCTCCGGAAGAGCGGCGATCGCCTCGGCGTGGCCGCGCACGGTGTCGTGGTCGGTGAGGGCGATGACATCGAGGCCCGCAGCGGCTGCACCCAGCACCAGCTCGGCGGGGGTGTCCGTACCGTCCGACGCGCTGGAGTGGGTGTGCAGGTCGATGCGCACGACGCGTACTCCAGTGCTCGGGCCGGACAGGGGGACATCCAAGGATAACCGGCATTCGAACGGTGCCCGGCCGGTCCCGAAAGCCCTGCGGTCACCCGAGGTGCCGGAGCCGGTCCGCCGGACAGGCTCTAGTTGAGCAGGCGCGGTGTGAGCGCCCCGCACGGTACGAGGTCCATCTCGCCCCCGGCCTCGCGCAGATCGGCGAGCACCAGCTCGTCGTACATCAGGAGCCCCGACTGCTCGGGCCAGACGATCGCCCAGAGCCAGAGCCCGCGCGCCTCGCCCGCGAACACCGCCCGGTCCTCAGGTGCTCCCTTGACGTTCCAGAGCGGGGTGGGGCGGCCGGCGGCGAGCATCTTCACGTCCGGCGGGCCGTCGACGTGCAGATAGGGACCGGGGTCGAGGCCGTCGATCCCGGCGTAGCGCGCCCCGAGTCCGACGCCGAGTTCCTCGGTGACGAGCAGCAGCTCGCCGATACCGCCGACGGGACCGGGACCGGAACAGGCGACGACGGTGGCGCGACCGCCACTGCGGTCGTCACCCGCGCTCGCCACACCGGTGAACAGCCAGCCCACCGGCAGCGGCCAGGGCATCCACACCGGGACTTGAGCGCGCTGCACCACCACACTCAGCGCCTCGACACTGGGCGGGACGACCGGCTGCAGCGGTTGCACACTGCCGTGCACCGCGCACTGCCAGGTGTCGGCGAAGAGACCGGGCGCCCTGACCCGGCCTCCACACTTCGGACAACTGGGTTCGCCCCTCATAGCGACCAACGGTCCTCCAGGACCGTCGCCGCGTCAAGGATGATCACCCGTCCGCAGCGTGGTTCTCACCAGCAACAATTAGATGTAACTTGCATTCATTAGCCCCTCTAACTTATTATGTGTATATCGCAACGATCTAGTGGAGAGCGAGAAGCCCCATGCAGGGAGAGGATCCGTTCGATCAGGGAGCGGGCAGCATCCTGCGCCAGCCGAAGGCCGTCTGGGCCACGGCGGGCGCGTCTGTTGTCGCATTCATGGGAATCGGCCTGGTGGACCCGATTCTCCCGTCCATCGCCAAGGGCCTGGAGGCGACGCCGAGCCAGGTGTCGCTGCTCTTCACCTCGTACTTCCTGATCACCGCCGTGGCGATGCTCGTCACCGGCTTCGTGTCCAGCCGGATCGGCGGCCGCAAGACGCTGCTGACCGGCCTCGCGCTCGTCGTCGTCTTCGCCGCGCTCTCCGGCACCTCGTCGTCCGTCGCCGAACTCGTCGGCTTCCGGGCCGGCTGGGGGCTGGGCAACGCGCTCTTCGTATCGACCGCACTCGCCGTGATCGTCGGTGCGGCGGCCGGCGGCAGCTCGGCGGCGATCCTGCTCTACGAGTCGGCGCTCGGTCTCGGCATGGCCTGCGGACCGCTGCTCGGCGCCCTGCTCGGTGACGCCAGCTGGCGCTACCCGTTCTTCGGCACGGCAGCGCTGATGGCGATCGGCTTCATCTGCATCACGGCGTTCCTGAAGGAGCAGCCCAAGCCTGCCGGAAAGACCTCGCTGCTCGACCCGATCAAGGCGCTCGGCCACGGCGGCCTGGCCTCCGTCGCGACCTCGGCGTTCTTCTACAACTACGCGTTCTTCACGATCCTGGCGTTCACACCGTTCGTGCTGAACATGACCCCGTACAAGTCGGGCGCGGTCTTCTTCGCCTGGGGTCTGCTGCTCGCGGTCTTCTCGGTACTCGTCGCCCCGCGGCTGCAGAAGCGCTTCGGGTCGCTGAAGGTGCTCGGCGCCTCGCTGGTGCTGCTCGCCGTCGACCTCGTGATCCTGGGATACGGCAACCACACCGCCGCCATCGTCTGCACGATCGCCTCCGGCGCCTTCATCGGCATGAACAACACCGTCTACACGGAGTTGGCGCTCGGTGTGTCGGACGCGCCGCGCCCGGTGGCGAGCGCGGGATACAACTTCGTCCGCTGGTTCGCCGCGGCCGCCGCCCCGTATCTCGCACCGAAGATCGAGGAGTGGAGCGACATCCACATCCCGTTCGTGGTCGCCGCGATCGCAGCCGTCGTCGGTGCGGTCGTCGTCTGGATCCGGCGTACGGCGCTGACCCACGAGGCAGAGGAGCTGGAGCCCAAGCACGCTACCGAGGACGGCGTCACGGTCTTCGCCAACTGACCACGGTGAAACCCGGTTCTGCCCCGCCCGCGGCTCCCCCTCCTGGCTGCGCGGCGGGGCTTCCCCCTGCCCGGCACGACCCGGCCGGCAGGTCCTGCGGTTCAGTCCAGCGCCACGGAGCCACGCAGCGGATCACGCAGATCCGTGCCGTGCGAGAGCCACCGCTCCTGGAGCTCCTGCGCGCCGCGGACCCGCTTCCACGCGGCCTCGTTGTGCGTCATCGGCAGCAGAGGCAGGAACCGTACCGGCTCCATGGGCTCGTCCAGTTCGAGGTCCTCGACCAGACCGCCCGACTCGGCGACCAGCACGGAGCTGAACGGCGCCCCGGGCCACAGCGGTTCGCCGAGGTCCAGCGAGGCGCCGGGCGCCACGATCAGCCCCTCGACCTGCGGGGTGGCGGCCAGCACGGCCAGCGGACGCAGCAGCTTGTCGGTGTCGGCGAGTCCGGCACGTACGGAGAGGATCAGCTCGGCGCGCGGGCCCTTCACCGGGTCCGCGAGGGCCGCGGTCGGGTCGGCCATCGGCTGTGCGGACATACCGAGTGTGGCGTAGCGCACCACATCGCCGTCGGCGAAGCGCAGCACCTCGATCCGGTCCGTACCGAGAAACGTCACTGCCGCGCGCGCGTCCGGTTCACCGAGGGCCGTCAGCAGCCGGGCCTCGACCAGAGCAAGAATTTCTCCCATCCAGCGAGCATAGGTCGCGTATGGAACGGGCAAAGTAAGGGATTGGCCGTCAGTCGGCTGATAGTCTTGGCCGCTGGTCGGGGCAGCACGCAGAAGCGTCGCTCTCAGCCCCGACGACACGTCATCCCTCAAGGGGGACCGGCTGGAGGAGGTGGGGCTGCAATGGATCGAAGTCGATCGTGCAGTACCAACCGCTCTTCCGCACTCCGCCTTTCCAGGTGATCTGAAGCCTCCCGGTCGAGGCCCACGGCTTTGCGCACGACGGAAGAGCACTCCTTTTTTGCCTGTCTGTAGCGAACGCCGTCATCGCGCCGCTGCGGTGCCGCCCGCTTTGCGGACGTGAGCGCACGTCCCCATTCCGGGCTGTTCCACGTGCCCGACGACGGCCCTCCGTGAAGGAGCCAGCCATGTCGATGATCCGCGACCTGCGCGCTGCCGTGCGCCCGTCCCTGCGCAAGAGCAACGCCCTGCACAACAGTTACGACACCACCCGTGACCCGTCCGCCTCCAGCGCGGTCGTCGACTGCGCGGTCTACCGCGACGGACGGCGCGTGGAGACCGGCACCTGCCGCACGCCGCACGAGGCGATGCTCCAGGTGCGCGAGGAGGGCGGCTTCGCCTGGATCGGCCTGCACGAGCCGACCGAGGAGGAATTCGCCGGTATCGCCCACGAGTTCGGCCTCCACCCGCTCGCGGTCGAGGACGCCGTCCACGCCCACCAGCGGCCGAAGCTGGAGCGGTACGACGACACCCTCTTCACCGTCTTCAAGACCATCCACTACGTCGAGCACACCGAGCTCACCGCTACCAGCGAGGTGGTCGAGACCGGCGAGGTGATGTGCTTCACCGGCCGGGACTTCGTCATCACCGTCCGGCACGGCGGCCACGGCTCGCTGCGCGCACTGCGGCACCGGCTGCAGGACGACCCCGAGCTGCTCGCCAAGGGGCCCTCCGCGGTCCTGCACTCCATCGCCGACCATGTCGTCGACGGCTACATCGCGGTGGCGGGCGCCGTCCAGGACGACATCGACGAGGTGGAGATCGAGGTCTTCTCCACCCCCGCGAAGGGCAGCCCGCGCGGTTCGGACGCGGGCCGGATCTACCAGCTCAAGCGTGAGGTCCTGGAGTTCAAGCGGGCTGTGTCGCCGCTGCTGCGGCCGATGCAGCTGCTCAGCGAGCGGCCGATGCGGCTGATCGACCCCGACATCCAGAAGTACTTCCGTGACGTCGCCGACCACCTGGCGCGGGTGCACGAGGAGGTCATCGGCTTCGACGAGCTGCTGAACTCGATCCTCCAGGCCAACCTGGCGCAGGCGACCGTCGCGCAGAACGAGGACATGCGCAAGATCACGTCCTGGGCGGCCATCGTCGCCGTACCGACGATGATCTGCGGCGTCTACGGCATGAACTTCAAGCACATGCCCGAGCTGGGCTGGAGGTACGGCTACCCGATGGTGCTGGGCGTCATCGGGGTGGTCTGCTTCTCCATCCACCGCACACTCAAGCGCAACGGCTGGCTCTAATAGAGTTCGGGTATGACTGCTGCTGCCGCTGACGTGCCGCTGGGCCGGGCTCTCGTCGAGGAGGCCACCAAGAAGTCGGGCCTCATCTGGGTGCGAGGCACCGGGCCCGCGCGGGCGCTGTGGCACGTGTGGCACGAGGGCGCGGTGCATCTGGTCGGCGACGGCCCCGGCGAGCAGCCGCTCCCGGCCGGTCTCGGCGACGGGTCCGCCGCCGAGGTGACCGTGCGCAGCAAGGACAAGGGCGGACGGCTGGTCGCGTGGACGGCCGCCGTGGCGGAGCTCGCGCCACACTCCGAGGAGTGGGAGGCCGCCGTCGCCGAGCTCAAGGGCAAGCGGCTGAACGCACCGGACGCCGAACAGATGACGGAGCGGTGGGCGCGCGAATGCCGGGTGCTGCGGCTGACGCCCGGCGAATTCCGTACGGAACTGCCGGACGGCTCGCTGGCCGCCGCGCCCCTGCCGACGTCCGCGACCACGCGCCGGCCGGTGCCGGCCGGACTGCCGCGGCTGCTGAAGCGGGCGCACAAAGGCTGACCGCGCCAGGGTCTGTCCCGCCGCTGATCCACCGGGCAGAGCCTCTGATCCGCCGGACAGGGCCACCTCCTGGACCGCGAGCCGTGCGCCCTGCTCTCAGGAGGACGTCTTGGGCAGCTGCTGCCCGTAGTCGACCGTGTCGCCCTTCGCCGGGGCCTCCAGCGCGAAGTCCTTGCCCCAGTCCGACAGCGTCACGATCCCCCCGCCACCGCCGCGCGCGAAACGCAGCGGATACGGCGTGCCCTCCAGCGAGACATCGAGCATTCCGCCCTCGCCCTTGCCTCCCGTGATCTGAACGGTCCGGGTCGGTCCGACCTTCGCCCGGTCGCCCTTGTTGAGGGTGCCGTGCAGGGTGAGCAACCCGTCGAGCAGGGTCTCCTTGTCCGTGAAACCGCGCAGCTGCTTGTACGTGGGGTCGTCCTCGGGCACCTTCACATACTTGTCCTGGAGCTTGTCCGCAGCCGCCCCGCCCGCGTCGCTGTCCGCGCCGGACTTCTCGTCATGGCTCCAGAACCCCGAGTCCGCCTTCAGATAGAGCTCGTCACCGATCCGCAGCAGCTCGAAGGTGCTGTTCTTCGAGACGACGGAGCCGATGCCGCCCTTCTCCTTGAGCTGCATATTGAGCTTGTAGGTGCCGCCCTTGCTGACCAGCGTCCCGGCCAGGCGCACCGCATCGGCGGAGTCCGCTGCGGTCTGCGCCTTCTTTTCGATCTCCGTGGCGGCCAGCTTGCCGACGCCGTTGGTCCCCTTGTCCGGATCCTCGCCCCCGCACGCCGTGAGAGCCGCGGTCAGCCCCGCGCAGAGCACAACAGCGAGGGCGGTCCGGCGGCGTCGGACCCGGACGGGCGGAACGGAAGAGGTCACAGGCGCACTGCCTCTCATCTGCGTGGCGGGGGTGGCAGACGGCAGCGTACCCGTGCCGATCACACCTTCCGGCAGAGAGCCGTACGGACGGATCCACCGGGGCGGCCCGGAGCGGTACGGGCTAGCCTGATCCCGTCATAACGGTTAATTAGCTGCCAAATGGACCGGACAGAGAAGTCGTACACGGAAGAAGGAGGCGCACCATGGCGGCAGGCGCCCCCCGGGTCTTCGTCTCGCACCTCGCCGGCGTCCCGGTCTTCGATCCCCACGGCGACCAGGTGGGCCGCCTCCGCGACCTGGTCGCGATGCTGCGGGTCGGCGGCCGGCCGCCCCGGTTGCTCGGCCTGGTCGTCGAGGTGCTCAGCCGCCGCCGGATCTTCCTCCCCATGACCCGGGTGACGGGGATCGAGTCCGGTCAGGTCATCACCACCGGTGTCGTCAACATGCGGCGCTTCGAACAGCGGCCCACCGAACGCCTGGTGCTCGGCGAGTTCCTCGACCGGCGGGTCCGCCTCGTGGAGACCGGCGAGGAGGTCACCATCCTCGATGTCTCCGTGTCGCAGCTCCCCGCCCGACGCGACTGGGAGATCGACAAGTACTTCGTGCGCAAGGGCAAGGGCGGGGCGCTGCGGCGCAAGGGCGAGACCCTGACGGTCGAATGGTCGGCGGTCAGTGGCTTCTCGCTGGAGGAGGACGGGCAGGGCGCCGAGTCCCTGGTCGCCACGTTCGAGCAGCTGCGTCCGACCGACGTGGCCAACGCGCTGCACCATCTGTCGCCGAAGCGACGGGCCGAGGTAGCGGCCGCGCTCGACGACGACCGGCTCGCCGACGTCCTGGAGGAGCTGCCCGGGGACGACCAGGTGGAGATCATCGGCAAGCTCCAGGAGGATCGCGCCGCCGATGTCCTGGAGGCCATGGACCCGGACGACGCGGCCGACCTGCTGTCCGAACTGCCCGAGGAGGACAAGGAGCGGCTGCTGGCCCTGATGCGTCCTGACGATGCGGCGGATGTGCGGCGCCTCATGTCGTACGCGGAACGGACGGCGGGCGGCCTGATGACCACCGAGCCGGTCATTCTGCGGCCGGACGCGACGGTCGCCGACGCGCTCGCGCGGGTCCGGCAGGCGGATCTGTCTCCCGCACTCGCCGCCCAGGTGTACGTGTGCCGCTCGCCGGACGAGACTCCGACCGGCAGGTACCTGGGCACCGTGCACTTCCAGCGGCTGTTGCGGGATCCGCCGTACGCCCTGGTCAGCTCGATCGTCGACAGCGATCTCGTCCCCCTCACCCCGGACACCCCTTTGTCGGCCGTGACGAGCTATCTGGCCGCGTACAACCTGGTCTCGGTGCCGGTCGTGGACGAGAGCGGATCCCTGCTCGGCGCTGTGACCGTCGACGACGTACTCGACCACCTGCTGCCCGAGGACTGGCGGGAGACCGACTTCCACGGTGCGGAGGGGGTCGTCCGTGGCCGGTGAGGACCGCACGAAGGGGGCACCGACAGGTGCCTCGGGCATCGCGCGCCCGCCCCGTTCCCGGCTGGACCAGCCGAAGGCCCCGCGGCGGCGGCTGCTGCCCGAATACGACCCCGAGTCGTTCGGCCGGCTCTCCGAACGGATCGCCCGGTTCCTGGGCACCTGGCGCTTCATCGCCTGGATGACACTGGTCATCATCATCTGGGTGGTGTGGAACGCCTTCGCGCCCGTGGAGTGGCGGTTCGACGGGTACCCGTTCATCTTCCTGACGCTGATCCTGTCGCTCCAGGCCTCGTACGCGGCCCCGCTGATCCTGCTCGCACAGAACCGGCAGGCCGACCGCGACCGGGTCACCTACGAGCAGGACCGCAAGCAGAACGAGCGCTCCATCGCGGACACCGAGTACCTCACCCGCGAGATCGCGGCACTGCGGATGGGGCTCGGCGAGGTCGCCACCCGCGACTGGATCCGCTCCGAACTGGAAGACCTCCTGAGGGGCCTGGACGACCGGCATGCCCTATTCCCGTCCGAGAGTGACGAAGACCGCTGACGGGGCTACTCGCGCGTAGCAGCAGGCGCCGTAACGCCCTCCCGTCGCCCACCACCACCCTCAAGGAGCGCTGCGCGCACCCGTACTATCGAGGTATGGCTACGGAAGACGCGGTGCTTGAGGCACTGGCGACAGTGAACGACCCGGAGATCCACCGTCCGATCACCGAACTCGGCATGGTGAAGTCGGTCGAGATCGATGCTGACGGTGCGGTCGCTGTCACGGTGTATCTCACGGTGTCCGGCTGCCCGATGCGCGAGACCATCACCAAGAACGTGACCGACGCGGTGGCGAAGGTCGAAGGTGTCACGCGCGTCGACGTCACGCTCGATGTGATGAGCGACGAACAGCGCAAGGAACTCACGTCCTCACTGCGCGGCGGTACGGCGGAGCGCGAGGTGCCGTTCGCCAAGCCCGGCTCACTGACCCGGGTCTACGCGGTGGCATCCGGCAAGGGCGGCGTCGGCAAGTCGTCGGTCACGGTGAACCTGGCGGCCGCGATGGCGGCCGACGGCCTCAAGGTCGGTGTCGTGGACGCGGACATCTACGGGCACAGCGTGCCGCGGATGCTCGGCGCGGACGGCAGGCCGACCCAGGTCGAGAACATGATCATGCCGCCGTCGGCGCATGGCGTGAAGGTCATCTCCATCGGCATGTTCACCCCGGGCAACACCCCGGTGGTGTGGCGCGGACCGATGCTTCACCGGGCACTGCAGCAGTTCCTCGCCGATGTGTACTGGGGCGACCTGGACGTCCTGCTGCTCGACCTGCCGCCGGGCACGGGTGACATCGCGATCTCGGTGGCACAGCTCGTGCCGAACGCCGAGATCCTGGTCGTCACGACCCCGCAGCAGGCCGCGGCCGAGGTGGCCGAACGGGCCGGTTCGATCGCCGTGCAGACCCACCAGAAGATCGTCGGTGTCGTCGAGAACATGTCGGGGCTTCCGTGCCCGCACTGCGACGAGATGGTCGACGTGTTCGGTACGGGCGGTGGCCGGAAGGTCGCCGAGGGCCTGACGAAGACGGTCGGCGCTGAGGTGCCGGTGCTCGGCTCCATCCCGATCGACGTACGGCTGCGCGAGGGGGGCGACGAGGGCAAGCCGGTCGTCCTGTCCGACCCCGACTCCCCGGCCGGCAAGGCACTCCGCACCATCGCGGACAAGCTGGGAGGCCGTCAGCGCGGCCTGTCGGGCATGTCGCTGGGAATCACCCCGCGCAACAAGTTCTGAGCGGGGACGAGGGCATCTCCGGACGGGCCTGATTTCCAGGCCTGTCCGGCACAACCGGGCCCGGCCGGCGTTCGAGGGCACCTTCGAGCCCGGCCGGCGTTCGAGGGCGAAGCGGCAACCGGCCATGACCGGCCACCGTCCGCGCCTACGTGTACGTCGCGATGTCGCCGACCACCGAGAACGCCAGCCCGTACGCGCTCATCCCCCGCCCGTACGCCCCGATGTGCACCCCGCCGGGCGCCGACCCCGCCAGCACCCAGCCGAACTCGGACTCGCGGTAGTGGAACGGCACCGGGACACCGTCCACCGGCAGCGACAGCGCCGACCATGCGGGACCGTCCAGATCGTCGGCGAGTTCGAACGCAGTCTCCGTCTGCTGGTCCAGCCAGTCGTCACGCAGTGTGTGATCCATCTGCGGGGGCCACGTACAGGCGAGCAGGCCGGACCCGGCCAGCCAGGCCGCGGAGGAGACCGTGGTCGCGTCCAGAACCCCCGTACCGTCAGCGCTACGCCGCACCGGGCTGCTGGCCACCGTCACGACGACAGCGAATCGTTGCTTCTCCATACCCGAGTCGGCCCGTACCGACGGCTCGTCACCGTGTCCGATGGAACCGTGCTGCACAGTGCCGTCCGCCGCGGTGCCCACCTGCATCCGCCAACGCGGTCCGGTGAAGGCCTCGTCAAGTCCGTACCAGGGAAACGGAGCTGCCAGAAAACCGTCGACAGTACGCCGGGCCGCCGATACCCCCTCTGCGGTGGCTGTGTTCGGCGCACCTTCCGCGCCCACCCGACTGGTCGTCTCCATCTGCCCGGCCGCCTCCTCGATCCCTTGCGTCCGGAGCGGCCCGCCCCCCACGGGCGTCCTCACAACCGGACAGATGGAGAATAGCCATACCGTCCGGACGAGCCGGGATTGACTGCTGTCAGGTGGCGTCTGCGTCGAACGGCGGGCGGTCGTCCTTCGCGGGCTGTTCACGCTTCTTGAGCAGGTCCGGAGTACCGGCGGAGCCGTTGGCCGCGGTGATCGCCGAGCCGCTCGACACGCCGCTCCGGGAGTCCGCGGACTCCACGGCCGCGTCCTCCCGGCCGTTCACCGCGTCGGTGACCTCGGCCAGATCCTTGCGCAGGTCGAAGCTCTCGCGGATCTCCTTCAGCCCCAGATCGTCATTGCCGTCCATGAGCTGCTTGCGGACGAACGTCTTGGGGTTGAGATCCTCGAACTCGAAGTCCTTGAACTCCGGGCCGAGCTCCGTACGGATGTCCTCCTTGGCGCTCTCCGAGAACTCACGGATCTTACGGATGAAGCGCGAGGCGTCCTGGATGACCTTGGGCAGCTTGTCCGGGCCGAAGATCAGCACGCCCAAAATCACGAGCGTCACCAGCTCGAGTGGGCCTATGTCATTGAACACCTTGTCGCTCCTCGTGTTCTCCGCGACCAGGTCGGTTGTGGTCCGGACCCGGCCCACGGTACCGGTCGATACTGTCCGCGCGGTAGCGTCCCGCCGGTGTCACGTGCCGGTTGCCGAACCAAGAGTCAAAGAGATGGACAGGTCTTTACCACCACGGGTCAGACCGAGGTCCAGACGGTCGCCGGGCCGGTGGGCGCGGATCTTCACGATCAGCTCCTCGCCGCTGTGCACCCGCCTGCCGTCGACCTCGGTGATGACGTCCCCCGGCTTGATCCCGGCCTTGTCGCCGGGCCCGTCGGGCGTCACCGCGGGCTTGCCGGCGGCACCCTTCGCACCGACCTTGGCCCCGTCCCCCGTGTACTTCATGTCCAAGGTGACGCCGATCACCGGGTGGGTGGCCTTCCCCGTGTTGATCAGTTCCTCGGCGACCCGCTTGCCCTGGTTGATCGGGATGGCGAAGCCGAGACCGATGGACCCTGCCTGCCCGCCCTCGGTGCTCGAACCGCTGTCGGCGGCACGAATGGCGCTGTTGATGCCTATGACATGGGCGTCGGTGTCGACGAGCGGGCCGCCGGAGTTGCCCGGGTTGATCGGGGCATCGGTCTGCAGCGCGTCGACGTAACTGATGTCGCTGCCGTCGCCCTTCTCGCCGCCCGCGGTGATCGGCCGGTCCTTGGCGCTGATGATGCCGGAGGTCACGGTGTTGGACAGGTCGAAGGGTGCGCCGATGGCTACCACGGGGTCGCCGACCTGCACATTGTCGGAGTTGCCCAGCGGCAGCGGCTTGAGGCCGGAGACGCCGGTGACCTTGACCACGGCCAGGTCGTAGCCGCTGTCCTTGCCGACGACTTCGGCGCGCGCGGTCTCGCCGCCGCTGAACGTCACAGTGATCTCGCCGGAGGGCCCGGCCGGGGCGACGACGTGGTTGTTCGTGAGGATGTGGCCGGATTTGTCGAGAACGAAGCCGGTGCCGGTGCCGGATTCGGTGGTACCGCTGACATGGAGAGTGACCACGCTGGGCAGGGCGCTGGCGGCGATGCCCGCGACGCTGTCGGGGGCGCGGCCGCCGTTGTTGCGCCCGGTCTGCGGAAGCTCGACCTGGGTGAGGCCGCCGTTGCGCTCGACGTAGGCCCCGATGCCGCCGCCGATGCCGCCCGCCACCAGTGCGAGCAGCACCGCACCGACGAGGAGGGAGCCGCGGCGGTTCTTCTTGTGGCCGCCGTCGGCCCCGAGCGGCGGGCCCGGGTTGGTCAGCGGCTGCCGGGGCGCACCCCAGGGGTCGTACTGGAGCCACTGCGTCGACTGCGGCTGCGGCTGCTGAGGCGGGGGCGGGGGTGTGAAGCCGGGGGCGGGTGAGGTGGGGATGCCGGCGCCGTTCGTACCCGCGTACTGCGGGGGTACGGGGGTGCCGTGCGCCGGGGTCGGGACCGGTCGCTGTACGGGTGGTGCGGGCGCCCAGGGGCCGGGGCCACCGTACGGCGGGGTGCTGTACTGATCGGGCTCGTGCAGGGGCGCCACGGGCTGCGTGGCCGCTACGGACGCCACGGGCTCGGGGGCGGGCGGGGATGACACCGGCTCGGGTGCCGACGGCTGAGGGGGCACGTCGGCTGTGTGCGCTTCCGTGACGCCCGTCGCGCCGGTCACATCGGCCGTGGGCACCGTGTCCTCGACGGGGGTCGGCCCGTCCGGCGCGGTGCGGGTGGTGCCTCCCGCCGTGGGCCGGCTCCACCACTTCGCCTTCGGCCCGGTGGACTTCCCGTCTTCCATGCTCTCCCCGCAACTGCCGCGTCTGGCCTCTGCACGCCCCGGCAGGGGCGTCCGTCCCGGAATTCCTCCCGGAATTCAACCAGGTTTGCGAATGCCTGCGCAGACCCCGGTCAGCGCCGGGAGGAAAGCGGCAGACCGCGATCGGCGGGGGTGGGGAGAGCCGAGGCCGACGGCGGTGTCCAGGACGGCGGCACGGAAGGCTCCGAGGGCTGCGGGGCCGGCCGTCCGAGCACCTGGGCGAAGAGTGGGGTGGTGCCGGTCGGACGTATCAGCGGTGGAGCGGACACATTGGTCAGAACCTGAACGGCGAAGGTGTTCCCCGCGAGACTTCCCGTGGAGAGCAGCGCGGGAGCGGTGGAGGGCACCGCCGGTGTGGCCTCCGGCACGGGGGGTGGTGGGGCAGCGGCTGCGGCCGAGCGGTCGCCCGCCTCCGAAATCGAAAGGGTGCCCTGGCTGCCACCGCTGCGCCGGCTCACCGAGCTGCCGCTCTCGCTGCGGGATGCGGTGTCGAGCGGGTTCGCGGTGTTTCCGGCGCCCGCGGCCCGGGCCGGGGAGCTGGGACCCGCCCCTGTCGGCAGGGCGCCGCCCAGGGCGATGGCCGCCAGCGATACGGCGCTGGCCGCCGCGAAGGCGAACCTCCGGCCGCGCCACGGCGAGCGGTCTCCCTCACGGCCGACCTCATGGATCCTGAAGCCCGAACGGGAGGAGCCACCCGGCAGTACGGTGGTCGATCCGTGCGGGGCCGGGAGGAAGCCAAAACTCCCCAGTGGCGAATTCCCCGGCGAATCCGTGCGGCTGCCGGACGGCTGAATCACGGGAAAGAGCCCGTCGGCGAAGCGCCCGGAGCCGCCGAATGGTTTCCCCGGGTTGTCGTCGTCACCCCCCGGTCCCCCGGGAAGGCCCTGCAGCCGGGCGAGGAATCCCTCGGACGGCGACGGCGGGGCGGACTGCGCGAAGACACTCTTCAGGCGCCGCTGGGCGGCAGCCTCGGCCTTGCACTTGGCGCAGGTCGCGAGGTGGGCGAGCACCCGCTCTCGGGCGTCGTGTTTCAGCTCACCGTCGACAAGCGCAGCGAGCCGGTCCCCCAGGTGTTGTTCCGCGGGGGTCGGAACTGTGCCACTCACGCCGTTCCGCCCTCCCCTGCCAGGATCGCGCCCGCCAGCGAGCGCTGCTCGGCACGGGCCTCGGGCGAACGGTGCTGCAGCGCCTTGCGCAGATGCGAGCGACCGCGGTGGATACGGCTGCGCACGGTACCGAGCTTCACGCCCAGCGTCGCGGCAATCTCCTCGTACGAGAGGCCCTCGATGTCACAGAGCACGACAGCGGCACGGAATTCGGGCGCAAGGGTGTCCAGCGCCTGCTGCACATCCGCGTCGAAGTGGGTGTCGTTGAAGACCTGCTGCGGGGACGGTTCACGGCTCGGCAGCCGCTCGGCGGCGTCGTCGCCGAGGGAGTCGAAGCGGATCCGCTGCTTACGACGGACCATGTCCAGGAACAGGTTGGTCGTGATGCGGTGCAGCCAGCCCTCGAAGGTGCCCGGCGTATAGGTCGACAGCGACCGGAACACGCGCACGAAGACCTCCTGTGTGAGGTCCTCCGCATCGTGCTGGTTGCCCGTCAGCCGGTAGGCAAGGCGATAGACACGGCCGCTGTGCGTGCTGACGATCTCTTCCCATGAGGGCGGCGTCCACGCCTGGGAGTCCGCATCTGAGGCGAAGGTCGCAGTCGGTGCGGATTCGTTGGAAGAACGGTCAGCGATGTTGGTCACGGATTTCGGCTCACCCGCCGACCTGAGAAAGCGCCGCAGCACTCCTCCCCGATCCACAGGCGCAGCCGCACCTCCCCTATCGGCTCTGGTGGTGTCCAGTGGAGCCCCTACCATAGCGACCTCGCCCGTTAGCTCCGGATAAGCCTTTTTCCTGCTGGGGCCGAGGATCACCCCGGGAACCGCCGGCCCGTGTCTCCCGGACCCGATCTGCGGGCCGGTACCACGGGCTTTCCCCTGCCCCTGCATAACGCCCGGTCCCATCTGCGGGTTCCCGGGTGCAGCGGATACAGTCACCGTTGCGCCAACTACGGGGACAGGAGAGGGTCATTACCGCCAACCGGCAGACGAGCTGGGCGTTCGCCGACGCCTTTGTCGCCGAGGACGAAGCATTGCGCTGGGCCCGGGACCGGGCTCGGGAGGCAGGGCTCCGCTCGGTGTCGCCAGGTACCGGCGCCGCGCTGCGCTTGCTCGCTGCTACGACGGACGCCAAAGCGGTGGCCGAGATCGGCACCGGGACCGGCGTGTCCGGACTCTATCTGCTGCACGGCATGCGGCCCGACGGGGTGCTGACCACGGTCGACCCGGAGCCCGAGCGCCAGCAGTTCGCCCGTGAGGTGTTCCGGGCCGCGGGGTTCGCCGCCAATCGGGCCCGCTTCATTCCCGGCCGCGCCCTGGACGTACTGCCGCGGCTCGCGGACGGTGGATACGACCTGGTGTTCTGCGACGGCGACCGGCTGGAGAGCCTGGACTGTCTCGCTGAATCGTTGCGCCTGCTGCGACCTGGTGGCCTGGTCTGCTTCGAGGGTGTCTTTGCAGACGGCCGTACCGTCGACTCGGCGGCGCAGCCCGCGGAGGTACTGCGGCTGCGGGAGCTGCTGCGTGCGGTGCGGGAGAGCCAGGAGCTGATGGCGACGTTGCTGCCGGTGGGCGACGGGTTGCTGTGCGCGGTGCGGCGGGGCTGAGGGGCCGTCGGGGGCAGAATTCCTGCCCCCCGTGTCCCCCGTGCA
This sequence comes from Streptomyces sp. Ncost-T10-10d, assembly GCF_900091955.1. GTDB lineage: Bacteria > Actinomycetota > Actinomycetes > Streptomycetales > Streptomycetaceae > Streptomyces. Next base: position 77,927 of record NZ_FMDF01000144.1, read on the forward strand.
TGGGGCAGCCAGGTGCCCTCAATCGCCGGACGGGCTTGATTCTGTCGAGTGTGAACGCATCACTGCCCCGGCACGGACACCGTGCCGGGGCAGTGATGAAGTGTGGGCGCCTCTGCTCAGCCGACGACCTTCTTGAGGGCATCGCCGAGTGCATCGGCCTCGTCCGGAGTCAGCTCCACAACAAGCCGACCGCCGCCTTCGAGCGGAACGCGCATGACGATGCCCCGCCCCTCCTTTGTCACCTCGAGCGGGCCGTCGCCCGTCCGCGGCTTCATGGCCGCCATGCTCGTTCCCCTTCCTGAAACCAGCTCATCACAACCGGCGGCCCCATGACAGGCGCTGTGTCACCGGCATCGAACACATTGCTTCCAGGCCATTATCCCGCATCACAGACCCCAATGACCAACATCGGTCGGCATCGCTTGCGCAACGCGCTCTCTCAAAACCACCCAATTCGGCGATCCAGCTGCGATACTCCGTCCCCTTCACCCCTCCTTCGGGGCGCAATTGTTAGACGCAGGTCACATGTTCGCTCCTGCCCGAGTCGGCCATGCTTGCCTGGACATGCATTGCCCAAGGTGCAGAGGGGACAGCGAAATGGCCGACCAGATGGCGGACAGCGTGCTCTACGAAGTGAGCGACGGACTCGCGACCATCACGATCAACCGCCCCGACGCGATGAACGCCATGAACACCGCGGCCAAGGTGGCGCTCCGTGACGCGCTGAAGTCCGCGGCGGCCGACACCGCCGTACGGGCCGTTCTGCTCACCGCGACCGGGCGCGCCTTCTGCGTCGGCCAGGATCTGAAGGAGCACGTCGGCAAGCTCGACGAGGCCCGTGAGTCCGGCAGCGGCAACGCGCTGAGCACCGTGCAGGAGCACTACAACCCGATCGTGCGGGCCATCACCGAGATGCCCAAGCCGGTCGTCGCCGGGGTCAACGGTGTCGCCGCCGGTGCCGGTTTCGGGTTCGCGCTCGCCTGCGACTACCGGGTGGTCGCCGACAGCGCGTCGTTCAACACCTCGTTCGCAGGGGTCGCCCTCACCGCCGACTCGGGCGTCTCCTGGACGCTGCCCCGCCTGATCGGGCAGAGCCGCGCCGCCGACCTGCTGCTCTTCCCGCGCTCGATCTCCGCGCAGGACGCCCATGAGCTGGGCATCGTGAACAAGCTGGTACCCGCCGCCGACCTGGCCGCGGAGGCCGCTGCCGTGGCCCGCGCCCTGGCGTCCGGTCCCACGGTGGCGTACGCGGCGCTGAAGGAGTCGCTGGCCTACGGCACCGGTCACACACTGAGCGAGGCGCTGGAGAAGGAGGACGAGCTCCAGACGAAGGCGGGCGCGTCCGAGGACCACTCGATCGCGGTGCAGGCGTTCCTCGACAAGGAGAAGCCGAAGTACCTCGGCCGGTAGCCGCCGGCGCGGGTCTACGCCCCGGTGCCGCGCGCCACGCAGTCGGCCAGGTGGTCGTCGACCAGGCCGCAGGCCTGCATCAGGGCGTAGGCCGTCGTGGGTCCGACGAAGCGCAGACCGCGCTTCTTGAGGTCCTTGGCCAGCGCCGTGGACTCCGGGGTGACTGCGGGAACGTCGCCGACGGTGCGCGGGGCCGGGCGGCCGGCCGGGTCGGGGGCGTGGGACCAGATCAGTTCGTCCAGCTCGCCGGCGCGCCAGTCGGCCAGGACCTTGGCGTTGGCGAGGGTCGCGTCGATCTTCGCCCGGTTGCGGATGATGCCGGCGTCGGCGAGGAGGCGCTCCTTGTCGGCGTCGGTGAAATCCGCCACCGCGGGGATCTTGAACCCGGCGAAGGCGGAACGGAAGCCCTCCCGGCGGCGCAGGATCGTCAGCCAGGAAAGGCCCGACTGGAAGGCCTCCAGGCAGAGCCGTTCGAACAGGGCGTCGTCGCCGTGGACGGGGCGGCCCCATTCGGTGTCGTGGTACGTGAGGTAGTCCTCGGTGGAGAGCCCCCACGGGCAGCGCAGACCGCCGTCCGGGGCCGCTTCCGCGCCGCCGCTCATCGCTGGGGCTCCTCTCCGGGGTGCTCTGTTTGCTGCGGGTCCTGCTGGTGTTCCTGTCGGGGCGCCTCCCACGGCGCTCTCGGACGGTCCTGCGGCCGCTTGAGGAGATCGGGGCCGCCGACCGCGGTCGCCTGCGCGCCGGCCAGCGCCGACTGCAGTTCCGCGATCCGCGCGTCCCGCTCGGCGAGCTCGGCGCCGAGGCGGCCGAGCGCCTCGTCGACATCCGTCATGCGGTAGCCGCGTACGGCCACCGGCAGCCGCAGCGCCTCGACATCCGCGCGGCCGACCGGACGCGTCGCGGGCAGCGGGTCGGTCAGCTGCTCGGGCGCCACGTCCTGCAGGACGGCGATCTTCCCTCCGCCGACCACCGCGAGGGTGACCGCGGCCACGACCACCACCATCGCCAGCAGCAAGAACCAGAACACGCGTATCTCCCCGGGAGCGAAAACCTGTCCGGGTCCGATCGTGCCATGCGGCGGTGACAGTTAGGGTCGCAGGCGACCCACCGGGCGATCTACCAGAGGAGAAACACGGGATGCGAAGCGGTGCGCTCAGGCTGGGACGGCGTGAATTCGGTGCGCACGAGCCGGTGATCATGGCGATCGTGAACCGCACCCCGGACTCCTTCTACGACCAGGGCGCGACGTTCCGGGACGAGCCGGCGCTGGCCCGGGTCGAGCAGGCGATCGCGGACGGCGCGGCGATCGTCGACATCGGGGGTGTGAAGGCGGGCCCCGGCGAAGAGGTGACCGCCGAGGAAGAGGCCCGTCGCACGGTGGGGTTCGTCGCGGAGGTGCGGCGCCGCCACCCGGATGTGGTGATCAGCGTCGACACCTGGCGCCACGATGTCGGCGAGGCGGTCTGCGAGGCCGGAGCGGATGTGCTGAACGACGCGTGGGGCGGTGTCGACCCGAAGCTCGCAGAGGTCGCCGCGCGGTACGGCGCCGGTCTGGTGTGTACGCACGCGGGCGGCGCCGAGCCGCGGACCCGGCCGCACCGGATCGCGTACGACGACGTGATGGCGGACATCCTGCGGGTGACGCTGGGGCTGGCCGAGCGGGCGGTCGGACTCGGGGTGCGGCCGGACGGGATCATGATCGACCCCGGTCATGACTTCGGGAAGAACACCCGGCATTCGCTGGAGGCGACGCGTCGGCTCGGCGAGATGGCGGAGACCGGCTGGCCGGTCCTCGTGTCGCTGTCCAACAAGGACTTCGTCGGGGAGACGCTCGACCGGCCGGTGAAGGAACGGGTGATCGGGACGCTGGCGACGACGGCCGTGTCCGCGTGGCTGGGGGCGCAGGTGTACCGGGTGCACGAGGTGGCGGAGACGCGGCAGGTGCTGGACATGGTGGCGTCCATCGCGGGGCACCGGGAGCCGGCGGTGGCACGGAGGGGGCTGGCGTAGCCGGGCGTGAGGCGGCGGGGAGGGCGGGGCGCCTTGCCCCCGCCCCCTGCCCGCCCCTTCTCGAAACCGGGGCTCTTCCCGGGACCCCGCTCCTGGATCGCCGGAGGGGCTCGAACTACCGGCCGACCTCCTTCGTCACGAGGTCGACCGCCTCGTCCACGTCGTCCGTGACATGGAACAGCAGCAGGTCGTGCTCGGACGCCTTGCCCTGCGCCACGACCGTGTCCCGCAGCCAGTCCACGAGCCCGCTCCAGTACGCGGTGCCGAACAGCACGATCGGGAAGCGGGTGACCTTGCCCGTCTGGACGAGGGTGAGGGCCTCGAAGAGCTCGTCCAGGGTGCCGAGGCCGCCGGGCAGAACGACGAATCCCTGGGCATACTTCACGAACATCGTTTTTCTGACAAAGAAGTAGCGGAAGTTCACGCCGATATCGACGTGCGGGTTGAGGCCGGACTCGAAGGGCAGCTCGATGCCGAGGCCGACCGAGACGCCCTTCGCCTCCCGCGCCCCCTTGTTCGCCGCTTCCATCGCTCCCGGGCCGCCTCCGGTGATCACCGCGAAGCCGGCCTCGACCAGGGCTTTGCCGATCCTGACGCCCGCCTCGTAGTCCGGCCCGCCGGCCGGGGAGCGTGCCGAGCCGAAGACGCTGATGGCGCTCGGCAGCTCGGCAAGGGCTCCGAATCCTTCGACGAACTCCGACTGGATGCGCATCACCCGCCATGGGTCGGTGTGCACCCACTCGGAGTCGCCCTCGGTGTCCAGCAGCCGCTGATCGGTGGTGCCGGGCTGTACCTGGTCCCTGCGGCGCAGTACCGGGCCCTGCCGCTGCTCCTCGGGGACGTGCGCTCCCTCGGGGTTGCCCATGACCTGCTCCCTCCGACGACGATCGATGACCATCTGTGTCAGGTCAGGGTAGATCGATGGAGGTTACGGACAGGGGAATGCCGTGGGTCAGCTGGTGAGCCAGGAGCGGAGCCGCTCCTCGCAGTGGGTGATCCGGTCGACCGCCACGTGCTCGTTGCGCTTGTGCGCGAGGAGCGGGTCACCGGGGCCGTAGTTCACCGCGGGGACGCCGAGGGAGCTGAAACGGGAGACGTCGGTCCAGCCGAACTTGGGGTGCGCGGTGCCGCCGACCGCCGCCATGAACGCCTTGGCAGCCGGGTGGGAGAGACCGGGCATGGCCGCGCCCGAGTGGTCGTCGACGGTGAATTCGACGACGCCGCAGTCCGCGAAGACCTCGTGGACGTGGGCCAGGGCCTCCTCGGCGGTGCGGTCGGGGGCGTACCGGTAGTTGACGACGACGGTGCACGCGTCGGGGATGACGTTGTTGGCGACACCCCCCTCGATCCGTACGGCATTGAGGCCCTCGTGGTATTCGAGACCGTCGATGACCGGGCGGCGCGGTTCGTACGCGGCGAGGCGGGCCAGGACCGGGGCGGCGCCGTGGATGGCGTTGGACCCCATCCAGCTGCGGGCGGAGTGGGCCCGCTCCCCCTCGGTGCGGAGGAAGACCCGCAGGGTGCCCTGGCAGCCGCCCTCGACCTGGCCGTCGGTGCCCTCCAGGAGGACCGCGAAGTCTCCGGCGAGCCACTCGGGATGGGCGTAGGCCACGTGGCCGAGCCCGTTGAGGTGCGCGGCGACCTCTTCGTTGTCGTAGAACACGAAGGTGAGGTCGCGGTTGGGCTCGGGCACGGTCGCGGCGATCCTCAGCTGGACGGCGACGCCCGACTTCATGTCGGAGGTGCCGCAGCCCCACAGCACACCGTCGTCGTCGAGCCGGGACGGCACATTGTCGGCGATCGGCACGGTGTCGATGTGTCCGGCGAGCACGACCCGCTCGGCACGGCCCAGGTTCGTCCGGGCCACGACGTTGTTGCCGTGCCGGTCGACGGTCAGATGCGGGAGGGTGCGCAGCGCCGACTCGATCGCATCGGCAAGCTCCTCCTCCTGACCGCTGACCGACGGGAAGTCGACGAGCCGGGCGGTGAGCGCCGGGCCGTCCAGGGTGAGGTCAAGCGTGCTTTCGGGCATGGAAGCGACCCTAAAGGACTGGGCCCTCGGCCCCGGCCGGGCACTCCAGTACGGTGGCTCCGTGCCTCGGACCGTCTCCCCCACCCGCCGACACACCGGCCGCAGCCGCCTCTTCCGTATCGCGGCTGCTTTTGTCGTGCTCGCCGCACTGGGCGGCTATCTGACCGTGCAGTACATATCCGGTAGCCACGTCACCGAAGGGTGCACCGTCGAGTCCGCCGACGGTTCGGCCGGCCAGGGCCGTACGTACCGGATGAGCCCGGAGCAGGCTTCGAACGCCGCGACGATCTCCGCGGTCGGCACCTCGCGCGGGATGCCGGAACGCGCGGTGACGATCGCTCTGGCGACCGCTTTGCAGGAGTCCGGGCTGCGCAACATCGAGCACGGGGACCGGGACTCGCTGGGACTCTTCCAGCAGCGTCCCTCGCAGGGCTGGGGCACCGGGAAGCAGATCCTGGACCCGGTCTACTCCGCCGGGGAGTTCTACCGGCATCTGGCCGAGGTCCCCGGCTATTCACGGCTGCCGCTGACGGTCGCCGCGCAGCGGGTCCAGCGCAGCGGTTTCCCGCAGGCGTACGCGAAGCACGAGCCGGATGCGGCATTGCTGGCGGCCGCGCTGACCGGCCGTACACCTGCCGCGCTGAACTGCACGCCGCCGCGGACGACGGCCGCGACGGCCGATGCGGCGAAGGTGCGGGCGGAGCTGGTCCGCGCCTTCGGCAAGGATGTGCTGCCCGCGGAGAAGCCTTCGCCGGGGGACGGAAAGGCCGCGGCCGGCGCGTCGGCGACGAGCACGGTCTCGGTGCCGGTGCGGGCGGCCCGCGCCTCCGGGGGCGACGGCTCGGTGCGGCGCGGCTGGGAGCTCGCGCACTGGGCGGTCGCGCAGTCCGAGGCGCTCCGCCTGGACGAGGTCGCGTACGCGGGCCGGGTGTGGAAGGCCGGGTCGGGATGGCGGACGGAGCGTACGGAATCGGGCACCACCGAGGTCCGTATGCGGCTCGCACACTAGTACGGACGATCACCCGAAGGCGTTATTCGGGCGGCATCAAACACCCCCTGGCGCGACGCCTCCCACCCCCTTCCACAGTTCCTCAAATTCCTTGCGAGCAAAGGGAAGTCACGGTTCATCGAGCCATCCGGGAATGCGGCGTCTGCCCGGGTTCCTCCGTTGTGGATTATGTGACGCGTTGCCGACTCTTTACCTCGGCCCACCGAAACCTCCCCCGCCCTTGCGACGGTTGTCATGGCGTCCGGTCAACGGACAGACAGATTCCTCATCCCGTCGAAGGAGCATCATGTCCCTCCCCCTGACCCGCCGGATCGCCCGTGCCGCGCTGCTGATCGCCGCGGGTGCAGCCCCCGTGGTCGGTGCGGCCGGTGCCGCAGGTGCCGCGGAGCTCCCGCAGGCCCCGGAGCTCGGCGGTCTGACCACCGTCGACGGCGCCGGACTCGGCAAGACGGTCGACGGCGCGTCCCAGCAGGGCACCAAGGCGGCGGGCGAGACCGGCGGCAAGATCGTCGGGACGACCCTTCCGGCCGCGGGCAAGGCCGGCGCCCAGGCCGCCCCCACCGTGCAGAAAGCCGCCGGCGGTACCGCGGGCAGCGCGGGCACGGTCCTCGGCGGCGCCGCCGGTGCCACGTCCCGGGGCGGCCTGCCCGTCCAGGGCCTGCCCACCCAGGGTCTGCCGATCGGCTGACCCGATCCGTCGGCACATCACACGCGAGGGGCCTCGGGAGTGCGCACTCCCGGGGCCCCTCGCCGTGTACCGTCCGCTATCGGGCCAGCCGCTTGACCGCGGCGGCCACCCGCTCGTCCGTCGCCGTGAACGCGACGCGTACGAAGCGGTCACCGGCCGTCCCGTAGAAATCGCCCGGCGCCACCAGAATGCCGAGCTCCGCCAGGTACGCCACGGTCTCCCAGCACGGCTCGTCGCGCGTCGCCCACAGGTAGAGGCTCGCCTCGCTGTGCTCGATCCGGAAGCCGTGGGCCTCCAGCGCCGCGCGCAGGGCCGCGCGCCGGTCCGCGTACCGGGTCCGCTGCTCGGCCACGTGCGCGTCGTCGCCGAGCGCCGCGACGGTCGCCGCCTGGACGGGGGCCGGCGTCATCATTCCGCCGTGCTTGCGGATCAGCAGCAGCTCGCCGAGCACGGCCGCGTCGCCCGCGATGAAGGCCGCGCGGTATCCGGCCAGGTTGGAGCGCTTGGAGAGCGAGTGGACGGCGACGATGCCCTCGTACGTACCGCCGCAGACATCCGGATGCAGTACGGAGACGGGCTCGGCCTCCCAGCCCAGCTCCAGGTAGCACTCGTCGCTGAAGACCAGCACGTCGTGCTCGCGCGCCCAGGCGACGATCCGGATCAATTCGTCCTTGGACAGGACGCGGCCGGTCGGGTTGGACGGCGAGTTGAGCCAGAGCAGCTTCAGGCCGACCGGATCCAGCTCCGTCGGATCGTCGTAGACGACTGGCTCGGCGCCGCAGAGCCGGGCGCCCACCTCGTACGTCGGGTAGGCGAGGCGCGGGTACGCCACCTTGTCGCCCGCGCCGAGACCGAGCTGCGTCGGCAGCCAGGCCACCAGCTCCTTGGACCCCACGACCGGCAGGACGTTCTCGTGCGCCACCCCGACCGCGCCGAGCCGCCGCTCCACCCAGCCGGTGATCGCGTCACGCATCTCGGCGGTCCCCCACACCGTCGGATAGCCGGGGCTGTCCGCGGCGGCGACAAGCGCCCGCTGGATCAGCTCGGGCACCGGGTCGACGGGCGTACCGACGGACAGGTCCACGATGCCGTCCGGGTGGGCGGCGGCCGTCGACTTGTAGGGCGCGAGCTTGTCCCAGGGGAAGACCGGGAGACGGGAGGAGACTGCGGACACGGATCTCTGCTTTCTCGTACGGGGGTTCCGAGGGTCGCTCGGGGCACTCGGGCGTGGAAACACCTCGGTCCCGCACGGTGACGAGCCGTACGGGACCGGGGCGACGCACGTGCCGGCCGCTGACTACTGGTTCTGCGGCGGCAGCGCAGCAATGAACGCGTGGTCGCGTTCGATCAGGCCCAGCTTGGAGGCACCACCGGGCGACCCGAGGTCGTCGAAGAACTCGACGTTCGCCTTGTAGTAGTCCTTCCACTCCTCCGGGGTGTCGTCCTCGTAGAAGATCGCCTCGACCGGGCACACCGGTTCACAGGCTCCACAGTCGACGCATTCGTCCGGGTGGATGTACAAGGACCGCTGGCCCTCGTAGATGCAGTCGACGGGGCACTCTTCGATGCAGGCCTTGTCCTTTACGTCGACACAAGGCTGCGCGATGACGTAGGTCACGCTGTCGTTCCTCCTCGGTAGGGCGTTGGCTCTCGCGCGGGAGCGCGGCGTCGTCGATGCCCGCCCCTAGTATCTCCGTTCCCGGGCACGAACCGAACAGGAGGGGCGGACAGAGCTGTGGAATTCACCATCGGCGGACAACTCGAAGTCCGAATTACACCGGCTGACGTGGGCAAACGGGTATCAGTCCGGCGCACGGCCGAGCGTGGCTCGCAGGGGCCGAAGTTCACCGACACGGTCGGTGTTCTCACATCCTGGGATCGTGGTGTGCTGTCGATCACAACGAAGAGCGGCGACTCTGTCCGTATCGCGGAATCGACGCTGGTGGCGGGCAAGGTCGTGCCCGCCGCCCCGGCCCGGCGGCGCGGCCCGGCAGCCTCCTTCGACGAGCTCGCGCCCGTCTGTGCCCGCGCCTGGCAGCCGGTGGAGAGTGAGCCGCTGGGTGACTGGCAGCTGCGCGCCGCACAGGGGTTCACCCGGCGCGCCAACTCCGTGCTGCCGCTCGGCGATCCGGGCGTACCGCTCGACGAGGCGCTCGGGCACGTCCGGCAGTGGTACGGGGAACGGGACCTGCCCGCGTACATCCAGACCGCGACCGGCGCCGAGGGCACCCAGGAACAGCTCTGCGCGGAGCTGGAGCAGCGCGGATGGCGGCGCGAGGTGACGGCGGAGGTACGCATCGCCGCGCTGGCGCCGATCGGTGATCTGGACGCGGATGTGTCACAGGTGCGGCTGAGCCGGAACCTCGACGAGACGTGGCTCTCCCGCTATCAGCGCTCCGACACCCCGGGGCCGCACGTCCTGAAGGTGCTGCGCGGCGGTCCCTCGGTCTGGTTCGCCTCGGTGCCCGGTGACACCGAGGGCGCACCGCCCGCGGCGATCGGGCGGTGCGTGGTGGACGGGCGGTGGGCCGGCTTCATGGCTGTCGAGGTCGGTCCCGAGTACCGGCGCCGGGGGCTCGCCACCGCCGTGATGACCGCGCTCGCCCTCAAGGCCCTGGACGAGGGGGCGTCGGCGGCGTGGCTCCAGGTGGAGACGGACAACGAGGCGGCGCGGGCGCTGTACGAGCGCATGGGGTTCGCGGTCCATCACCGGTATCACCACTTCCGGCCGGCGTGACGGAGGCGGACGAGCCCGATGAATCCTCACCACCCCGAGCAGCCCGAGCGTCCCGGCCAGGACGAGCTGCGCCGGCAGTTCGCCGAGGAGGCGCGCGCCGAACGGCCGGACCTCGCGCTGCTCTGCCTGCTGCTGGGCGCGGTGGCCGACCCGGCGCTGGACGCGAACGGGATCGACGCGGCGCAGATCGAACTGGACGAGCTGGCGGGCCGGCTTCCGTACGGGGTACGGGGCGGCTGGGCCTGGGCCTCGGCCCTTGCCGAATTCCTCGGCGAACGGTGCGGCTTCGCGGGCTCGTCTGCGGACTACCAGCGGCTGGAGTCGTCGCTGCTGCACGAGGTGCTGCGGCGGCGTCGCGGGCTGCCGATCCTGCTGTCCGTGGTGTGGATCGAGGTCGCGCGGCGGGCAGGCGCTCCGGTGTACGGGGTGGCGCTGCCCGGTCACTTCGTCGTCGGGTTCGGCGATCCTTCGGAGCGGGTGCTGGCCGACCCGTTCGACGGCGGCCGGCCGATGACCGGGCAGGACGCGGAGTTGCTGGTGGCGGGGGCGACCGGGGAGCCGCTCGAGGAGTCGATGCTGGTACCCGCGCGGCCGCTGGAGATCGTCCTGCGGATCCTGAACAACATCAGGGCGTGGGCGGCGGCCCGTCCGGAGCGGACGGATGTGGCGCTGTGGGCGGTGGACCTGTCGCTGCTGCTGCCCTCGCATCCGGCCAGGCTGCGCTACGAACGGGCGCAGCTGCTCGTACAGAGCGGGCAGTTTCTGCGCGGGGCGGCGGAGATGGAGGAGTACGCGGATGTGGTCGACGAGGTCGAACCCGAGGCTGCGGAGGCGATCCGGCGACGGGCGCGGGCGGCGCGGGCGTTGCTGAACTAGCGGGGCGGGGGCACGGGGGAGGGCCGGCCGCCGCTCCGTGCCCCCGTCTCAGCGCCGTTCCGTCTCCGCCGCCAGTACCTCGGACGCCCGTCCCTCGTGCACGATGCCGCCCAGCCGTTACGTCGCCCGTGTCAGTGCCACGTACAGGTCGTTCAGGCCGCGTGCCGAACGCCCGAGGACGGCCGCCGGGCCGGCCGGCAGCACCGCGTCGGCGTGAAGCCTGTCGGGAGGGTTCTGTTCGTGGGCGATCTCGGCTCCGGACAACGGTGCACCGACTCCCTGCGGGCGGTGGTGGGGGCAGCCAAGGGCGCCCTGCAACGAGGTGAAGCGACATGTGTAAGGGCCGGGACCGTACCGGAGCGGCGCGAGGTGGCTGAGCCCCGGCCGGACCGGACCCGGTCAGCGGGCATCCTCCCGTCCGGCGATCCTGCGCACCGTGTGCAGCAGGTACTCCTTGCGGTTGAGCGGATTGCGGTCGGTACGTGGCCGGTCCGGGGGCGTACCGACGACCGCCCGGTAACGGTCGAAGTCGGATTCCAGGACCCCTTCGCCGCGTGTCAGGGCCGGGAGCTGTTGCTGCAGTTCATGGACCCGCGCCGCCGGAATCTCTCCCTCCAGCGCACATGTCGCACCTTGCACGGCCGGTGTCCCGGGGACGGCACGCAGATGTGCGAGTACCGGCAGGAGCGGACCCAGCACGTCCGCGGGGAGTTCCAGACGGAAGCGGTGCATCGGCTCGTACACCGTGGTGCCGGCCTCCTTCAGCGCACTCATCAGGACCAGAGGGGTCAGATTGCGGAAGTCCCCCGCGGTGCTCGACATGCTCTTGTCGAAAACGGCATGGGAATGGCTCTGCCGGGGCCAGTAGCCGGAGTGCGTCATGGTGACGACGCAATCGGTGACCTGCCAGCCGTGGATTCCCTGCTGCAGGGTCACCCCGACGGTCTCCTCCACCGCTCTCATCAGGGAGAACGGCATCGATCCCAGCTCCACCTCCAGCCGGTACTCGATACCGCTGCCGATCGGGGCAGGATCGATCCGAAGCCCGATGGTCGCCAGAAAGGGATTCGGATCCTGATCGCCGACCTCGTACGCCGCACCGCTGCCGTTCGGCCGTTCCAGACAAATGGTCGTGGTCTTGCGGAAGGTGACGTCGATTCCGAATTCATCGGCGAGCGTCGCCTGGATGACTTCCTTCTGCACCTCGCCGTAGAGCGAGACGGACACGTCTTTCCGGATGTCGTCCTGCCGCAGATTGATCAATGGATCCTGCTCGGCCAGTTGTGCGAGCGCGAAATGCAGCTCGCCCCTGCTCGCCGGAGCGCAGGGCACCACGACCGATTCCAGTGTCGGCGGGGCGAACCAACGGCCCGGTGCGGTCGTGTCCGATACGCCGACCGTATCGCCGACCCGAATGCCGCCGAGGCCCCGGAGCTTCGCGATCCGGCCTGCGCCGACCGCTGCTTCGCGCACGTCCGAGCCTCGGTCGAAGACACTGATCGCGGTCACTTTCCCCTCGTCACGTCCCTCGCCCCGGCCGAACGGCAACCGGTCACGTGTTCGTACCGTGCCCGAGAAGAGCCGGACGTAGGCGATCTTCTCGCCACCCGGCCCCCGCTCCACCTTGAAAACGGATCCCGAGACCGGCCCGTCGGCATCACCCTCGCCCGCGGGCAGCAGCTCCCTCACCCCGCTGATCAGGGCGTCCACACCCGCCCCGGTGATCGCCGAGCCGAAGAACACCGGATGCACCAGCGCCTGCCCGGTCTGCGTGGACAGCGCTTCGCGCAGCCTGCTGTACGGGAGCGGCGCCGCGTGCTCGACGTATGCGGCCAGCAGCGCGTCGTCGTGGTCGGCGAGAAGCTCGGTCAGCCGGTCCGTGAAGTCCGCATCGGCACCGGTGTACGGCGTGCAGCGGGCATCCCGGCCCCCCGGTCCGTCGACCGATCCCATGGCGAGCACAGCAGGGGTCAGCTTCTCCGAAATGCTCCGCAGAAGGGACTCGTCCTGTGCACCGCCGCGATCGACCTTGTTCACGAAAATGAGCGTCGGAATGCGCAGGCGTTGCAGTGTCCGCATCAGAACACGGGTCTGCGCCTGCACGCCCTCCACGGCGGAGATGACCAGTACAGCACCGTCGAGCACGTTCAGCACCCGTTCCACTTCGGCGATGAAATCCGGGTGACCAGGTGTGTCGATCAGATTGACCATGATGTCGTCGATGGTGAACGAGACGACTGCGGACTTGATCGTGATGCCGCGTTGCCGTTCCAGTGCCAGGGAATCTGTCCGGGTGCTCCCGTCGTCGACGCTGCCGATCTCGTCGATGACACCGGCGGTGTGGAGCAGCCGCTCGGTCAGGCTTGTCTTACCGGCGTCGACATGCGCCAGAATTCCCAGATTCAGCGTGTGCACAAAACTCCATGTCTTCAAGATCGGTGGAAATTTCCGTCTGAATGAACACGAGAGTTCCGCGCATGATCTTCTCCTGGGTCGATCGAGTACTGGAGGGGGAGTACAGCAGGCGGCCGCCCCGAGCGGCAACCGATTTATCAGCCGGGCATTCACCGAGCCGGGGATGGCTGCCGGAACTCGCATGCCCGCCTCCTGCGCTTTCATACCCGGCAGCCGAGGACAAGTAGATAAGCGTCTGCGCACCGGCGGGTCGCGTACGCCGATACGCACATTCAAAGTATGGCTCCGGGCGAAGTTCCGCCAGGCACCGCGCGCGCACGTCTCGCCGGACAGCGAGAACAGGCCCTCTCAACTCCGGTTCTCCAAAGGCCTGTTCGACCCCATCGAGGGATGATTTCCGAGCCGGGCGGAGATTGGTCCACCGTACCGAAGCGTCGGCAAACGAGTGGACCGTCACCGCCCAAACCTCACGTGGCGCTGCGTGCAGTCCAACGGGTGATTATTGGCTTTTCGCCACCCGAAGGGCCCACGACATGGCCGCAATGCGGCATTTTGCGTTGGCGCAAAGTGACATTCGGACTGACGGTAGATCATGTCGCCACTGCGCCACATTGAGTCGACAGCCTGTCACTCTTCGCAGTTGCGCCGGAAGGAATGTGTTCAGATGCGCTCTGCCCGCACACTGTTCGCTTCGGCCGCTGTCACGGCGGTCCTTGCCATTACCGGTCCCTCCGCCTACGCCATGGCCACGGCCGCGGATTCGGGACACCACAAGGGATCCTCGTCCTCGCGCAGCGACGAGAACGGAAAGTCCGGCGGCGACGAGGGTGGTCGCGGCAGCGATGAAGGCGGTCGCGGCGGCGACGACGAAGGCGGTCGCGGCGGCGACGAGGGTGGCCGCGGCGGCGACGAGGGTGGCCGCGGCGGCGACGACGAAGGCGGTCGCGGCGGCGACGACGAGGGTGGCCGTGGCGGCGACGACGAGGGCGGCCGTGGCGGCAACGACGAAGGTGGCCGTGGCGGCAACGACGAGGGCGGCCGTGGCGGCAACGACGAAGGTGGCCGTGGCGGCGACAACGCCAAGCCCAGCGGTGGCGTCAACGCCGGTGGCGGCGGGATGGCTACGACCAGCAGCAGCCTGGCCGCCGGCTCGGCGCTGCTGATCGGTGGCATCGGCGTCGGTGCGTACAAGCTGCGCCGTCGCCAGTCGTCGGGCGGTGCGATCGCCTGACCGGGCCCAACGGCTGACCGGTCGTTTCGTTTGTCGCGGCCGTCGTCCCTCGGGGCGGCGGCCGCGGCGGCTTCGATTGCACACCACCCCCGCACCCCTCCCCTCTCCCCTCTCCAACACCGCACAACCGAAAGGCACGTTCCCATGGCCGCCCCGCAGTCTCCCGGCTCCATCCCCACCCGGACTGCCCCCGGAACCACACTGGGCCGCGCCTTGATGTGGCCCGCCGTGGCAGCCGGGGTCGGCATGCTCATGATCTACAACTCCATCGAAACCTCGGTCGACGACAAGCCGCCGGCCCCACCCGCCGCCGTCGCGCCCGCAGCCGTACCCGAGGTCCTCGGCTCCCATGCCGCGCCCCGGCCCGTCACCCCGTCGGCGCCCGCCGTCACCCCGTCGGCGCCCGCCGTCGGCCCGGCGATGTCGCGTTCCGTCCCGACGCGGCTGCAGATTCCGTCCCTCGCCGTCAAGGCACCGTTCACCGGCCTGTCCATCGGCGCCGACGGTCGGCTGAACCCGCCGCCCCCGAACGACAGCAACCTGGTGGGCTGGTTCAAGGGCGGTGTCACCCCTGGCGAGCGCGGTGCCGCAATCGTGGCGGGCCATGTCGACACGACGACCGGTCCGGCCGTGTTCCTGCAGCTCCAGTTCCTCAAGCCGGGTTCCACGGTCGACATCACCCGCGCCGACGGCTCGGTCGCCACATTCAAGGTCGACTCCGTCGAGACGTTCAGCAAGGCGAAGTTCCCGAACAAGCGCGTCTACTCGGACACCCCGTCCGCGCAGCTGCGCCTGATCACTTGCGGCGGCCCGTACAACAGGAAGGCCAAGCACTACGAGGACAACGTGGTGGCCTTCGCCCACCTCGAATCGCCCAAGAACGGCTGACGGCCGGTCGGCGGCCGACGCCGGGATACAACCATCCGCCAGGCCGGAAGGTCGTACGGGGCGGCACGGAACCGGGGTTCCTGCCGCCTCGATCTGCCTTCTGAGCACCGGAGTTGAGCAACGTGCCCGATCTCTCCCACCGTCGCCGCCTGGCGATCGCAACCGGCATCGCTCTGGTCGCCGGAGCCGTCGTGATGCCCGTCGGCCACGCCACGACGAAGCCGACCGCCCCCGCGGCGAGCGCGCCGAGCGCCAAGCGTCTGCCCGACGACTTCAATGGTGACGGCTATCCGGACGTCGCCGTGGGCGCCCCCATGGCCACCGTCGGCAAGGCGGAGGGTGCGGGCGCCGTGAGTGTTCTCCTCGGCGGCCCCGGCGGCCTGTCCTCCGCCCGCAAGCAGGTCCTGACCTGGCCGGAGCGCTCCGGTATCAACAGCCCGGCGGACGCGCGGTACGGCACGAATCTGCGCAGCGCCGACCTGAACGGTGACGGTTACGCGGATCTGGTCGGCCGTCTCTGGGCGACCACGCCCGACGGCGACAAGGGCACCGTCCTGGCCGTCAACTGGGGCAGCGCATCAGGCCTTTCGAAGAACGCCACGGTGCTCCGGCCCGTTCCGGGCGACCAGGGCGACGCCACCGGCGATCTGGCCGTGGGCGATGTCGACGGTGACGGCATCGCCGACATCGCCGTGGGCGACGTGCGGCGCGGCGGTCATGTGCTGCACGGCCCGATCAGCCGCACCGGCCGGTGGAGCCGGGTCAGCTCGTTCACGGTCGACGGCACGGACGTGCTCGACACCTCGGACATCGCCATCGGCGATGTGACCGGCGACGGCGTGGGCGATCTGGCGATTCTCGGCTTCGGCCCGTCCGACCCGTGGCAGCAGCACACGTACCTGCTGACCGGCAGCCGAAGCGGATTTTCCGCTCCGGTGGAGATCAAGGACGCGGACGGGGCGGGCGTGGGCGGCACCTCCATGGGCATAGCCGACCTGGACAAGGACGGCCACGGGGACATCGTCATCGGGCGCGGCGACGAGTGGTCGCAGGCGGACACCTCGGTGAAGAAGGGCGGTGCGCTCTTCGTCTCGTACGGCGGTCCCAAGGGACAGAGCACCGGTCGCAAGCCGGTCTGGATCAACCAGGACACCGAGGGTGTGTCGGGTACGGCCGAGTTCCACGACCGGATGGGCGACAGCATCGCCCTCGGTGACACGGACGGCGACGGCTACCCCGACATCGCCGTGGGACTGCCGGGCGAGAAGATCAAGGGCATCGCGGACGCCGGCCGTGTCCTGGTCCTCAAGGGCGGCCCGAACGGTGTGAGCGGCGCCGGCTCCAAGGAGTTCGGCCAGTACACGGCAGGGGTCCCGGGTGTCGCGGAGGCGGGCGACCAGTTCGGCGAGGCCACCGCGCTGGGCGACTACGACAACAACGGGCGCGCGGAGCCGGTGGTCGGCGACCCCACGGAGAACAGCAGCAGGGGCGCCCTGTGGATCTTCCGCTCGGACGCCACCGGGATCATCGCCAAGGGCGCCGTCTCGTTCGGCGCGGCCACCCTCGGCGCCCCGACCGGCCCGTCCCGCTTCAGCGAGTTCCTCACCGACTGACGACGAAGAACTGACAACGAAGAGCCGTCAGGCGGCGCGCCGTCACTGGGCTCGGCGCATGGTGCCGGTGGCGGAGACCGATCTCGAACCGAGCGACGGTCGCGCACGGCACGGTCACGACGACAACGGTGGCCGGGCCCCGGCCTGCTGCTACGGCCCTACAGCCAGCCCTTCTCGCGGGCGATGCGGACCGCCTCGGCCCGGTTGCGGGCCGCCATCTTCTGGATCGCCATGGAGAGATAGTTGCGGACCGTCCCCTGCGAGAGGTGGAGCGCGGCCGCGATCTCCGCGTTGGTGGAGCCGTCCGCCGCCGTGCGCAGCACATCGCGTTCGCGGTCGGTGAGCGGGCTCGCCCCGTCGGCGAGTGCGGCCGCCGCGAGCGTGGGGTCGATGACCCGCTCCCCCGCCAGCACCTTCCGTACCGCCGAGGCCAGTTGGGAGGCGGGGGCGTCCTTCACCAGGAACGCGTCGGCGCCCGCCTCCATGGCCCGGCGCAGATAGCCGGGGCGGCCGAAGGTGGTGACGACGACGACCTTCACGGCCGGGAGTTCGCGCCGCAGGGCCGCCGCCGCGTCAATACCGGTCATGCCCGGCATCTCGATGTCCAGGAGCGCCACATCGATGCGGTGCTCCTGGGCCGCGGCCAGCACCTCGTCGCCACGGGCGACCTGGGCCACCACCTCGATGTCGGGTTCCAGGCCGAGGAGTGCCGCGAGGGCCTCGCGCACCATGGACTGGTCCTCGGCGAGGAGGAGTCTGATCATGCTCATTCCGTGGATCCTAGGCCGGAACCGAGCGGAACACTCAGGGTCAGGGTGAAGCCTTTACCGGCACCGGAGTTACCGGTGCGGGTGGTCAGCGTGCCGCCGACCGCGGCGAGGCGTTCGGTGATGCCGGTGAGGCCGTTGCCCGGTTTCGTACCCGCCGCTCCGACGCCGTCGTCCGCGACGGTGAGTTCGAGGACCTTGCCGTCGAGGGTCTGGCGCGGGGTGAGGGTGACGGTGCAGTGCCGGGCGCCGCTGTGGCGTACGACATTGGTGACGGCTTCGCGCAGCGCCCAGGCGAGCACCTCCTCCGGCTCCTCGGGAAGGCCGTCGGGGGCCTCGGCCGGGACGTCGGCGGCGATGCCCGCGGCGGCGAGTGCGGTACGGGCTCCGGCCAGTTCGCCCGGGAGGGTGGGCCGGCGGTAGCCGGTGACGGCACTGCGTACGTCGACCAGGGCCTGGCGGCTGACCTGTTCGATGTCCGCGACCTGGGCGGCCGCCTGCTCCGGGTGGTCGGGGAGCATCCGCCCGGCCAGTTCGCTCTTGAGCGTGATGAGCGAGAGCGAGTGGCCGAGCAGGTCGTGCAGATCGCGGGCGAGCCTGAGCCGCTCCTCGTTGGCGGCGAGCTGGGCGACGGTCGCGCGGGCCTCGCGCAGCTGGATCGTCGTACGGATCAGCTGCCGTACCCCGGTCATCGCGAACCCGCCGAGCAGCGCGGGAAAGACCAGCGCGGTGATGAGCTCGCGGGGGTGGTCGCCGGTCAGCCCGACGCCGACCAGTGCGGCGACGACCGCGGGGATCAGCCAACGGGCGGTCCGCAGCGGCAGGGTGGCGCCGACGGAGACCGCCACGTACACGAAGAGGACCAGCCACGGGGCGCCGAGCGTCAGGGAGAGGACGACGGCGAGGGCGCCGAGGAAGGCGATCGTCGTGTGGACGGCGCGCCGGTCCAGGGCCTTCGACGTGTGGCGGAAGACCAGGACCAGATAGGCCCCGACGAAGACCAGCAGACCGAGGGCGCCCAGCGCGGTCGCCCACGGGGGGTGGCCGCCGTCGGTCAGATCCTTGACCGGGGCGCTCATGAAGGCGAGCCAGATGCCGATCCAGAACAGCTTGATCCACACCTGTCGGCGGCCCGTCGCCGCGAACCCGATGCCTACGGACGTCTCCTCGTCGTTCACGCCTTCAGGGTGTCCTTCCGGTAGAGCCAGGCCGCGCCGCCCGCGAAGATCAGGAAGTAGGCGCAGAGGATGGCGACGTCCTTGGCGTGCGGCGAGCCGCCCATCTCGATCGCCTGACCGAGAGAAGCGTACGCATGGGTGGGGAGCCACTCGGAAATGTTCTGCAGCCACTGCGGGAAGGTGGCGCTGGGCATCCACAGACCGCCGAGGACGGAGAGCCCGAAGTAGATGATCATCGTGATCGGGCGGACCGCGTCACCGCCGGCGATGTAGCCGATGGCGACCCCGAGCGCGGCAAAGACCAGCGAACCGGCCCAGATGACCCCGGTCAGCGCGAACCACTGCCAGGCGTCCAGCCGTACGTGCTTGACGCCGGCGGCGACCAGGAACACGACGACGATGCAGGGCAGGGTCACCATCGCCGCGCCGGCGATCTTCGCCAGGACGTAGCCGCGGCTGGGCAGTGCGGTGAGCCGGAGCTGGCGGACCCAGCCCTTCTCGCGCTCCTTGGCGATGCGTTCGCTGTTGCCCATGAGGACGGCGGTCAGCGCGCCGAAGGAGGCCATCGAGACCATGAAGAAGGCCTGGAGGGTGAGATCGCTGTGCGGGACCTTGTCGGTGGTGCTCCGGGTGCCGGAGATCAGCAGATAGATCACCGACGGGTAGATGACCGAGAAGAACATGAACTTCTTGTTCCGCAGGGTGCGGGTCACTTCGAGCCTGATCAACGCCCATGAAAAGAAACTCAGCATGCGGTCCTGGCCTCCTCGGCCTCGGTGATGGCGACGAAGGCCTGTTCCAGGCCGAGTCCGGCGACTTCGAGCTCGCGCGGGTAGAGGCCGAGTGCGTAGACGGCGTGGACGGTCGCGTCGGCGTTGTGCGACTGGATGCGGACCCGGTTGCCGGTGATGTCGAGCGCGGAGAGGAACGGCAGGGCGCGCAGGTCCGCTTCGTCGACCGGGCCCTCCAGCTCGAAGGAGATCCGGCGGGCTCCGGCCTTCGCCTTGATCTCGGCGGCGCTGCCGTCGGCGAGCAGCCGGCCCTTGTGGAGGACGAGTACGCGGTCGGCGATCGCGTCGGCCTCTTCGAGGTAGTGGGTGGCGAACAGGACGGTACGGCCCTGCTCGGCCTGTTCCCGCATCGTGGCCCAGAAGGCCTGGCGGGCGGTGACGTCCATGCCGGTGGTCGGCTCGTCGAGGACGATCAGGTCGTTGGCCCCGGCGGTGGCGAGCGCGAACCGTACGCGCTGCTCCTGGCCGCCGGAGAGCTTGTTGACCATGCGGTCGGCGATCTGCGTGATGCCGGCCCGGGACAGCACCTCGCCGACCGGGTGGGGCCTGGGATGCAGATCGCAGGCGAGGCGGACCAGTTCCTCGACCGTGACGTCCTCCATCAGACCGCCGCTCTGCAGCATCGCGCCGACGCGGCCGGCGGCGATGGCGCCCTGCGGGGTCGTGCCGAAGACCTGGACGGAACCGGAGTCGGCGGTGCGCAGGCCGAGCAGCAGGTCCAGGGTGGAGGACTTTCCGGCGCCGTTGGGGCCGAGGAGCGCCACGGTCTCGCCGGGGTGCAGGTCGAGGGTGAGTCCGTCGACGGCGCGTACCGCTCCGTACGCCTTGCTGACCTGGTCGAAGCGGACCACGGCGGTCTTCGCCCCGGTGGCCTCGGTGGCTGTCGTTGTCATGCGTCCAGCCTGGCAAAGACGCGGGTACGTCCGGCAGGGCCGCGAGTCGTGGAAACGGGATGACAGATGTCATGCCGCGCGCATGACGCAGCTGCTGTGCCGTACGTCCGCGGAGCACGACGCCGCCCCCGGCCGGGGTCCGGACGGGGGCGGTTGTACGGTGCGGTTCGCCGCGGTGGGGCGGTTATCCGTTTCCGTTCAGGCTGATCGTGGCGGTCCGCTCGGCGGCGGTTTTGCCGAGCAGCGCGGTCTGCATGGCTTGAGCCACATCGTCCGCACTGAGCTGGTGCTTCTTGCCGTCACCCTTGGTGATCATGATGCCGTCGAAGACGCCGTCGCAGAGGGTGTCGATGGCCTTCTTGTCGTAGTGCTCGACCAGTCGGCCCTTGACCGGCACCATCGTGAGGATCTGCGGCAGCGACTTCGCCGGGCCGAACTGGATCTGCTTGGGCCCGGCCTTGATGGTGACCAGGCCGGACATCGCGGGCTTCGCGAAGTCCTTCATCGCCCGGTCCAGTTCGGCCTGGCTGATGGTGGGCTCCCGGGTGGTGACCGGCAGTTCGACGGTGGCCGGCTCGCCCGTCTGCACCTGGGTCCGGTACGCGTCGCGCACCGAGATCATCGACTGGTTGACGTCCAGCGCCTTGCCCGACTTGCCGGGTACGGCGACGGCCTTGCCCGGCTCGAACCGGATCGTGCCGTCGTTGGCCGAGCCGGAGACACCCGCCAGGTCCGTCAGCGCGACACCGAGCTTCTCCTCGTCGACCGGGATCACCGGGTCGACGGCGCGCTCGCCTCCGAAGAGGGAGCCGATGACGGAGACCGGGTTGTAGTCGCTGCCCGCGGCGGAGCGCACGGTCTCCTGGCTGTCCAGGCCGAGTCCGGCCTTGTCCGGTGCGAGTTCGGCCTTCTTGCCGTCCACGGAGAGCTGGAGGGGAGTCTCGGCGCGCTTGCCGAGGGCGGCGTCCAGCTTCGCGACGCCCTCCTCCTTGGTGCCGCCGCCGATGTCGACGCCGAGGACGGTGGTGCCCTTCGGGACGTCGGAGTGGTTCATCAGCAGTCCGGCGCCGTACGCGACACCGAGCAGACCGACGACGCCGGCGCAGAGGAGGACCAGCTTGGAGCGGCCCTTCTTCGCGGGTGCGGGCGCCGGGGCGGGGCGGGCGGCGGGGGCGGGCGCCGGGGCGGCGGGACCGCCGGGTCCTGCCGGTCCGGTGCCCATCGCGTCGTCCTGGATACGGGGCGTCAGATCGGGACGCCCGCCACCGGGGCCGCCCGCGCTCGGGAACGGGGACGGCGAGCGGTGCTCCGGCGGAATGACGGGGATGCCGCTGGTGAGCGTGTCACCGGAGACGTTGCCGCCGGGCCCGGCGGAGGCCGGGGCCGCGAACTGGGGCGTCAGCACCGCCGTGTCGTCGGACATCCGCGGGACCACGCCACCGGGTGCGCCGGAACCCTGCGGGCCCGCGGGACCACCGGGGCCTCGCGGACCGCCGGGGCCCGGGCCGCCCGCTC
>NZ_FMDF01000109.1 GCF_900091955.1 Streptomyces sp. Ncost-T10-10d
CCGGGGCCGGTGGCCACGCCCTCGCCACGCCCGCGCGTCCGGGGCCCGCGACGCTGGGGACGCACGAGATCCGCCGCCGGGTCCGGCGGGGCCGCGCCGTCGCGACAGCCACCGCCCTCGCGGGGACCGCCCTGACCGGTGTCCTGGTGTGGTCGCTGCTGCCCGCCCCGGACCAGAACGCTTCCGGCAGCACGCCGTCCGTTTCGGACCGCGGCTCCAGCAGCCCGTCGGCCACCGGGACGAAGAAGGCGAAGGAAGCGAAGACGGCGAATGAGGCGAAGACCAGGGATCTGCTGACACCGGCCGGGGCACGCTCCGTCATCGCCGCGCTCAAGCCGGTGATGGGCGGCAGCCGGGTCACCTCGTTCTCGCTGTACGAGGAACACGCACGCGTCGAGGCCCCGGTCAGGAACAGGAAGGGCCTGTACGACGTCTACGCGTACCGGGACGGCGAGGCCACCCGCGAACGGGCGGGTGGCACGCTCATGCCGGGTGCCAAGTCCGTGGACCTGGAGAAGTTCGACTGGGACGCACTCCCGGGGCTGATACGCCGGGCGGACAAGGAGCTCGGCGTCACCGAACCCACCAGCCACTACGTGGACATCGATCCGGCGTCGCCGTTCGACGACTACCGGCCGACGCTCAGCGTCTATGTCTCGGACGAGTACGGCGGCGCCTATCTGCGGGCCGACATCGACGGCAAGGTACTCAAGCAGTATCCGCGCAACGGCTGAACCGGGCGCGGGTCAGCCGAGCAGCCGCACCAGCACGAGCAGCACGGCCGCGAGGGCCACGCCCGTCACCAGCGTCCGGAAACCGGCCGGGAACCCGCCGACACGCTCCTTGACCTCGGCCGGCGGGGAAACGCTGTTCGCGCGGGCCAGCCATTCGCGCGGCGGGTTGTCGGGGATGACGACCCGCCAGGGCTGCTCGGGGTCGTACTCGACGACGGCCCTGGACCGGTGCAGCAGGCCCTGCAGGTCGAGGGGGTGAACGACCTGGACCCGGTACGCGGGGAGCTCGCCGGGCATCACGGTCAGGTCGAAGGCGAACACGGACTCCACCGACCGCCCGTCGAGGACCGGTCGGCCGGTCTTCTTGTCGACGGTCTTCGCCCCGTTGACCACGGCGGGCGCGAAGGCCCGCGGCCCGCCGGAGCGCAGCCTCGACGTCGCGATGTTCGTCCGCATCGGCTCGGCCACATCACCGAAAATCGTCAGGACCAGGGCCGTCGCGGGGATGCCGGTCAGCAGCAGCCAGCGGGGGCCGTCCATGGCGCCCTGGGCCAGCGCGGCGAAGGAGAGTCCGGTCCAGAGGGCGGCCACCGGCCTGAGCGAGGAGAAGAGCCTGCGCAGGGACGATGTCGATCGGTTCATGAGAGGCGCAGCAGCTTTCGGTGGGGAACCGCGACCCGGGTCAGAGCGGGGTCGCCGGGGTGGTCGGCGTCGTACACGGCAAGGACGTCTCGTCGCAGCGCGCTGCGTTCCACGACAGCCGGGACCTCGTGACGCACCCCGGCCTTGTCCTCGAACACCACGGTGACCTCACCGTACTTGCGGCCCGCCGACCGCCAGCCCTCCAGCACAGCATCGGCCGTGGTGTAGCGGCGGGACAGCCTGCGCAGTCCCGCGGTGCGCCGCAGGCTCATCGCCGCGCCCCACCAGGCGGCGAGGCAGCCCATGCCTGCGGCGGACCACAGGAAGGTGAGCCAGTCGGAGACGGAGAACCGTCCGACCGGGAAGAAGATGTGGAAGTCGGTGACAGTGCCGTACAGGACCCGGCCGTCCGCCACCGCGTCGTACCAGCCGGCGGCGCAGGCAACCGCGGACAGTGCGATCACCGCGCCGGGCGTCGCGCGGTGCAGGAACCGGGCGGAGAGCAGACCGAGGGCGGCGGCGCACAGCACTCCGGCGAACGGGGCCACGGCCGCGAACTGGTCGCTGGCGCAGCCGCCGGTCCCGTCGCAGCTCCACTGCACCGTCGATGCCTCGTAACTGGCGATGTGCCACATCATCCAGACCTGCCACACCATCAGCGCGCAGGCGATGACACGCATCGCCTGCGCATAGGCTTTCTGCCGCACTGTCCGCCCTCGTCCTTGCCACGTCCCGGGGGCTATGACGTGCCCCGACGGACCATATACGTGCTGTCCACACGCTGTCCGTGATCCGCAGCACTCGGCCGGACCGCAGCTCGGCTCAGTCGGCCCTTTCCAGCGTCTTCGGTACCCAGCGGAGTTGGGCGGCCTCCTGGAACATGGCTCCGCCCTCGTGCCCGTTGAACGGGTAGACCTCGATCTCCTTCTGGCCGCGGTATGCGTTGTGGGCGGCGAAAACCGTGGACGGCGGGCAGGTCTGGTCCATCAGGGCGACGGAGAAGAGCGCGGGGGCGCTGCCCCGGGCGGCGAACGACACCCCGTCGAAGTACGACAGGGTGCGCAGGACGGTCTCCTCCTTGCCGCGGTGCATCTTGAGATAGCGGGCTATCTCCGAGTACGGATCGGCGTCGGTGAGGGTGACGGCCCGTCCGAAGTGGCAGAGGAACGGCACATCGGCGGCGACGGCCGCCAGGTCCGGGACGAGTCCGCCGACCGCGAGGGTGATGCCGCCGCCCTGGCTGCCGCCGAGTGCGACCGTGCGTGCGGGGTCGGCGAGCGGATGGGAGCGGGCCGCTTCCACGGCGCGTACGGCATCGGCGTAGACCCGGCGGTAGTAGTAGCTCTCCGGGTCCTCGATGCCGCGGGTCATGAAGCCGGCGTGGGAGGGGCCGGAGCCGACCGGGTCGGGGGTGTCTCCGACGTTCCCGCCGCTGCCCTGGCCTCGTACGTCCATGACGAAGTGGGCGAAGCCGGCCAGCGGCCACATGCCCCAGCAGTGCGGGAGGCTGCGGCCGCCGTTGTAGCCGTGGAACTGGACGATGAGCGGGAGCGGGCCCTCGGCGTGCACGGGGGCGCTGAACCAGCCCTTGACCGGGTGGCCGCCGAAGCCGGCGAACGTGGTGTCCCAGGTGCGCAGTCCGGTCAGCCCGCTCTCGACGGGTTCGAAGGAGACCGCGGGGTCATGGGCGCGGGTCTCGGCCAGGGTCTTCGA
Source organism: Streptomyces sp. Ncost-T10-10d (assembly GCF_900091955.1). Taxonomy (GTDB): domain Bacteria; phylum Actinomycetota; class Actinomycetes; order Streptomycetales; family Streptomycetaceae; genus Streptomyces. The sequence goes on from NZ_FMDF01000109.1 coordinate 3,090, forward strand.
CCAGAAGGCGTCGAAGTCGTCCGGCTCGTCGATCCGCGGCCGGTAGTCGCGCAGTTCGTGGAGCGGCAGGTCGAACAGGGCCATGGTTCGGGTCTCCTCACGGTGTTGCACGGAGCGGCGGGGCCGGGTGCTGTCAGGTTCACCCGGCCCCGCCCGTTCATCGGATGGGTCAGTCGGTCAGTTGGACGGCCCGCAGGCCGGTGGCGCTCTTGGAGTTGTTGGCGATGGCCGCGCCCCATTCGGACCAGCCGCGCGCCCGGCCGTCGTTGTCGATGTCGTTGACCACGACGCCGAGTCCGATGGATTCGGTCGGCTTGCCGACGAGGCCGAGCGAGGCCCACGGCACCGTCACCGTGTAGTGGGTGGTGGTGCCGTCACGGGTGATCTGCGCGGCGGCACCCGGGGTCGGGCCGGCGGACTGGCCGGACGGCGGCCGCCACGTGTAGACCTGCGGCCTGCCGCCGACGAGCGAGGCGCCGACCTCGACGTACTGTCGACTGCGGCCGGGCAGTTGGGGTGTGACGGCGAACTGGACGCTGTCACCCTGCCACATGTTCTCGGCGGTCGTGGCGGGCTGGGCCAGGACGTTGTCGGTGATCTCGCCCTTGAGCACGAGCCCGGCCTCGGTGTACTGGGGCCGCAAGGTACCGGAGAGGTCGGACGCGCCGTTGTAGCCGCCGGTGTAGTGCAGGGAGCCCTGGGCGGCCACGTCGATGGGTGTGGTGGTGCTCGTACCGGCGGGCTGGACGGCGCCCCAGCCGTTCCAGGTGCCCACGGGGGTCCTGGTGCCGTCCGGGGTACTGATGTAGGCGGCCGTCCAGTAGCGGTTCCACGGCTTGATGTTGCGCGCGTCCACGGTGAACGAGGTGCGGGCCTCGGTGCCGACCTTGATCGGCCCGTCGATGGTGCCCCGGTCCAGATAGGTGGTGCCCGAGTTCACCTGCCATTCCAGCTCGGTGAGGTCGAGCTCGGAGCGGGTGCGGTTGTTGGTGACGGTGACCTTCAGCGCGGCGGCGAAGGGGGCCGCCTTCTTCACCACCGGGTCGAAGGTGACCTCGGTCGGTGGCACCACCTCGGTGTCGGTGGTGATACGGCCGAGGCCGACCGGTCCGAATCCGACCGTGCCGCTGACCGAGCGCGTCCCGGTCAGTGCGGACGTGGGCAGTTCGATGGTCCTGCGGGTGACCTGGCCGGGCTTCGACGTCACGCGGTACGTCTCCCCGGCGATGCGGAACTGGACGTGCCGCGGTACCGGAGGGTGCCCCTTGGTGCGGTCGACCTCGAGCACCGCGGTGACGGGTTCCTCCGTGTTGGTGCGCTTGGGGAGTTCGAGGGAGAAGGCCGGGGCGGTGACGGACTTGACGCCGTTCACCGCGCCCTTGACATACAGCACCTTCCCGTCGATGCCGAGCTGCACCCTGCCGCCGACCGGGGTGTACGTCTTCGCGTGGCCCAGCTGGTCGGTGACGGTGACCGGGCCGGTGGCCGAGAGCTCCACGGTGCCCGGTGTCGTGGCCGTCGTGTACAGCGCCCGAACGGTGTCGGTGCCGGTGCCGAAGCGGTAGGACCGGACGGCGTCGGAGCCGGCGTCGTCACGGCCGGCGTAGGCGCGGCCGGCGATCTGGCGGATCAGGACGCCTTCGGTGACCACGGACGGCTTGGGCTGCCAGGCCTTGACGTCCGCGGTGGGCCGCTTGAACGCACCGAAGTTGTGTTCCTTGTTGTTGATGTCGGTGCCGTCGTCGGTGAGGTCGTACCAGTAGTAGCGGTTGACGCCCGAGGCGAACGAGAAGATCTGGGCGCGCGGCACATAGGCGGCCTGCAGCGCGGGGGTGACGCCATCGTTGTGGGTGGGGTAGCCGTTCTCCGTCATCCACAGCGGGAAGTCCTTGCCTCCTGCCGCGTCCAGATCGGCGCGCACCTGCGGCAGCTTCGCGAGGGCTTCCTCGGGCGGCCTCGGATAGCCGTACTCGTGGACGCTGAGCGCGTCCATGTAGTCCAGGCCGCCGATCGTGTACAGCCGCTTCAGCCAGTCGGTCTGGAGGCCGGCCAGGCCGCCGCCGACGACGGTGGCGTCCGGGACCTTGGCATGCACCTTGCCGAAGCTCGCCTTGAGCAGCTTGAGGTAACAGTCGGCGGTGATGCCGCAGGCGCCGTTGTTGAAGCCGGTCGAGTTGTACTCGTTGTAGATCTCGACCTCCTTCGTGGACTGCTGGTACTTCTCCACGACGGCGGCGGTGTACTTGCCGTAGGCCTCCAGCGCCGCGTCGGATGCCGGTGTCCGGTTGCTGTCGTAATGGGCGTTCCGGTAGCCGGAGATGGGCAGGGCGGTCAGCCCCTGCGTCTTGGCGTACGGGATGTGCTGGTCGGTGGAGTAGTTGCTCCAGGTGTACTCGCCGGGAGTCTTCTCGATGGCGCTCCAGTTGATGTCGGAGCGTATCCCGTGCATGCCCATGAGCTTGACCGAGCGCAGCAGCTTCTGGTCGTCGCCGTCGTTCCACCCGTAGTGGATTCCGGTACCGAAGCGAGTGTCCTTCTGCTCGTGACCGGCCGGCGCGGTCAGTACGCCGAAGTTGGCGGTACGGGTGGTGGCGCCCGCGGTCGCCGTGAGCGTGTAGTAGCCGCTGCCGAGCTCGGTGACGTCGACGGTGGCCGTTCCGCACGAGACCGGTGCGGTGCCCGACGCGACAGTCAGGCCCTGGTCGTCGATGGCCTTCCAGGCCACCGAGGCCTCGTCGGAGGTCAGGGTGATCTTCGCCTGCCCCTTGACGAAGACCAGGTCGGGCGAGGTGACGGTGAGGGTGCCGGCCGCGTGGGCGGCCGGGGCCGTGCCGGGCAGGGGTGCTGCCACCAGCAGGCAGCCGAGCAGTGCGGCAGCGCTGCCCCACGCGGCGGGCCGTCCGGAGCGGCCCATTACTCTGGCCGGTGCCAGGGGACCTGGCCGGATCGTGCCGTTCTGTTCCATCGAGGCGTCCTCTCGATCGGATCGGCGCGGTGCGTCCTTGGGTGGTCCCGGGTGGTGGTGTGCTCCGTCGGCTGTACCCCGGCGGAGCACACCGGTCCGTGTGCCGTCGGCGCGCACCGCTGCCGCCGTCGGCCGACGCGGACCGGGTCCGCGCGTGTGCCCGGGTGGTTCTCATCCCTTGAGGCCGGTGAAGCCTCCCCCGCCTCGTACGATCTGCCGCTGGAAGATCAGGAACAGCACGACCGGGGGCAGGATGGCGAGCAGCATCCCGGCGATGAGCAGCGACTGTTCCGCCGTTTCCGCGAGGCGCGGCAGTGCGGCGGAGATGGGCTGCTTCTCGGTGTCCGGGATGACGATCAGCGGCCAGAGGAAGTCCTTCCAGGAGTTCATGACCGTCAGCAGGGTCACCACCGCGAGGATCGGCCGCGACATGGGCAGCACGATCCGGCGGAAGATGATGAACGGGCCGGCGCCGTCGACCTTTGCGGCCTCGAAGAGTTCGCGCGGGATGCCGTCGAAGAACTTCATCACGATCAGTACGGTGAAGGCGCTCGCGGCGTGCGGCAGCCATACGCCCCAGGGGCTGTTGGCGAGCGAGATGCCCAGGCCAGGCAGATCGAGCACGGTGAGGTAGAGCGCCACCAGGGAGATGGAGCCGGGGATGAAGAGGGTGGCGAGCACCATCCACCGTACGGGCGCCGCCCACTTGGGGCGCAGTACGGACAGGACGTAGCCGCCGGTGGTGGTGACGACGAGATGGGCGACGACCGAGCCCGTGACCAGGACCACGGTGTTCCAGAGGTACTGTCCGACCTGGAGTTCGTTCCAGGCGCGGGAGAGGTTGTCCCACTGCGCGTGGTCGGGCCAGAGTGCCAGCGGGTCGCGCAGCAGCTCCTGGGTCGGTGAGACGGCGCCCTTGAAGGTCCAGTAGAGGGGTGCGGCGCCGAAGGCGAGCAGCAGCAGGAGCGAGAGTCCTTGGACGGAACGGAGCGAGACGCGCACGGAGGTCCGCCGGCGGTCGGCGGTGGAGATGAGTCCGCGTCCGCTCTCCTCGGGGCGGTTCCTGCGACGGGTGCGAAGGGGCATCTGTACAGCCATCAGTTGCTCCAGCTCTTCGTCGCCCGCAGATAGGTCGCCGAGAGCACGCCGAGCACGAGGGCCAGCAGCACGCTGAGCGCGGTCGCGGCTCCGTAGTCGCCGTTCTGGAAGGCGTAGTTGTAGATCAGCATCAGGACAGTGACGGTGGAGTCCTCCGGGCCGCCGTCCGTCATCACGAAGGGTTCGGTGAAGGCCTGAAGGGTGCCGATGATCTGGAGCAGCAGCATGATCAGGATGACCCCGCGCAGCGATGGCAGGGTGATGTGCCAGACCCGGCGCCAGATGCCCGCGGCGTCGATCTCGGCTGCCTCGTACAGTTCGGTCGGTACGGAGCCGAGCGCCGCCAGATAGATGATCACGGTGGAGCCGAAGCCGGCCCAGGTGGCTTCCAGGACGATCGACAGCATCGCGGTGTCGGTGGACTGGAGCCAGGGGTACGGGCCGAGGCCCGCATGGGCCAGCAGCTGGTTGAACAGGCCGGCGTCGGGGTCGTAGAACCATTTCCAGAGCAGGACGGAGACCACCGGGGGAATGGCCACCGGAAGGTAGGCGAGGATACGGAACAGCGTGCTGCCGCGCCGCAGTTCGGCGATGAGTACCGCGAGGAAGAGCGGCACCGGGAAGCCGATCGCCAGGGAGAGCGCCGCGAACAGTGCGGTGTTCTTGACGGCCGTCCACAGCAGCGGGTCCTCCAGCACATGCCGGAAATTCTCCAGTCCCACCCAGGTGCCGGGGCTGATCAGATTGGTCTGCTCGAAGCTGAGCCGCACACTCTGGACGATCGGCCACCAGGAGAAGTAGGAGAAGCACAGCACCATGGGCAGGCCGAACAGGATGGTGGTGACACCTCCTTGCCCGACCCAGCGGACGACGCGTTGCGCCGGGCCGCCGCGACGCGGGGAGGCGGTGTGCGGCGGCCCGTCCGATGTCCGCATCCGGGGCGCGGAGGGGTCGGCGGAACGGTGTTCTTGTGTCCGGTTCTTCTCGGTGCGGTTCCCGGCGGGCGCCACAGGCGCGTGTGACCTGCTCATGGACGTCTCCTCGCCTCTCCTTGTGCTGTGCTCAGTGCCTGATCTGCCGGACACGCCCTAGTTCTGGGCCCGTTCCACCTGGGACTTGACCTGTGAGGCGGCCTTCTTCAGTTGCTCGGCCGGGTCGGCGTCCTCGCGTGTCAGTACGGCCTGGACGGCGCTGTCGAGAGCCTTGTAGACGTTCTGTGCCTCGACGGGCGGCTCGATGACCAGCTCGTATTCGCCGAGTGCCTTGCTGTACGGGGCGAAGTGCTCGACCGGCACATTGGCCTGCTCGTCGACCGCGGCCTGGACCGGGTCGGCGATGGCCGGCTTGTAGAACGGGACGCTGGGCACGCCGATGACGGCGCCGTCCTTCTTCTTGGCCGTCGCGTCCTTCGCGCCGAGCGCGACGTCGTACTTGGTGGAGAGGTAGTAGAAGTCGATGAACTTCGCTGCTGCCTCACGCTGTTGCGGGGTGGCCCCGGGGCTGATCACCGCGATGGTGCCGCCGGCCAGGGTCCGCTTGCTGCTGCCGTCGGTAGGCATGGCGCCGAGCCCGATGGTGTCCGGGTCTCCCTTGTACTGCTGGATGTAGTGGTTGACCATGCTCGGTCCGGCGATCGTCATGCCGATCTTCCCGGCGGAGAAGTCCTTCTCGACGTCGGTGATGTTGCGCAGTTGGTTCCTGCCCATCGACTCGTCCGTCCAGCGCATCTCCTTCAGCGCCTTCAGGGACTTCTCGGCGCCGCTGCCGGAACGGTCGAAGGTGTTGGCCCACTTGCCGCCGGACTGCTCCTGCATGGTGTCGCCGAAGGAGTACGTCATGGCGGTGAGCATCCAGCCGCCGGTGTTCTCCTTGGTCATCTGGGCGTAGCCGGTGGCGTCGGTCTTCTCGGAGATCGCCTTGGCCGCCGCACGGACCTCGGGCCAGGTGGCCGGCGGCCGGTCGGGGTCGAGTCCGGCCTTCTCGAACAGGTCCCGGTTGTAGACCAGGCCGAGTGCGTACTCCTCCGTGGGTATGCCGTAGATCTTGCCGTCCAGGCCCTTCGCGGCGCCGAGCGCGACCTCGTTGAAGTCCTCGCTGTGCTTGAGGCCCTTGAAATCGGCGGTGAGGTCGGCGATCTGCTTGCGCTTGATCAGGCCCGACATCTCGGTGAGCGGCACCCGGACGACCGTCTCCAGGCTGCCGCCGCCGACCTTGGTCTGGAAGCTCTGCTGGTCGTACTGGTACTCGTTCGCCTTGATCTTGATCTCGGGGTTGGCCTTCTCGAACTCCGCCACCCGCGCGTCGAAGGTCTTGAGCGAGGCCGCGTCGGTGGCCGGCGGGCGCCCGGAAACGGTGATGGTCACCGGACCGTCGCCGGCGGTGTCACTGCCGGAACCGGAACACGAGGCAAGCACGCAGACGAGCGCACCTGCGGTGACGCCCGTCAGGACGATACGCAGGGAGGGTCTCATCGGGGACTCCATTCAGGGGCAGACCGGAACCAGCTGGAAAGCGTTTTCCAGCCGGGGTCACCTTGCACTGCCCGATATCACCGCGTCAATGGGTTCGGGTTGGACTCCTGACCGGGGTCTCACCGCATGCCCCTTGCCGGAGCGCCGGCATCGGCCTAGCCTCTGGAAAACGTTTCCCAAGCGTTGCCGGAGATCGTCGGTCCGACGGTCGCGAGCTGGAGGACATCCCGTGCACCCTGCCTGGTCGGCCGCCGAGTACGACCGCGCCCTGTTGCGAGCGGCCCTGTCCGAGGGCGACCGCTGCTGGGACTCCGAGGCGAACCTGTTGCAGGTCGAAGCCCCGTACAACCCCATCCACACCCATATCAAGGGCGGCCCTGCGCACCCCACCCGCAACTCCCTGCAGTACGCGCTGCTCCTGCTGGAACGAGACGGTGAAGGCGACCGCGAGCGCGCCCACTCCGTGATCCTGCGGATCGCGGAGCTCCAGGACCGCTCCACGGAGAGCGCCACCTACGGCATCTGGGGCTATTACGCCGAGGAGCCGGCGGCGAGGATGGATCCGGCCGACTGGAACTGGGCGGACTTTCTCGGTATCCACCTGCTGCTGGTGCACGCCCGGCACGGCGACCGTCTGCCACGTGCGGTGCTGCGCGAACTCCGGGAGTCGGTACGGCACGCGGCGGCGTCGATCGTCCGCCGCAATGTCCACATGACGTACACCAACGTCGCCGTGATGGGAACGTTCGTCACGCTCGCCGCCGGGAAACTCCTCGACGACGAGGCGCTGTTCGCTTACGGCAAGGACCGCATGGTGCGGCTCTGCGAGGCGATCGACAGCACCGGCAGTTTCACCGAGTTCAACAGCCCGGCCTACTGGGGTGTCGTGCTCCAGACACTGACCCTGATCAGGGAACACATCCGGGACGAGGAGGTACTGGACCTCAACGACCGGCTGCACGACCGGCTCTGGCTGCACTTCCTGGCCCGCTGGCATCCGCCGACCCGTCAGCTCTCCGGCCCCATGGCCCGCTGTTACAGCAACGATCTGGGCGTGCCGCCGTTCCTGGTGAAGGCGGTACGGGGTGTGCTGGGCACCCCGGAGATCGGCCCTGTCCGGGGAGAGATGTCGATCGGTGTACACGCCTGCGTGGACTACCGCATGCCCGACTGGGCCCTGCCTCGGCTGCTGGCACTGGAAGCTGAACGTGAGCAACGGGAGCTCTTCACCGAGAGCCCTTCCCCGGAAACGGGAACCACTTGGCTGGACGCGGTCACCACACTGGGCAGCGTGAACCACCAGGACACCTGGCTGCAGCGGCGCCCATTGTTCGGCCACTGGGTGCGCCCCGACGGCTCCCCCGGGCATCTGCACGTCCATCTGATGAAGGACGACGGGGCGGAGGACTTCGACTTCGCGTCCGGTGTGCTCTCCACGGTGCAGAGCGGCCCGCATGTGGCCTGGCTGACGGGTTTCGCCTGCCCGGCGGGCGACCGGCACCACCACCTCGACATGATCGAGCCCGGTGACCGGTTCCGGGCGCGGTCACTGCGTCTGGTGGTGGACGTGATCGGTGCGCCGCCCGTGACGGAGACGTCCGTGATCGACGGCGGTGTCGACCTCGACCTGGGGACCGCGAGGCTGGGCTTCAGCCTGGCCGGGGGGAGTTTCGGCGGCTGCAAGCCGACGGCCCGGCTGGTCCCGCTCGCTGACGGGGTACGTATCGAAGTCGTCCTCTTCGAGAGCGCGACCCCGGTCGAGCTGGACTGGGCGGCGTCGGGCGACACATTCGCGGCGGGGACCCTCTCCCTCGTACGGTCCGGAACGGAGCAGGGTGAGGAGCCCGCACCCGAACCCGAGGTGGATGTGGTCGGCGACTGTGCCGAGGTGTGCTGGACGACCCCGCAGGGGCACCGGATCACAGTGCGCGGCGGCCGGTCGGTCATGTCCCGCGAGGAGCACGCCGCGCTGCACTCCGCAACGGTGGACGGCGCGGCACCGCCGTCGCCCCGGCTGTCGGAGACCCGGCTGGTGCCGTAGACACCCGGGAGCTCCGCCTCGGCCCGGAGCCGGTGCGGAGCTCCCTCGGCAGGAGCCGGCGAGATCACCGCGCTCCACGCCGCTCCGCGCGCCGACTCCTCTTCCAGGCCGGCCACACCTGCCGTCATGCCTCGAATCGTTCGAGATCCGGGGCGACGGCCTTGTCCCGGATGGCCACCAGCGTCCAGGACGGAATGGTCTTCCCGGCCGCCGCAGCCGCCGTGCGGGGGGCGGGGAAGGCTGGGACGGTCATGCTTTTCTCTCTTCGTCGACGAGCGGTCGGTGGGCTCGGCATTGCCAGGCCCGGCCGGGGCGGCGCCGCGCGAAGCAGGAGAGTGAAAACGAACGACCGTCCGGGTGAGCGATACGCAACACGGAGTGACAGGTCCGTGCCGGTCGGCCGTACGGGGAGCGGAGGCGGACCGGGTGAGGTATCCCGGAAACATGGCTTCCCAGCGGTTCCTGCAGTCGTTCCGAAAGACCCGAAGGCGCAGGAACGCTCTCGTGGCGATGCCGTTCGCGCTGATCGCCGTCGTCACGGTCGTTGACGTCATCGCGCCGCCGGATGTGCACCTCAGCCCGTTCCTGGTGGCGGCTCCTGCGGTGGCTGCCTCTTTCACCGGGCCGCGCATGACCGCCTTCGTCGGTGCGGTCGCCGTGCTGACCCAATCCCTGGTGGCCATCGCGCGCACCAGCATCAACGACCTCAATCACACCTACCAGATCATCGCGCTCATTCTCATCTCTGTCTTCGTCACCTTCTTCGCCCGTCTGAGAGAAAGGAACGAGCATGCGATGTCCCAGCTCCGTTCGGTGGCCGAGGCGGCACAGCGAGTAGTACTGCGGCCGCTGCCCAGGCGCAGTGGCCCCCTGCGCATCGCCTCGGTCTATCTGGCCGCGGAGGCGGAGGCGCAGATCGGGGGCGACCTGTACGCGGCCGCCCGCACCACCGACGGAACCCGCCTGATCATCGGTGATGTTCGCGGTAAGGGACTGTCCGCGATCGGCGAAGCAGCCAGCGTCCTGGGTGCGTTCCACGCTCTTTCCCGCCAGGAGTCGCAGCTGCCCGATCTGGTGGCGCGTCTGGAGGCGAGCATCTCACCGGACGAGAACCACACCGTTCACGAAGGCGTCGACGACGACCGGGACCTTGCGGAGTCCTTCGTCACCGCGGCCGTTCTCGACATCCCCGATGCCTCCACCGAGCTCCGCCTGGTCAGCTGTGGTCATCCACCGCCGCTCCTGCTGCGCGCGGGAGAGGCGATCCCGCTCAACGTACGGGCGCCCGCCCCGCCGCTCGGTCTGACGCACCTGCTGGTCACCGAACACACGGCGGAGACGTTCACCTTCGGCGTCGGCGACACCCTGCTTCTGTACACGGATGGTGTCATCGAGTCCCGGGACCGGTCAGGGGTCTTCTATCCGCTCCCGGAACGGGCCGCATCGTGGTGCGGCCCGGGCCCGGACTACCTGCTGGAATCCCTGTGCGCCGACCTTGTCCGCCACGTCGGCGGCTGCCTGGGCGACGATGCGGCGCTCGTCGCCATCGAACGGCTTCCGGCCCCCGGGTGACGCCGTCCGCCCGCATCGTTTCAGGCCCGGCTGCCTCGCAGTCGGCGCGATACGGCGCGCAGCCAGGGGTGGTGTTCGTGGAGTTGCGTCGCGCGCCGGTCGAGCTCCTTGCCCAGGCGTTCCGTGCGCTTGTCGATGTCGAGTTCGTCCAGAATCCGGTCGACCTCGGCGAGCAGGGCTCCATGCAACTGCCAGTCTCTGGGATGTTCCTGCACGTCTTCGAGGAGCAGGTTCGCCACCCGGTCCCTGGTCGCACGGCTGACGGCGAGCGCGCGGGCGAGCCGGTCCTCGGCCTCCTCGGCGTTCTCCGCGACCGGAGTGGTGATCAACTCCGAGAAGCTTTCGATGGCACCGGCCATCTGTCCGAACAGCTCCGTCAGGGATTCGGCCACGTCGGCGGGGAACAGCGTCTCCTCGGTGCGGGCCTTGGCCAGGTCGGTCAGGGTGCGTGACAGCACCCGCAGCACCACGGCGCAGATCTCCAGGGTGTCGAGACCTGTACGCAGCACGACCCGGTAGAGCAGCCCTTGCCGGACGCGCGGGTTGAGGGTGAGGCCCTCCTCCGCCTGGCGCAGCGAGGCGTCGACCTCCACGATGTCATGGTCCAGCCGGCGGGCCTGGTGGAGGCGTTCGGCCGCTCGCCGGACCGGGATGTGACCGCTCACGTCCTCTCCCATCGTGCGGAACATCTGTCCCATCGCGCGGGCCAGACTGTCGATGGAGGCACCCGCGGACTGCACCCACACGGGTGGCGCGAAGAGCAGGTTGAACAGCAGTCCCACGCCCGCACCGATCAGTGTCTCCAGCACGCGGTCCCAGGCTGTGGAGGCGACCTGCGAGACGCCCAGTACAAGCATCGCGCTGATCGCCACCTCGGGTACGAACTCATCGACCCGCACCAGCCGTCCGATGATCAGCGAGGCGAAGATCGTGAGTCCGAGGCTCCACCAGTTGAGCCCCACCAGGGAGCTGAACGCACTGGCGATGAGCACCCCGACGATGACGGAGTTCACCCGGCGGATCCCCGTGGTGAGGGTCGCGTAGAGGGTGACCTGTACGACGAGGAGCGCGGTGAGCGGTGCCGTGAGCGGTGCGGGATGCGGAAGGGTCCACACCGCCACGACGTAGGCGATGACGGCGGCTGCGGTGGAACGCAGGGTCTGCGCTCCGACGGGCTCGGTCGTACGCCGGACGAGCTTGATCACGGGTTCGGATACTCGTGCCATCTCTTTCCCATGCCCACCGGTACGCCGCCACAGCGCCTCGACGCACCGAACCCCACCGTACGGACGTGCCGATGGGCGAAGCTGCGGATGCCGTGGCTCAGGCGCGCGGTTCGAGGGCGCCGATCAGTTCCCTGCCCGTGGCGGTGGCTCGCATCTCGTCGGACAGGCACTCGGCCCGCGCCCGGTACGAGGGCTCCTCGAGGACCAGTTCGACAGCCGACCGGATACGGGAGACATCGTCGGGGCCGAGCACCGTCGACTCGTCCGCCGGGCCCACGGTCGGGGTGACGGCCGTCCCCGCGCCCGCCTCTGCCACCAGCCGGGCGTTCACGGGCTGGTCGGCGAAGAGGGGGACACAGGCCCACTTTCCGCCTGCTTCCGCCGGCTTGCCGGAAGTTTGTGCACCGACCGGGTCAGGCCGGGCGGTCGTCGGTGACGCGCCGGTCCTGCACCTTGATCCGGTACAGCCACAGCAGTACGGCCACGACCAGGACGGCAAGTGCCACGCCCAGTTCGGTGTAGCCGCCGTATCCGGTGATGGAGAACCCGGTCGCACCCACAACCAGCACCACTGTGAGGAACCCGACCAGCGTCCAGGCCAGGGGCACGAAGAAACGGGGCAGCCGGATGGGCCGCGCGGCGTCGGGACGGTCCTTGCGCAGCAGCGCGAAGCCGGAGACCGCCAGCACATGGGTGAGGATGTATCCCAGGTTGCCGGTGACGATGATGGCCAGCGGGGTCTGAAGCACCGTCAGCACGAAGACGTTCAGCGCCAGGGCCACCAGCAGTGCCCGGGCCGGCACTCCGCGCTTGTTCAGTACCCCCACCTGCTTGATCGTGAGCCCCGCCTTGCCCATCTCGTACAGCACCCGGGAGCCGTCGGCGAGACCGGTGATCATGATGAGCAGCAGTGAGGCGATGAGGAAGACCACCATGAGGTCGGAGGCGCCGCCCACCAGGTCCTGGAAGGCGCCGACGAAGAAGGTGGTGGGTTCCTCGCCGATGGCCTTCTCGCCGACGTACCCGGACAGGGTCAGCGGCAGCAGGATGAAGACGCCGAGGGAGAACAGCACACCCGCGCGCAGGGCCCGGGTGGTGTCGCGCACCGTGTCCTTGTACTCGGGGGCGAAGGTCGCGCACACCTCCACACCGAATGACGTCCACGCCATGACGTACAGCCACACCAGCGCCTCGCGCAGCCCTGCGGCGCCGTGCAGATTCCAGTGCAGGCCCTGCGCGCTCCAGTCACCGGAGAACAGCGGCAGGACGATGAAGACGGCGAGCGGCACCAGCAGCGCACCGCCGGTGACGTAGACGACCCACATGGCGACATGGAGGCCGATCATTGCGGCGCCGAACAGCAGCAGCATCACGAGCAGGCCCACCGCTATGGGGAAGTCCACCTTCACCGGCCCGAACTCCACGCTCCAGTCCTGGCCGGGGAACCACTGGGCCTGGACGAAGGAGCCGATGAGCCCGGAGTAGACGGCGAGGGCCGTCGTCCAGGGGAACCAGTAGCCGATGCTCGCGATCGGGCCCACCACGGGCGCCCGCTTCTTCCAGCCCTCGGTCGCGTAGTGCGCGATCCCGCCGGAGGAGTCGGGGAACATCGCGGCCAGCTCGGTGTAGATCCAGTTGGTCGCGGTGGCCAGCACCATCGAGGCCGCCCACAGGGCGATCGCACCCCAGGCGCCGAGGCCGCCGATGGAGGCGCCGAGCGAGGCGATGAGCGCCGCCGGCATGGTCAGCGACATGGCGAATCCGTCGAACCAGCTCATCTTCTTCGGCAGTGCCGGGGCGGACGCACCCGCCGCTCCCGAGGAGTCCGAAGGGTCCGGTGAGGGTGGGGCTGGGGTCTTTGGCTGGGATGACATGGCGTTCCCCTCAGGGTGGGCACAGACAGGAGTGTCGTTGGGGCCTGGTTATAGGTGAAGCGAAAAACGCCTGTCAATACTCACGAACAAGCAATGATCGACTTTGAGTTTTGCTGATTCAGCAGTCTTGACAGTTCCTGATGGCTCAGCGAGTCTCCAGTCATCGCTTCGCACCCGACCCGGGCCGGCGCGGCCCAGAGCCGCCGCGCCCGTTCCCGGTCAGGAACAGGACAGAGAGGCAGACGCATGACCACCCCGACCGCCGACCGGCACCAGCTCTTCATCAACGGCGCCTACACCGACGGCACCTCCGGGACCACCCACGAGGTCATCAGCCCCGCGACGGGCGAACTCGTGGGCACCTTCCCGATGCCCGCGGCCGCCGACGTCGACACGGCTGTGCGTGCCGCGAACGCGGCCCAGCCGGCCTGGGCCGCGACCAATGTGTGGACCCGTGCCGAGCTCTGTCACCGCATCGGTACGGAACTCGGCAAGCGCGTGGACGAACTCGCCCGCCTCCAGTCCCTGGAGCAGGGCAAGCCGCTCGCCGAGTCCGTCGCCGACATCGAGGAGGCGGCCAAGCTCTTCCACCTGCACGCCGAGGACGCCGTACGGCTGCACGGCGAGACGCTGCCCTCCACCGACAACACCAAGCGGATGTTCACCTTCCAGCGCCCGGTGGGCACTTGGGGCATCATCACGCCGTGGAACTTCCCGCTGCTGATGCTCGCGGAGTTCGTCGCCCCCGGACTCGCCACCGGCAACGCCCATGTCGTCAAGCCGCCGGCCAACACCCCGCTCACCGTTCTCAAGGCGATGGAGGCGTTCGTCGCCGCAGGACTGCCCGAGGGCCTCGTCAACATCGTGCCCGGCGAGGGTGACACCGGCGATGCGCTGGTACGCCACGAAGGCATCCACGCGATCGGCTTCATCGGCTCCACCGCGACCGGGGCGAAGATCCAGTCCGCCGCCGGCCTCAAGCGCTCCATCATGGAGTGCTCGGGCAACGGCCCGCTCGTCGTTCTCGCGGACGCCGATGTCGAGGCCGCGGCCAAGGCCGCCGTCGACGGCGCCTACCCGTGCGCCGGACAGGTCTGCTGCGCCACCGAACGCGTCATCGTGCACGCCGACATCCATGACGAGTTCGTCGAGGCCGTGTTGCGCGAGGCCCAACGCATCACCCTCGGCGACCCGTTCGACCCCAAGACGGTCCTCGGCCCCCTCAACAACGAGGGCGTCGCGGCCAAGATGGACCGTCACATGGCCGACGCGCGCGAGCGCGGCGCGCGCATCCTGCTCGGCGGCAAGCGCGCTTCAGGACACCCCACGGACCTCTACTACGAGTTCACCGTGGTGGACGGGGTGCCCGAGGACAGCCTGCTGTCCCGCGAGGAGTCCTTCGGCCCGGTCGTCCCGATCATCACCGGGCAGGACGAGGACGACCTGTTGCGCATCGCCAACGACGACAAACTGGGCCTCCAGGGCGCCGTCTTCACCCGCAGCATGACCTCCGCCTTCCGCTTCATCGAGGAAATGGCCGTCGGTCAGGTCGTCGTGAACGAGAGCAACAACTGGTGGGACATCAACATGCCCTTCGGCGGCGCCGGCAGCCGTTCCACCGGCTGGGGCCGCATCGGCGGCAAGTGGACGCTCATGGACATGACCGACACCCGCACCGGCGTCATCAGTCTCTGACCGCCCCGCGCCCACTCCACCGTCCGCCGACCGGGGCCCCGACCAGCGTCGGGGCCCCGGCCCGCGCTGCCCCACCACGCCGGCATCGAGGTACCCGCCCATGACCACCGCAGCCCCGCGCCCCACCGACCACCGCAACCGACTGCGCGACACGAAGGCCGCCCCCTACTGGCTGGACCGGCCCGAGCACCCCACACCGCTGCCCCGGCTGACCGCCGACACCACCTGCGATCTCGCCGTCGTCGGCGGCGGTTACACCGGGCTGTGGACCGCCCTGCTCGCCAAACGCGCCCGCCCCGAACGAGACGTCCTCGTCCTCGAACAGAACACCTGCGGCCATGCGGCCAGCGGCCGGAACGGCGGTTTCTGCTCCCCCAGCATCACCCACGGCCTCGCCAACGGCGCCGACCGCTGGCCCACCGAGGCCCGGCTGCTGCACCGCCTGGGCATGGAGAACTTCGACGCCTTCCGGCGTGACCTGGACACCCACGGCATCGACTGCGGGTTCACACGCAGCGGCAAGGTCACCACCGCCGCCACCCCCTGGCAGGCCGAAGGCCTCAAGGGCGCGCATGCGCTCGCCCACCGGCACGGCGAACAAACCAGGCTGCTGGACCGTGACGAACTGCGGAGCTACGTCGACTCCCCCCTCTGGACAGCCGGGCTGTGGTCCCCCGACTACGCGCTCCTCGACCCCGCCCGCCTCGTCTGGGGCCTGCGCGCCGCCTGCCTCGACCTCGGGGTCCGCATCGCCGAGCACACCGAGGTCACCGCCCTGACCACCCGTCATGCCGGCCGGGTCCGCCTCACCACTCCCTACGCCGCGGTCGGCGCCCGGCAGGTCGCCCTCGCCACCAACATCTACCGGCCCCTGCTCAAGCGCCTCTCGCTCACCATGATTCCGGTCTACGACTACGCGCTGACCACCGAACCCCTGAGCCATGAGCAGCTCGCCGCCATCGGCTGGATCGGCGAGCACGGAATCACCGACGCGGGCAACCAGTTCCACTACCTCCGCAAGACCGACGACAACCGCATCCTGTTCGGCGGTTACGACGCCATCTACCACTACGGCAACCGGGTCGAGGAGCGTCTCACCCAGCGCCCCGCCACCTTCGACACGCTCGCCGCCCAGTTCGCCGAAGCCTTTCCCACCCTCACCGGCGTCCGCTTCTCGCACTCATGGGGCGGCGTCATCGACTCCACGACCCGCTTCTGCATGTTCGCCGGTACCGCAGCGCACGGCCGGATCTCCTACGCCCTCGGCTTCACCGGGCTCGGCGTCGGCGCCACCCGCTACGGCGCCCAGGTGATGCTCGACCTGCTCTCGGGGCGGCGCACGGAACGGCTCCGGCCCGCCATGATCCGCCGCCCTCCGGTGCCCTTCCCCCCGGAGCCGGTCCGCTATCTGGGCGTCGAGGCCACCCGGTGGTCCATGGCCCGTGAGGACACGCACGGCCGCCGCAACCTGTGGCTGCGCACCCTGGACCGACTCGGCCTCGGCTTCGACTCCTGAGCCGGGCAGGATAGGTCCGTACGACCGAAGACCCAGGCCCGCACACCGTGGTGGGCCGTACATGAGAGCCGGAGCACAGCATGAGCACGCTGGGTGGCAGCCCCCTGGACGACACCGACCGTCAGATCATCGCCGCACTCCAAGCGGACGGCCGCCGCCCGTACAGCCAGATCGCCGAGGAACTGGACATCCCTGCCTCCTCCGTGCGATACCGCGTCCAGCGCCTGGAGGAGAACGGCACTCTCCAGATCGTCGGTATCGCCAACCCGCTGACCATCGGCTTCGACCGGTTCGCCATGGTCGGCATCCGGGTCAGACCGGGCAGCGCCCAGGAGGTCTGCCGACGGCTGAGGGATTTGCCCGAGACCTCCTACGTCATCATGACCGCGGGTACCTACGACGTGATGGCGGAAGTGATCTGCCGGGACACCGATCACTTCACCGATCTGATGAACCGCAGGCTGCATCACATCGACGGAGTCGTCTCGACCGACTCGTTCTTCGTGCTGGAAGTGCACAAGCTGGCGTACGGCTGGGGCGTGGGCGAGGTGGACACCTCGCTGCTCGACGCCCCGCAGCCACCGCTCAGCGCCGGTCTCGACCAGCGCGTCTGAGCCGCATCGCGGGGGGCCTCGTCCGCGTCGGGCCGCAGCGGGCCCGCCCGGTCCACCGGCGACGGCGCCGCCCCCAGCGCGACCACCCGTCTCTTCGCCGCCGCGGCACCGCCCTGCCCGGCGGGCCACGCACCGATCGCCTCCACCACCTGCACGGCACCCAGCTTCACGGTGGGGTCCACGTCGGCGCGGTCGGGGCGCCAGGCCGTGGTCGCGGGCAAGGACGCGAGCGGAGACGGAGTCGCGGACGCCGGGGATTCCGACTCGGACGGGCCGGCCGCAGTCCGGGAGGTTGCCGAGCAGCCCGTGGATCCCGTGAGCAGTCCACGGATGCCGAGCAGTAGTGCACGCCGGACGAGTGGGTGTCGCATGCGTGGCCCCGTTCCTGTTCGGGGTCCTCGTCCACGGAGATTGCGACCCGTACGGATTTCGATGCTCAGGCATGAATAGCTTCATCATCTTCCATTCACCCGGGCGCGACTGCCAGCATCGGCGCACCGCCACCCCGTGAGGGAGAAATCCGATGAATCGTCCCCGTTCTCTGCACTGTCTGGCAGCCCTGGCCATGGTGGCTCTCGCGGCCACCGCGTGTGGACGCTCCGGCCAGGGCAATGCCCCGTCCGGCAGTTCCTCGCAGGCCGCCGCCGGCCGGACCGCAGCCGAGCTGCTCCCCGCGCAGTACCGTCAGAAGGGTGTGCTCCGAGTGGCCACCGCGGTGGGATACCCGCCGATGGAGATGTACGAGCCCGGGACCACCCGGCTCACAGGTGTCGACCCCGACCTGGCCAAGGCCATCGCCGAGCGGCTGAAGCTGAAACTCGAACTCACCAATGCCGCCTTCGACGGGCTGATCCCCGGCCTGGAGTCCGGACGCTTCGACCTGGTCATGTCATCCATGACGGACAGTGCCCAGCGGCGCCGGGCGGTCGACTTCGTCGACTACTTCCGCACCGGCGGCGTCATCATGACGAAGAAGGGCAACCCGCAGGGCATCAAGTCCCTCACGGACCTGTGCGGAAAGACCGTCGTCCTCGCCAAGGGCAGCTCCAACCTCCACATCGGCGAGGAGCAGAACGCCAAGTGCCGGGAGAAGATGCGGATCTCGCAGAGCGAGGACGCGCCGACCGGGCTGCTGCAACTGGACAGCGGACGCGCGGTCGCCACCATCGTCGACTATCCCGTCGCCAGGATGTTCACAAAGAAGAGCGGCGCGTACGAGGTTCTGCCGACGCAGTACGGCACCGCTCCCTGGGGCATCGCGGCCTCGAAGAGCCAGGGCGGACTGCGCGACGCCGTCCACAAGGCCCTGCAGGAACTGATCGACAACGGCGGTTACCGGAAGATCCTCGACACCTGGGGAGTCGGCGACAGCGCCGTGCCCGAGGCCACCGTCAACGACGGTCAGTGAGTGAGGACATGACCTACCGGAAGATGCCCGGCGCCGCCCTCGGTGCGGCACCGGCAACCACCACCGCCGCTACGCCGCCGGAGGACGATCTCTCCCTCCAGGTGACCCGGCGCCCCCGTCCCGGGCGCTGGCTGGCGGTCCTCGCCGCCGCACTGTTCGCGGTGTGGCTCGCCTACACCGTCATCGTCAATCCCAACCTGCACTGGGACATCGTCGCCAAGTACCAGTTCGACGGCGTGATCCTCAGGGGCCTCGGGGTGACCATTCAGCTCACACTCGTCTCCATGGCTCTCGGCATCGTCATCGGGGTACTCGTCGCGGTGATGCAGCTCTCCGACAGTCCGGTGCTGCGTCTCACCGCCGGCGCCTACACCTGGTTCTTCCGAGGCACCCCACTGCTGGTCCAGCTCATCTTCTGGTTCAATCTGGCCCTGTTGTTCCCGGTGATCAGCATCGGTGTCCCGTTCGACGGCCCGAAAATCATCAGCTGGCAGTCCAACCAGGTCATCACCGGCTTCGTGGCGGCCCTGCTCGGCCTCTCCATCAACGAGGGCGCCTACATGGCCGAGATCGTGCGGGCCGGCATGCAGAGCGTGGACCCCGGCCAGCGCGAGGCGGGTGCGTCCATCGGCATGTCGAACCGTCAGATCCTCTCCCGGATCATCCTTCCGCAGGCGATGAGAGTCATCATTCCGCCGTTCGGCAACCAGTTCATCTCCATGCTCAAGACGACCTCGCTGGTCTCGGTCATCGCGGGCGCCGATCTGATGACCGTCTCCCAGCACCTCTACCTCGCCAATTTCGAGGTGGTGGCGCTGCTGCTGGTGGCTTCCCTCTGGTACCTGGTCCTCACCACGATCGCGAGCATCGGCCAGCATGCCGTCGAACGCCGCTACAGCCCGGGCGCCGCCCCGCCGCTGCGGCGCAGGGTCCTGGCGAATCTCGTACCCCGGCGTGGCAGGAAGGAGGCAGCGGCATGAACGAGGTGATCCTCAGGGCCCGTGGGGTCCGAAAGCGATTCGGTGACACCGAAGTGCTGAAGGGCATCGATCTCGATGTCCGCAGCGGTGAGGTGCTGTGTGTCATAGGCCCTTCCGGGTCCGGGAAGTCGACGCTGCTGCGCTGCTTCAACCACCTCGAGCAGATCGACGCGGGGCGGGTGTGGATGGACGGTGAGCTGATCGGTTACGAGCAGCACGGCCCGTCCGGGCGTGTCCTGCGTGAGCGGCGCCCCCGTGACATCCGACGACAGCGGGAGCGGATCGGCATGGTGTTCCAGCGGTTCCACCTGTTCCCGCACCGCACAGCGGTGCAGAACGTGATGGAGGGGCCGGTCGCCGTCAAGGGCCTCTCCCGTGCGCAGGCCGAGAAGCAGGCCCGGAAGCTGCTGGACCACGTCGGTCTTGCGGACCGGGCGGACCACTACCCGGGGCAGTTGTCCGGCGGGCAGCAGCAGCGCGTGGCGATCGCCCGGGCACTGGCCATGGAGCCGGCGCTCATGCTCTTCGACGAACCCACCTCCGCTCTCGATCCCGAGCTCGTCGGCGAGGTCCTGGGCGTCATGCGGGACCTCGCCGGCAGCGGTATGACCATGGTCGTGGTCACTCACGAGATGGGCTTCGCCCGCGAGGTCGCCGACCGTGTCCTGTTCATGGATCAGGGTGCCGTCGTCGAAGCCGGGAGCCCGGAGCTTCTGTTCACCGACCCGCGGCACGAGCGCACGCGGGCCTTCCTGTCGACGGTGCTGTGATGGGCCGCCCCATGGATCTGCTGCTGCGCGGCGGCACGCTCGTCGACGGAACCGGCGCACCCGCCAGGGACGCGGACATCGCGGTGGTGGACCGACGAATCGCCGTGCTTCCCGCCGGCACCCCGGCCGCGGCGGCAGAGACCCTGAATGTGACCGGTCAGGTCATCACGCCCGGCTTCATCGATGTCCACACGCACTCCGACGCCCTCGCAGCACCCCACGACGCCGACGGCACCCCGGAGCCGGTCGACGACCTTCGCCTCGCACCACTGCTGCAGGGCGTCACCACGGAGATCTGCGGCAACTGCGGGACGAGCCTGTTCCCTTCGCTGCCCCAACGGCTGCCTTCACTCGCCGAGCATCTCAGAGTGACGTTCGGCCTCGGACCCGTACGGCCCGCGGTGGACTTCGACGCATTCGCCGCCGGACAGGACCCCGCCCTGCGTCGCAACCACATCGCCTCGCTGGTCGGACACGGCACGCTGCGCGCCGGGGTGATGGGCTTCGAGGCCCGCCCGCCCCGGCCCGACGAGCTGGACACCATGTGCGCGCTGCTCGACCGGGCACTCGGCCAGGGTGCGGCCGGCCTGTCCACGGGGCTGATCTACCCGCCGGGCACCTACGCCGACACCGAGGAGATCGTCGCGCTGGCCGCGGTGGCCGCGCGTCATGGCAAGCCCTACGTCACCCATCTGCGCGACGAGATGTCACAGGTGGAGACCGCCCTGGAGGAAGCCCTGGAGATAGCGGTGCGCTCCGGCGCCCCGCTGCAGATCTCCCACCACAAGACCGCGGGCCGACACGCCTGGGGCGCCACGCTGCGCACCCTGCCCCGGCTGGAACAGGCCCGTGCCGAAGGCGTGGACGTGCTGTGCGACGTCTACCCGTACACCGCGGGCAGCACCGTTCTGCACGCCATGCTGCCCCCTTGGACGAGCGAGGGCGGCGTCGGCGCCCTGCTGGAACGGCTGCGCCGGGCCGATACGCGCGACCGGATCCGGACGGACATCGCTCAGGGCGTCGAGGGGTGGGAGAACACCGTCGGCAACGGTGGCTGGGACCTCATCACCGTGGCCGCCGCGCAGGCGCACCCGGAGGCCGAGGGACGCAGCATCGCCGACCTCGCCGCCGGGCTCGGCGTCCACCCGGTCGACTACGCGTGCGACCTGCTGCTGGCCGAGCAGGGCGAGGTGACCATCATCAGCCACTCCATGCGCGAGGACGACGTCCGGCGGGTGCTCGCCAGCCCGCTGTCGATGATCGGTTCGGACGGTGTCCCCAAACCCGGCCGCCCGCACCCTCGTTGGGCGGGGAGTTTCGCCCGCGTACTCGGCCATTACGGCCGCGACCAGCAACTGATACGGCTGGAGAACGCGGTGCACAAGATGACCGGTCTGCCGGCCCGGCGGTTCGGGCTCACCGGCCGCGGCGTGGTCCGCGACGGCGCCCTCGCCGATCTGGTCGTCCTCGACCCGGCGTCGGTACGTGACACCGCCACCTTCGACCGGCCGTTGCTGGCCCCCGAAGGCATCGATACCGTCGTGGTGGCGGGGCGGGTCGCGGTAAGGGGCGGCTGCCCGACCGCGGCGCGGGCGGGAGAAGTGGTGAGGATCCGATGAGTCTGGCCCAAGTGGCCGCGGCGGCGCGACGCTCGGCAACGCTGCCGCTCACCCTGGCCGTCGCCGCCGTCGACATCGACGGCGGCGAGACGGTGGGGGTCGACGACCGGACCGTGCTGCCGGTCGCGTCCGCCTCGAAGCTGCTGCTGCTCGCCGAGGTGTCACGCCGACTGGACACCGGGGAACTGCTCGCCGACCGGCCCGTCGAAGTCCTCGACGAGGACGTGGCCGACGGGACCGGGCTGCTGCGCCGGATGAGCAGGCGCGGCTGGACCGTCGAGGATCTGGCCTGGCTGACGGCTTCGGTCAGCGACAACACCGCCACCAACGCGCTCCTGCGCCTGGTGGGGCGCGAGTCCACGGCCCGGGTGGCGAAGGAACTCGGGCTCGATCGCCTCACACTGCACGACAAGGTCCGTGACATCCGGGGCCCTGATGTACCGCCCGTCTTCGCCACCGGCACCGCCCGGGACCTGGCACGGCTGGTGACACATGCGGTGCGCGGCACGATGAGCTCTCCGGCAGCCTCCGCACGGTTGCTGGAGTGGATGCGCGCCAACACCGACCACGGCCTGGTCCCCGCCCTGGTGGATCACGACCCGTACGCCGCCGGCTTCCCGAACCCCTTGACCGACGGGCTTCTGGTCGCCAACAAGACCGGTACCGACACCGGGGTCCGCGCCGATGCCGGTGTCATCGTCGGTGCGCGCCGGCTGGCGTACGCGGTGGTGGCGCACTGGGACCCGGCGCTGGGCCCCAGCACGCAGCGGGCCGCGGTGCATGCCATCCGGGACGTCGGCCGCACCCTCGCGGCCTGTGCCCGGCGTCGCGCCGCCGGATGAGAGCGGCACGCCCCGCCGGTCAGGACCACTGCACCTCCAGCAGCGACCGGATCTCCTCGCCGGCCGACCGCAGCTCCGCGAGGAAGATCCGCAGCAGCGGGTTGCGGTTGGTGGGCCGGGTGGCGACCCCGATCCGCCGGTGCAGTCGGGGATGGTCCAGTCGGCAGACGTGCACACCCGTGGTGTCGCCGAGCCCGAGGGCCGGGACGAGCGCGATGCCCATGCCCGCGCGGGCCAGGTTGATCGTGACCTGGTAGTGATCGCTGCGGCAGCGGACCCGCGGCCGGAACCCCTCGGCCGCGCATGCGCGTTCCAGGACCGGTTCGCCGGTGTGGCCACCGCGCGTACCGATCCAGCTCTCCCCCTCCAGAGCGGCGAGCCGGACCGCGGTGCGCCGACCGAGGCGGTGCCGCAACGGAAGGACCACCAGCTGCGGCTCGTCGAAGAACATCTCCACGTCCACGGCCGCCTGCCTGCACCAGGGGTCCAGCGGATGCTCGAAGACGACCGCCGCATCCAGCCGGCCCGCCTCCAGATCGGGCACCAGCTCGTGCGGCTGCCCCAGGATCAGCTCCACCTCGACCTTGGGCCGCTCGGCCGCGAAGACCGACAGCGCCCGAGGAAGCAGCTCCAGGCCCGAGGAGGCGAAGAAGCCCAGCCGCAGTACCCCGGCGTCCCCTTCGGAGTGGGCCCGCAGATCGTCCTGTGCGACAGCCATCAGGTCGGCGACGGCCTGTGCGTGCTCGGCCAGCCGCACACCTGCTGCCGTCAGCCGCAGGCTCTGCGGCTGACGTTCCACCAACGCCACCGCGAGTTCCTGCTCCAGCCGGGCAAGTTGATGCGAGACGGCGGACGGGCTCAGATGCAGCGCCTGGGCCGCGGCCACGATGGTGCCCGTGCGGGCTATTTCCAGCAGGACGAGCAGTCGGGCACTGTTCAGCATCGGGTCAGGTTAGGCCGTGCCGACGCACTGCGCCGCCCCGGCCCCCGACCGTACGGACAGGTCCCGGGCGGCGCAGTGCGTCGGCACGCCGGGCTCGTCCACGTCCAGGCGCAGCAGGTCCTCCTCGGTCTCCCGCCGCACCACGGTGCGGGCACGGCCATCGGCCACGAAGACGACTGCCGGGCGCGGCAGCTTGTTGTAGTTGGACGCCATGGCATATCCGTATGCGCCCGTGACCGGCGTGGCCAGGAGGTCACCCACCGCGACCTCGGCCGGCAGGGCGGCGTCGTCGACGATCACATCGCCGCTCTCACAGTGTTTGCCGACCAGCCGTGCTCGCAGCGGTCGCGGGGCGCGGGGGCGGCGCGGCAGGAACACCTCGTAGCGGCTGCCGTACAGGGCGGGGCGCAGATTGTCGCTCATCCCGCCGTCGACGCTGACGTATGTCCGCACGCCCTCGATCCGCTTGATCGTGCCCACCCGGTACAGGGTCAGCCCGGCGCGGGCGGCGATGGACCGGCCGGGCTCCACTGTCACGTCGCCGCCCCAGCCCGCATCGCGCAC
Source organism: Streptomyces sp. Ncost-T10-10d (assembly GCF_900091955.1). GTDB lineage: Bacteria > Actinomycetota > Actinomycetes > Streptomycetales > Streptomycetaceae > Streptomyces. The sequence continues at coordinate 27,288 of NZ_FMDF01000109.1, forward strand.
CGCGATGCGCACCCGGGCCGCCCAGTCGGCGAACGAGGGTACGGTCTGCCCGGCTTCGTACGCGACTCCGAGGCCGCCGCCGACGGTGAGCCGGTGCACCCCTGTCCCCGCGGCGAACCGTGCGACGGCCGCGGCTCCTGCCGCCAGCTCCGCCGTGTCCAGCACCTGGGAGCCCACATGCGCGTGGACACCCTCCAGGATCATCGCCGGGGAGCCGACGGCCCGGCGCACGGCGGCCGCGGCGGTTCCACCGACGAGGCCGAAGCCGAACTTCGAGTCATTGCCACCGGTCCGGATCGCCTCGTGTGCGCCTGCGGCGACACCGGGCGCCACCCGCAACTGGACCCGGGCGGGCGGCAGTTGTTCCTCGGCGTGCAGGAGCTCGATGCGGTCCATCTCGTCGAAGCTGTCGACCACCACGTGCCGCACCCCGGCCGACATGGCCGTGCGCAGTTCCGCCTTGTCCTTGTTGTTGCCGTGCAGCACGATCCGTCCGGCCGGAACACCCGCGTGCAGCGCCACGCGCAGCTCGCCTCCGGAGGCGACATCGAGCAGCAGTCCCTCCTCATGGGCCAGTCGGGCCATGGCCGTGCACAGGAATGCCTTGGAGGCGTAGGCGACGTTGTCCCGGCCGAAGGCCGCGACCGCCTCCCGGCAGCGTCGGCGCAGGTGCTCCTCGTCGTACACGAAGAGCGGTGTTCCCCAACGCTGTGCCAGTTCGGTGAGCAGGACTCCTCCGACGGCGAGCCCTTCCGGGCGGATCTCGGAAGTGAAGGGCAGCAGACCCGTTTCGATGGCTGACGACATGGTTCCTCCCCCGTAGGCCGGTTCTTCGCCATCCTGCGGTCTGCACGAGGGGTCACAAAAGCGCATTCTTCTGTGGCTGAGCCTCGCTTCTTTCGATGCTCATCCCGCGTCGAGGGTCGTAGGAGGAGCCTCGTACCGGGCCGGGGAACTTCCGTCACAAGGTCGTGATCAGTCCCCCGTCGATGACGAAGTCCGATCCGGTGACGTTGCCCGAGCGGCCGCTCGCCAGCAGCACCACCAGATCGGCGACTTCTTCCGGCCGGGTGAACCTCCCGGTCACCGCTTGGGCCGCGAACTCCTGGGCGACGGTGTCCGGTGCGATGCCGTCGGTCGCTGCGACGGTGGCCGCGATGCCTCCCTCCCCCAGCCAGAGGTCCGTGGCAACGGGTCCGGGGCTGACGGTGTTCACCCGTACCCCGTGCGGGCCGGCCTCCTTGGACAGGGCCTTGCAGAAGTTGGTCAGGGCAGCCTTGCTCGCGCAGTAGTCGATGACCGAGGGGTCGGGCAGAAAGGCGGTGACCGAGCTGACCGTCACGATGGAGCCCGAGCCGCCCTTGATCAGGTGCGGGAGAGCGGCACGCGTGGTGCGGACCGCGGTGAGGAAGTTGACCGTCATCGCCCACATCCAGTCGTCGTCGCCGACGGACAGGAAGCCGCCCGCTCGCGGACGTACGGCCCCGACGTTGTTGACCAGGATGTCCAGCCCGCCGAACCGGGCAACCGCTTCCGCCACCGGTTCTGCGGAGCCGTCGGGCTCGGTGAGGTCCGCCTGCACGAAGTGGACGTCCTTGCGCGCCGCCAGCTCGGACAGCGGTTCGGTGGGGGTGCGGGAGGCCGCGACCACGCGCGCGCCCTCGTTGGCGAGCGCCTGTGTCACGGCAAGGCCGATGCCCCTGCCGGCGCCGGTGACCACGGCTACTTTGTCTGTCAGGCACAGATCCATCACGGTCTCCTAGCAACGAACGGCACCGACGGCGGCGAGTCCAGGCGCGCCATGAGAGACGCGACGGACTCAGCGTTTCCGGTGGCTGCGGTGATGGCGCGGCCCGGACAGCAGCGGAGTGACGCAGACCGACTGTCCGGGTGAAACCGGCTGTCGGGACGGGTCCGCCCCTCTTCGCCGCTACGTGACACCTTGGTGTGTTGCCGTCACGCGCTCTTCAGCAACGTCCAGGGCATGGCGCACCGCACCCATCGCTACGGCCCGTTCGCCGAGCACCGACGCGTTCAGCTCGACCGGCACCAGGGTGTGCGATCTCAGATGCCTGCGCACAGGGCCGAGCAGTGTGTCCCCCGCCCGCGACACCCCGCCGCCGATGACGACCCTGCCCGGATCGAGGACGAGCAGAAGTACGGCAAGTCCTCGGGCGAACCGGGCGGCCACACGCTCCACCACCTCGACGGCGGCCCGGTCGCCCGCTTCCGCCGCTGCGAAGAGCGGTGCGATGTCATGGGCGTCGCCCACGGGAGCGCCGGCGTCCAGGGCCAGCCGGTGAATGGCCTCGGCGCCGACGAGCCGCTCGAACGGCCCCATGCCGTCGGCCGGGCGCGGTCCGGGACGGGCGTCGGGGTCACCGACGAGGTCGACGAAGCCCAGTTCACCGGCGGCTGCCGAATTCCCCCGGTAGGGCCTGCCGTTGATGACGATGCCGGTGCCGATACGCCGCCCCCACTGAACGAAGACCAGGCAGTCGGTGCGCACACCGGCGTCGGCGCCGCTGCGCGCTTCGGTGGGGGCCGCGGCTCCGCGCCAACGCTCGGCGAGCACCGCGAGATTGACGTCGTTGTCGATGGACACCGGGCAGTGCAGCCAGTCGCGCAGCAGCGAAACAGCGGGCAGCCCGGCCCAGTCGGGAATGCTGGGAGCGAGCAGCACCTCGCCCCGCTCGCGGTCGACGATGCCCGGGGTGCCCGTGCTCACCGCCCACAGGCTCGACAACGCCACGCCCGCCTCGGCCGCTGCCGCCGTGAGTGCGGCGCGGACGGTGGCGAAGAGCTGCGGCCCGGCCGCTCCCCTGTCCACGGCCGCACGATGGGTGGCCAGCACCCGACCTGCCAGGTCCGCGATCACCACCAGCACCTTGTGCGGACCGATGTCGACCCCGGCGACATGTCCCGACTCGGCACGGAACCTGGCGTACTGGGCGGGGCGGCCGAGCTGCTGCGGTCCCGCAGCCGCGGTGAACTCCACCAGCCCGCAGTCCCTCAGCTCGGTCAGGGCCCTGGTCACCGCGGGCCGTGACAGTCCGGTGAGCGATGCGAGGTCGGTGACCCGGGCGGTGGGAGTGTCCCCCTCCCGCAGTGCGGCCAGCACCGCGGCCACGTTCATCCGGCGCAGGACGTGCGGACCGGTGGCCGCTGCTTTCCGGACTGGCATGTGCGTCAACTCCCTTGCCCGACCGTGCTGTCGGCACTGTACCCAGCGCTTCGAGAACCCGGGCTGCCGGCACTCTTGACGACCGCGGCACACCCGCCCATATTAACGAATGCTCCGTTAGTAAGTCTGATGCGCGTCCGCACGATGTCCTCGGCAAGCCTCCGCACCCCTACTCCGGACGAGGTCAAACCTTGAGAAGCCTCAGATCCTGGATCGTCGCCTGCACGGCCGCCCTCGCTGTGCTGGCCGCGGTGCTGGGCACTCCTGCCGCTCCCGCAGCAGCCGCCCCCGACGACAGGCCCGCCTTCGCCCCCGGGCCGGCAGAGGCAGCGCTGCGGCGCCTCCTCCCCCGGCACGCCGGGCAGTTCGACCTCGTACCGGTGAGCCGCCCCGCATCCGGTGACTACTTCACCGTCTCCGGGACCACGGGTCATGTGCGCGTCCAGGGCACCAGCCCCGCCGTGCTCCTCAGTGGCGTCAACTGGTACCTCAAGTACACGGCCGAGGTGGACATCGGCTGGCCCGGTGACAGCACGTCGAAGCTCCCGAAGAGACTCCCGGCACCTGCCGGCACGGTCCGCCAGGACGCCTCGGTGCCGCACCGGTTCGCCCTCAACGACACGGACGACGGCTACTCCGGTGCGTACCGGAACTGGGCCTCGTACGAGAAGCAGATCGATGTCCTCGCGCTGCACGGTGTCAACGAGGTGTTCGTGCAGATGGGCGCGGATGCCGTGTACTACGACACCTTCCAGGAGTTCGGGTACACGAAGAAGGAGCTCACGTCCTGGATTCCGGGCCCGGCGCACCAGCCGTGGTGGCTGATGCAGAACATGTCCGGGTTCGGTGGCCCGGTCACCGAGAAGCTGCTGGATCAGCGGGCCGCGCTCGGCCGCAGGATCACCGACCGGCTGCGCCGCCTCGGCATGACGCCGGTCCTGCCCGGCTATTACGGCACCGTCCCGCCCGGATTCACGGACCGCAACCCCACCGGTCCCGTGGTCCCGCAGGGCGGCTGGGTCGGTTTCGAACGGCCTGACTGGCTGGACCCGCGCAGCGAGATGTTCCCGAAGGTCGCAGAGGCCTTCTACCGTCACCAGCGCAAGCTGTTCGGCGACTCCGCCATGTACAAGATGGATCTGCTGCACGAAGGCGGCAGACCGGGCAACGTGCCCATCGGTGACGCGGCCAAGGCCGTCATGAAAGCCCTGCAGACCGCGCACCCGGGTGCCACCTGGGTCCTGCTCGGCTGGCAGAACAACCCCTCCACGCAGCTCATCGACGCGGTCGACAAGAGCAAGCTCTTCATCGTCGACGGACTCGCAGACCGCTACAACGGCCTGGACCGCGAGGCCGCCTGGCACGGCGCACCCTACGCCTTCGGGACCATCCCCAACTTCGGCGGCCACACCACGATCGGGGCCAACACCGCTGTCTGGACAGCCAGGTTCAACGAGTGGCGTACGAAGCCGAACAGTGCGCTCCAGGGAATCGCGTACCTGCCGGAAGGCACCGGCGGCAACCCCGTCGCGTACGAACTCTTCACCGAACTCGCCTGGCGCACCGCCCCGTTGGATCATTCGGCCTGGTTCGCCGACTACGCCGAACGCCGTTACGGCGGCGCCGACCCGCATGCCGCCAAGGCGTGGGAACTGCTGCGGACCGGCCCCTACAGCACCCCCTCCGGCACCTGGAGCGAGTCCCAGGACAGCCTCTTCACCGCACGCCCCGGGCTGACCGTCGGCACGGCGGCCAGCTGGAGCCCGTCGTCCATGCGGTACGACGCGACGACGGTGCGGCAGGCGCTCACGGAGCTGCTCCAAGTCGCCCCCGATCTACGGAAGTCGGATGCGTACCGCTTCGATCTGGTGGATGTGGCCCGACAGGCCCTGGCCAACCGCAGCCGTACGCTGCTGCCGCAGATCAAGTCCGCGTACGAGGGGAAGGACCTCGCCCTGTACCGGCAGCGGGCCACGGAGTGGAAGCAGGACCTTGCCCTGCTCGACCGGCTGCTGGCCACCGACCGGCGGTTCATGCTGGGGCCCTGGCTCAAGGACGCCAAGTCCTGGGGCAGCACCGATGCCGAGCGGGCCGCCGCGGAATTCGACGCCCGTTCGGTCCTCACCACCTGGGGCCATCGGTCCAGCAGCGAGTCCGGCGGCCTGCGCGACTACGCGAACCGCGAATGGTCGGGCCTGGTCTCCGACTTCTATGCCAAGCGCTGGATGCTCTACCTCGACTCCCTCGACACGGCCCTGGTCACCGGGCAGCCGCCCGCCGCGATCGACTGGTTCGAGCGGGACAACGCCTGGAACCGGGAGATCAAGAGCTACCCGGTGAAGCCCACGGGTGACCCGGTGGCATCGGCCGAAGCTGTACGCGCGGCCCTTGCGGCACCTGTCGTTCCGACTGCCGGTGACTGATTGACCGGCCCCACGACGCCATCGGCATTCGAGACCATCGCCCCGACTCCTCGTCCACCTCGACCGGCTTGCCGCGACCGACCCGGGTCGCGCCCACAAGAGCCGCATGCTCGACGAGCTCGAACTCCGGCCCGGCCACCCGGTGCTCGACCTCGGCTGCGGACCCGGCACCGATCCGGGCGCGCTCGCCGAGGCCGTCACCGCGGCAGGCGAGGGGATCGGCGTCGACCACGACCGGGCCGCGGTCGACACCGCCGAGCAACGCACCCTCGGCCAGCACGCCGTTTGGCCGCCGTGGGCAACGTCCGGCGGGTCGCTGCCCACGGCGTCCCGGCCCCGCCCGGAGGGCTACTGACTCCTGCTCCGGACCTGTTCCGACGCCAGAAGGGCCTCCTCGGCAATGAGGGCGGTGGAACCCGGAGCCGTGCAGGCATGGGCGCCCGCCACCGCGCCCAGGCGGGCGCATTCCAGGGCATCCCGGCCCGCGAGCCTCCCGTAGAGGAAGCCGCAGACGAAGGCGTCACCCGCGCCGTTGGAATCCACCACCGGTGCGGGCGGAACGGTCGCCGGAATGTGGTGCGGGACCGAGCCGCCTTCCCGGGTGAGGACGTAGGAGCCGTCTGCGCCCGCCGTGACGACGACGGTGTCCGCGCGGCCCTCGCGGAGGATCTCCCGCATCAGGACGGTGGCGTCCTGGCCCGCGCCCGCCGCGCTGAGGAAGACGAGGTCGGAGCGGAGCGCGAATTCCCGGTGGTGGTCGGCCAGTCCGTCCCAGTCGTGCAGATCCGTGGAGACGGGGACACCGAGATCCTCGATGTCGTCGTAGAGGAAGCGCGCGAAATTCATGATGGAGAGGTGGACGTGGCGGGTGCGCCGCAGCCGGGGAAGGTAGAAGTCCCGGGGCATCCGCAGACCGTCCGGGTCGCGGGCATCGTAGAAGGACATCCGGCGTCCGGTCGCGTCCACCAGGTTGACCGCACGGCGGGTGCCGGCCGGCGAGATCAGCGGGGCGAACTCCACGTCCCCCTCGGCCAGCCGCTCACGCACCTGCGCGCCCGTCCAGTCGTCGCCGATGCAGTCGAGCAGCGCGACCTTCAGGCCGAGCGCCCGGGTCCCGAGGGCCACATTCCCTCCGGTATGGCCGGGCCACTCCTCGATCGGCCCGACATGGACCGAGTCGGCGAGCGGGACCGGCAGTGAGTCGACGCGGACAATGGTGTCCACCCCACTGCCTCCGACCACCAGGACGTCGTATTCCGTGTGCTGTTGGATCACCGTTCCGCCTCTCTGTTCCCGCCGCGACCCAGTATGGCGCGGCTACGAGATGCGGTTCGGCTCGTCGCACACCGACCCTGGCCCCGCCGAGCCACTCCCTGCCCGTCGGCAGTCCCGACTCCTCTGTTACCGGATACTCGCCGGTGCCGCAACGGCCGACGCGGTGAGCCTGGTCGCCATGGCCGCCTGGCAGATCGCCCCGTTCGGCGGCGGCGATCGGGAGCAGGCCCTCCAACTGGCATGCGGGAACGGCGGGTGGCTGCCGTGGCGGGCATGATGGCGCCGACCGCTCAGCGGTCCCCCACGGCCCACAGCGCATTCAACTGGCCGAATGAGATGACTTCTTACTGACACGCTCTGGTCAAGCCTGGAACGGTGGTCCAATCCTGTCCATATGGATGGTGTGTTGGCCGGCCAACCCGTGCAGGCTACGCGTTCCGTGCGTCGGCGAGCCTGTCCAGTTCGCGCATCGCCTCCGCGTGGGCACTCATCCGGCTGCTCACACTGCCGCTCGTGAAGAGTGCCACACCAGCGACCGACACCGGCACGGACAACCCGAGCACAGCCAGGGCCTCAGGCCAGTCGCGTTCGTTCTGACACCAATCCCCCCTTTGCAGGCCGTCGTTGGCCGTACCGCGCTCGGTCAACAGCCTTGACTCGCACTTCTCGGGGTAGCGGTCGCCGGGCTCCTCATCGACCTCGTACGGCGTGAGCAGCAACAGGGCACACCATGTCCACTGGAGCGCCGCCACAGCCAACAGACCGATACCCCAGGCGCGTATTCGCCGGGCCCTGTCGCGGAAGTCGAGGTCGTACTCACGTGATCGCATGGCGAGCGAATCTAGCAGCGTGTTGTCGCAGCTCGGGCGCCCACCAGGCCCATCCCTGGGTCCGTCTCACGTGATGTTGTCCCTGACGTGCGAACGAACAAGGCCGGGTGGGACGGAGGCAAGGTGTCATGGGACAGGACACCGAGGCAGCAGGTCAACCCACGGTTGCCCGATAACGGGATTTTGGGGGCGAGCGTTCGCCGAACGGTCACGGTGACCGTTCGGCGAACGGAGCCGCAACAGGCACTCAGGCAGCGGGCGGGTGGTCCGGGAAGGGGACCGCATAGCGCGGGTCCCGGTTCGCGGTGATGCGGGCGTGGCGCAGGAGCTCACGGATGATGCCCGCGTTGCCCATCGCCCAGCCGGTGGCGGGGGCGAGGTCACTGGGCGTTTCGCGGTGTTCGAAGTTGGACCAGCGGATGCCGTTGGCATCGGTCGTCGCGCGGGCCGCGAGGTCGGCGACGAGGACGTCGGCGAAGTCCTGGCCGTCGCCGCATTCGACCTGGCGGTCGCAGGCGAGGGCGAGGACGCCGGCGGTGCCGCAGCAGCGGCCGTTGTTGTCCCAGAAGCCGGGGCGGATCCGTCGTGGGATGCCGGAGTTGACCACGGTGTGCCAGCAGCGGTCGGCGAGGGCGGGCCAGGCGGGGTCGTCGGGCAGGATGTGGCTCAGGAAGCGAAACGCCTGGGCGTCGCCGGCCGTGCCGTGGCACCAGCCGTAGCTATGCCGTTCGATCTTCTCGTGTTGCTGTTGCGGGTCGGAGTGCGCGACAAGGAAGCCGTCCGGACCGGCTTCGTTGCGCGAGACCACGTCGGCGGCGCCGGCCAGTGCGAGGTCGATAAGGTCGGAGCGGTCGGCGGCCCGGCCGACGGCAGCGAGCGCGTAGACGATGCCGAGGGTGCCGTGCGACATGTGGTGCATGCGGGGGACCGCGCCGGCCCGGATCTCCCACTGGACGCCGGCAGCGGTGCGTTCGGCGGTGTGCGGGTAGCGGTCGACGGCCAGTTGGGCGAGGTCGAGATCGCCGCACTCCAGCGCGGCGAGCGCTACGCCGGCGTTGCCGACGATCAGTTCGAAGCAGTCGTTCCACCCTGCGCCGTCGTAGCGGGACCGCAGGACGTCCAGAGCACGGTCGGCGGACGCCCCCGCCGCGGTGTCGCCGAGCACACGGTGCACACCCCGCAGGGCGACAGCCATTCCGGCCACCCCCGTGTAGAGGCCGCTGGGCTCCCAGTCTTCGACCGCGTCAGCGACGCTGCGGGCACCGCGCAGGGCCGCGTCCGCGTACCGGTCGTCTGCGAAGTACCGCCATGCGTCGAGGAGGGTTGGCAGCACCCCCGAAGTCCCGCTGTACAGAATCGGCGTGACCTCGTCGTCGGCGAGGGTGTCCGGCCAGGCCAAGCCGTCGTCCACGTCCCGGGCAGCCTTCAGCAGCCACTCAAGGGCCCCAATGGCAAGCGACTCCGCGTTGTCCGGTGCACTGGTGATCACCGCCCTAGCGTTCCACAGAGTTGGGGTGCCCGACGACCCCCGGCAAGCGGCATTTCCCCACGCGCCCGCCGACCCACGGGCATCCGGGTCCACCCCGGCGCGGCCACGGCCGCGCTCGCCGTTTCGACAACGACCCCGGCCCCACGGTGCCGAAACGAGCCCGTCGCCGGACGTCAGCCGGTCTGGCGGGGCGCACCGGGCCGAATGGTCTTCACAGCGAGTACCGGGTCGAGAGGCTCTACGAGTTCCTTGGTGGCCACGGCCACGAGGCGCCCTGGGGCATCACCTTCCAGCAAAGCGCTCACGTACTCGATGGCCTCCGCAGGCGACAGTACCGGCAGGCTCCGGCGCAGGGTCCGCACAGCGTGCATGCGTCCGTGTGCAGCGGCGACTGCGTGTATTGCGGCGTGCAGATCGTCCACTGCGGTGCGTACCGGTAGCCCGCGTATCCGGGCTCGATAGTCGGCCTCCCACTCTCCGGTTACCGCGGAGACGACGCCGATCCGGTGCAGTCCTCCGTCGACAGCCGCTGGGACTGCCGCGGCTGCGGGAACTCCTCCGGTCACCCGGAGAAGGACCACCTGTTCCGCATCCGGCCCGACGCCGACAACCAAGCCGCCGCCTGCCGCCTGAGCCAAGGCACGACAGTTGTCACATGAGCAGGCTGGTTGTCACACGGGGATGATTGATTCCCTCGGTGGGTGCGACTTTTCGTGTCCTGTCGCATTCAAGCAGGCGGATTCTCACTCGATCTCATTCGAGTTGGCAGATTCTTGCCGACCGGGTTCCGAGCGACGGACCCGTACAACGCCCTTGTCCAAGTCAACACCAAGTGGCGTCCCCTCCCCGACCCGGACATTCTTACGGAACCTCTCCTGCTCCATCGCCCGCTTCACTGCCTGCGCGGCTGGAGAGAACCCCTCTACCAGCGCGGAAGTACGCCCCTTCGTCTTGCGGTAGTAGATCCACCCACGGCACTCTGCCCACAGCAAAGCGCGATCCACCAAAATCAGGCAGACGCCGGCGGCAACGCCGACTGTCACCACAAACACAGCGCTTCTCATACCGCTGAAACGTAGCAACCCTCTGCCAAGTTACTCCAGCAGCCGGTACGGCGGTACGATCAACGCAAATTCCTTCAAAGCCACGTCGTTTGGGAATACCTAGGGCCATCGCTCTCAAGCGATGTGGCAACCCGGCAGGTCAGCAGACCGCTGTCTGGTAGATGCACTGCGACAGGACATTCCGAGATAGGTGACACCTGATCCTGGTGATTGGCACCGCCCTGAGAAACGCCGAAACCGTGCCGGATTTCCGCTGTGCCCGTTCCCGCGGCCCGCACAGCGGTAGCGTCGGGTCCCGTGATCGTATGGCTCAACGGCACCCATGGCGCAGGCAAGACGACGACCAGTGCACTCGTACAGCAACTGATCCCGGATTCACGGGTGTTCGACGCCGAGAAGGTCGGTGAGACACTCATGGACATCACGCCGGGGCTGCCCGTGACGGACAACTTCCAGCACTGGCCGCCGTGGCGGCCGCTCGTCGTCGAGACCGCCCGCCACGTACTCGACTACACCGGCGGCACTCTGGTGATCCCCATGACTGTCCTGGTCGAGCAGTACTGGCGCGAGATCAGCACGGGCCTCGCCCAACATGACATTCCAGTAAGGCACTTCGTCCTCCACGCCGACCAGGACACCCTCCGCGGCCGCATCGAGGGGGACACTGTTCTTGGTCCCTCCCCGTTCCGTCTCAAATACCTCGAGCCCTACGCCGAGGCGGCCCGCACGTGGCTGCACAGCGAGGCCGAGGTCGTCGACACCACGCACCTCACGCCCGCCCAGGCCGCCCTGCAGATCGCAGAGGCCGTCAAGGGTTGAGATGCGCCCGCCACACGAGAACAGCCGCAGGCGGTCCGGTCGTCCACCGGCAGTCGGCCCGGATGCCGACAGTGACGCCGCATCAGGCGACCAGAGGCCGGTCCTGTGGGGCGATGGGCGCCGGGAGCACCGTGGAGCCGCTCAGATAGCGGTCCGTTGCGGCCGCGGCGGACCGTCCCTCCGCGATGGCCCACACCACGAGGGACTGGCCACGTCCCGCGTCACCGGCGATGAAGACCCCGACGGTCCCGGTGCGGGCCGTCCGCTCGGCCGACTTTGCCGTTTCAGCAGCGTAGGCAGCATTCCGGGCGAAGTTTCCCCGGTCGTCCAGCGTGAGCCCGAGCTGCCGCATCAGGCCGGTGTCCCGTTCGGGACCGAAGAACCCGAGGGCGAGCAGGACCAGATCCGCCGGAATCACATGTTCCGTCTCCAGCCGCGGCCTTCTGCCCTTGGGCTCCACTTCCGCCAGGCGAAGCGCGCGTACTTGGTCGGACCGGTCCCCTTCGAAGCTGAGGGTGGCGGAGGCGAAAACTCTCGGATCCGTGCCCTCTCGTCCCCGGGCCTCTTCATGAGCATGGGATATCCGATAGACCTTCGGATACACGGGCCAGGGTTCGGTGTCCCGCCGGGTGTCACCGGGCTCCGGATTGATGTCCAACTGCACAACGGAGGCGGCGCCCTGTCGCAGGACGGTGCCCAGACAGTCCGAGCCGGTGTCCCCGCCACCGATGATCACCACGTTTTTGCCCTCGGCAGTGACGACAGGCACGTCGTGGTCCCCCTCAGCGACCCTGTTGGCCAGGGTCAGGTAGTCCATGGCCTGGTGGATGCCGTAGAGCTCACGGCCTGGGACGGGCAGTTCCCGTTGCCCCGTGGCTCCGACGGCGATCACAACCGCGTCGTGCCGCTCTGTGAGCTCGGTGGCGTCGAGATCGCTGCCGACGTCCACGCCCGTGCGGAACCTGGTGCCTTCAGCCCGCATCTGCTCGATGCGGCGGTCCAGGTGGCGCTTCTCCAACTTGAACGCGGGAATGCCGTAGCGCAGCAGCCCGCCGATGCGGTCGGCGCGCTCGTAGACCGCGACGGTGTGACCGACCCGGGTGAGTTGTTGTGCTGCCGCCAGTCCCGCCGGACCGGAGCCGATGACGGCGACGGTCTTGCCGCTGAGCCGCCCGGGCGGTTGCGGCGTCGCGTATCCGCGCGCCCAGATCTGGTCGGCGATCGCCTGTTCGACATTCTTGATCGTCACCGGATCGGCGTTGATGGTGAGCACGCAAGCGTCTTCGCACGGCGCCGGGCACAGTCGCCCGGTGAACTCCGGGAAGTTGTTCGTCGCGTGCAGCCGCTCGGCCGCTGCCCACCAGTCGCCCTTCCTCGCGTACGCGTTCCACTCGGGGATGAGGTTACCGAGCGGGCAGCCGCTGTGGCAGAACGGTATGCCGCAGTCCATACAACGCCCCGCCTGCTCGGACACGAGCGGAAGTCGCGCCTGCCCCGCGTAGACCTCGTTCCAGTCGCTCAGCCGCTCCTGGACAGGACGCGCCGGGACGGGCCGGCGGGGTGTCTTGAGGAAGCCGTAGGGGTCGGTCATGCGCCGCCTCCGTCGCTCACTCGCGGTACACAGGCATTGCAAGCGTACGCCTGCATATCACTACGACCACCTGCTCGGTGCAGCGGTTTCAGCGCATGCTGGGGGTGTCGCGGACACGTTGTCGATCACTCGTCGAAGGCGAGCCGAGCCGTTCTGCCGGCGGAGCGCACTCCTTCCGCTTCTGCCTTGCCCGGCTGTCGCCTGTACGGGTGGTGCATCCCTGGCCACGGTCGTAGCGTCGATTCAGGAACAACTGCGGAAAGAACGGCGCCACCGCCACGGACCAGTGCTTCTGGCGCGCAGACCGCAGCTCGCGGGGCGAGTGAGGCGTACCCGCCGGGTCGCCCGGGCTCAAAAGAGAGGCAGCTGGGGAGCTGATATGCAAAGAGACAAGTTCAGAGCAGCGGTCATGCTGTGCGCTGCCACGGTGCTCGCCGCAGCGGCAGTACCAGCGTCCGCATCCGCGGGGTCACCGGCAGCCACCCATACAGTGGCCGTCGACTGTTTCTCGAAGTCGCAAGTACGCCCCGGCGACTTCTTGCTCGCCTGTGGCGATGGCAACAACCACCTCATCGAACTTCGGTGGTCCACGTGGGGACACACGTCCGCCGTGGGCAGAGGACTCGACGCAGTGAATGACTGTCAGCCCTTCTGCGCCGCGGGCAGGTTCCACTCCTACCCCGTCGTCGTCAGGCTCGACCGCCCGGACTCCTGGAAGAAGCACCCTGAGCTGAATCGCTTCACACGGCTGCAACTCACCTACACCGACGGCAGACCGTCGCAGACGCCACGGGACGTGACATACGAGCTCTGGGACTGATGATCCTGACGCCCCTCGGTCCGCCTCGCCACCCTCGTGCCAGGTGCTTCTCCGGCGGGCGGCCACTCATAGGGTGGCGTGTGTGATCGTTCGCGAGGGCGCAGTGAACGCAGGCGACAGCCTGCGGCCGGGCTACCCGGCTGCGGCAGCGGTATTCGCCATCGGGATGGCCGGGACCACCCTGCCCACACCGTTGTACGGGCTCTACCAGGAACAGATCGGGTTCTCCGAGCTGATGGTGACCGTTGTGTTCGCCGTGTATGCCGTCGCGGTCATCACCGTGCTTCTGGTGGCGGGAAACTATTCCGACGAGGTTGGCCGCAGACCGGTGCTCCTGTGCGCCATGGCTCTGTCGGCCGCGAGTGCGGGTTGCTTCCTCCTGCAGAGCGGTCTGCCTCTGCTCTTCGCGGGGCGGCTGTTGTCCGGTTGCGCGGCCGGCTTGCTGAGCGGTGCGGCGACAGCGGCCGTCATCGAGCTGGCCGGTCCGGGGCAGAAGGCGCGGGCCGGGTTCGCCGCCACCGCGGCGAACATGGGTGGTCTGGGCTGCGGGCCGCTGCTCTCCGGCCTCCTCGCGCAGTACACGCCCTGGCCGCTGATGCTGCCGTTCTGGGTCCACCTGGGGCTGGTGGCTGTGGCCTGTGGGATCACCTGGTTCCTGCCGGAGACCGTGGCGGAGCCGAAGAGATGGCCTCCTCTGACGCCGCAGGGGATCACGGTGCCTCCCGAGGTGAAGGGCGTGTTCACACCCGCCTCGCTGGCGGCGTTCGCCGGCTTTGCACTTCTCGGGCTGTTCACGGCGGTCGCGCCGAGTTTCGCCTCGCAGACGCTGGGGGTGCGCAACCTGGCCGTTTCGGGCGCCGTCGTGTTCTCCGTGTTCCTCGCTTCGACCGTCGGGCAGTCCTTGACACAACGGATCAGGGCACGCCTCGCGCTCCCTGTGGGGTGCGCCATCCTCGTCGTGGGCCTGCTGCTTGTGGCGTCATCGCTGATCGCCGAATCCATGTTCCTGCTCGTCCTGGGTGCCCTGTGCGGCGGCGCCGGCCAGGGACTGGCCTTTCGCGCGGCACTCACCCTGGTCAGCGGCGCGGCCCCGGCACGGCACCGTGGCGGCACGATTTCGGCGTTCTTCGTCGTCGCCTACGCCGGGATCTCGGTACCGGTGGTGGGGGTCGGTGCCATGGCCACATGGCTCGGGCTCCGCCAAGCCGGGCTGATCTTCGCGGGCTGTGTGATGCTGCTGGCGGCAGGCGCGGGAACGTACGCTGCGCGCAGGCCGCCGACGGCAGCGTAAATGATCACGACGCCGGTCGGGATGTCGGACAACAGCCACCGCATCCGGAATCGATGCCCCGAGGCGGCCGGGCCGCCCCGGGTCTCCGAGGCGGCCCGGACAGGATGCCGCTGTCTTCCCCCGCTGTGGGTCACGGTACGGCAGGCTTGAGCACGACAGGCAGTTCCGCGAGGCCGCGGAAAGCCGGGAACGGAACCTCCATCCAGGGCGCCTCACGCGCGGGGTCCGCCAGAGCCGCCCTCGGGAAACGGCTGAACAGACCCGTGAGAGCGAGTTGCACCTCCAGTCTGGCCAGAGGCGCTCCGAGGCAGTAGTGGATGCCGTACCCGAACCCCAGATGGGCACTTTGCGCATTCGCCGGCCGCTTCACATCGAACTCGTCCGGGGAGTCGAATTTCAGCGGGTCGCGGTTGGCCGAACTGAGCGCGATCTGAACCAGGGAGCCCTTCGGAATCCGCGTTCCGGCGATCTCCACGTCCTCGGCCGCGAAGCGGAACGTCGCGCTCTCCACCGAGCCCTCGAAGCGCACCAGTTCTTCCACCGTCTGTCCGACCAGCTCCGGGTTCTCCTGCACGGCGCGCAGCTGCGCAGGATGGGTGAGGAGATGGTGGATGGAGTTGCCGATGAGGTAGGCGGTCGTCTTGTGCCCCGCGAACATCAGCAGAAACGCGGTCGAGATCAGCTCCTGCTCGGTGAGCCCGCCCTTTTCGTCCTGGGCCGCGGTGAGCGCGCTGAGCAGGTCCTCACCCGGGTGGCTGCGCTTGCGCGAGAGGAGATCCGCGAAGTACGCGTGCAGGTCCTCTTCCGCCTTCTGCTGGGCCTGCTTGGATTCCTTGCTGAATCCTGTCTGCGCCACCGTGATGGACAGGCGTTGCAGCTCCGACCGTTCGTCCGGCGGCACGCCGAGCAGTTCACAGATCACGATGATCGGCAGCGGGAACGCGAACGCGGTCAGCAGGTCGACCGGTTCGCGGGTCGCACAGTTGTCCAGCAGCGTGTCGACGATGTCCTGGATCCGCGGCCGCAGAGAGTCCACGCGACGCGGGGTGAACGTGGAGCTGACGAGTCTGCGCAGCCGGGTGTGCTTGGGCGGGTCGGAGTTGAGCATGTGGTCGTCCAGAGCCACGGACGAGTCACCGAAGATCCTCCGGTAGGCGTCCATGGCCCCGTACATGTCCTTGCTGAGCCGCGGATCCGCCAGGGCCGCTCTCGCGTCCTTGTACCGCGTGATCAGGTACGTGTCGACGCCGTGCGGCGGCCGCATGGGGCAGACGGGTGCCTTGTCCCTGAGGCTCGCGTAGACCGGGTGCGGGTTCCGTCGGAACTCGGGGGTGCACCGCTCGGCTGCGGCGACCGGATCGTCCACGGTGGTCACGGACGGCTCCTGAGGTCGAAGAGGGCCTCTGCGTTGCCGCCGAGGATGAGCTGCTGGGACGCCTTGTCGATCGGCAGCTTCTCGATCATGTGCATGAACTCCTCCAGGGGCACGGACATCGGCGGCGAGTCGGTGCCGAACAGCATCCGCTCGGGCCCCAGCACCTCCGCGTTGAGGCCCAGATGCGCCGGGCTGAAAGTGCTGGTGTCGACATACATACGCTGGAGTGCACCGCTCGGGTCGGCGGACGGCGGAGCGGAGGACGCAGCCGGGACCGAGGACGACGCCGGCGGCTTGCCCCTGCCCCAGTGCCGGGGACGCGCCGCTGTCTGCAGGCGTTCCGGCAGCAGCGCCAGCGCACCGCCGCCGGTGGCACCGATCAGCCGCAGGCCCGGATATTTGTCCAGCCACCCCGCGAACGCGATCATCGCCATGCCCATGGTGAGGTCGCCGAACCGGCCGATCTGCTCGACGAAGCCGAAGTCGTCGACGCGGTCCGTGCCGATCGGTTCGGCCGGGGCGTGCACCAGGACCGGCACTCCCGCCTCGGCGGCCAGCGCGAAGAAGGAGTCGGCTCGCGGAGAGCCGAGCAGTTCGCCGTGGACGCTGGAGGTGGTGATCAGGCCGACGAAAGCGGGATCCGCCAGCGTCTCCCGGACTCCTTCCAGGTGGTCGTCGTCGCCGAACGGGTTGGCGTACACGTACCCGCGCAACTGGTCCGGGAAGGTGGCGATCAGGCCCGACATCCAGGCGTGGAAGCTTCGGAGCCGGTCTCGTGGTTGTGCGTAGTTGTCGACGCCCGGAACCCGCGCCATGGCGCCGGCGCCGACCGGGCTGCCGATGATGGTGAGGTCGATGCCGGCCTGGGCGCGGGCGGCCAGCATTCCGTCGACGTCGGTCAGGCTGGGAGGCATGGGGAAGCTTCGGGCGGCCTCCGGTGGGGACAGATGTCCGTGGATGTCGATGATCACGTGTGGGTTCCCGGTTTCGGTGTGAGTGCGTGGGTGACGGCGACACAGTCCTCGTCGCCGTGTCCCTGATCGGTGGCGCGGACGTGGGTCTGCGCGGCTGCGTCGACGAGGGGGAGACGCAGTCCGGCCGCCGCGGCCTGCTCGGCAGCGAGCAGGAGGTCCTTGGCCATCAGGCTCAGCCGGAAGTCGGGCTTGTCGAAACGCCCGGCTGCCAGCCGCTTGGACTTGAACGCCATGACGGGCGAGGCGAAGCCGCTGCCGGCGATCGTGCTGAGGACGAGCTTTCGGTCGAGTCCGGTGGCGGCCGCCAGCTCGACGGCCTCGGCCAGAGCCTGCACCTCGATCCCCATCAGCAGGTTGAGGAGCAGCTTCATCCGCATGCCGGAACCGAGTTCGCCGAGGTGGACGACCTCCTTGCTCAGCAGTTCGAGCAGCGGCCGCCTCGCGGTGAAGACCCGTTCCTCGCCGCCGACGAAGAGCCGCAGCTCGCCGCTGTGGGCGTGCTCCCGGTTGCCGAGCATGCCGACGTCCAGAACGGAGTGCATGTCGCCGGTGAGGCGGACGACCTCTTCGGGGGCGACCGTGCTGGCACAGACCAGGGCTCCGGGGTACGGGCCCTCGGCCAGAATCCCGTCCGGTCCGTGCAGCACGGCGGCGAGGGCATCGCCGTCGGTCACGGTGCAGATGGCAGCGCTCGTGCCCTCGACGGCATCGGCCGGATGGGCTGCGGCGACGGCGCCGGCCCGGGCGAGCGGTTCGGTCCGCCCCGCGGTGCGGTTCCAGACCCGCACCTGAACGCCCTGTTCCAGAAGGCGAGTGGCCACGCCGGTGCCCATCGTGCCGAGCCCCAGGACGGCGACGGGGCCAGTGGTGGGGTGCGTCATGCCTTCACCCCCACGGTCTCCTGAATGACCCGGTATCTCAGCGAT
The DNA here is from genome assembly GCF_900091955.1 of Streptomyces sp. Ncost-T10-10d. Taxonomy (GTDB): domain Bacteria; phylum Actinomycetota; class Actinomycetes; order Streptomycetales; family Streptomycetaceae; genus Streptomyces. The sequence continues at coordinate 45,349 of NZ_FMDF01000109.1, forward strand.
TGGGTCTGATCGACCCAGACGCGCAGCGGAGCCAGCAGTGCGCGATGGTCCTCGCCCTGTTGCCAGGCGAAGAAGTGGTCGGGCGTCTCCCACTCGCTGGTGATCACCCACTGGCGGGAGTCGTCGATGGGTTCTCCGAGCCGGTCGATGATGTGTCCCGGGACGCTGGCGACGGACTTCCTTATTCGCTCGTACGCCTCCAGAAACCCCTGCTCACCGCCCTCGATGACGTGAACCGTGTACACCACGGAAAGCCTGTCGGCCGAGCGGCCGTTCTGCTCAGCGCGCATGTCTCCTCCTGAAGGCTGAGATCTGTAAGAGCACGACTCCCACAGACTCATGGCCCCCGTGGCCACGCAACTCCGGCGTGGCCACAGCCCAATGGAGAGAAGGCAGCCACCACGTTTGCTGGCGCGGTCGGGTGAGATCGGAAGGGCCTGCTCGGCGCCCACCCGGAACCGCTCCTCCGGGCCGGAGCCCGCCTCGGACTCGGCCGACTCGTCGAACGCCCCAGGGCCCGGACGCACCTGCACGATCTGTCGGGGCGGGGCCGTCGCGCCGGGGCTCGTCCGGGGTCGGTCGGATGTCCGGCGCAGGACCGGACCGACGAAGCCCCACCTGTCCCGGTGGACGCGCAACCATTCGGTACGGCGGGATCGCGGCTGTCTCGAGCACGTGCGAGCTGTCGCGCGCGAGTCGGCCGGGTGCGGTCCGGCCCGGCGAGCTCGCCTCCACGTGCTGGGGGCTGAGCGCGGAGCTCCCGCTGACGCGTCATGGATGTGCTGCCCGACTGGACGGAGCGTTACGCTCATTTTGTATGCATATGTTCCGACTGTGGAGGCGGCCGTGAGCGAGAACTACGAGTACCCGACGCCGTCGCAAGCAGAGGGCGAGAGGCTGGAAGAGGACATGAATCCGGCCGAGGAGCGGCACCCCGCCACGACGCGAACCCAGCCGTCCCAGGCCGAGGGCGAGCGCAGCGCGGAGGACACGGAGACCTGACGGAGGCGGCAGCTGTACGGTGGCGGCCCCTTGCCGGTTCACGCCGGAGGGGGCCCCATGTGTGCGCCTCCGCCGCGAGGCCCGCTGGGCGGCTCACTCCGGGGCGAGTTCGGGACCGAACACCGTGTATCTCCCGGACAGGCGGCCGCCACGGGCTGAAGCTCACAGCGATGCCGCGCGCCGATCCGGTCGGAAAGCGCCCCGGAGGAGGACAGCAGCAGCACGGCGAACATGAGCGTGTAGCCATCCACCACCCACTACAGCCCGGGATGCCACCGCCGAGGTCGTCCCTGATCGAAGACAACGCGACGCTGACCACGAGGGCGTCGAGCGTGATCACGAAGAAGCCGACCACGTTCCGGGGCAGCGCCCCGCCGGCGGGGCGCTGCCCCGGAACGTCGCCGACACGTTGCCGGGCGGGGTGACAGGGACAGGCGTGGGGCTTCCGCGAAATGAAGAAGATCTTCAACGCCCATCCAGCCTGCTGTCCCGATCCGCCTACCGGTAGACCGCGCTGTGCCGGGGAGCGGCGTTCCGGGGTACGACACGGCCCCTCGCACGCCCCCCCAGGTCGGGGCACCGCCACACGCTGAATGCCGTGGTAAGCGAGCAGCGCGGCGGCAGCGGCCAGGCGGTGCGCGGACGACCGCCTGGTGAGCCAGGGGCCTTCGGGGCGACGTGGCCAGTGCCCAGCCAGGCGGCCGGCGTCGGCGCCGGCCCGGTGCACCTTGCGCGGCGCGGCGGTTCGAATGCGCGGGACGACGTTTATGCCCCCATGCTTGATGGAGGCGCAGATGCCCATACGGATTGGAGTGCCCGACATGATCCGTCGCAAGTGTGCGACCCTCGGCACAGCACTGCTGACTGCCGGGGCTTTGGCGACGACGACGCACGATGCGGCCGCCGCTGAGGAGACATGCTCCTACACGTCCTCCACCGATCGCCCCGCGCTCACATACATGAACACTGGTCCGTCCGTGAAGCAGGCGCAGTGTCTGAGCAATGTGTGGGGCGGCGTTCCGAAACTCGCAGTCGACGGAGTCTTCGACTCGGCCACGTCGAAGAAGATCATCTGGATTCAGGGGTGCCACGGTCTGGACAGAACCGGGGTTGTCGAGGAGAACACCTGGCAGGTGCTTTACCACCCCGCACTGGACTGCTACGACCCGTATCCGGGGTGAGTCACCCAGGTCCGGCCGGGACGGCTGTCGCCGGAACTGCACCACCGGCCGACGTCGGCCGCGCAGGACCGGCATGGCTGCTGTCGAACGACGTCTACGGGTTCCGGACGTACGGCCGATTCCGCTGCCGACGGGGACGGTGGGGCGGCAACCGATGCCGATCGGCATCGGTTGCCGCCCCACCTGCCGGGACGTCGGACCGGACAGCCGTCGAGATCAGACCGCCGGGGCCGGGTAGGTCGGGTACTCCACCCCGGAGACGTGCTGGACGACGCGGATGACCTGGCAGGAGTAACCGAACTCGTTGTCGTACCAGAGGTAGAGGATCGCGTTGTCGCCGTCGACCTTGGTGGCGCCGGCATCGACGATCGAGGCGTGGCGCGAGCCGATGAAGTCGCTCGACACCGCGTCGGGGGCGGTGGTGAAGTCGATCTGGCGCTTGAGCGGCGAGGTCAGCGACACGTTGCGGAGGTAGTCGAGAACCTCCTCGCGGGTGGTCTCGCGCCCGAGCCGCAGGCTGAGGATCGCGATCGAGACGTCCGGCACCGGGACGCGGATCGAGCTGCCGGTGATCGGCGCGTCGAGGTTGGGCAGCGCCTTGGCGACGGCGGAGGCGGCACCGGTCTCGGTGATGACCATATTGAGCGGCGCCGAACGGCCGCGGCGGTCGGAGCTGTGGTAATTGTCCAGCAGGTTCTGGTCGTTGGTGAACGAGTGGACGGTCTCCACGTGGCCGCGCAGGACGCCGTACTCGTCCGCCATCGCCTTCAGCGGCGGGACGATCGCGTTGGTGGTGCAGGACGCGCAGGACAGGATCTGCTCATCCGGCTTGATCGTGTCGTGGTTGACCCCGTGCACGATGTTGGGGACATCACCCTTGCCCGGCGCGGTCAGGACGACCTTGTCGATGCCGGGGCGCAGGTGCTTGGACAGGCCCTCACGGTCGCGCCACTTGCCGGTGTTGTCGATGAGGATGGCGTTCTTGATGCCGTACGCCGTGTAGTCGACCTCCGACGGGTCGCTGGCGTAGATCATCTTGATCTCATTGCCGTTGGCGATGATCGTGCTGTTCGCCTCGTCGACGGTGATCGTGCCCTGGAACTGGCCGTGGATGGAGTCGCGGCGCAGCAGCGAGGCGCGCTTGACGAGATCCTCGACGGCCCGGCCGCCACCCTTGCGGACGACGATGGCGCGCAGGCGCAGGCCGTTGCCGGAGCCGGCCTTCTCGATGAGCAGGCGGGCAACGAGGCGGCCGATGCGGCCGAACCCGTAGAGCACGACGTCGCGCGGTTCGCGGCGCTCGATCCTGCCGGCACCCGTGGCGCCGACGACGGCTTCGGCGGTGAACTCGGCCACCGAGAGACCTCGGCCGTCGGTCTTGTACGTCGCGGCAAGCATGCCGATGTCGATCTGGGAAGGGCCGAGATCGAGCGCGGCAAGAGCCTGCAGGAACGGCAGCGTCTCGGTGACCGAGAGTTCCTCACCGGCGATCTGCCGGGCGAATCGGTGGGTCTTGAGAATGCTGACCACCGACTTGTTCACCAAGGAGCGGCTGTGCAGCAGGACTGTGACGTCCCGCTCCCGGTGCAGCTTCCCGATGATGGGGATCATCGACTCCGCGATCTCCTCGCGGTTCTTCCAGTTGGTGAACGAGTCGTCATTGACAGTCACAGGTTTATCTTTCGAGCTAGGCGGCGCTCATATGCTAACCCCCCGCCACTTTGATCATTCAATCGGTGGCACCTGAGCGGGATGTCACGAGCGAGCCCCCGACCCACCGCGCGGCGCGGGCAGCCACCACCACGCACTCCGCCGGAACGGCCCCCAGGCGCGGGACGCGTCGGGCCGGAACGGACCCCGGGCCCGCGGAACAGCGATTCGGGGATCTCCGACAGGAGCCACCCGGCAGGGCCGGCGACAAGCCGGCCGGCCGCGGGATCGAACGCTCCCGGAGCGGGCCGAGCATCACGATGCGCTCTGTCGGCGCACCCGCGCATCCCGGACAGAACGCGGGCCGTCCCGCCGCCACGGCGTTCGGGGGCGCCGCTTCGGCAGCTGCTGATTTAGCGAACATCACATATCGACAAAGTCCACATATCGGGCATTTCACCCCAGATTTTCAAGATCGTTGATTCGGCGCCACGTATGGTCGCCGTGGCCTATGAATGGGGATTCGATCCGGTATCGCTGAGCCCCGATTCCCGTTCATCGATTCTCCGCGGCCCGAACAGATGCCAGGGCGGCGAGCTGCTGCGGCCCACTTCGCTGAGCCGTTGTAAGCAGACGCAGCAGGAGCCCGACTCCCGGTCGGCCGCGTGAGGTCCGGCGAGATGACCTACGGCACACAGCGAGACAGGACACAGCCTTCATGCATGGATCACACACATTGACCTGCTCGCGGCGCGGTCTGGCCACTGCCCTGGCCGCAAGCTCATTGCTCACCGTATTCGCCCTGGCAACCCCGGCGTCGGCCGCCACCGCCAGTGCCGCGGCGGGTGGTTCGAAGGTCGTCTGTGTCTCGAAGAAGCCAGGGCTGGCCTCCGAGTTGTCCCACGACATAGCCGGGGCTCTCAACGGGCGGCAGGGCACATGGTCGCTGGCCCTCTACGACCGGATCACCGAAACCACCTGCGAGCTCAAGGCCGACACGCATTTCGACTCCGCCAGCGTGGTGAAGGTTTCGGTGCTCGGAGCGCTGCTGCGGCAGGTCGAGGAGGCGCACCGGAAGCTGACTCCGCAGGAGGTGCAGCTGGCCACCGCCATGATCACCAAGTCGGACAACGACTCGACCTCCGCACTCTGGCACCAGATCGGTTCCGCCGGCTTCAAGAAGTTCCTGGCTCTGGCACAGATGCGGGACACCGTTCCCGCTGCGGGCAAGAGCTGGGGCCTCACCCAGATCACCGCCGGCGACCAGCTCCGGCTCATGCAACTGCTGACAACGGAGAACGGGGTGCTGTCCCCCTCCTCGCGCAGCTACGCTCTCGGCCTGATGAATCACGTCGCTTCCGGCCAGAAGTGGGGGGTGCCCGCAGGATCACCCGCTACGGCATCCGTGCACGTCAAGAACGGCTGGCTGCCGCGCACCACCGGCGGATGGCGGGTGAACAGCGTGGGCGCCTTCACCGGTGGTGGTCACGACTACGGCATGGCTGTGCTCTCGACCGGCAATCGCACGATGGACTATGGCGTCGGCACAGTCGAAGGAGCGGCCCGCGTCATCCATCGTGACCTGACGGGTGCGGCTTGACGGCGAACCGTTGAACGGAAGGCGCCTGCCACCGGCTGATCCTCCGGGCATCGGCTCTCATGGTGTGGGCCGGTGCGAGGCCGGATCCCGCGCGAGCCGAGCGAGGTGGGCACCCAAAAGCTGAACCCGCACGGGCAGGGCTTCGCGGTATCGAATGTTTCGGAGCCGACGACGTTCCGGAACCCCCGCCGGCAGGGGCGCCCCGTCAGCCGAGTCGGTGACGTGATCCCCGCCCGGTTCCGTGCGGACGCCCCCCGGCGGCAGACTCCGACCCGGCTTGAAACAAGGTCTCGATCCCGACGGGGGCGCACAGCTCACCGACCGCGGAACCACGCCGAGCGCCGCTCCGGCGTCATCGGTGTTCAGCCGCCGTGCTCGACGAGACCTGCGACCACGACGGTCTCCACCACGGTGCCGGGAATGTCCTCCGGTGCCGCACGCAGGATGTCACGGGAGAGGACCACGAAGTCGGCGGCCTTGCCGACTGTCAGCGAACCACGTTCGTGTTCAAGGAAGTTGGCGTATGCCGAGCCCATCGTGTATCCGTGGACCGCGGCCTCCACGCTGATCGTCTCCTGCCGCATCCAGGGCTCACCGCCGCCCAGGGGGCGCCGGGTGACGGCGGTGTAGATGCCGATCATCGGATCCATCTCGGCCACGTTCCAGTCGCTGGAAAGCGCGAGCAGTGCCCCGGCCGTGTGCAGGCTCCGCAGGGGCCATGCCTTGTGCCAGCGGCCGACGCCGATGTTCTCGGCCCAGTCCTTGCCGGGTCCCGCCACCTCCGGGGCGCTGTGCCGGGGCTGCATGCACGCAACCACACCCAGTGCGGCGAAGCGCGGTGTGTCGTCGGGGTCGAGGCACTCGACGTGGACGACCTGGTGGCGGGCGTCCCGCGGCCCGTTGACCGCGCGGGCGTGCTCGACGGCGTCGAGGACGGTACGGATCCCCCTGTCGCCGGTCGCGTGGACGAAGCACTGGAAGCCGCGGGCGTCCAGCTTCGTCAGCAGGCTCGCGAACTCCTCAGGCGGGTAGAAGGTGTCGCCGCGGTGGTGGCGGCAGCCCGCGTAGGGTTCGAGAAGGGCCGCGGTACGCGGCTCGACGACGTCGTCGATGTAGAGCTTGAGCGGTCCGACCCGTATCCGGTCGTCGGCGTAGCGGCGGGCGGCGGCGGCGAAGTCGTCGAGGTCGGAGTCCGTGGTGCCGCGCGGGTGGAAGAGGGCCGCGACGATCCTGGACCTGAGCCGGCCTTCGGCGCGTGCGCGTGCGAAGAGGGCCAGGTCGTCCAGCGAGTTCTGGGGTTCGACCACTGTGGTGATGCCGAAGCCGATGGCGTCGTCCAGGGACTTGGTGAGGCGTCCGTACTGCCGGTCGGGCGAGGCCCACGGCAGACCCAGCGTCTGGAGAGCCCGGTGGCCGTCACGGGAGAGGCCCTTGACGGCGAAGTCCGTGATGAAGCCGGTGGGTTCGCCCGTGGTCGAGTCGGTGGCTGCTTCGCCGAAGGGCAGGCCGGTGTGGTCGCGGTCGATGCCGAGTCGGCGCATGGCTGCGGTGTTCACCCAGGCGGTGTGCACGTCGTAGCTCAACACGAAGGTGGGCACGTCGCCCGTGACGGGGTCGAGGTCGCCGGCGGTCGGCATCCGGCCCCCCGGGATGGCCGAGTAGTCGAAGGCCTCGGCCTCGATCCACTCGGCGTCGGGGTGGGACGTGCGCCAGGCACGGATGCGGGCGTGGACTTCGTCGAGTGTTCGGGCGCCGGACAGCTGGACGCAGGCGTCGTCCGAGCCGAGCCGGACATGGTTGTGGGCATCGATGAACCCGGGAAGAACCAGTTTCCCGCCGGCATCGATCACCCGCGTGTCCGGCCCCGTCCACCCCTGTGCGTCCTTGTCGGAACCGATCCAGGCGATACGGCCGTCGACAACGGCCATGGCCTGCGCCTCGGGAAGCGCCGGGTCGACGGTATGGATACGGGCGTTGCGCAGGACGAGATGGGCGGGGTGAGCGGCGATCGCCATGTGAGGTAACTCCTGATGGTGCGGGTATTTCGGCAGGGCATTGCCGCGCGGACCTGATGTGGGCGCCGCGTGGACGCCGTTCAGAAAAGGTCGGTGTGCGGAGTGACGGAGCGTCGGGCGAGCGTCCAGTAGACGAGCCCCGACACGAGTGAGCCGAGCAGGGTCAGGTCGGCGCCGCCCAGCGGCGCCACCAGCGGGCCGGTCCACAGCTCGGAGTCGCAGGTGAGCGCGGCGAAGGTCATGCCGACGAGGAGCGCGGCCACGCCGGCGGGGTGGTAGCCGGACCGGTACCAGTAGGCGCCGTCCGGACCTGCGTGCAGGGCCGGTGGGTCGTAGTGGCAGCGGCGCATCAGCATGTCGGTGAGAAACACGCCGCCCCAGGGCGCGAACACGATGATCAGCAGGGAGAGGAAGGACAGCAGCGAGCTGGTGAAATCGGTGAGGAAGAGCGCGCAGAGTGATCCCGCGGCGGTGACGGCCGCGCTGATGATGATGGCCTTGGAACGGCTCCAGGGGACACCGAGCACCTGAAGGTTCAGGCTCGACGAGTAGAGCGTGACGATGGAGTTGGTGACCGAGCCACCGAGAACGAGGGCGAGAAAGAGCGGCTGGAACCATCCGGGCAGCAGCTGCTCCGTGCCCCCCACGGCGTCGGTCATGTCCGTCTGCGTGGCTGCGGCCACCCCCGCCACGCCCAGAGCGACCGACGACACGAAGCCGCCGAGGGCGCCGTACCAGGTGAGCGACCGCATCGAGGTCGCCCTCGGAAGGTAACGCGTGTAGTCGGCGGGCATCGGAACGTAACTGAACGGACCGGCCAGCATGACGACACATGCCAGGCTCCACCCGGACGCCCCGGGCAGGGCGGCTGCTTTGCCCGTGTCGGCGCCCGGCAGCAGGAACACCAGGAGCGCGGCGAAGCCGATGGCGAGAACGTACGCGATCCAGCGCTCGGCGAACTGGACGGTGGCATGGCCCCACAGGGCGACGACGAAGGTCAACGCGAGTGTGATCAGGAGTGCGAGAGCCCGTCCTGTGTGGCCGGGCGCCCATCCCAGATCAGCGAAGAACGCCTCCAGGGCGAGCGTGCCGACGACCGTATTGAGGATCGTGTAGCCGATGCTGACCACCCAGTTGAGCATTCCGGCAGGCCAGTTGCCGCGTACGCCGAAGGCGGCGCGGGAGATCACCAGAGTGGCGGTGCCGGTACGGACGCCGCTCAGTCCGGCGGCGCTGATGGCGAAGAACGACAGGCCGCCGACGACCACGACACCGGTCGCCTGCCAGAAGGACAGGCCGAACGCGACGGCCAGGGCACCGTTGATGACATAGGTGAAGGTGAGGTTGGAGCCGAACCAGAGCCAGAACAGGTCCTTCGCGCTGCCATGGCGATCCTTGTCGGGAATCGGGTCGATGCCGTGTGTCTCGACCTGGAAGACCTGGTCGGCGGCCGTCGTCCCGCCGGGCGCCCTCGCGGTCGTGTCCTGCTGCGTCATGCGACCCACCCTCGTCCGTGCGTGTCCCGGGAGCCCCGGCACGTTACTTTGAATGCCGTTCTAAGAGTTAGAACGGCATTCAAGATGTGTCCGTGGTGCCCCGTCAAGACCTCCGCGGAAATCGGCCGCTAAGGTCATCACTGGGCACACGGAGGAGGAGGCGCGGCGTGGCAGCGACGGGGCGACGGCGTGACGGGCACCTGGCCCAGGAACGGATGCTGGAGGAGGCGATGGCGGCCATCGCCGAGGATGGCCTGGCCACGCTCACCATGTCGGCACTCGCCAAGCGCCTCGGCACCAGCGGCGGCCACATCCTCTACTACTTCGGCAGCAAGGACCGGCTGCTCCTGGAGGCGTTGCGGTGGAGCGAGAGCGCGCTCGCCGATGAGCGCCGGGCACTGCTGGCCGGCCGGGTCGGCACCGAGCGCAAACTCCGCCTCTTCCTGGAGCTGTACCTCCCCCACGGGCCACGCGACCCGCGCTGGACCCTGTGGATCGAACTGTGGGCGCGCACGGCGTCCAATGAGCCGCTGCGCCAGGCCCAGGCCGAGATCGATCGCGGCTGGCAGGAGGACCTCGAATCGCTCCTCGCCAAGGGCGTACGGCAGGGCCGCTTCGCTGCGGACCTGGATGCGGCGGCGCGTGCTTCCGAACTCCTGGCCCTGCTCGACGGGTTGAGTACGCGCGTCGTCCTCGGCCAGCATGGGGCGGACCGGGACAGTGCGCTGCGCATGGCGCTGTCGGTGACCGAGCGGCTGGTGGAGCGGGGGTGAGCCGACTGCTCAAGAATCGTTCCGGAGGACCCCGGCCGGAAACACCGCCCACCGGGCGGGGCCGTGACGCAATGCGTCGGTCACTGCTCGCGCGGCCCGCTCACTCGTCCCGGCCGCGGGTGCACTGCCCCTGCCTCGAGATCCACGCCGCGGGACAGCCGTCCGAACAGCGTTGAAGGATGCCCGGCTGAGCGGGTATGCAGGCGGCCTGTGCGGGCCGTAGGGGTGCTGGGACGAACATATCCGTCCCAGCACCCCGCCGAGCGACGGTTGCGACCAACGGCCGGCGCATGACTGGGACACCTCAACAGGCCGGCAGCGAGACGGTCACCGCGGTCCGTCCGCGCCGGGCAGTGGGCCCGGAATCCATCGCGCGATCGTCAGACGCCCGCGGCTCGCGCCGCCTCGTACACCTCGGCCGCCACGTCGATCAGCTCCGCGGCGTCGCGCGTCGCGCCCTGGAGATCCAGCAGGAAATCCGGTACGCCGGTTTCGGCGTGTGCCACCAGGTCTTCGACGATCTGCGCCACGCTCCCGTGGAAAGGCTGTCGGCCCGCACCCTCGAACGGCTTGGCGCTGTACCGCGCATTGGCACGGGCGCAGACGCCGACCGGACGCTCCCGACCGCGCTCGGCGGCCACGTCCTGTACCCGCTGCCACTCCTCGGCCAACCGAGCGGCGCCCATGGCCACGGGCATCCAGCCGTCCGCCCGGTCGACCAGACGACGGGTGGCGCGCGGGCTGTTCGCGGGCAGGTAGACCGGAATGGGGCGCACCGGCTTGGGGCCGACCTCGGACGGGGCGATGGTGGTCAACTCGCCCCGGTAGGAGACGGGGTCCGGGCCCCAGACGGCCGCGCACACGTCCAGCAGCTCGTCCAGCACCGCACCACGCCTCTCGAAAGGCGCGACAGAGGCGGCTGCATACTCGTCCAGAGACCATCCCGTGCCGAGACCCGCGATCACTCGCCCACCGCTCACGACGTCCAGCGAGGCGAGCGAACGGGCCAGTTGGAACGGCACATGCAAGGGCGCGACCAGAACGCTGGTGCCGAGCCGGGCCCGGCCGGTGGCCGCGGCGGCCAGCGTGAGCGTGACGAGGGGGTCGGCGACACTGCGGTACTGGTCGGGCCACGGCAGCCCCGGTACGCCGTACAGCCCCTGAGTGGCGGGCTCGGGAAACAGGACACGCTCGAAGACCCACAGACTCGCGTATCCGGTCTCCTCAGCAGCCCGTGCCACGGCGGCCACATCGCGGCTGATGTCGTACTGCTTCATCTGCGGGAGACCGAGACCGAGTGAGATCGTCATGTACGCACTCCTTCATGATGACTGCTGGACAACTGACGCAGGACACCCTTTGTTCCTTATCCAGTGTCCGTCGAAACGTCAGGCGAAAGAGCGAGGGGCGCCCCGCTGCCAAGTCTCTTTGATCGGGCACGGCAGCAGCCCAGCCCGACCCGCATGAACCATTGCGTGGTGCGCGGGCATTGTGAACTGGCACGAAAGCCCTGCCGGCTGCCGCACCGCTCAAGTCACCCGACGAGTTCACGGTTCTGGGCAGACCCCAGAACCGTATCGACGCACGCCTGCACATCAAGGACGGCATCCCGCTGGAGGGCAGTTGGGACAACTACTTCTACACACGGCAGTGGAAGTACGACTGCTGTGGGTGCTGCGCGACCTGCTCGGCGTCACGGGACCCAAGTACGGCTGTGGTCTCGGCGTGTGCCAGGCCTGCACGTCGCACATCAACGGCAAGGCCTTCAACCCGTGTTCGGTTCCCGTGTCGAAGATCGCGCCGGACGATGAGATCACCACGATCGAGGGACTGCCCGCCACCGTCGGCAAGGACCTGCATCCGATGCAGGAGGCCTGGCTGGATCTGGACGTCGCACAGTGCGGCTACTGCCAGCCGGGCCAGATCACGGCCGCCGTCGCCAAGGTCCGGCAGGCCGCTGCCGATGGCCGCGAGATCGAGGACCGCGACCTCGACGAGATCCGCAACATCTGCCGTTGCGGCACGTACACGCGTATCCGGGAGGCCATCAAGGCGGGCGCGAAGAACATGTGACCGGGACGTCAGCCGCTGTACACCCCCCCGCTGAGGAGACAACCCCTGCCCGACCCGGCGGCAGAGCTGCTGTGCCGGCGGAACGACGGCGATCCCGCCACAGGCGGCAACGCCAAGCGACACGCCAGGTCGGGTCGCCGCGCGCCGACGGTACTGTGCTCGGCAATGTCCGCGACGGCCGCGGAGAGCGCGGTCCACGGGCCGGACCTGGAGGTCGCGTCCACGGGAACACCCCGTCCGCCCGGTCTCGAACCTCGGACGGCACCACCCCGACAGCTGATCCTCCGCGCGCGGGACCATGCCACCTCGTTCTCCGGGGCCGACCGATAACAGGGGTTCCACGTCACCGTGTGCGATGCCCGCGCGGCCTTCACCAACGGCTGTACGCGAACCTGTTCGCCTGCCGACACCACCCGATCAGCCTCGGCCCGGGCATCGTCACCCCGAAGGACACCGCGTTCGCCGTCACAGCCGAAATCGTCTCCGTACGACGCGGCGGTACGGGTCGATCGCTGACCCGGACGGACCCGTCCGCCCCCAAGACGGCGCCCGTCCCGACTGCACCCGGTTCGCCGAGCGTCCCGGTCAGTCTTCTGTCACGGAGGACGAGTACGCAGAGGGCGGGCGAGTTGGGCATCGATCCCGAGCGCCTTGTCCCTATCCACGCGCCCCTGCGGGCCCGTCACCTCTTTCGGCGGATGCTGCGCGCCCCAATTCAGCTCCCTCCCGGATCAGGCACACGCCACTCCCATGCAGTAGGACGAGACCCGTGCGCAGCTCGTCGTCGCCGGTAGAACGGCGTCGTGGGTGAGGAATGAACCGGGCAACGAGCGCTCCGCACTGCGGACGCCAGGAGCAGTTCGAGTGGCAGCCCGGCGGTGGACACCTGAGACTAAATCGACGGTTCGGGAATCGGACAACGGATCCCGACCTCGTGCACTTCCGGACCACTCGCTCCGGCCATCGAAAACGCGAGTAACAGGGCGCCGACCGTAATGGCCGACGGCACTCGAAAGTTCGCTACAGGGAGCCCGCATGGAGGAGAAATCCGTCGAGGTCTTGATGTCACGGCCGGATGAATCTGCGCTCAACACGCACAGCTACCCCGGCCCGGGGACCGGCATCGAGACAGACCTCGCCGAAGTGCTGGCTGACGTCATGTGCGTCGAACGGGTGTCGGTCGACAGCCACTTCTTCGATGACCTCGGCGCCAACTCGTTGGTGATGGCTCATTTCTGCGCACGGGTCAGAAAGCGGGCGGATCTCCCATCGGCATCGATGAAGGACATCTACCGGCACCCGACGATCCGAAGCCTGGCGACGGAGCTCGCGGACGCTGCGCCCGCCCCTGTCGAGTCGTCGGTCCCGGCGCCGACGGAGGCGGTGAAGCCGGCCGGAACGGTGCAGTACGCCCTCTGCGGAACGCTGCAGTTCCTGCTTTTCCTGGGATATTCGTTCCTCGCCGGACTTGTCGCCGACCGAGGCTATGCATGGGTCTCCGCCGGCTCGGATGCGATCGATATCTACCTGCGATCGTTCGTCTTCGGCGGCCTCGGCTTCGTCGGCATGTGCACCTTCCCGATCGTGGCCAAATGGCTCCTCGTCGGCCGGTGGAAATCGCGCGAGTTCCCGGTCTGGGGCCTGACGTATCTGCGCTTCTGGACCGTCAAGGTGCTGATCCACGCCAACCCGATGATCTTCTTCGTCGGCAATCCCCTGTACGTGCTGTACCTGCGAGCCCTGGGCGCACGGATCGGCAAGGGGGTCACGATTCTCTCCCACAGCGTTCCGGTCTGCCCCGATCTGCTCACGATCGGCTCCGGCACGGTGATCCGCAAAGACTCGTTCTTCCTCTGCTACCGGGCGCACGCCGGCCGTATCCAGACCGGCCGGGTCACCCTTGGCCAGGACGTGTTCATCGGCGAGAAGACCGTGCTCGACATCGACACGTCCATGGGCGACGGGGCGCAACTCGGCCACACATCGACGCTGTACAGCGGGCAGGCGATCCCGGACGGCCAGCACTGGCACGGATCCCCGGCACAGCTCACGGAGCACGACTACATGACGATCGGGCCGGCCAAGTGCGGCACGCTGCGCCGGGCCGGCTTCGGCCTCATCACCGCGCTTCAACTGTTCTTCCTCTACGTGCCACTGGTTGTCGGGGGCGCGTACATGCTGGTGACCCTGGTCCCGGCGCTGCACAACCGGCTGGGCCCGGGCACGGCGGGATTCACATCGGCAGATCTCTACATCGACGCGCTGATCCTCTCCTTCATTCTGTTCTTCGGCTTCGTCGTCGTGGGACTCGCCGTAATGTTCACCGTTCCGCGCCTGCTGAACCTGCTCATCGAGCCGGACAAGGTCTATCCGCTGTACGGGTTTCACTACTCGGCGCACCGGGCGATCGGGCGTATGACCAACGTAAAGTTCTTCAAATGGCTGTTCGGCGACAGCTCCTATATCGTCCACTATCTGCGCGGCCTCGGGTACGACTTGTCCCGGGTCGAGCAGACAGGGTCGAACTTCGGCACGGAAGTGCAACACGAGACCCCGTATCTGTGCTCTGTCGGCAGCGGAACGATGGTCGCTGACGGGCTCTCCATCGTCAATGCCGAATTCTCGAGCACGTCCTTCCGTGTGTCCCGGGCCTCGATCGGGCCACACAACTTCATCGGGAACAACATCGCCTTTCCCTCAGGGGCCAGGACGGGCGAGAACTGCCTCCTCGCGACGAAGGTGATGGTTCCGCTCGACGGCGAGGTACGCGAAGGGGTGGGTCTGCTCGGCTCGCCGTCCTTCGAGATTCCCCGGTCGGTCGAGCGCGACTCCCGGTTCGATCATCTGCGGGACGGTGACGAGTTACGCCGGCACCTCGCCGCAAAGAACCGCTACAACATCCGCTCGATGGTCTTCTTCCTGCTCGTGCGGTGGCTGCACTTCTTCGTGCTCACGCTGCTCGGCCTGGCGAACGTCGATCTTTACGATTCCTACGGGCATCTGCTGATCGTCGCGTTCCTGGTGTTCAGCCTTGGGTTCACCGCGGTCTACTTCGTACTGGTGGAACGCGGCATCGCGGCATTCCGCGCGCTGCAACCTCAGTTGTGTTCCATCTACGCCCCGTACTTCTGGTGGCACGAGCGCCTCTGGAAGGTGCCTGACACGTACCTCAACGTCTTCAACGGCACCCCTTTCAAGAACGTGATCTGGCGGATGCTGGGGGTTCGGATCGGCAGCAGGGTCTTCGATGACGGCTGCTATCTGACGGAGCGGACGCTCACCACCATCGGGGACGACTGCACGCTCAATGCGGGAAGCAAGATCCAGTGCCACTCGCAGGAGGACGGCACCTTCAAGTCCGACCGCAGCACCATCGGCGCCGGCTGCACCCTCGGTGTGGGATCCCACGTCCATTACGGCGTGACGATGGGCAGCGGCGCGGTGCTCGCCTCCGACTCCTTTCTCATGAAGGGCGAGGAAGTCCCACAGCACGCACGATGGGGAGGAAACCCCGCCACGGAAATGCGAGATGCCCCGTATCAGCCCGAAGCGTTGACGCGTGGATAGCGGCGCCGCCCATGTCGGCGCTGAAAGCACGGTGGCGACGGTGATTCGAGAGGGACGACCAGAGATGGAATTGCAAGTGCAGGCCGACCGGGAGTTCTGGCTCGCTGTGCTCGTCGCCGGTGGATTCACCGCAATCCCGCGGTGGACACTCGAACCGGTGACGGGCGTCGGCGAACACGAGGCGACGGTCCCGGACGACGTCGTGGCGGCGTTGGGCCGATTGACCGAGGACCTGGCGGTGCCGCTCGACTCGGTGCTGCTGGCCGCGCACGCCAAGGTGCTCGCCGCGCTGTCCGGCGAGCACGAGGTCGCGACCGGCTACGTCACCGTGGAGGGCGGCCCGCTGCTGCCCTGCCGACTGACGACCGAACCCGACTCGTGGCGGACGCTGTTGCTGGACACCCATCGAGTCGCGTCCGATCTGCTGTTGCACAAGGACTTTGCGGTCGATGAGCTCAGGCGCGAGCTGGGCCTGGCCGAACCGTCGGTCGAGGCAGTTTTCGATCCGCACGGCTCGGGTGGCGAACTCGCCGGTGACACCGTGCTGTGGGTGGGTTTTTCACCACGCGAAGGCCGCCTCGCGCTGCGGCTGCGGTACCGGACCGACGCGCTCGACGCGGACTGCGCCGTGAGGATCGCCGGTTACCATCTGACCGCGCTCGCGCTGATCGCCGCAGATCCCGACGCCGAGCACGCGCGGCAGAGCCTGCTCTCCGCCGAGGAACTCCGCTTCCAGCTCGAAGGACTCGCCGGTCCGCGCCGGGAGTTGCCGGACCGCCGGTTCCACGAGCTGTTCGAGCAACGGGTGGCGGCACACCCGGATGCCATCGCGGCGGTGCATGGGGAGCGGCAGCTGACCTACCGGGAACTCAACTCACGTGCCAACCGGTTGGGACGAGCCCTCCTGGCGCGGGGGCTGCGTCCCGAGGGTGTGGTCGCGGTGGTGACGGAGCGCAACCTGGACTGGATGGCCGCCGTCCTCGCGGTCTTCAAGGCCGGCGGCGCATATCTGCCCATCGAGCCGCATTTCCCGGCCGATCGCCTCGGGACCATGCTCTCCCGTGCCGCATGCGGGCTCGTGCTGACCGAACCCGGCAGCACCTCCACGCTCGACCAGGCCCTCGGCTCGCTGTCCGGGGTCCAGAAACTCTTCGTCGGCGCAGCCTACGAGGAGGACCATGCCGACGACGATCTGGGCCTCCGCGTCGCACCCGACCAACTCGCCTACATCTATTTCACCTCCGGCTCCACGGGCGAGCCCAAGGGCGCGATGTGCGAGCACGCGGGCATGCTCAACCATCTCTACGCCAAGATCGATGACCTGGAGATCGGCGAGGGACAGGTGGTCGCCCAGACCGCACCCCAGTGCTTCGACATCTCGCTGTGGCAACTGGTGTCCGGACTCCTCGTCGGGGGGCAAACCCTGCTGGTGGAGCAGGAGGTGATCCTGGACGTCCAGCGGTTCGTCGACGAGATCATTGACGGCCGGGTCGCCGTCCTCCAGGTCGTACCCTCCTACCTGGACGTCGTCGTGTCCTGTCTGCAGCAGCACCCCCGCGAACTGCCGGACCTGCGGTGCGTGTCGGTCACCGGCGAGGCGCTGAAGAAGGAGCTCACGCAGCGCTGGTTCGCCGCCCAGCCCGGGATCAAGCTGGTCAACGCCTATGGGCTGACCGAGACTTCGGACGACACCAACCACGAGGTCATGGACCACGTGCCGGACGGGGACGGGGTCCTGCTGGGTCCCGCGGTCAACAACGTGCACGTCTATGTCGTCGACGAGCACCTGACCCCGGTGCCGCTCGGCGCCCCCGGTCTGATCGTCTTCTCCGGCGTCTGCGTCGGCCGTGGATACGTCAACGACCCCGAGCGCACCCGGCAGGCCTACCTGGCCGATCCGCACCGTGAGGGCGCCCGGCTCTACCGGGGCGGCGACTACGGCCGCTGGCAGCCCGAGGGCAAGCTGGAGTTCCTCGGACGCCGGGACACCCAGGTGAAGATTCGTGGCTTCCGGATCGAGATCGGCGAGATCGAGAACACCCTGGTGCGAGTGCCCGGTGTTCGCGACGGCGCAGTGGTGGTCACCGAGCGGGCCGACCGGAGCAAGCACCTGGTGGCGTTCTACTCCGGTCGACAGCCGCTCGAGGCCGACGTCCTGCTGGACCGGCTCGGTGAGTCGCTGCCCGAGTACATGGTCCCGTCGGCCTTCCACTGGCGGGAAAGTCTGCCGTTGACGGCCAACAGCAAGATCGACAGGAAGACTTTGCGGGCGCTCGCCGAAGAACTCCACGCCGTCCAGGACGACTACAGCGCGCCGAACACGCCGACCGAACGGCAGCTGGCGGCCGCATGGGCGAAGGTGCTCGGCATCCCGCGGAACCAGATCGGACGGCGGGACCACTTCTTCGACCGGGGCGGCACGTCGCTGTCGGCGGTGAAGCTGGCGATCACCCTGGACCGTGCGGTGTCCCTCAAGGACGTCACCCGTCACCCCGTCCTTGCCGATCTGGCCGGACTGGTCGACGGCAGGTCCGAGCAGCGCTCCGGGCCGGTCGACGGCAGGTCCGAGCAGCGCTCCGGGCTGCTTCAGCCACTGTCGGAATCGGACGGTGTGCAGACCGCCGCCCTCGTGTGCTTCCCCTACGCCGGCGGCAACGCGGTGAACTTCCAGCCGATGGCCAGGGTACTGGCGGGCGACGGGCCGACGGTCTACGCCGTCGAGCTGCCCGGTCACGACGTGGCCGCCGGGAGCGAGCCGACCACGTCGATGACGCTGGTGGTCGAGCAGGTCGTCGACGAGATCATCCGACGCGACCTGACCAGGGTCCTGCTGTGGGGCCATTCCTCGGGCACCGCGTTGGCCGTGGAGACGGCCAGAAAGCTGCAGGAGCGCGGGGTGGAGGTCCAGCGCGTGTTCCTCGCCGCACAGCTGCTCGGTGACGCCGCCCACCGGCGCGCCACCATCGCTGAGCTGACCGGGCTGAGCGACGCCGAGATCGCCGCGGAGCTGAGCGCAGACGGCGGGTACACAGAGCTTGTCGAGCTGGACGCACAGCACGCCGAGCACGTCGGTGCCGTCTATCGGCACGACTGTGTGTCCGCACACCGCTATTTCGCCGACGCCCTGGACAGCCCGCCTGCGCCGAAGCTGTCCGCGCCGGTCACCGTGGTCGTTGCCGCCGACGACCCGAGCACGGCGGAGTACCCGCACCGGTACCGCGACTGGCAGCTCCTGGCCGAGCAGGTCGACCTGCTCGAGCTCGCCGACGGCGGCCACCACTTCCTGCGCACCCGTCCGACCGAGGCAGCCCAGGCCGTGCTGCGCGCCGCCGACTTGTTCGCTGCTTTCTGAGTGGCAACTGAAAGGAAATCGAGATGTCGTTCATGTCCACGGCGTCGCTGGCCGACGTGGAACTTCAACCCGGCAAACCTCCGCTACTGCGGGCCGAGGCCACCGGCGACGCGCTGAGCTGGGCGGCCGAGCACCGGGACGCGCTACGCGCTGTCGTCGCCGAACACGGTTCGGTACTGGTCCGCGGCCTCGGGCTGCGCGACGCGGCCGAGACCGGCGCCGTCTTCTCGAAGCTGGCCACCGGTCTGATGACCGAGAAAGAGGTCTTCGCGCCCCGACAGACCTATTCCGACGGTGTGTACTCCTCATCGAAGTGGCCGCCGAACCAGCCGATGTGCATGCATCATGAACTTAGCTACACGCTCGAGTTCCCCGGCCTGATGATGTTCGCCTGCCTCAGCGCTCCCACCGATGGCGGGGCGACAGCCGTGGCCGACTCACCGACCGTGCTCGACGCGCTGCCGGCCGAGTTGACAGAGCGGTTCGAGCGGGAGGGCTGGCTGCTCGACCGCAGCTACAATGGAGAGATCGGGGCGTCCATCGCCGAGGCGTTCGGCACCGATGACCGTGGCGCTGTCGAGAGTTACTGCGGTGCCAACGCGATCACGTTCGAGTGGCAACCCGACGGTGGATTGCGCACCAGACAACGCCGCAGCGCCGTGGTGCGTCACCCGGTCACCGGCCACCGCTGCTGGTTCAATCAGATCGCGTTCCTCAACGAGTGGACGATGGCCCCCGAGGTGCGCGAGTACCTGGTGGACGTCTACGGCGCCGACGGGCTGCCGTTCAACACCCGCTTCGGCAACGGCGACCCGATCGGCGAGGACGTCGTGCAGCTGCTCAACAGCGTGTACGAGGCCAACACCGCACGCGAGCCGTGGCAGGCCGGAGACCTGATGCTCGTCGACAACATCCGCACCGCGCACAGCAGGGAGACCTTCGAGGGACCGCGCGAAGTACTCGTCGCCATGGCCGACCGGGTGCATCTGGCCGATTGCTCGCCGACCGTCGAGGTGACCGCAGGATGACCACCATCACTTCCAGCGCGACAACGTCCACAATGACCGCGCCGATCAGCGTGCCACCGTTCGCCGTGATCTCCGGTGCCCAGGTCCAACGGGCGTTGCGCGGATGCGAGAAACAGATCGTGGAGTTGGTCGAGGCCACCTACCGGGTGCACGGTGCCGGTGATTCGGTGAACCCGCCGTCGTACTTCCTGCGTTTCCCCGACCGCCCGTCCTCCCGGATCATCGCGCTGCCCGCCTCGATCGGCGGGGAGGTGCAGGTGGACGGCCTGAAATGGATCTCCAGCTTCCCGGAGAACGTGACGGCCGGCGTCCCGAGGGCCTCGGCCGTGCTGATCCTCAACGACCACGACACCGGCTACCCGTTCGCCTGTCTGGAGAGCTCGATCATCAGCGCCACCAGGACGGCCGCGTCGGCGGCGTCGGCGGCCGACTGGCTCAGCCGAGACCGGCCGCGACCGGCGCGTGTCGGGTTCTTCGGCGTGGGCCTGATCGCCCGCTACATCCACACCTTCCTGGCCGGTACCGGCTGGTCGTTCGACGAGATCGGCGTGCACGACCTGTCCGCCGACAGCGCAGCAGGCTTCCGGTGTTACCTGGAGCAGTCGGGCACCGCCGGCCGGATCACCGTGCACGACAGCGCCGAGCAGTTGATCCGCAACAGCGACCTGGTGGTTTTCGCCACCGTCGCCGGTCAGCCGCATGTCAGCGACCTGTCGTGGTTCGCACACAATCCGCTGGTGCTGCACGTGTCGCTGCGCGACCTCGCGCCGGAGATCCTGCTCGCCTCGACCAACGTCGTCGATGACATCGAGCACTGTCTGAAGGCCGACACCTCGCCGCATCTGGCCGAGCAGCTCACGGGCAACCGGGACTTCCTGCACGGCACGCTGGACGACGTGATGGCCGGGCGGGTGACGGTGCCGGCGGACCGGCCGGTGGTGTTCTCGCCCTTCGGCCTCGGGGTGCTCGATCTCGCGGTGGGCAAGTACGTCTACGCCGAAGTGGTCCGCCGCGGAGAGTTGCACGTCATCGACGACTTCTTCCACGAACTCAGCCGGTACGGATGAACCGGCCGAGAGCTCAGGAGGCTTATCCACGGCTGATCCCAGGAGATCACCACTCAAGTCTCAGCAGGCCCTGACGCACGGGACAGCGGCCGCTGATGCAGGGCCCCGTCCGGCTCGATCGGGCACGGGCTTCCGCCCGCCGAGCGAGAAGCCCGCCCGCGATCGGACGGACGTTCCGAAAGTGCTCTGCTCCAACAGAGGAGACCATCGTGCCCGTCGTATCCGTTCCCTACGCCTTCAACGAAGAGGAGCTCTATGTCGACCTTCGGTCGATCATCGGGCACTCGCTCTTCCTGAAGTGTGAGGGCTTCAACTTCGCCGGCTCGATCAAGTTGAAGGCCGCGCTCGAGATGGTGGAGGCCGCTGAGCGGGATGGAGTCCTGACGCCGGAATCGATCCTGGTCGAGTCCTCGTCCGGGAACCTCGGCGTGGCGCTGAGCATGATCGCGGCGAGCAAGGGCTACCGGTTTCTGTGCGTGACGGACTCCCGCGGCAACCTGTCGACCAGGATGATGATGGAGGCATTGGGCAGCCAGGTGCACGTGATGGCCGGGCAGGAGGCCAACGGCGGCTTTCTCGGCGCGCGGATCGAGTACGTCCGCGCGCTGTGCGCCTCCGACGACCGATACGTGTGGCTCAGCCAGTACACCAATCCGAGCAACTGGAAGGCGCATTACCGCACGACGGCACCGGAGATCGCCCGCCAGTTCCCGCAGCTGGATGTGCTGTTCGTCGGGGCCGGCACCACCGGGACCCTGATGGGCTGCGCGCGCTACTTCCGGGAGTGGCACCGGCCGGTGCGGATCGTCGCGGTGGACAGCGTCGGCTCGGTCTCCTTCGGCGGTGCGCCGGGCCGCCGGATGATTCCCGGCCTGGGGATGAGCATGCGCCCGCCGCTGCTCGACGAGTCCTATGTGGATGAGGTGATAAACATCGAGGAGGCGGACACCATCCGTACCTGCCACCGTCTGGCCAGGCGCGGATTCCTGTTCGGCGGCTCCACCGGCACGGTGGTCAGCGGAGCGACGGACTGGTTGGCCCGGCATGACGCGCGCGAACTCACCGCAGTGGCCATCGCCCCGGACCTCGGTGAGCGCTACCTCGACACCATTTACCACACCAACTGGCTGCAGGATCTCTACGGCGAGGACGTACTCGACTCCGACGAGGTGGCTGCCGGTTCCTGGGCGGCCTCCCCCGCGCCACCACCACGGTGGAGCCGGCGGCTGGACCCTGCAGACCGGCAACCGCAATGTCAACCGACTCCATCAGCTCAAGGATCGTAAGACCTGGGTGTTCCCGGGCATTCCTACGGTGTGGCGGCACAGGCACGCCTCTACCAGTGGCCGCCCGGCACGGGATCCGCGGCCGGGCAGCCCGGCCCCCCACCGGGCCGGTGGATGGTCGGAACGGCTGCTCGGCATGGGACGTGCACCATGCCGGAGCACTCTGATCGTGAGGCTGCCTGTCCCCCGACCGGCAGCCGGCCAGGAAGGGGTGGCAGCGATGTTCGCGAGGCTGAGCACCTATGAGGGATCACCGGTTCCTGCGCAGGGAGACCTGACCGCGAACTGGGACGAGACTCTCGAACGGGTCCGGGAGGTCTCCGGCTTCCGGGGCGTGTACTACCTCGTCGACCGAGCCTCCGGGAAGGCCAAATCGCTGACCTTGTGGGATGACGAGCAGACCATGCAGGCCGGCGAGGAAAGGACTACCCGGCTCCGCGAGGAAATCGCAAAGAGGGAAGGCCAACGGGTTGTCTCGGTCGAGCGCTTCGAGGTGGGATTCAGTCACCTGGAGCCGTAGCAGTCATCGTTCCACGTGTTGACGGCGCCGTGGCGTCGGCGGGTCGAAGTCACGGCCGACGGCACCGAGAGGACTGCACGAACGCCCGGATCCGTGCGCGATCGCGGCCGGGCCGGGTTTCCCTGTCTTGCTGACGCTTCCGGGGAGCGGTGTTGAGCCATTCGTGTTGTGATCGATGGCGTGGGAAACAAACGCTGTCGAGAACAGGAGGAAATCATGGCTGAGAAGCTGCGAGCGCGAGACATCATGTCCGGCGGGGTGCAGTGCGTCGGCGCGCACCAGTCACTGTTCGACGTGGCGAAGATGATGCGCGATCTGAACGTCGGTTGCCTGCCCATCTGCGGCGACAACAACAAGCTCACAGGCTTGATCACCGACCGTGACATCGTCGTCAAGTGCTGCGCCGAGGGCGTCGACCCGGCAACCGTGCAGGCCGGATCGCTCAATGCCAAGGTGCACTGGATCGATGCCGAAGCGGACGCCACCGATGTCCTGACGACCATGGAGGAACATCAGATCAAGCGGTTGCCGGTGATCGACGTCCAGAGCGGCCACCGTCTGGTCGGCATGATCACGGAGGCCAATCTTGCGAAGAACCTGAGCGACGAACAGATTGCCGAGTTTGCGAGCCGCGTATACGCGAGCGCTGGAACGTCCGGTCAGCCGGCACACTGAGGCGTCTCCTCGAACCCCGGTGAACAGTCGCCGACCGGGTGTCCGATCCGCACGGCACTCGGCCGCGGCGCCGATGCGCTGGTGGATGCCGCAGGCGCAGAATGCATGGTCCGCGATGCATGCACGGACCATGCTCCTGGCGTTCGAGACCAGCCCCGTTGCTTCGCCGACCAGGAATCCGGTCGCACGGTGATGGCGCTCTTTCGGTCCGTGATCGAAGAGAGGAGATGGAGAGAGCGACCGGACCGTCCGCCGGCCATGCCCGGTATCGACCGCCCAGCGATGGCCACGAATCTGATTACTTGTCAGCAGAGTCGACAGAAGTGCGTCTCGGTGTGCGCACACGACCGCACGAACTGAACGGCCGAGGGCTGAGGGCCAAGGGCACACTGCACAGTCGCCGTCCCGGCCACCGGCAAGCTCGCGAACGGTACAACCGTGAACTCGGCCCCGCGGAACACCACTTCGCCGTCGACTGATCGGCCCCCGGGGCGTGGCAGCGCCCGATGCCGCCTCGGGGGCCGAACGCGGCAGATGTCGAGGCACTCCAGAGCTTGTCCGCCCGTGCGGACCGAGGACTGTCGTCGAGCAACGCAACCCATGACTGCGCGATCGACCGCTGATCGTGATGCGATGGAGAAATGAATGAATCACCAGAAAGCCATGAAAATGGGATATATGACGTGATTGTGCTGGGAGCAGGGCCGGTCGGACAGAATGTCGCCGACCGCGCCCGTGTCGCCGGCCTCACCGTCGCCGTCGTGGAGTGTGAGCTCGTCGGCGGTGAATGCTCCTACTGGGCGTGCGTCCCCAGCAAGGCGCTGCTAAGGCCCGTCGTCGCCGTCGCCGACACCCAGCGGGTGGACGGCGCCCGGCAGGCCGTAACCGGCCGGCTCGACACCACCCGGGTCTTCGCCCGCCGCAACCACTACGTCACCGACTGGGACGACAGTGGACAGGCCAAGTGGGTCAGGTCCATCGGCGCCGACCTCTTCCGCGGCCGAGGCCGGATCGACGGCCCCCGCCGGGTCACGGTCACCCAGGACGACGGCGCAAGCAGGACGCTCGCCGCGCGGCACGCCGTGGCCATCGCCACCGGCAGCCGCCCGGCGCTGCCCGACATCCCGGGCATCAAAGAGGCTCGCCCCTGGACGAACCGGCACGGCACCGACTCCAGCACCGTCCCCGCCCGGCTCGCCATCGTCGGTGGCGGCGGGGTCGGCGTCGAAATGGCCACCCTCTGGCAGGGCCTCGGCTCCCGTGTCACGCTGCTCGCACGCCGCTCCCTGCTGGCCCGGATGGAACCGTTCGCGGGCGAGCTCATCGCACGCGGCCTGACTCAGGCGGGCGTGGACGTGCGGATCGGAGTGCAGGTGACCGCCCTGCGTCGCCCCGACTCGGTCACCCTCACCCTCGACGACGGCAGTGAGCTGGAGGCCGACGAAGTCATGTTCGCCACCGGCCGCGCCCCCCACACCGACGACATCGGCCTGGACACGGTCGGCCTCACCCCAGGTTCCTGGCTGGACGTGGACACAACCTGTCTGGTCCGCGGCGTCGAAGGCGACTGGTTGTACGCCCTCGGTGACGTCAACCACCGCGCTCTCCTCACCCACCAGGGCAAGTACCAGGCCCGGACAGCGGGTGACGCGATCGGCGCCCGGGCCGCAGGCCTCCCGCTGGACGACGCCCCCTGGGGCGACCACGCCACCACCGCCGACCAGCACGCCGTGCCGCAGGTCTTCTTCACCGACCCCGAGGCGGGCGCGGTGGGCCTGTCCGCCGAGGAGGCAGCCCGGGCCGGCCACCGCGCCAAGGTCGTCGACCTCGACCTCAGCGCCGCTCAGGGCGCCAACCTCTATGCCGACGGCTACCAGGGCCACGCCCGGATGGTGGTCGACCTCGACCGGGAGGTTCTGCTCGGGGTGACCTTCGTCGGTTACGGAATCAGCGAACTGCTCCACTCCGCGACCATCGCCGTCGCCGGCGAGGTCCCGCTCAAACGACTGCGGCACGCGGTCGCCTGCTTCCCGACCGTCAGCGAGATCTGGCTCTTCCTCCTCGCCGCCTACCACCGCAGCTAGGACTTGTCCGGGCGATCAAGGTGCTGGCGGCTGAGACATGGCGGGATTGCGGACGGTCGCTTCAGCTTGAGGACATGGCTGGCACACGACGCCGTGTGCCATGGTTGCGGGTATGGATTGGCAGTCTGAGAGCCCGGAACTCTGGGCGTTCCTGGAGTCCCTGCACTGCGGCGACATCCTGTCCGGCACCATCGCGGCGATCGAACGGTTCGGGGTCTTCGTGGCCCTGGACGACGGGCCTGGCCATCCCACCCTGCCCGGTGTCGGGTTCCTCGGTGTCCCCGAACTGTCCTGGCGGCGCTTCGGTGATCCCACCGATGTTGTTCAGGTAGGGCAGCGTGTCTCGTGCGAGTTTATTGGGTTCGACACCTACAACGCTGAGGCCAGATTGTCTTTGAAGGCACTGGAGCCCGATCCACTCCAGGTTTTCGCTGACCGCACGGTGGTGGGCCAGGAACTCCGCGGGACGGTTGAGAAGGTGGTTCCCATCGGCATCTTCGTCAACCTCGGGGACGGGATCTTCGGGCTGGTCCCCTTCAGGGAGATCGACGGTCGCCCTGCGGCGAGTCCGGTAGAAGATTTCGAGGTCGGAGAGGAGATCGCCGTCGTCGTCGCGGAAATCGAGCTGCCACGCCGCCGGGTGTTCCTCTCCAGGCCAGAGAACGGCCAGTGCGCACGTGTCGTGCTGCCCACGTGACGGCCGCCGTGCCCGAATCGTTGAGGTGAGCATGGGGCGGGGCGATCTAACGGATGCCGAGTGGGCACGGCTGCGGCCGTTTCTGCCGGTCAGCAACGGGCGTTGTGGCAAGTGGCGGGATCACCGGCAGGTGATCGACGGGATTCTGCACCGGGTGCGGACCGGGGCGCAGTGGCGTGATCTGCCCGAACGGTTCGGCCCGTGGAAGACCTCCACTCGATCACCGCCTCTTCGGGATCGAAGTTGCCGAAGGAGAGCGACTCGAATGTCAGTCCCGGTCCGGTCCGGAGGGCAAGGCTCGCTGACGTGTCGTCCGGCGCCACGAAGAACTTCACGATGATGCTCACCCGGGCATCATGCCCGCCAGCCCACGACCACGATCGGCCAGACAACCAACACGGCCTCGTCATCCCGCACCGGAAGCGACCCGGCCGCCCGCTCCTGCCCGGCCGGGAAGCGGACAACGCCGAACATCGACGCGTGAGGGCCCGTGTGGAACACGCCTTCGCCCGCATGAAGCACTACAAGATCCTCCGCGACTGCCGGCAACGCGGCAACGGCCTCCACTACGCAGTCCAAGCCGTCGCCACCCTCCACAACCACGCCTTGGCCGCGTGATCCACAACGTCACAGAACCCGGCTCCGCCTGCCCAGCCACAGCCTTCTGCAACACGCTTTAGCACGGGCGCTTCCTGCCCCACCCGGGGAAAGTGGCACGATGCCGACCTGCTCCAGACGCCCGCGCTGCCTGTCCATCAGCCGCGCCCTGCCACGCCGTGCGACGCTGCGCGGGCAACTTACCCGACAGCGGTCTTCTGAGCTTCCGCGATCGTGGCCATCATCGCGCCCCTGCTCGGCCCTCGCTTTCCTGGCCGGCCCGCACGGAGTGTGTACCGAGCAAGCCGTCGGTGTGGGCGGTGGTGGGGGGAGTCCGGACGAGAGCGCAGACGGGCCGTGCCCTACCCGTCTGCGCTGAGTCCGTAGACCAGGGGCAACCGGTCGCTCGCTGGCCGCCATGTCCGGAACTTGTGCTGCATCCCTTCCATCGGCGTGGGACTCTCGGGGTGAACACCACGGTGAATCCAGGCGGTTGAACGGGGGCGCGACGTGTCGAAGGGGAATCCCGAGAGCCACGCCGAGGCAGTAGACGACATCGATCAACTCCTCCACGTGACGCAGCGTGTCGCCTACGAGGACTTTCGCGGCAAGATCGTCCAGGACGCCCACGGCACCAGTTGGGGCAGCGACGACAACCACACCGGTGATATCGACTACATCGCAGTCGTGGCCAACGCCGAAGCTCTTGCGCTGTGGTCCATCCAGGCCGCGGTCTCAGGAGTCATCGGCAACGTCATTTACGACCGGGCCCGATCGGCAATGGCAGCCATGGCGCGGCGCATGCGGGGGGAGGGCGGACGGCGGATCAAGGATGTCGAAGCCCACGACATCGCAGTATTCGCCCTGGCGCTCGCGGGCGTCGCGGTCTACCCCACGGAGCCCGTCAGATTCCGATCAGCGGACTTCAACAACACAGCGTCGGAAGTCTCTCGGGTCCAGGGCCGGGTACTCGTCCGCTTTACGGAGTCAGAGCCCCTCTACGACTTCGCGGATGGTCCGCGAGGCCGCAGGGTTCGGGTTACCTGGAACAGGCATAGGTGCACCGAGGTACTGCTGCCGGAACGGGGCGCGTCAATGGGGAACATCCAATGGCGGACCTACACCCGCCATGACCTCCGCCCGTTCGCTGCCGAGGATGCCCAGGCCGAGGCGATCATCCAAGAGCACTGGCCTGCCATACTGGCGGCACAGGACGGGGAGGCGCCCGGGGCGTGGCAAAGCGTCCCTGTGCCGGATGCCTAGGCCTTGTCCGGCCGATCGTGGTCGTGGGCTGGCGGGCATGATGCCCGGGTGAGCATCATCGTGAAGTTCTTCGTGGCGCCGGACGACACGTCAGCGGGTCTGGCCCTCAGGACCGGGCTGGGACAGGCATTCGAGTCGCTCTCCTTCGGCAACTTCGATCCCGAAGAGGCGGTGATTGAGTGGGAATGCCTTCTGGCCGGTGGCAGCTTTGAGGAACTTGTCGATGCCGGTGAGCCTCGCATCGTCGCTGACCAGGACAACGACGGATGCGTCGTCTTCGCGATCTCGCCTCGCCTTTCCACTGCGCTCGCGGACGCTGGGCCCTCCAGGTTGCGTGACGTCGCCGCCTCGTGGGCTCAGCTGCGTGCGGAGGATGGCGAGGTCATCGACACCGAGATCGCCGAGGCGATCGTGGGTGATCTAGCTGGCCTCGTCAGCAGCGCCCGGCGCCATGACCAGGGCGTCTACTGCTGGGTTGCGTAGGAGTTCATGTGCGGAGCCAGATGGCGACCGCCGCCGCGGTGGCGGTGCCGAGGAAGACGTAGCCGCGTTTGTCGTAGCGCGTGGCGACGGCCCGGGACTGCTTCAGGCGGTTGATCGCCCGTTCGACGGTGTTGCGCTTCTTGTAGCGGTCCTCATCGAAGCCGAGCGGCCGTCCATCGCGTGAGCCCTTGCGTATGCGGGCCGCCTGGCTGTCGGCCTTCTCCGGGATGGTGTGGCGGATTCCCCATCGTCGCAGGTACTCGCGGATGGGGCCGTTGCTGTAAGCCTTGTCGGCTGTGAGGCTGTCGGGCTTCTTGCGTGGCCGGCCCAGGCCAGGTCTGGGCACCCGGATCTTGTCCAGGACCGGCTTGAACTGGGTGCAGTCCGCCCGCTGACCTGGAGTGACGATTAGGGATAGTGGGCGGCAGCGGCCATCTGCGCTCAGGTGGAGCTTGCTGGTGAACCCGCCGCGCGAGCGGCCCAGGCCCTCGCTTCCAGCACCACCTCCACCAGGCGGGCGACAAGGCTCTGCCACGGCGTCTCGTCCTGGTGTTCCATCCCTTCGGCCCCCTTTGACCTCGGGGCTGGCGGTGGGTCGGTGCGGGCACCGGCTGCATGCTGATGCGCGCGGACGATGGTGGAGTCGACCGAGATGTCCCAGTCGATCTCTCCGGCGGCGTCGGCCGCGGCCTGGACCTGCTGGAGCAGACGTTCCCAGGTGCCGTCGGCCGACCACAGGCGATGGCGTTCGTAGACGGTCTTCCACGGCCCGAACCGTTCGGGCAGATCACGCCACTGCACCCCGGTCCGCACCCGGTGCAGAATCCCGTCGATCACCTGCCGGTGATCCCGCCACCTGCCACAACGCCCGTTGCTCACGGGCAGGAACGGCCGCAGCCGTGCCCACTCGGCATCACGCAGATCACCCGCCCCATGCCCACAGGAACGACTCTGGCACGGAGTGGTCACATGATCGACCGGACAAGTCTAGTACTAGGCGGCATCTCCGTGGGCAACGCTCCACAGCCGGTTCGCCGCCGGGCCCTGGACGGCACCTTCGAGCGGATTGCTCAGGTTGTCGACGCGGCCGGCCAGTGACCGTCCTGCGGCGGCAGGGAAACGTTCGGCTGCGTGTCTGACCTGGGGCCCGGTGGGCCCGGGCCGGTTCGCCGGTCGCGACGAGGCCCTCCGAGGACGACTTTCCGGGCCGGGCCCCTGCGGCAGGCCCAGGCGCCGCCGGTCGGTACCCGTTCGAACCGGGGGATCCGGCACCGGGCCCCTTCTACGACGCACTCAACCCGCGAACCGGGCCATCCACGCCTCGATGTCGTCCGCCGACCGCGGCAGGCCCGCCGACAGATTCTCGTGACCGTCGTCGGTGACGACCAGGTCGTCCTCGATCCGGACGCCGATGCCGCGCCACTCCTCGGGCACGGTGAGATCGTCCGGCTGGAAGTACAGGCCGGGCTCGACGGTGAGCACCATGCCCGGCTCCAGCACGCCGTCGACGTACTCCTCGTGCCGGGCCTGCGCGCAGTCATGCACGTCCAGACCGAGCATGTGACCGGTGCCCGCCATGGTGAAGCGGCGTTGGAGGCCGAGTTCGTACGCGCGGTCGGCCGGGCCGTCGATGAAGCCCCACTCGACCAGCCGGGCCGCCAGGTGACGCTGGGACGCCTCGTGGAAGTCGCGGTACGCGGCGCCCGGCTTGACGGCGGCCATGCCTGCTTCCTGGGCCTCGTACACAGCGTCGTAGACCTTGCGCTGCAGGGGTGTGAAGGTCCCGCTGATCGGCAGCGTGCGCGTGACGTCGGCGGTGTAGAGGGTGTGCGTCTCCACGCCGGCGTCGAGCAGGAGCAGGTCCCCCGGGCGCACCGGACCGTCGTTGTCCGTCCAGTGCATGATCGTGGCGTGCTCGCCCGCGGCGCAGATCGAGCCATAGCCGACGGAGTTGCCCTCGAGGCGTGCGCGGCGGAAGAACGTGCCCTCGATCCACCGCTCGGACGACGCGATCGCCCGGGAGAGCTCACCGATCACATCGTTGAATCCGCGCACGGTGGAGTCCACGGCCTCGCGGAGCTCGGCGATCTCCCAGTCGTCCTTGACGAGGCGGAGATCGCTGAGTGCCTCTTCCAGTTCGGCGTCACGCTCCTCGTCGGTGGTGACGGCGGCCTCCAGGGACAGGTCGATGCCGCGGACGATCCGGGTCGGCGCACCGGAGGCGGCGGCCAGGTCACGGGCCGCCGTACGGACGTCGCGGCAGGACAGGCCGAGCACGATCTCCGACTCGGCCAGGGAGCGGCGTCGGCCCATCCACAGCTCCGCCGTGGCGCCGGTCCAGAACTCGTCGTTGTCCCTGCTGTCCCGCGGCAGCTGGTAGCAGTAGGCGTCATGGCCGCCGTCCGCACGGGGTTCGAGGACGAGCGCGCCGTCCCGGGCCTGGTCTCCGGTCATGTGCACGTAGCCCGAGTACGGGCGGAACGGGTAGGTGTCGTCGTTCGAGCGGACCTTGAGATTCCCCGCGGGGATCACGAGGCGTTCGCCGGGGAAGCGTGCAGAGAGCGCGGCACGGCGGCGGGCCGCGTACGGAGCCTGCTCGCCGAGCTGCAGGTCGTGCCGCTCGGTGTCCGCCCACCCCGTCCGCATCAGAGCGGACAGTTCCTCGGAGATCCCTGAGTAGAGACCGTTCTTTCGGCCTTTCGCCACGTCATACACCTTCCTCTGGGTGGGTTCCTCAGCGGCGAGGGCAGAGGAGGCCCTACGGACAAGGCCGAGCTCCCTCCCGGTGCGGCCGGGGCGCCCTCGCTGCCGCCGGTCGATGGCGGCTCCCGGACGGTATCCCGCAGCGCGCGTGCTCGGTGCCGAAGACTGCCACTGGCACAGATCGGCCATGGCCCCGGCAGGAGCCGTCGATAATCGGCATATGACGAACGCGAAACTCGGCGAGGCCCTTCGGCTTCTGGGAATCGATCACGCGGCGGGCCAGGTCTATCTGGCGCTGCTGGAGCTGGCCCCCGCTCCGCTGAGTGCGATCGGAACCGCGGCCGGTCTGGGCGGTGCGGAACTCGCCACGGCCTACGGCGCGCTGATCGACGCCGGTCTGGCCAGTGCCGCCGAGGAGGGCGGGGACGTGGTGGCCCCCGTTCCGCCCACCGCGGGCCTGGAGATCCTCGCCCGGCATCGGGCGGCCGAGGTCGAGGAATCGCGCATCACCGTCGGGGGCGCGTTCGAGTCGTTCCGGCGGCAGCGGCTCGCCGCGTACAACGACCATCTCGTCGAGGTCGTCACCGGCGACGCCGTCGGCCCCAGGATTCGTCACGCCTGGGCGAGCGCCCGCGATCAGATCCGGCAGTTCGAGTCACCGCCTTACTTCCCCTTGTCCGAGGCCACGGACGACGCACTGGCCACGCTCGCCCGCGGTGTGACACAGCGAGTCGTGTACTCGCGGGAGTCGCTGGAGCATCCGGGCCATCTGAAGGACGTCATCGAACCGTGCATCAAGGCCGGCGAACAGGCCAGGGTACTGCCGTCGGTACCGGTCAAGCTGGTGATCATCGACGAGGCGTACGCGCTCGTGTCGTTGTCGATCAAAGAGGCCGACGTGCACAACACCACGCTGGTCGTGCAGCCGTGCGGCCTGCTCTCGGCGCTCGTGGCGCTGTTCGAGCAGTCCTGGCAGAATGCCCTGCCGTTCCACGGCCGCACCACCCGCCCGGGCGGCCTGCCCCCCGCCGACCGCCGCCTGCTGTGGCTCCTCGCGGGCGGCGCGAGCGACGACGTCATCGCCCGCGAGTTGGGAATCAGCCGTCGCACGCTGTTTCGCCGCATGCAGATCCTGATGGCCCAGCTGGGCGCCGCGAACCGGTTCCAGATGGCCTTGCAGGCACAGCGCTGCGGATGGTTGTGACCCGCACACTGCCGGACGAAACCAAGGCGAGCAGCTCGAACGTGCTCGGCCGGTAACGCCGAGGACTGTCGCCACATGGCGGACCGCATCGCCCGTCGCGGGGGCCGTGGCCGACGGTCGGGGCCGGGACGGCGGAGAGGCACTGGGCTGTGTGGCGACCCGCGATCCGGTGCGGGTCGAACTGCACCGGTGGGACCGACCCGCTCCACGCCCCCACCGGGCCACGCGCCGAGGCGCGCGGCCTCGCGCTGGTCGCCCCGGTGCGCGGCCCGCAGTACGGGCAGCACAAGAAATCCCCGGTCCGCAATTACGGACCGGGGATTTTCCCGGGTATATTGAGCGTTTCCGTGCACTCACAGAAATACCCCCATAATGGGGGCCACTAAAGACACCATATCCGGCAGGGAGCCATTTTGTCAACTCGCGAAAGTGCCGAATTGCAGAAGGAGCAGGAATTCATCGGCCGGCTCTACGACCGTGTCGACGTGCTGCGCGGAGTCGCCGCGCAGCACGTCGAGGACGCGCTGACGCCGGTCGGGACCGGACTGCAGGCCCGTCTCGAACGCGACGTGCTCGTCGCCGAACGCTCGGGTCTGCTGGCCGCGCTGAATGCGGTGGACGGCTCGCTGTGTTTCGGCCGCATCGATCTCTCCGACGGCACCGCGCACCATATCGGCCGTATCGGAATCCGCGAGGACGACACCGCGCATACGCCCCTTCTGATCGACTGGCGTGCGCCGGTCGCCCGCCCCTTCTATCTCGCCACCGGGCACACGCCGATGGGCCTGCGCCGGCGCAGACACATCACCACCGAGGGCCGCGTCGTCACCGAGCTGCACGACGAGATCCTCGACGTCGGGGACCGCGAGCGCACCGGTTTCGAGGACCCGAGCGGCGACGCGGTACTGCTCGCCGCCGTGAACTCCGCCCGCACCGGCCGCATGGGCGACATCGTACGGACCATCCAGGCGGAGCAGGACCGCATCATTCGCGCCCCGCACCGCGGTGTGCTCGTCGTCGAGGGCGGTCCCGGTACCGGAAAGACGGCGGTGGCGCTGCACCGGGCGGCCTTCCTGCTGTACGAGCACCGTGAGCTGCTCGCCAAGCGCGCCGTCCTGATCGTGGGCCCCAACCCGGCCTTCCTGAGCTACATCGGTGAGGTGCTGCCCGCGCTCGGCGAGACCGGTGTCCTGCTCGCCACGCAGGCCGAGCTCTTCCCCGGGGTCCATGCCGACGGCAGCGACACACCCCGTGCCGCCGCCGTCAAGGGAGGTGAGCCGATGGCCGAGGCGCTCGCGCTCGCTGTGCGCGACCGGCAGCGGCTGCCGGAGCCCGGCGCCCCGCTGGTCATCCCGCACGACGACGGGGACCTCCTCCTCGACTGGGAGATCGCCTACGAGGCCCGCCAGGCGGCCCGCGACACCCGCCTGCCGCACAATCTCGCCCGCCCGCATTTCGCGTTCCGGATCATCGATGCCCTCACCGCGCAGCTCACGGAGCGCATCGGGGCCGACCCGTACGGCGGTCCCAATTTCCTGGGCCCCGACGACATCGCCCAGCTCGGCAAGGGTGTCGCCGTCAGCAGGGCGATGCACTCGGCGGTCGACGAGCTGTGGCCCGCGCTCACCCCCGAGGGATTTCTCACCGACTACCTGGCCGACCCCGTGTACGTACCGGACGAGGACGCCGAAGCCATCCGGCGCGCACCCGGCGGCGGAAGGTGGACCTCCGCCGACGTTCCGCTGCTCGACGAGGCGGCCGAACTCCTCGGGGTCGACGACAGCGCCGAGCGGGCCGCGGCCGAGGCCGAGCGCCAGGAGCGGATCGCGTACGCGCAGGGCGTTCTGGAGCTGTCGAGGGGCTCGGAGACGTACGAGTTCGAGGACGAGGAGTCCGAGGTCCTGGCCGCCCACGACATCGTCGACGCCGAGCGGATGGCGGAGCGGCAGGAGGAGGCCGATCACCGCAGCGCGGCCGAGCGGGCCGCCGCCGACCGCTCCTGGGCGTTCGGGCACATCATCGTCGACGAGGCGCAGGAGTTGTCGCCGATGGCGTGGCGGCTGCTGATGCGCCGGTCGCCGAACCGCTCGCTGACCCTGGTCGGCGACCCCGCGCAGACCTCCGAGGAGGCAGGTGTCGGCTCATGGGAGAAGATCCTGGAGCCGTACGTCGGTGACCG
This sequence comes from Streptomyces sp. Ncost-T10-10d, assembly GCF_900091955.1. Classification (GTDB taxonomy): domain Bacteria; phylum Actinomycetota; class Actinomycetes; order Streptomycetales; family Streptomycetaceae; genus Streptomyces. The sequence continues at coordinate 79,844 of NZ_FMDF01000109.1, forward strand.
CTTCGAACACGTCAGGCTCGACGTCAACTACCGCACACCCGCCGAGATCATGGAGCTGGCCGCCAGGGTCGTACGCGCCGGCGACCCCTCCTTCGAGCCGCCCGGCTCGGTGCGGTCCACCGGCGAGGTGCCGTGGACGCGGGACGCCGGGGAGGACCTGGCAGGGGCGGTGGCGCAGGCGGTCTCGGAGCTGATGCCCAAGGAGGGACGCCTCGCGGTGATCGCGCCGCGGGCGCTCCACGAGGAGATCGCCGCTCCGCTGGAAGGAGTCAGGGCCGGCACCGAACCCGATCTGACCCACACGGTGGTTCTGCTCGACCCCCGGCAGGCGAAGGGGCTCGAATTCGACCATGTGCTGGTCGTGGAGCCCGCCAGGTACGGGACGAGCGACCTGTACGTGGCTCTGACCCGCGCCACGCAGCGCCTGGGCATCGTCCACCGGGAGGAGCTGCCCGAGTCACTGCGCTGAGGGCGCCCGGGCGCGGCACTCGAACGGCACCGGCCATGGGTGCCGCCGCTCCGGGTCCCGCGAGTCATCGTTCGTCGATCCGGCCACGAGGCTCGAAGACGAGGCGGTGTTCAGTGCGGAATCACCCAGCCCGGCACCCAGGTCCCGGCGGCGTCGTGGCCGGCCGCTGTGGCGGCGAGGTGGGCGCGGAGGATGGCCAGCGCTGGGTGGGGGTTGTCGCGGTGCCAGAGGAGCGAGTGCGGGTAGACGGGCGCCGGGTGGGTCACCGGAATGCGGCGCAGGCCGTGGTCGGCGGGCCAGACGAGGCTGGTCCGCCCGCCCATGAAGGTGGCCAGGGCCGGAGTGTCGGCGACGGTGTCGAGGAGCGCGTCGGAGCCGAAGTTGGGACCGGTCGCCTCGATGGTGAGGCCGAACTCGGCGACGAGATCGTCGTAGTAGGCGGCCCACTCGGTACCGGGGACGATGCCGGGCATCCAGATCCGGTGTCCGGCGAGCTGAGCGAGGGGCACCGATCGGGCGCCCGCCAGCGCGTGGGCGGGGCCGGTGAGGAGCTGGAGCGGCTCGTCGAGCACCCGGACGGACTCGATGTCCTCGGGAAGGGGCCGGCCGGGCACGGCGACGGCGCGGAAGGACGCGTCGATCGCACCGGACCGGATGGCGGCGACGGCCGTCTCGATGTCGAACAGCCATACCACGTCGAGTTCGATCTCGGGGTGCGCGCGGTGGAAGCCGCGCATCAGGCCCGACGCCGCACTGCGTGAGGAGATCACGTCGACGCGCAGCGGACGGCGGCCGGTGCGTACGGACGCGACCGAGCGCTCGGCGACGCGCAGCAGCTCGCGCGCGTGGGGCAGGAACGCCTGTCCGTCGATGGTGAGCTCGGCGCCGCGCGGAGTGCGGGTGAACAGCCGCACGCCGAGGTTGCGCTCCAGCGCGGCGATGCGCTTGGAGACGGCCTGCTGGGTGACCGCCAGCTCGGCGGCGGCCTCCTGGAACTGTCCCGCGTCGGCGGCGGCGACGAAGGTCCGGACGGTGTCGAGGTCCATACCGGCACCCTATGGGTACAACCGTTGGTTGTGGCCGGGCGGTCCTGCGGTTGTTTGATCCCCGGGTGTGGTGCTCGCTTTGATACGTCCGATCGCGGATCGGTTGTACAGGTGAGTGGCGAGGGGCGGCGGGTATGAAGATCAAACACCGGCTGGGACATCTGCTCGGGCATCGGCTGGGGCGGCAGTTCGGGTGGCTCTGGGGAGCGTACGGGACCAGCGCGCTCGGCACGTGGCTCGCCTTCGGCGCGTTCCCGCTGATCGCCATCCAGGTGCTGCATGCCGGACCGGCCGAGGTCGCCGCGCTCTCCTCGGTGGGGGCTGCGGTGGGTGCGGCCGTGGCGGTGCCGCTCGGCCCGTGGGTGGAGTTCCGCCGCAAGCGGCCGGTGCTGATCGCGATGGACCTGGTGCGGTTCGCGGCGCTGCTGACGATCCCCGCCGCGTTCGCGCTCGGCGTGCTCACCTTCCTTCAGCTCCTGCTGGTCTCGGTCGTCGTCGCGGCGGCCGACATCACCTTCCGCGCCGCCTCCGGCGCGTACCTGAAGACGCTGCTGCCGGCCGAGGACCTGCTCGTCGCCAACGCCCGATTCGAGTCCACGACCTGGACGACCACGATCATCGGACCGCCGCTGGGCGGCGCGGCGATCGGGCTCCTGGGTCCGGTGGCGACGCTGGTGGCCGACGCGGTCAGCTACCTGCTCTCGGCCCTGGGCATCCGCGCGACGGGCGGGCACGAGCCGCGGCCCGAGCGCCGGGAGGCCGCACGCATGCGGGCCGGGGACCTGCTCGACGGTTGGCGCTACATCCTCGCCGACGCGACGCTGCGTCCGCTGTTCTTCAACACCGCCTTGTTCAACGGCCTGGTGATGGCCGCCCAGCCGCTGCTGGCCGTCCTGATGCTCGGCCCACTCGGGTTCGCGCCGTGGCAGTACGGCCTCGTCTTCGCCGCGCCCTCGATCGGCGGACTGCTCGGTTCACGGCTGGCCCGACCGCTCGTCACCCGGTTCGGCCAGCACCGGGTCCTGGTCGTGGCCGGGACGCTGCGCGCGATCTGGCCCGTCGGCCTGGCCTTCCTGGGGCCGGGCACCGGCGGACTGTGGCTGGTGATAGGCGTCGAGCTCGGGCTCATCTTCTGCTGCGGGGTCTTCAACCCCGTCTACACCACTTACCGCCTCGAGCGCACCGCAACCGACCGGGTCGCCCGCACATTGTCCGCATGGGCGGTGACGAACAAGGCCACGACCGCGCTCCTGACAGCCGTCTGGGGCGTGCTGGGCAGCCTGCTCGGCCCGCGTACGGCCATCGGCCTGGCCGGCGTGCTCCTGTTGGCGACGCCGCTGCTGCTCCCCCGGCGCGACCACACGCCACTGCACGAGCCGGAACTGGCCCGTACCCACACCTGACACACCGCAACTCGCCACTGAAGCCCGCCGGCCGCAGCCGGTCCGCCGATTCCTGTCCGCGCCGACCGGACACCACCGAGCAAGGAGAACACTCGCATGAGCACTGCCCCCGCACTCGACCCCGCGCGCACCGCTCTTCTCGTCATGGACTACCAGCCCGCGATGCTGGCCCTTCTGCCCGAAGGCGGGGACCGCGAAGCCCTGCTCGGCCGCGTGGAAGGGGCCATCGCCGACGTTCGCGCCAACGGCGGCACGATCGCCTACGTCCGCGTCGGCTTCACCGAGGCCGACTGGGACGCGATCCCGGCCACCAACAAGTCCTTCGCCCCGCTGGCCCAGCACCGCGTCATGCACCACGAGGACCCTGCCGCTGCCATCCACGAGCGCCTGACTCCCCAGGGCGGCGACATCATCGTGCGCAAGATCCGCTACGGCGGCATCTCCACCACCGACCTCGACCAGCAGCTGCGCGAGCGCGGCATCACCACTCTGGTCGTCTCCGGCCTCAGTACCAGCGGCGTCGTCCTGTCCACCGTCATCGACGCGGCCGACCGCGACTACCAGCTCTACGTCCTGTCCGACGGCGTCGCCGACCCCGACACCGAAGTCCACGACGTCCTGCTCCATCAAGTCTTCCCCTCACGGGCCCACATCATCGACACCGCCGAGCTGCACACCCTGCTCCGGGCCGGCTGACTCGAACCGTCGGGCCGATCCCACCCACGGCCGCCGCACCCGCCCGGTGTGGCGGCCGTCCGCACCCCGGTACCAATTCTGTGGACGCGCGCCACGGCGGGATCGCACGCCCGGTGCCCCGGTCACACGGGTGTCGTGACGGCGGACGAACCGCTCATGTCGTCGCGGTGGTACGGGGAGGCGAGGCGGCCCCCGGCCTCGTACCGAGACGCGCCTGGATACGGTCGGCATCGGGTACGTCGAGCCGTCGGGCGATCCCGAGGGCGAGCGACAGCCAGTCGGTGCCGCTGCCCGCCGTTCCGTGACCGTACCGGCTCCGGTCAAGACCTTCGAGGGCCAGCATTTCGTCGTACGGCGACTCGATGGCGCGTGCCAGTTCGAGCGCCTGCGCATAACAGTCACGGGCCTCGGAGGTGCGGGTCGTGCTGTCGCTCCCGAGGGACACGGCACCGAGAATGTTGAGGGCTTCGGCCTCACCTCCACGGTCCTTGAGCTCGCGGCACAGCTCAACGCTCGTGCGGGCATTCTTCAACGCGGTACCGTATGCGCCGCTCGCGGCCTGTGTCTCGGCCAGATGCATGAGAACGTGAGCCCGTCCCATACGACTGCCGAGTTCGTGGCAGATGGTGAGCGCTTCGTCGAAGTCCTTCTCGGCCGCTTCGAGCTGCCCTGTACGGAACTTGACCCGGCCCAGATACATGAGCGCGTTCGCCTGCCCGAGCCTGGCGCCGAGTGCGCGGAACATGTCGAGCGCCCGCTCGATGCACTCGGTGGCCTCCTCGTACTCCCCCCTCAGCCGCAGTACGTCGCCGAGATCGGCGAGGGCATTGCCCTCGCCGTAGCGATTGTCGAGTATGCGATAGCTCACGAGGGCTTCGCGGTGGGCGTTGATGGCTCCGGTATAGCGGCCGACGGATTTGTGCAGGTCGCCGAGGGCCGTGAGGGCATTCGCCCGGCCGAGTCGGTTACCCGAAGCACCATGCAGTTCCAGCGCCTGTTCGAGGCTCTCGGCAGCCTCGGAGTAGCGACCGGTCAATTGCTGTACGTGGCCGATGTCGACGAGCACGTGAGCCATACCGCGGGTGTCGTCCGCGTCACGGAAGAGCCGCAGTGCCTGGTGATACGTTTCGTCGGCCTGTTGGTATCTCCCGGTCACACGAAGGACGCTCGCCAGATCGCTGAAGACTATGGCCCGCTCATGGGTGTCCGGGAGCCCGTCGATGCGCTCCAGTGCCTGCACGAGGTTCGCCTCGGACTGTTCGTATCGGCCCATCACGCGATGGATCACCGCCATGTTCCGCAACGCCGTCGCCTGCCCGAGCAGATCCGCGACGTCGAGGGCGCATTGGAGTGCGGTCCCGTGCAGGGCGAGGGCTTCGCTCCAGTGCCCGTGGACGCGCAGGAACTCCTTCATCGCGGCGGGAAGATACACGGCGTGAGCAGTGTGTCCGTGGCGAGCCGCGTACTCGACCGCCGCCTGTAGATTGACGTGCTCGGCGCGCATCCAGGCGGTCGCGCAGTCCGCGTCCGGCATCTCGGGCATCTGCGGTCGCCGTCCGGTCGTGTACCGGGGCGCGGGGCCGTTGTAGCGGTCGAAGAAGTGGTCGGCCCGGGTCGCGGCGTGGAGGTAGTAGTCCAACTGCCGCTCCACTGCGGCTTGTACGGCATGGGTTCCGGCTTCACGGGCGAGGGTACGGGCGTACTCGCGGACGAGGTCGTGCATGCGGTAGCGGCCCCGGGTCGTTTCCTCGATGAGGTGATGGTCCTCGAGTTCTTCGAGCATGCGGCGGGCGTCGGACACTCCGGTGTCCTGGAGTGCGGCGGCCGCGTAGGCGTCGAAGTCGGGCCCCGGCTGCATCCCGAGGTACCGGAACAGCGTTTGCCGGTCGGCCGGCAGGTCTCGGTAGGAGAGCTGAAACGCGGCCGCGACCGAGGTGTGTTCGGTGGAGAGTCCGCTCAGTTGTCCGTCCGGGTCGTTCAGGTCGGCCACGACGTCGGCGGCCGTCCAGGTGGGGTGGTGGCGCAGGCGTGCGGCGGTGAGCTGGAGGGCCAGAGGAAGGTAGCCGCACAGCCGGCCGAGTTCGGCGACCGGGAGGTCGGTGGCGTCGAGGTCGGCTCGTGCGGCCTTCGCGACAAGGAGCTGGACCGCGCGTTCCGGCTCCAGGACCTCCAGGGTGAGCGGCACGACGTCGTCGAGGGCGGTGAGCCTTCGGCGGCTGGTGATCAGAACGAGGGAGGGGCCGGTGCCGGGAAGGAGAGATTCGACCTGTTCACTGCTGTGGGCGTCGTCGAGCAGGATGAGCATCCGCCGGCCGGCCAGATCGCTGCGCCACAGTCCGGCGCGGGCCTCCAGGCCGGCCGGGATGCGCTGTGGGTCCACACCGATGGCGCGCAACAGGGTGGTCAGGGCGTCGGCCGGATCGACGGGGGGCGTGCCCGGTGTGTGCGCGTGCAGCGGGAGGAAGATCTGACCGTCGGGGAAGTCCTCGCTCAGGTGGTGGGCCGCGTGGACGGCGAATGCTGTCTTGCCCACTCCGGGCATGCCGTCGATGGCGTGGATGTTGATCACGCCCGAGGGCTCCTGGGTGCGGCCGCGTACCGCGGCTGTCAGAAGGCGGAGTTCGTCGTCCCGGCCGGTGAAGGATGCGATGTCTCTGGGCAGTTCGGTAGGGACGGTCGGGGTGTCGGACGCGCCGTCCGCCGGGGGCTGGTGCGGGGTGCGGTCGGTGTCGTCGAGGATGTACTGGTAGGCCGCGCGGGCTTCGGGGCCCGGCTCGACCCCCAGGTCTTCGACCAGGGTGCGGCGCAGTCGGTGGTACACGTCCAGGGCTCCGGCCTGCTGGCCGGTGCGGTGGAGGACGAGCATGAGCTGGGTGTGGAAGGGCTCCCGGAGCGGAAATTCGGCTGCCAGACGCCGCAGTTCGGGCAGCAGGCCGTCATGCCGGCCGCGCTGCAGTTCCGCATGGTTGCGCCACTCCAGGGCTTGCAGCCGGGCCTCCTGCCACTCGTCGACATGGGCGTAGACTTTCTCCGCCGCTGCGGGCAGGTCGCTCAGAGGGCTGCCACGCCAGAGACCGAGGGCGGCCCCGGTCTCGCGGACGACACTCTCCCAGTCGCTCTCCAGGCGTGAGGTGCGCGCCGCCTCAAGTCTCCGGTTGAAGACGTCGGTGTCCAGTTCGCCCTCGCGGACGTGGAGGAGGAATCCGTTGCGCGGGGCCTGGATCCGGCTCTCCTCCCCCAGCGCGCGGCGCAGACGGCTCAGATGGTTGTGCAGGGAGGCCCGGGCGGTGGCCGGTGGCCGCTCACCCCACAGGGCGGATTCGAGGCGGTCGTGGGAGACGACACGGTTGGGCGCGAGCAACAGGACGGCCAGGAGTGTCCGGGCCTTGACGGATCCGGGTGTCCGGTCGACCCCGTCCTCGTCGTGGACCGTCAGCGGACCGAGGAGTCCGAATCTCACGTTGTTCCCCCTGTGTTGAGCCCGTCCGGCCTGCCGGACCCGCGTCGCTCCGGCCGCGTGAGCTGCATCGTAGCCCCGCGTCGGCCTTCTGCCGTGGGGCTTCGTCGTGTCCCCGGTTCTCCTGGACGGGCGAGGGGGGTTGGCGTTCTGTTGGAGAGCTGTTGGTCGTGCGGGCCAGCATGTCGGCGTCGATCAGGCGCGGACTCGGTGCTGTTGCCGTGGGCGTGCATGACGGCGGGGTGGTCCGACCCGTTTGCGCCTCGAAAGGTGTGCACACATTGCTGCCTGTCTCGTCGTTCACGGACGCGGTCATAGCGACCGTGCTCCTGCGTTCCGCCGCCGCCAAGGCCGTAGCACCCGGTGTGGCGTCCGAGGCCGTGAATGAGGCCATCGGCGGACGAAGTGTCTTCTCGCCGGTATTCATCCGCGCCGTTTCGGCAGTGGAGACATTCACCGCCGTCGCACTCCTGGTGCCGGCTCTGCGCTGGGCCGCGAGCGCCATGGTCGCGGTGCTCGGCCTGTGCTTCGCCGCACTGGGAACAGCCGGGTCCATACGCGGAAGCAAGCAGCCCTGCGGCTGTTTCGGAACCGACTCGGATCGGCCGCTGGGCAGGGTGAACACGGCCACCGGGGCATTCTTCGTTGCGGCGGGGATCGCTCACGCACTCGGCTCCTCACACCTCGACACATACGTCCTGACTTCCACCGTGCTTTTGGTGACGATCCTTTCCAGTGGTTGGGTGATCTTCTCGCAACGCCGAACTGGCTGGGTCGTGGTAAAGAATTTCTTCCGGCGATGGGAATCCGCATCATGATGGTCGCTATGGCGTTCGCACTGCTGATACTGACCGCCGCGGTAGTCCTGCTGTTCGCGATGATGGGCGAACTCAGTTCCCGTGTCCCCGATTCCGAGGACGGCCGGATCGTCGCCCTGGAGGAATACCGGCCCGGCGCGGAAGCCGATCAATGGCCCGAGCCGCTGTCGGACTTGGTCCATGCCCGGCGCTCCGCGCTCCTGGTGCTGAGCACCGTGTGCGCGACGTGTGCCACGGTGGCCGACGAGATCGGCCGCCACCCTGAACTCGTGGCCCGGAGGCCCGTCGGCACCGTGGTCACGTGCGCGAGTGCCGAGGAGGGCGAGAAGTTCGCCGCGGACCACGCGCTTCCCCCGGGCACCTACGCGATCGACGCGGGTGGCGTCTGGGTGGCGGAGAACTTCGGTGTCGGCAAGAGCCCGTCCGCCCTGGTGTTCAACGGGGGCGTACTCACCGAGGCCTTCGCGTTCAGCAAGGTCAGCCCACTTCTGGAACGCATCCAGATCGGAACAGCCAGGGAGGAAATGGCATGACCGTTTTCAGGAAGAGATCGCGTGACGCCCACAGTGGCGGGGAGAAGGCCCGAGTGGGTCGACGGCGTGTGCTGGGCGGTATCGGAGCGAGCGGTCTGATGGCCTCGGCGGCGGTGTTCGCCAGCTCGTCCACGGCGCACGCCGGCAACGCCGACTGCTGCAACCTCGCACACCCGCCGGGCACGTCCGGCTACCTGTCCGACTACAACAGTTGCTCGTCCAGGGCCGCATACATCTGGGGCTGCACGTCCAGCGGCGGTTACCTGCACTGCTACTGCTGTGAGACGGCCGGCAACGCACAGTCCGCCTACCGCTGCCAGTACAACTGAACGAGGAGCACACGTGGTGACGTGGTTGGCGATCGCCGGCATGGCGGCGGTCCTGCAGGTCTTCAGCCCTTGAGGCCAGTCCATGGCCGGGGTCGCCGGTCCCATGCTGACCCGCAGCAGATCCGAGGGAACGCGTTTCCTGACCGGTCTGTTCGCAGGAGAAGTGATCGCCGCAACACTGATGAGTCTGGTGGTCTACGTCATCGGCGCCGGCCTGACGCTGCTCGTCCCGCATACGGGGCTGCAGGTCGTCATGGCGGTGGTGGCGGTGGCCCTCGGAGTGGCGGACCTGCTGAACCGCACTCCGCACATCTGGCGACAGGTCCCGCAGTCGCTGGTGCGCACCCACCCACCGGGGATGCTGGGCCTTACGTGGGGTTTCGACCTCGCGTTGCTGTTCACCACCCAGAAGTCCACGTCGCTCACCTGGGCGGCGCTGGCCGCGGCGCTGCTGCTCCACCCCTCGTTCTCCTGGCTCTACCTCGTCGGCATGGCGGTGGTCGGCGTGCTCACGATCGCCTTGCGCAGCGTCACCTGGAACTTCGTTCCCCTTTCGGAGTTCGGCGATCGTCTGCAGCCGTGGTTCGTACCGATGCGGCGGACGGCGGGAGCCCTCCTGGTGGTCGTCGGCGTGCTGACGGCGGCGGGAACGTGGTGACGGGGGAAGGGGCGGTGTGAACAACTCCGGTGAACGGGCCGGTGACCCGAGAGGCCAGATATTCGTCACCAGGTTCGAATGCCAGAGCCTGTTCAGGCTGTTGCTCGTGCTCACGCTGCACGTCAAGGTCAAGCGGGAGGTGCGTCGGGCCGCCGAGGGATTCCTGGGCGGCACGACACTCGTCCAGTGGCGCCGCAGGACCGTGCTGAGCATCTCGCTGTGGCAGGACCTGGACAGCGTCTACTCCATGGGAAGAGTCGGCCACCACATCGTGGCCTCCCGGATGCCCGCGCGCACGGGGATCCGTACGGCGTGCGGTGTGTACCCGTACGCGGGCGACTGGAAGCACGTCATGTTCGGCGCGCCCGCCACCGGCGGCGAACCGCTGTTCGCCGCCGGTTCCGTGTCCACGACTGGGAAAGGAAATCCGTCATGAGAAACCACACCCCGACAGACCGGGGGTACGCGTTCATCAAGAGCAATTCCGATGGCACCAAGAACGTCTACGTCGCCATGGGTATCGCGGCCGAAGGCACCCCGGAGGACGTGTTCGCCGTGCATCTGCGGCGCCCTGAGGTCGATCTGGACTCCGCCGTCGAGACCGTCGACACCGGCTCCGTGCGCCGGACCATTTCCGCCGTGCACGTATGGGCCGGCCCCGACAGTGTCGTGAGGGTCCGGGCAGCACGGTCCGGGCCGGGAACGCTGCTCGGTAGCTGATCCCGGCCCGGCCGGACGTGTGGCGGAGGCGGACGGGAATCGAACCCGCCGGACGGGGATGCCCCGTCCCTCCCGCTTTGAAGGCGGGGAGGCCCACCAGGAACCCTGACGCCTCCGCCACACACCCTAGAGCAAAAAGCCGCAGCACAGCAGCCCGTTCAGGGCTCCGGACCGCCGCCGCGGACTCGACCGCGTCGCCGTACCGGCCGGTCTCCCCCACCGCACCGAGCCGCTCACCACGAACGAACCGGATGACATGACACTCACGCAGCAGCCGTCGCACGCCTTCGCCCCCGAGCAGGTGCGGCTGACGCAGTACGCACGGGGCGGTGGCTGCGCCTGCAAGATCCCGCCCGGCGAGCTGGAGGATGCGGTAGCGTCCCTTGCCCGCACCCAACCCGTCCGATCCGCACACGAGTTGCTGGTCGGCCTCGACACCGGGGACGACGGAGCCGTGGTGCGTCTGGCCGGGGAATCGGCTCTGATCCTCACCACCGACTTCTTCACCCCGGTAGTCGACAGCGCGTACGACTGGGGGCGCATCGCCGCGGCGAACGCCCTGTCCGACGTGTATGCGATGGGCGGCACCCCGCTCCTCGCGGTGAACCTGCTGGCCTGGCCCCGCGACGTTCTTCCGCTGGAGCTCTCAGCAGAGGTTCTGCGCGGTGGCATGGATACGGCCCGTGAGGCGGGCTGCCACCTCGCCGGCGGCCACAGCGTCGACGACGCCGAGCCCAAGTACGGTCTGGCCGTGACAGGACTCGCCGAACCGGGGCGTCTGCTGCGCAATGACACCGGTCGGCCCGGCGTCCCGCTCTCGCTGACCAAGCCGCTGGGCATCGGCGTACTGAACACCCGTCACAAGGCCACCGGCGAAACCTTCCCCCAGGCCATCGACGCCATGACGCGTCTCAACCATGGGGCCTCGCAGGCCGCGCTCGCCGCAGGCATCACCTGTGCCACCGACGTCACCGGGTTCGGACTGCTCGGCCACCTCCACAAGATGGCCCGGGCCAGCAACGTCAGCGCCGTCCTGGACCCTTCGGCCGTTCCCTATCTCGACGGAGCCAGGGAAGCGGCCCGGGCGGGGTTCGTGAGCAACGGCACGCGCCGAAATCTCGCCTGGACAGACCCGCACACCGCCTGGGGCGACGTACCCGAGACCGAACGTCTCCTGCTCGCCGACGCGCAGACCTCCGGCGGTCTGCTCGTTGCCGGTGAGATCCCGGGCGCCCCGGTCATCGGGGAACTCGTCCCCGCCCGCGAACACACCCTGATCATCGGCTGAGCCGCCACGAGCCCGCAGGAGAACGCCGACCGGCGCAGCGCCGTCCCCCGTACCGACACGCTCCTGGCCGAGCCGCGGCTCGTCCGGGCCGCCGCCCGGATCGGCCGGCCCCGCGGCGGCTGCGCACCGGGGGTCCGACTGCCTCCGACCGGCCGGACCCTCCTGGTGAGGGGTCGCGCGCCTGAGCCGATGGCGACCGGCCCTCCTCGGCGACCCGCGCCCGTGCGGTCGCGACCGCGGTGCCTTCTGCCGGGCCACGGCGTGGCGGCAACGGCTGCTCTTCCGCCGCCGCCCCGGCGCGTGTCACGTTCCGCGCTCGGCAGTCAGCGTGCGAGGTTGCGCAGCAGTCGCACGTATCGGCCCCAGCGGGCCGGTCGTGCCACCGTTCCGGTGCAGACGAGTTCCGCGCGGTCCAGGCTGTCCTCCAGGCATGCGTCGTGGAGTGGCCGCCAGATGAGTGGCCAGGTGAGCCGGGCCGGGCCGCGAACGTTCATGGCGAGGGTGTGGCGCAGCAGTGTGTGCTCCTTGTCGGCGGCCAGGACGGTGTATTCGTGGAATCCGTGGAATCCGCGTGGCCCGCTGAAAGTAAGGCGCACCCAGGTGGAGGGGACGTAGGCAGTGACGGTGTAGCGGATGGGGCCGTGCCCGCCGGCTGCCCCGGCCGTCAGAGGGCGATCGAACTCCATGGGGGGCCATTGCTCTCGCGCCCACAGTTTGTCATCGGTGCCGGCGAGGGTGTCGATCAGCGTTCCCACCTCGCTCTCCTTCCTGGCCAGCAGGCGTTCGTGAACGTTGTAGACGCCCATGCGTCCTCCCCGAGCCGGTTATAGAGGGTGGTCTCTAATATTGTGGAGGATACTCTCTATTACATGGCGAGACCACCACGCTTCGATATGAACCAGCTCCTCGACGCCGCCGTGCGACAGGCCGCCGCCCTGGGCCCGGCCGGGGTGACCATGTCCGCGGTGGCCAAGGAGGTGGGAGCCCCGAGCGGTTCGGTCTACCACCGATTCGCCGGGCGAACGGCCCTGCTCGCCGAAGTGTGGTTGCGGACGGTCGAGAGCTTCCAGGAGGGTTACTTCAAGATCCTCGAAGCGGATGTCGACGCGCGGCGCGCCGGGCCCGCGGCGGCCCGCCACGTTGTCGCCTGGAGCCGCGCCCACCCCGAGGAAGCCGCTCTGCTCCTCTACGGCGCCGAGGACTTCGGGCGCTCCAACTGGGCCGAGGAACACCTCCACCGTGCGGACTGCGGCAACCAGCGCGTGCGCACCGCCCTCGCCTCCGTCGCCGTGGCTCTGGGCGCCGAGGGCCCCCAGGCCACCGAGTGTGTCGCTCTCGCCCTGGTCGACCTGCCTCTGGCGCTGGTACGCCGCCATCTGCGGGCCGGAACTCCCCTCCCCGCATTTGCCGAGGATCTGGCCGAGGAATCCGCCACCGCACTGCTCGGCACGTTTCCTGCCAGGCCGGCCTCTACCGACTGAAGAACCGCGTCGTGGCGATGGAGCGGGACACCAACGTCGCCTGACGACTGGCCCCGCGGGCTCCTCCGGCCGCCGATGAATGGTGAGGACCGCGGCGGCTTCGTAACCAATGTCGCCCCGGCATCCACTGGCACGGCACACGCCGCCCCGCCCGACGGTCCCTCCCTCCCCCTGGCCCTCTGCTCCGCCACCCCGGTGCACGGCGTACACCGTTCGGGCGGCTGCCGCCGTCGTCGGCGCGGCGATCGCCGACCACACGCGTACCGAGTTCGTCACCGAGGCCTGCCAGGCGCCGGAAGGCAAGATCGATAACCGTGGCCGGATACAGGAACTGTCCGCCGGTCAGTGTCAGGTGAGTGATGTCGCCGACGTACTTCGTGTTTACCGCCGCTGCGGTGAAGTCACGCGTGATGCGGTCGGCTGCCTTCGTGGCGGCCGGGTCCACGCTGGTGGTCCGGTGTTTCCTGCGCAGCCGCAGCCGCAGCCCGGCCAGGCCGCCCTGGCGCATGATGCGGGCGACCCTCTTGTCCGTTGACCGACTCGCCCGTCTCACGCAGTTCAGCGGTGGTCCTGGGGACGCCGTAGGTGCCGTTCGTGTCCTGGTGCATCTTGCGTACGCGGGCGTCGAGCCTGGCATCGGCCGCCTGCCGGGCCGCCCGATCGGCTGCGGTCCTACGCGGCAGCAGAAACTCGCGCGGGCGATGCCGGGGAACGCACAGCCGCTTCACGCCGAAGCGGCGCTGGTGTTCGCGACGAATTGGAAACGGTTCATCACCAGCACGTCTCCCCCGGCGAAATACTTCGGCGACACCGGGGCAGATGAGACCGCCCCGGTGCCGACACCCCATTTCTGTCGCGGTGGCAGCGCGTCTCAGCGGACCGTCACGTTGAAGACCGGCGAGACCGTGGTGCCGCTGACCATGCGCAGGTCGTTCTTGCCCTTCAGCCCGAGCTTGACGCCGAGCGAGTAGGAGCCGTTCCGCGAGATGCCCGTGGATGCGGGCAGGCTGACCCACTTGCCGTGCTGCTTCTGCTGAAGGGTCACCTTGCTGCCCGCCTTGAGACCAGTGGTCTGGCCCGTGACCCGGAACAACTGCCAGGCGCGGACGGAGGACACCGACGGCTTGGCCGTGATGCCGGCCTTCGCGGGTACGGCCTTCTGCGCGACGACGGCCGGGGTTGCGGTGTGCGCCGCCGGGGTTGCTGCCATCGCGGTGCCCGCGAGGGCGAGGGAGGCCGCGCCGAGAACACCGACGACGGCAATGCGCAGGGAGCGCCGCTTTGAGACCATCACAGATCTGCCCCTTTCCAGGGTGGGAACAATCTTTCGCACCAAAGAGCACCTAAGTGCCGATTGGCATGGTCACTAGAAACGACGACACAGAGGAGGCAGACGTTCATCGGAACTCTGTCGCTGTCTTGTAACAGCCGAGCGGGGCCGGGGCGATGGCGCCTGGAACAGTTCGGCGGCGAGGTGGCGGCGGGTCGGTGCCCCACGATCTCGTCATGCCGGCGCTGGGCGACCCAAGCGGCCCACACGCCGCAAAACCGATCGAGCCGGTGTCCGTGGGTCATGTTGTGGGCGATCTCCGCTCCGGTCACCGGACGGGTGAACGGCTTCCCCGCCATCGCAAGCGGCCGCGAGATCAGCGCCTTCCCCGAGAAACTCGGCACCCCGCTCACCATCGACACCTCCGCCCTGCGATCCGTCCTGAGGAAGTCGTGGCAACCATGGGTTGAGTTCCGAAGAAATGCCGCGAGAAGAGTCACGCGTGAACAGACGCCTGTAGAGGGATTGCTGATGCTCTGTCGGTGCCAGCATGAGAGCCGTGGGCCGAGCGGCACCGACTGCCGGACCCTCTGGCGTTTCTCTGTCCCCGCGCTGCGCCTTCAGCGTGAGTCCCTACCTGGAGCGGCGATGCACATACAGCAACGATCCCCACGACCCGTTGCGGGTTTCCCCCGGTGGTTGCCGCCCCCCGGGCTGATCGGATTCCTTGTGCTGCTTGTGTCGATGTTCGCCGTCTCGTACAGGATCGGTGATGCCGTCGGCCCGGTAGCACCCGGGATGCACTCCACCGGTACAGGTGGCGGTGGCGACGGCCAGTCCGATCCGCACGGCGGTGACATGGGTGACATGCACTCAAGTGATGCAGGATGACGGCAGCACAGTCGGAGAGCGTGCCGACGACCACCGACCTGGTCGTCGGCGGTATGACCTGCGCGGCCTGTGTGAATCGCGTGGAGAAGCGCTTGGCCAGGCTCGACAGGGTGACCGCCACGGTCAACCTCGCCACCGGACAGGCGAGAGTGAGCCACCCCCCTGAGGTCACAGCGGAGGCTCTCGTGGCCGTTGTCGAACGCGCGGGCTACACAGCCGAACTCCCCTCGGCGCCCGAACCCCTCGAAGCGGCCGGTCAGTCGGATCGGACACGGGACGAGACCACGTCGGAACGCAATCGGCTCGTGATCACCGCCCTGCTCGCCGTCCCCGTGGTGGTGCTTTCCATGGTGTCCTCCCTGCAGTTCCGCAACTGGCAGTGGCTGTGCTTCACTCTGTCCGCTCCGGTGGTGCTGTGGAGCGCCTGGCCCTTCCACCTGCGCGCGTTGCGCGGGCTTCGCCAGTCGTCCGCCACCATGGACACTCTCGTTTCGCTCGGCGTCATCTCGTCTTTCGCCTGGTCGGTGTACGCCCTGTTCCTCGGCGGGGCGGGCGCCGCGGACATGCGCATGCCGTTCACTCTGCTTCCCTCCGTCGGCGGAGGCATTGCGCACGTCTATCTGGAAGCCGCTGTCGCGGTTCCGCTGTTCGTCCTCACCGGCCGGTTTCTCGAAGCGCGTGCCCGGCACGGCACAGGTGAGGCTCTGCGCTCGCTGGCCGGTCTGGCCGCCAAGGACGTGACCCTGCGGGACAGCGGCCAGGAGCGAAGGATTCCTGTCGAACAGCTCCGCGTCGGGCAGGAGTTCGTCGTCCGGCCCGGGGAGCGGGTCGCCACCGACGGAGTGGTGGTCTCCGGCAGCTCGGCTCTTGATCTGTCTCTGGTCACCGGGGAAAGCGACCCGGCCGAAGTCGGCCCGGGCCAGGCCGTGGTCGGGGCCGCTGTCAACGCCGGCGGCATGCTGCTCGTACGTGCCACGGCGGTCGGCGCGGACACCCGGCTTGCCCGGATCACGCGCATGGTCACCGAAGCTCAGGCGGGGAAGGCCCGTGCTCAGCGTCTGACGGACCTGGTGGCCGGCGTTTTCGTACCGGCTGTACTGGCGCTGGCCGTCACCGTCCTCGGGTTCTGGCTCGGTGCTGGAGCAGACCCGCAGACGGCCATCACCGCGTGCGTGGCGATCCTGGTCGTCGCCTGCCCTTGCGCACTGGGGCTGGCCACCCCGACCGCCCTTCTCGCCGCCACCGGCCGAGGTGCTCAACTCGGGGTTCTGGTGAACGGGCCGCAGGCCCTGGAGACGCTGCGCCACATCGACACGGTCGTGCTGGACAAGACCGGCACCCTCACCAGCGGTCACATGGCCGTCTCCCACATCACCGTAGCAGCGGAGGGAATCGGGCGGGAGGCCGTGCTGCGGTTGGCAGGTGCGGCCGAGCAGGGATCGGAGCACCCGGTGGGTCGAGCGGTCACCGCGTACGCGCGACGCGCACTGCCCGAGCGCCCCCTGCCGGACGTCTCCGTCTTCAGGGCGACACCCGGGGTGGGCATCGCGGGTTGTGTCGAGGGCCGTCAGGTGGAGGTGTGCGCCGCGCAAGGTGACCTTCCAGAGACCCTGACGCGGGCTTTGGCCGAAGCCGAAGCGGCCGCGCACACCCCGGTCCTGGTGCGCGTGGACGGCGTCGACGAGGCTCTCATCGCGGTCGGGGATGTGCTGCGGCCGGGGAGTTACCGGGCCGTGCACAAGCTCAGGCGCCTGGGCGTGGAACCGGTTCTTGCCACCGGCGACAACGAGTTCACCGCCCACGCCGTAGCCGGTGAACTCGGCATCATCCAGGTACACGCCCGATGCAGCCCCGAGAGGAAAAGGGATCTGGTGAGCCAGTTGAGAAGTGAGGGCCGCCGGGTCGCCGTGATCGGTGACGGTGTGAACGACGCCGCCGCCCTGGCCGGCGCGGATCTCGGAATCGCCATGGGTACCGGAACGGATGTGGCGATCGGCACCGCGGATGTGACGCTGGTTCGCGGTGACATCGAGGCAGTCACCGACGCCGTCCGCCTCGCGCGTCGCACGCTGGGGACGATCCGCATCAATCTGATGTGGGCGTTCGGTTACAACGCGGTCACCGTGCCACTGGCCGCGACCGGATGGCTCAACCCGATGTTCGCTGCCGCAGCCATGTCCGTCAGTTCGCTCCTGGTGGTGGGCAACAGCCTGCGCCTGCGGGCCTGGCAACCGTCGCCCGCACGCCGCCCCGCGTCGCGGCCTTCGCGCCACCGAGGAAGGATGCCGCTGTGACGGACCCCGCGCGACGGACCGCTGCCGAAGGCTGGATTCCGACGCGCCGTCGCCTGTACGACGGGCTGCTCGCCGTGGTCGCCCCCTTGGCAGCCTTCGCGGTGGCCCTGGGCGGATTGACCGCTTGGACCGCATCGGGGGCCGCCGGGACCCCACCGCGACTGGAGATCGGCCACGGGCGGGTCTTCCTGCCCTACAGCGGCAACGTGGGCACCGCAGCGTTCTTCCGGATCACCAACAGCGGCGGAGCCGACGACCGGCTCGTCTCCGTCACTTCCGCGGCCGCAGACAGCGCCATGCTCAGCCGGCACGTACGTCACGACAGCGGTGCGGGCTCCATGCGCATGGTCAGCTCAGTCGGTCTGCCGGCGGGAGAGACCCTGGCCATGTCGGCAAGCACGGTGGACGTGATGGTGAAGGTGAAGGGCCGCCGGCAAGTGGGCGACATGCTTCCCTTCGTCCTGCACTTCCGCCACAGCGATCCGGTCGAGACCCTGGCAGTCGTTGTCCGTCCCGGTAGCTGAATCAGCCTCTGACCGGGATCACTTCACCCGCAACAACGAAGTCCGGCTTGCCGCCTCGGCGTCCTCGACGAGGGAGCCGACCTGGCCGGCGCTCATCCGGGCCTGCTGTGCGAAGTCGTCGTTGATCACGATGCCGCGTTCGGCAGGAGCGGTCTCAGCGACGAACAGCTGAGGGCAACCGCAGTTGCAGTTACCGCAGAACGTTGCCACAGGCTCCATGGAACCAGGATCAGCCATGACTTCCGCCTCTCCGTACGCCCCACCGCAGAACCGGCTCCCGCGGACCGGACCGCGAGCGGCATTCGTCTCCTGGGAACTGGATCCGTCCGTCATCCGACTACTGCCGGGGGCTGGGAAGTTGACCAGCCACCCGATCCGTATGGCAGTGGCTGACGATGGAAGGGCGTGTGATGGGTGGGCTGGATGTGCGTATGCGGGAGGTGGCCTGCCGACATGGCCGACTGGAGGCCGTCGCCGACGTGAATCTGGAGATCGCCGCCGGTGAACGGGTGGCACTGACCGGAACCAACGGCTCGGGTAAGACGACACTGCTGCGTGCGGTGCTCGGTCTGCACCGACAGGTGACGGGATCGATCCTGGTCGGCGGGCGAGGCACCCGCTCGCCCGCCGAGTGGGCGTGGCGCCGCCGTGTCTGCGCCTGGATTCCGCAGAAGCCGGCGGCAGGCCGCTTCCCTCTTCTCGGGACCGAGCTGCTGGCCAGCAGCAGCGCTCACACGAAGGCGGCCTCGGCAGCGGCACAGCTCGGTGTCGGGGCGCTGACCGAACGGCCTCTGCACACCCTGTCCGGCGGGCAGTTGCAGCGGATGCATCTCGCCCGGGCCATCGGCTGTGTCGCAGCCGGGGCGCAGGTGCTGCTGGCCGACGAGCCCACCGCCGCTCTTGACTTCGGGGGCCAGGAGGAAGCGGCCGACGTCCTCACCTCCTTGCCGGTGACCCTCGTCGTGGTGACGCACGACCGGGCGCTGGCGGAACGCTGCGACCGGTTGCTGGAAATGGCTGCAGGCCGTCTTCGGGAGGTCCGGTGACGCTCGCGACCGCCGATCTCGGTGAACTTCTCCAACTGCTCCCCGTGCAAAGGGCGGGATTCGCGCTGCTGCTCGCTGCTATCGGCCTGCCGGTGGTCGGTGTGGTCATCGTGGGTCTCGACATCATGCCGGTGCGGTTCGCGATGATGCACGTCGCGTTGCTCGGCATCGCGGTCGGCATCGTGACCGGCCTCGACCCCATGCTGTGCGCGCTTGTGGCGTGTGCCCTGTCCGGGGCCGCCGTCGCTCCTCTCGCCCGTACGCCCGACGGGTTGTCCGGAGCGATGGGGCTGCTCATGAGCATCGCGATCGCGGCAGCGTTGTTGGTGCTCGCTGTTTCAGGGATCAATGCCTCTGGCGCGTTCGCCCTGCTCTGGGGATCGATTCTGTCCGTCGGGACCGCCGACCTGGTCGTGCTCGGCGTGCTCGCCGTCGTCGTCATGGGCCTGTTCCTGTGGCGGCGCCGTGATATCGCTCTGCTGTTGTACGACCGGGAGCTCGCCCAGTGCTCAGGCGTTGCCGTGCGCGCGCTGACCCTCGTACTGCTGGTGCTGGTCGCGGTCGCCGTCGCAGGCGCGATCAAGCTCACGGGGGCACTACTGGTCGACGCCCTCACTCTCCTGCCGGCTCTCGCCGCGCGCCGCCTGGGCACCTCGCTGAAGTCGATCACTCACTGGGCCATTGCCATCGGCATCGTCGTGAACCTGACCGGGTTCCTCACCGCACTGTGGCTGGACTGGCCCCCCGGGCCGGTCCTCGTCCTCACTGCGGGGGCCGCCGTCCTCGCCGTCCATCTCATACCCGAACGGAGAATCGCCTCATGGCGCACACCCGCGGCCGTACCACTTCCCTCCTCGCACTGAGTGCTGCACTGGCCCTGGTGACCGGCTGTGAAAACGGCTCGTCGTCCGCCGGTGGCGGCGGCGACAAGCGCGAGCACGACGGGAAGCCGGTGGTGGTCGTCACCACGACCTGGGAAGGGGCCCTTGCGAAAGCTGCCGGCGCCGAGAACGTGCAGGTCATCGTCCCCCAGTCCGTGCAGCACGCACCCGACTACGACCCGAAGCCCTCCGACCTCGCGGCCGTAGCCGGTGCCGACTTCGTGCTCTACGCCCCCTTCGAGCCGTACGCCGGGAAGATCAAGGAGGCCGCCGGTTCCGAGGCCGAACTGGTCGAGGTGAACCTCGACAACGACGCGGACAAGGTCGACGCCGAGGTGGCCGAGCTGGGCAAGTTGTTCGGCACCGAGGACGCCGCAGCGAAGTGGACGGCGGCCTTCGCCGGCGAGTACGCCAAGTTGTCCAAGGATCTCAAGGCGCAGTGGCCGGGCGGGAAGAGCCCGGTGGTCGTCAGCCAGGTCTTCACCACCTGGGCCGCAAAGCTGGCGGGCGCGAACCTGGTCGGCACCTACGGGCCCGAAGCCGTCACCCCTGCCCAGCTGGCGAAGCTGGGCAAGGAGAAGCCCGCCCTCGTCCTGGACAACGCCCACATGTCGACCGGCACGGTTCTGCCCGGCTCCGGCGCCCAGCAGGTCGAGATCGTCAACTACCCAGGGGATGACCTCGACCTGTTGCCCGTATACCGCAACGCAGCAACCGCGCTGAAGGAGGCCATGCCCGCGTCCTGAAGCACCGCGTGGGGGCAGTCCGGAGCGCCGGGCCGCCCCCACGTTCGCTCGTGCATGTGCCGAGAAGGAGTCACCGGGCGGCTGAGTGTCCCGGTCCCACGGCTGTGGCACTGTTCAGCCTGCCTGCGCGAGGGGGCCTTCCTTCTTCACGCGGGGGCGGTTGATCTCGGTCATACGGTCCCGCAGTACCGCCCGGTCGGGCTTGCCCGCAGGGGTGAGGGGGAGTTCGTCCACGACCAGGAGGCGCTCGGGGTGCTTGCGTTGTTCCAGTCCCCGTTCGGTCAGGTGCTCGCACAGCATCCGCAGCGTCAGGGGCTCCGTGGCGCGGGACACGACGCACGCCGCCAGCCGCTCCCCCATCAACGCATCCGGGATCCCGACGCACACGACATCACGTACGAAGGGGTGGGCGGCGAGTTCCCTTTCGACCTCGGCGGGGCTGATGTTGGCGCCGCCGCGGATGACGACGTCCTTGAGGCGTCCGACGATGTGCAGGACGCCGTCGCCGTCGAGGAACCCGAGGTCCCCGGTGCGCACCCACCCGTCGGGAGTACGGTAGCGGGCGTCCAGCTCCGGGGAGGCGACGTAACACATGGGGGTCATGGGGCCCCGCGCCACGATCTCCCCGATCTCGCCGTCCGGCAGCTCTTCATGCGTCCCGGTGTCGGTGATGCGTATGTCGGCCACCCGCGAGTCGGGGCGCCCGGCCACGCCCCCCCGGTCGTCCGCGTCCGGAGTGGAACTGGTCAGTCCTGTGTGGCAGTTGACGCCGTCGGCCGATCCGTAAAGGTTGACGACAGGACAGCCGAATACACTCGCGGCGAGTTCCGCCGTGGTCTCGTCCAGCGCGGAGCCACCCAGGATCAGAGCCGTTGGGGCGGGCAGCTTCCCGCCTGTGGTGTCGGGGCGGCCGAGCATCATACGCACCATGGTGGGAACGCCCAGGATGTGGGTGGGCCGGTGTTCGCGTACGGCGTCGAGCGCGGCCTCCGGCGTGAAGTGGTCCAAGAGGATGAGAGTCCCGCCATGCCGGGCGAGGGTTACGGCCGTGCCGTTGGAGCCGAAGGCTGAGGCAAGCGGCACGAGGAACAGGCAGCGGGGCGGAGTCCGGTCGGGGATGAGCGAGGCGAGGAAGTTACCGCGACCGCCGGCCAGCGCGTTGTGGGAGTAGGCGACCATCTTCGGCTCGGCCTCGGAGCCGGAGGAGACGAGGATGCGGGCGGCGCTGTCGGGGTCCGGCCGTGCCGGAACGAATCCACTGGGGTCGGAGCACAGCAGCTGCGAGAGCGGAGTCGTTCCTTCGGGTGTGTCGCCGGGGCCGGCGGCGATGACGTGGCGCAGGGAGGGAAGCGCCGGGGCCAACGCCTGGAGGTCGGCCGCGTGGTGGTTGCCCCGGTCATCGATGGCGGCGATGACGGCGACGGCCTCCGCGCGGCGGAGCAGGCATTCGGCTTCCAGGCTGCCGCGGCCTACCGGGAAGGGCAGCGCCACCGCGCCGAGGGCGGCCAGGGCGAGATCGGCGATGACGGCGTTGCGGCCGTTGGGCAGCTGAACACCGACCACGTCGCCCTGGCGTATGCCGAGGTCTCTCAGACCGGTGGCCAGACATCGCACCTTACGGTCGAGGGCGGTGTAACAGAGTTTGCCTTTGGCATCAAGGATCGCTGTGCGGTGGAGGTCCGCGATCTGCCGGGCGCGGAAGAGGCTGTAGAGGTCGAGGTCGGGGCAGGTCCCGTCGATGACCCAGGAGCGGCGGAGGTCAGCGGGCAGCAGGTCGTGGAGGGCGACGGTCACGTGAAGCTCCAGGGGTCGGGAACAGTGGGGGCACCGTGCGCGTCGCGGCTGATCGAGTCGGCGAAGCGCGGATCATGAGGCAGGGCGGCCAGGTCGGTGGTGACCGCGGTGGCGGGCAGTCCGTGCGTGCGCAGCTGTGTCAGGGCGTTGTGGGTGGACAGTCCGCTCAGGTCGTAAGCACGAGCTGCTTCTGCGGAGGCATCGGTGGGAGCGACCCAGCCGTCCGCGGTGCGCAGCGGGTGACGGAACCCGGCCGGCTTTCTAGCGGTCCCTCCCGTTGCGGCCCGGCGCAGGGCGGGGGCGATGAGGACATCGGCTGCTCCCAGCAGCGAGGAGTCGACCCGGACGCCCTGTCTGTTGCGTTCGCGCAGCAGCAGGCCCGCGAGGACGGCCTCTGTTCCCAGGAGCCCGCCCAGGACGTCCAGGAGGGTCATCAGGGACGGCGCCGGCGCTTCGCCTGCCGGGTGTACCGCTTCTCCGACTCCGGTGCGTGCCTGGACCATGAAGTCGGTCCCCATCGGGGCGCCGGGGATCCGGTCGGCCCATCCGCTGGTGTACGCGTAGACCAGTGCGGGGTTCACTGCGGCCAGGTGGTCGGCGTCGAGACCGAGCTGGGCGGCTTTTCCCGGGGCCCAGTTGTGGAGGAAGACATCGGCCTCTGCCGCCATCTCCCGCAGCCGGCGCCGGTCGGTCTCGGCCTTGATGTCGACCTCCACGGCCTGCTTGCCGCGGTTGAGCGCGAGCCAGCGGGCGGAGATGCCGGAGCAGGCCGGTGGCATGCCGCGCAGCGGATCCCCGCCCGGCGGCTCGATCCGGATCACTTCGGCGCCGAGCAGTCCCAGGAGGTGAGCGGTGAGCGGTGCCTGGATACGGCGGCCGGCCTCCAGCACGGTCAGCCCTGCCAGCGGCCGTTCGGCCGGCGGGAGAACGGTGGGGGCACGGTGGCCGGGGCTGTGGGAGGTGAGTGACCAGGGCGGTGCACCGTCGTGTTCTGCTGCCCGTCCGGCCAGGGATCCCAGCGGGCAGACCTCTGCGCCGGAGACCGCTGCCGCCTGGAGGATGCGCTGCCAGGGGTGGGCGCGCGTCGTCGTATGCAGTGCCTGCGGGAAGGGAGCGCAGGCTGTGGCGTACCGGAATTGGAAGGGCCGCCAGCCGGCCCGTATCGCCTCGGGGGGTGCTTCCAGGGCCCGCCAGAACGCAGCCCAGGCCGCCGGGTCCAAAGTCTCCAGCTCGAAGAGTGTGCCGGCCGTGTCGGTGAAGGGCGGTCCCCCCGGCGCGAGTTCGGCGATCTCACCCTCGTCGGCTCCGGCGGCGGCGAGGTACTGGGAGACGGTCAGCAGTCCGGCCCGGTCGACGCTTGTGCTGACGCGTGCGGTGGTTCCCCCGCGGGCCTGGCCCAAGAGCCCTGCCAGCATTCCCTGGACCGCGAGAACGGAGGCGGCGGTGGTGGCGTAGTCGACGGCCAGGCCCCGCGGCCCGCCGTCACGTCGCCCGTGCACGGCCATGATCCCGGTAGCGGCCTGGACGGTGACCTCGTCGGTGATCCCACTCTCCGGATCCGCCCAGTTCACCTCGGCTTCGATGGGCAGAATTCCCCGTCCGGTCAGCGCTATCTGCGCAGTTGTCACGGGTTGCGGCGAGGCCGGTTCCGAGCGGGTGCGGGCCCCCAGGAGCCGCAGGTGCTGCGCCGCACGGCAGGTCAGCTCGGGCGGCCCCGAGGTGTCCAGGTCAAGCCCGTCCAGCGGGCGGACCGTCTGCGTGGTGACTGGTGACGCCATGCCTCTCCTCTCCTCGCCCGGCGATGGCCGGGGCCGGGGATGTCCTCAACACGGGAACCAGGGCACCTTCGCGCCCGACCAGTTCCGTGGAGAGGCAGTCGGGCTGTCGCTCCCACGGGTTCCCGGCAGACTGGAGGAAAGTGGTGGAGAGCCGAGACCGAGTCTCTGAAGGTGCAGGCGCAGCAGCTGAGTTGAGGCGGCAGGTCGACCGCTTCATACGCGAGCGGGTAATGCCGTACGAAAGAGTCCTGGACGCCGGCGAACCGGCCTCCTCCGCCACCATGCGCGACCTGCAGGGCCAAGCCCACAATCAGGGTCTATGGGCCCTCCCGTTGCCCGCCGAGCTGGGCGGTCAGGGACTCTCCCTGACCGAGTACGCCCAGGTGGCCGAGGTGGAAGGAGCAAGCGACCACGGACCTGCCGCCCTGGGGTCGGCATCGCTGCTGGACGTGCTGATGCTGCACCGCCACGGCAGCGCGCGCATACGCGAGGAGTATCCGAAACGACTCACCGCCGGGGAACTCCGTGCCTGCTACGCAATGACCGAACCGGACGTCCCGGGTACCGACCCCTCCATGACCCGTACCCGCGCCGTACAGGAAGCGGACGGGAGCTGGAGGGTCAGTGGCCGCAAGTGGTTCACCTCCGGAGCCGCCGGCGCCGACCTGGTGACCGTCCTGGCCCGCACCGACGGGGCACCCGCGGACCGCGGCGGGCTCTCGCTGTTTCTGGTGCCGGCCGGCGCGCCCGGCTGCCGCGTCGTACGCGAGCTGCCTGTCCTTGGCGCGGGTGGCCAGTGGGAGGTCGAACTGAACGGTGTCCGTGTCCCCGGCGACCATCTCATCGGCGGGCGGGGCAGTGCTCTGGCCATTGCCGGGGAACGGCTCCAGCTCGGCCGTACTCTGCGGTGCCTGCGCTGGATCGGTCAGGCGCAGCGGGCCTTCGACTTGATGTGTGAGCGCGTCAACGACCGTGCCGGCTCCCGTGGTCCGCTCGGCGGTCATCAGCTCGTGCAGCAGCATGTCTTCGAGTCGCTGCTTGCGCTGCGTACGACCCGTCCTCTGGTCCACGAGGCCGTGGCCCGGATCGATGCCGGACTGGACGCGCACGTCGAGGTGGGCCTGGCCAAGGTCGCCGCCGCCCGCATGCTCCAGCAGGTGACGGACGCGGCCATTCAGGTGCACGGCGCGGCCGGCCTGGGACCCGACACTCCTCTACCCGCGCTTTTCCGTACCGGCCGCGCCGCCCGGATCCTGGACGGCCCGGACGAGCTGCACATCACGTCCGTCGCACGCCGCGTGCTGCGCGGCCACGACACCTGAGCGGCCATTTCTACACCGTACGGATGTCGATCAGTCCGGTGAGTGCTGCCAGTCCAAGAGCCAGGAAGAAGTCACCCCAGATGAGTTCGTGGCGCACGGCGACCGAGCGTCCGGCGTCGTAGCAGCCGTTCAGCAGTATCCCGGCGGGGCGAGCGCCGGTCGGCCCGGTGAGGTGCGAGGCCACGAGGTGGTCCAGAATCGCGAGTGCACGGGAGGAGTACTCCGCTGCCCGGGGCCCCGGGACGCGCGCGAGCTTCAGCAGCGCTACCGCTGTGATCGCGGCAGCCGAGGTGTCCTGCGGGCCGTCCGGTTGCCCCTCGTCAGCCGGCGGAACACCCCACCGTGGCAGCCCGGTCCGGGCGGCGACCAGTCCTGCAGCCGTCGCTTCCAGCCGCTGGTGGTTCCACTGCGTGGTCCTGGGCTGATGCAGGGCGTCGGCCACGGCCAGCAGGAGCCACGGCCGCCCCCGGCTCCAACCTGGCGGTGGGTCGTCGCACGGCTGCCAGCCCGTGCCCGGCTCGAACCTCAGGGCGGGCACAACAGAACCATCGACGCGGCAGAGATCGATATGCCGGTGGAGATGGGACGCGGCTGCCGCGGCGCCCTCGACGCCCGCCGAAGCCAGCAGCGGCACCGTGCCGGGAACTCCGTCCACACGGGCCAGCAGTCTGGGACGACCGAACGCGGATCCCCGGGGAACCAGGCCCAGTTCGGGCTCCAGCGCGGCCAGGCAGGCACGGGCAGCCCGGTTACGCAGCTCTTGCGCCGACCGGTCGTTGACGGCCAGGGCGGTTCCGTACCAGAGGATCAGACCGCGGGCGACAGTATCGGCCTCCACCCATCCCGCCAGCCGTGCCGTGCAAGCCGAGGCCACGGCCCTGTCGGCCTCGTGACCGGTGTACCGGGCCCGCAGCCACAGCAGACCCGCCCAGAATCCGCCGGTCCACGATCCGCGACCGGTCGTTTCCCAGCGGCCCGTATCCGGATCGGCGAACAGCGGGAACCTTGCGCCGACTTCGGCTCGGGTGACGTCTACCCGGTGCAGGATGTCCGCGAGGGCGCGTTCGGGCCAGTCCCCCACCACCGTCACGCCTGAACCGCCGTGCGCTGCCTGCGCTCCTGCGCCGCCCATACGAAAGCGACAGCGCAGGCCGCCGCGAACTCCGCAGCCACCAGCAGCCACCCGGGCCCGTAGTGGCCGGCTTGCGCGAGCACGCCGAAGACCGGTGGGCCTATGGCGAAACCGGCGAAGAACCCGGCGGAGACGAGTGCCGATTCCTGCCCCGCACGGCCGGGGGCGGCGCGCTGCATCACCAGCACCATGGAGACGGCATTGCCCGACACGGCGAACACACCGACGGCTGTCGCCGCCACCCACGCCAGCGGGTGAACGAGCAGCGCACCGGCCAGCAAGAGGGCAGCTCCGATCGCACCGGCCGCCAGCCACCCCGGCAGCCACTCGGCCCGCCCGGGCCGGGCGGCCTTCGACCAGGCCACCCGGCCGGCAATCCCTGCCACGCCCAGTACGGCCACCAGTGCACCGCCCGTCGAGGGACTCATTCCGAGTTCCTGGGCGCCGAAGAGCGCCAGATAAGTGTTGACCGAAGCAATGCCACAGCCCAGCAGCAACGAGAATCCTGCCAGCCATGCAATGGCACCCTGCGGCACCAGCGAGGTGCGGAGCGGCGCCCCCTTTGCCGGTGGATCGGAGGGCAGCGCACGCATGGCCCACACAGCCACGGCCAAAGCGGTGCCGGAAGCCGTCCACAGCGCACTACGCCAACCCACCCCTGAGGCCAGCGCGGCCAGGGGCAGCCCGGCGACGAACGCCCCGAATTGCACGCCCGACTGTTTCATTCCGGTCACCGAACCCCGCCGGGCCGGCGCAACGGCAGTCAGGATCGCCTTGTTCGTAGCCGGGTTGGCCAACGCCTGCGGCAGACCCCCGAGTGCAACGGCGCCGAGGAGAAACCCCGTGCCGGGCGCCGCGGCGATCAGGGCGAGGGCACCGGCGGACACGAGCAGCAGGGCAACGAGTGACCGCCTGGGGCCGACCCGGTCCACGATGCGCCCGCCCACTGGGGAAAGAACCGCCGCGGTCCCGAAGCCGATCGTCGTCGTCAGGCCGAGCACCGAGGGCGAAATCCCCAGTTCGTCGACAAGGTACGGGCTGAGGGTTCCCAGGAGGAAGAGCTGCAGCATCGAAAATGCCATGGCGCAGGTGAGCAGCGCCGTCAACGGTCTGTCAGCGCCTGCCGCCGGGGCCGCCGATGTTCCCCGTCCTGTCCGCACCGGTGTCTCCGTCCCGCGCTGCTGGTTCACCTTGTCGCCAGGTCAGGAGTCGGACCGCACGGCACTGGAGTTCCCTGCGATTCATGTGACGTGCGCCACAAGCGTCAGGTTGAGCGCCGCCACCCGCACTTTGCCTACCCACCCGTGGCGACCGGGGGAGGAATGCAAGGATGGGCCCGCCATGACTCCAGGCCGATGTTGTCGCGCGGTACGCGCTGCGGTGTTCGCAGCGACCTGCGTGCTGCTCGCTGCCCTCGGCCACGTCCTCATGTCGGGAACGGCCGTCCCCTGGTGGGCCGTGGCCGCCGCCTTCGCGGCGACTGCCGCCACGGCCTGGTTCCTCAGTGGAAGTGAGCGCGGCGTTCTCGCGGTGACCTCGATGATGGTTGCCGCCCAGGCCGCACTGCACACCGGATTCTCACTGGCTCAGACAGCGGTTCTCCCCTCCGTGGCCGACGCTCCGTCCTTCGCCCAGCAATGGGCCCGGTCTCTGCTCTGCGGTCCGACAAGCTCCACCTCGATCTCGGAGTCGGAAGCGGTACGCATCGTCACCGACGCCGGGCTCGGCAGCCGCCTGCACCAGCCACCGCCGGGCACCACGGACATGACCATGCCGGGTGGGATGCAGCACGCCCATGCCGGCATGCACACGATGACCGACCCCTCGACGGTCATGCCCACAGGGCACTACATGGGAGGCATGTCGCCGGCCGGGATGCTGGCAGCCCACCTGCTGGCAGCCCTGCTGTGCGGCCTCTGGCTCGCCTGCGGAGAACGAGCCGCCTTCCGTCTGCTGCGCACCTTCGCCGGGTGGGTCACCGCCCCACTGCACCTGCTCTTCCGCCTTCCCACACCAATTGACCGGCCACGCATCCGTGCTCGCCGCGACTACGGAGCCCGCAGACCGCGGCAACTCTTCCTCATCCACGCCCTCACCTCGCGAGGTCCACCGTCCGGGATCGCTGTCATCTGACAGCTGAATTCCCGACGTGCCGGTGTCCTTCACCGCACGCCTCGGGACTCGGCATCGCCCACGGGCGGTGCCGTACATCTCACCGGCCCGCGCACGCGCGGAACCGGATCCCGGAAGGACATCAGGCGATGCCCCCTGCCCTGCCGCCACACAACGCCACAGCCGGCGACGGCACATCACGTCATACCCATAGCGCCGACGAACCGGTGACACGACTGGCGCTGGCTGCGCGCGACGGCTCCCCCGACGCCGTCGACCGGTTCGTACGCGCCCTGCACCGCGACGTCTGGCGCTACGTGGCCCACCTCAGCGCCGATCCCCAAGCGGCCGATGATCTCACTCAGGACACGTTCTTGCGCGCACTCGGCAGCCTTCATCGGTTCGAGGGACGCTCATCCGCTCGTACCTGGCTACTCTCGATCGCCCGCCGTACCGTCGTGGACAGCCTCCGTCATGCCGCCGCTCGACCCAGAATCGCGGACCGGGACGACTGGCAGTCCGCCGCCGAGCGGACACAGCCACGCGACCTGCCCGGCTTCGAAGACGGAATCGCACTCGCCGAACTCCTGGTGAACCTCCCGGCAGAACGCCGTGAATCGTTCCTGCTCACCCAACTCCTGGGACTCCCCTACGCGGAGACCGCGGCAGCCATGGGTTGCCCTGTCGGCACCGTCCGCTCACGTGTGGCCCGGGCCCGCAGCACCCTGCTCGAACTACTGAAGGACGCAGAAACTCCCGCCGCGCACAGGGAGCCGGTGCGGCCGATCTCGCGTGGCCGAGTGCCGGCACTTCTCGCCGCAGCTGTCTGAGAAGTCAAGGACCACAGGCTCCACGGGTCGCCGGCGCAGAGATGAACGGCGCCGGCGCCCGTCGGCGCCGCCCTTCATCCGGGCCGCACGCGCATACGCGTTGTCGCGGTGCCGGATGGGATCTCAAGCTCACTGCTTGAGGCTTGACATCAGGTCACGCATGTCGCTGATCATGGCCGATTGGTAGGGCGACAGGTCAGGGATGTCCGGCTCATCACCGGGCTCGTCCTCGTTGTAATCGTCGCCCTGGTACTGAGTGAAGGCGGAGAGACTCAGCGCGAGGACCGCTCCGCCCTCCAGCACCCGCAGCTCCGCGTTGCCGTCGTCCCGGGTCAGCAGATACGCCTTGTCGCCAAGGTTCGGAACCGTCTCCAGCTTCGCTTCAGGATCAACGCCGAGATCGGTCACTCGTCGCCGCGCCTCGAATTCGGCGCCGGGGTCGGTCTTCTTGTGGAGTGCCACCGTGATTCCGACGGTGTAGTCGATGGACCAGCCGTTTCCGGGCCGCTCCGCCCCGGCCCGAGACCGAAGAGGAACGAAGCACTGGATCTGGTCGAGGACGGCATGGTTCAACAGCCGTGATTCGACCTTGGTGGTGGGCTCTCTCGGTGCGATCGCGTCGCCGATCGACTTCAGCTGTAGAGATGGGCAAGGGTCCTGGTCCAGCTGGTACCCATGCATGTCCGGCTTCCGATCGCCTAATCCGTACAGGAACAGCGCCGCCGCCCAGAGGACCGACGCCATGACCATCCCGCCCAGCGCCCACAGCCACGGCCTTCGCGGCCGACGTTTCCCCACGAACTCCCGGTCGAAGTCGCCCAGCACCTCGCGGGTTTCAACCCCATCGAAATCCCCCGCCATCTCCGGCTCGGAAATCATCCTGCTCCCCCTCGGACGCGCCTTCCCTCTTTGTCACGATGATCGCAGCACTGGCCCCGCCCCCCTACGGGATGCCGGTCCTCAACCAGAAGAGGGTGCTGTTGATCACGCGCCCCCCACGTCCGCCGAAACGATCCGCAGGCAGGCCAGTCACACGAGGGTCTGACCATGCTCAGGGACGCTGCGTTCTCTCGGTGCCCGGGCAGAGTTCCTGAGGAAACATGCGGAGCTGCTCAACGCCATGAACCGCCGGGGCCTCCTCGTCCGAGAAGCCCCGGTGGTCCTCCGTTGTCAGCCCATCCACGTCACCCTCGTCGAACGCCGTGGAAGAAAGCACCTGGCCCCGGGCCGATATGTCGCCCGGCAATAGCCGCCCGGGCGTCGCGCTGTGGCGGCGCTTCGCTGTGGGAACGGGCGGGTCAGTGCCCCTCGCGCAGCCCCCACGGAGCCCCGTAGGCGCCGAGCAGGTCGAGGAACGGCCGGGGCGGCAGTGCCTCGGGGCCGAGGACGCCGCTTGCCTTCCACGTACCGTCCGCGATCAGTTCGAGGGCGATCACCGGGTTGAGGGCGGTCTGCCAGACCACGGCCTGGGAGCCGTACTCGCGCATCGTCCACTCGTTGTCGACGACGTGGTACAGGTACACCTCGCGTGCGACACCATCCTTTGTCCCCCTTGACCCAGGTGCCCGCGCAGGTCTTTCCCTTCATGCGGTCGCCCAGCGTGGCCGGGTCGGGCAGACACGCGGCGACCACGTCGCGCGGGGAGACCTGGACCGGACCGTCCGCGCCCGGGACGGTGACCTTCGCCGTGGAGTCGAGCCCCAGGTCGTGGAGGGTCTTGAGCTTGGCGATGAAGTCGTCGCCGAGGCCGTACTTGAACGTCACGCGGCGCGCGTCCAGCCAGCGGGGCATGAGGAGTACCTCTTCGTGCTCGACGTTCACGCACTCCACCGGGCCGATGCCTTCGGGGAAGTCGAAGACCTCCGGCTCGCTGAAGGGTGCCGTGGTGAACCAGCCGCGGCCCTTCTCGTAGACGACGGGCGGGTTGAGGCACTCCTCGATGGTGGTCCAGATGCTGAAGGAGGGCGCGAAGTCGTAGCCCTCGACGGTGAGGTTCGCGCCGTCACGGACGCCGATCTCCTCGATCTCGTCGAAGAGTTCATCGGCCGCGTACCGGGCGAACACGTCCGACAGGCCCGGCTCCACGCCCATGCCGACCAGAGCCAGGCGGTCGGCGCTCCCCCATGCCTCGGCCAGGGCGAACTGCTCGTCGCCGAGCTTCACCCCGCACTGTTCGTAGGGGGCGGCCGGGTGTGGCACGGACAGCGACATCGCCATGTCGACGTAGTGCGCGCCGGCGGCCAGTGCCGCGTTGAACAGCGGCATCACGAACCGCGGGTCGGTCGCGTTCAGCAGCACGTCGCAGCCTTCTTCGACGAGGAGACGACGGACCGCCGCCTCGTCGGAGGCGTCCAGGCGGAGCGCGCTGAACCGGCTCTCCTGGTCGTCGAGCGCGGCCACGGCCGCCTCGGCGCGGGTCAGGTCGTAATCGGCGACGACCATGTGGGTCAGGAAGTCTCGCCGGGCGGCGATACGGGTGACGGCGGTTCCGACGCCGCCCGCACCCACGAGAAGTACACGCATGTCACACACCATTTCTTCGAGGCAGTCCCGGCGAACGCCCGGGACGCCTCGATGCAACACGAACCCGACAGTTAAGGTCTACGACGTTGGCATAAGGGAGCTCCGAGGGAGGGCACGATGCCCAAGAAGGTGGTTCCGGAGGCGGAACGACGCAGGCGACGGCCGACCCGGCAGGGCACCGTACTGTCGGAGAAGCTGATCGTGCACACAGCGCTGCGGATGCTGCGCGAGCACGGGAGTGCCGGCCTGACCGCTCGCCGTCTGGGCACCGCTCTCGGCGCCGACCCGAGCACCCTCTACCGGTACTTCGCCGGCCTGGACGACCTGACCCGGGCCATCGGCGAGGAACTGATGGGGTGCGCCCTGGACAGCTGGACGGCCACCGGGAAGTGGCGCGCCGACCTGCGCGCCCTGGGCCTGGCCATCCACGCCTCCTACCTCTCCCACCCCCATGCCGCCCTGCTGACTGCCAGCCGCGTCACCGGCCGCCCCCGGGAGATCGAGGTGGACGAGACGATCCTCGGCATCCTTCGTGGCGCGGGCTTCGGCGACGCGGACACCGTCGGCGTATACCACGCATTCATCGACCTGACCTTGGCCTTCGCCGCCCTGGACGCAGGTGCACTGGCCATCAAGGACGAGGTCAGGGAGGCGGACGAGGAAATGTGGACCTCCACCTATGCCCGGCTGCCCTCCGAAACTCATCCGCACATTGCCGCCACCGCACACCTGCTGGCGGACCGGATGAATCTCAGTGCCTATCCGATCGTGCTGGACACGCTCCTGAACAGGACGGAGGCACGGCTCGTCGCCGCGCGAAACCAGGCCACCGGCACTGAGTGAGACCCGACCGGCAAGGGCCGCAAGCGATGGACCACGCGCTGGAAGGCACCACTCAACGCCTTCCAGCGCGCCTTCCAGGAACGGCTTGTCCCGGCGGCCCTCGTCGGTGCGAACGGTGGCTGAACCTGCCTGGATCCGGCGAGGCCACCCTTATCCGGTTCGGGCAGGGGAATGACCGGGGCGCAGTCCCACTCGTTCGCCGCTCTGCGCGGGAGTCAGCCGGAGTGACCGAGTTGAGCGAGGGCACGGTCCAGCATGTCGGCGAAGAAGTCGACCGCGGCGACGTCGATGCACAACGGCGGCTTGATCTTCAGGATGTTGAGGTGATCGCCGGTCGGCTGTACGACCACGCCGAGGTCGAGCATACGGTCGCAGAGTTCGGCGGTCTCTTCCGTGGCGGGTTCCAAGGTGCCGCGGTCACGGACGAGTTCGAGGCCGAGATAGAGGCCCGAGCCGTGGACGGCGCCGATGATGCCGTAGCGATCTGTCAGTGCTTCGAGTCGGTTCCTGAGGCGATCTCCGACCCGCACCGCGTTGCCCTGCAGGTCCTCGTCACTCAGGGTGTCCAGGACGGTGAGACCCACGACGCTGGAGACCGGGCTGCCACCGGTGGAGGAGAAGAAGTAGCCCTGGTCCCGGTACCGTTCGGCAACTGCCTTGGACGTGATGACTGCGCCGAGGGGGTGGCCGTTGCCCATGGCCTTGGCCACACAGACGACGTCGGGGACGACCTGCTGCTGCTCGAAGCCCCAGAACCAGTGACCCAGACGGCCGTAGCCGACCTGCACCTCGTCGGCGACCGCCAGGCCGCCGTGGCGGCGGACCGCCGCGTACACCTCGGCGAGGTAGCCGTCGGGCAGGGCCACTCCCCCGGCGTTGCCGTAGTAGGTCTCGCTGACGAAGGCTCCTGCCGGGCGGCCCGAAGCGGCGAGCTCGTCGATCGACGCGACGGCCTCCGGCGCGTAGCGCACCGCGTCAGCCCCGCGGTGCCGGCCGCGATACGAATTGGGCGAGTCCACTGTGTGCACCCAGCTCGGGCGGGTGGCAAGGGTGTTCGGGTTGTCCTGGAGTGAGGTGGAGACCGCGTCGGACGCATAGGTCCAGCCGTGGTAGGCCTCGCGCAAGGCGACGACGTCGTGCTGTCCCGTGGCACCGGTGGCCAGCCGGAGGCCGAGATCCACCGCCTCGGAACCGGAGTTGACCAGAAACACCGTGTCCAGCGGCTCGGGCAGGAGGGCAGCGAGGCGTTCGGTGAACTCCACCACCGAGGCGTAGTGGAAGCGCGAGTTGGTGTTGAGCCGTCGCAGCTGCCGGGAGACCGCCTCCTCCACGCGAGGGTGTGCGTGCCCCATCGGGGTGACGTTGTTGACGATGTCGAGGTAGGAACGGCCGTTGGCGGAGAGCAGATGGTGGCGCCAACCACGCTCGATGCGGGGAGGGTTGGCGTAGTAGTGCTCCTGCACTGTCGCGAACACGGCGTCATGTCGTTCGAGCAGGTCCAAGTGCTCCGCACGGTCGACGGCCGGGAGACCGATGAGTGGGGTGGGGTCGGCCGTGAGCGCCAGCCAGCCGGCGGCGTACTCGGGGCGTACCAGGTGCGGGATGGCGGGGCTGTCGGCGCTGCGCAGCGCGACGTGGATCGAGGCTCCGGAGGGGACATCGGCGAGGTCATCGCCCGCCTGAACGGTCGAGCCGGTGCAGACGACCGGCTCGACCGCGCTGGGGAGGGTCAGCGTCAGCACCTGCGGGCCGTAGTTGATCTCCACGCGGCCCGGAGACGCGGCAAGGACCTCTGCTGCGGCAGGGGCCTGCGCTACGGCGGCCCGGCCGAGCCACAGATCGACACCGGTGGGCACCGTGGCAGGAGAATCGGCTGACAGTGCCGGAGCCTGAGTGAGTCGTGCGTGCGCGTACCGGGTGGCCACGGCAGCCGCTCCGTCCGCGAGCGCGGCGGCCGCCAGTCGGCCCTCGGCTTCGGCTTCGGCTTCGGCTTCGGCTTCGGCTTCGGCTTCGGCTTCGGCTTCGAGCCAGGCTCCGTGGTCGATGGAGTCGGCGCCGGTGGACAGGTCGAGGAGGGTGATGTCGTCGGCGGCGAGGCCGCGCAGCAGGGAGTGTCCGGGTGCATCGGCTCGAGCAGGCGCGTCGGCCATGCCGAGCGCGTCCTTGACGAGGTGGGTCATCACCGGAAGCGGCAGGCGGGTGGCCTGCTCGAATATGCGCCACTCGCGGTCGAGTGCGGCCTTGGCGTAGTCGTTGTCCTCGTCGACGGATGCCTGGTGACGCCGCTTCCACACTACCGCGGCCCATTTGATATTGACTATCGTTTTCATATACCGTCCGGTGTCGACGACGACTCAGGAGGTCTCCATGGCAGTCCCGAAGCGGAAGATGTCCCGCAGCAACACCCGTCACCGCCGCGCCCAGTGGAAGGCAACGCCGCCTCAGCTCGCGCCCGTTACGGTCGACGGCTCCGTCTACCGGGTGCCGCAGCGGCTGGTGAAGGCCTACGAGCGCGGCCTCCTGCACCCCGAAGGCTGATCCTTCATGGCGCAGGACCTACTGCCCGTCACCGTACTTTCCGGCTTTCTGGGAGCCGGCAGGATCACACTGCTGAACCATGTACTCGGCAACCGTGAGGGCATGCGAGTCGCGGTGATCGTCAACGACATGAGCGAGATCAACGTCGACGCGGCACTGGTGCGCGCGGGCGAGGCCGCACTCGCGCGTACCTCGGAACGCCTGGTCGAGATGACCAACGGATGTATCTGCCGCACCCTGCGCGACGATCCGCTCGAAGAAGTGGACCGCCTCGCCCGCGAGGAACGCCACGACTATCTGCTGATTGAGTCCAGTGGTATCTCGGAACCGATGCCGGTGGCGGCGAACCCAAAGCCACACCCAGGCCCCCGGGTCTCCCGATCGTACGAAGGACCGGAATCAACCCGCCAACACGTCAAGGAGCACTCCAATTGGCGAGTTGAGCGTTGTGGGTGGCGAGCGAGCCGAACTCGCCCCCACATGCAAGCTCTCGCCGCTCGAATCGACCGAGACCTCGCAGCCCAACCCACCCGGGGTCACGATGCATGAGCAGACGGGGCTCACGTGGTGGGGTGTCGTCAAGGCTCCGCGTCAGGACGGGGCAAGGACACAGAACTCGTGGCCCTCCGGGTCGGCCAGGCACCTCCACGGGACGTCGCCCCGGCCGAGGTCGAGGTCGGTGGCGCCGAGGGCCCGCAGCCGGGCCACCTCCGCCTCTTGATCGTCACCGGGGTACGGCAGCAGGTCAATATGAACACGGTCTGGCACGGCCTTCACGCCGGGCGTGCGGAGGAACTCGACATACGGGCCGACACCCTTGGCGGAGCGCAGAACCGCCTGATCGTCAGTCACCTCGTGCAGGGTCCAGTCCATCGCCTCGTCCCAGAACCGGGCCATGGTCCGCGGATCCGCGCAGTCGACCACCACCGCGGCGATCGGCCCGGTGTCCCGGTAGATCTCCCGAGGCTCCAGCAGAACTCGTTGCCCTCCGGGTCGGCGAGGACGGTCCATGGCACGTCACCCTGGCCCACGTGGGCGGGCGTCGCACCGAGAGCCTGGAGGCGCGCGACCAGCTCCGCCTGATGGGCCGCAGAGGTGGTGGCGAGATCGAGGTGCACCCGGTTCTTTGTTGTCGTCTTGGGTTCCGGGACGGTAACGACGTCGACGCAGACGGCGACCGGGTCCGGCCAAACGAAACCGCCGACGGGTTCAACGTTGGTCACGCCGGGTCCCTCGCTGGAAACACCCCAGCCGAGCGCCTCCGCCCAGAACCGGCCGACCACCGAGTCATCAAGAGCCTTTATGTTCACATTCACAGGTCGCAGTGCCACCGGCGACCCTATGCACTGTGCAACGACATCCGCAGGTACCGTCGCCAAACAGAGATCAACTCGCTCACCAGCCAAAATGCTCAGCTCGCCAACTAAGAG
>NZ_FMDF01000073.1 GCF_900091955.1 Streptomyces sp. Ncost-T10-10d
CCGCCACCGCCACCGCCGAGGCTCCCGCCGAGCCGGAACCCGTCACCGCCGAGGCCACGGTCGAGGCCCCCGCCGAGCCTGCACCCGTCACCGCCGAGACCGAGGCTCCCGCCGTCAAGGTCGAGGCCCCCGCCGAGGCCGAACCGGAGGCCGCGCCTGCTGCCGTCGAGGCCCCCGCCGAGACCGAGCCGGAGGCCGAAACCCCGGCCGACACGGCCCCCGAAGCAACCCCGACCCCCGAGCCCGCCCTCCCCCTCGCCCAGGTCAAGTCCCACGCGCCCGGGCTCGTCGACTCGTACAAGGCAGCCCAGGCCGGGCTGGAGGAGCACGGGCTGACCGGGCTGCGCGCCACCGTCTACCTGGTCCTCGACCGCTCCGGCTCCATGCGGCCGTTCTACAAGGACGGCAGCGCCCAGCACCTGGGCGACCGCACCCTGGCCCTCGCCGCCCACCTGGACGAGAACGCCACCGTCCCCGTCGTCTTCTTCTCGACCGACATCGACGGCACCGGCACGGTCGACCTCGCCTCGCACGAGGGCCGGATCGACGAGCTGAACGCGGGCCTGGGCCGCCTCGGCCGTACGAACTACCACCGCGCCGTCGAAGAGGTCGTCGCGCACTACGAGAAGTCGGAGGCCACCGGTCCCGCCCTGGTGATCTTCCAGACGGACGGCCCGCCGGACGCCAAGCAGCCCGCCAAGCAGGCGCTGGCCGAGGCGGCACGGCTGCCGCTGTTCTTCCAGTTCGTCGCGTTCGGCGACGAGGACGCGAAGGGCTTCGACTTCCTGCGGAAGCTGAACGTCCCGAACGCCGGGTTCTTCCACGCGGGCCCCACCCCCCGCGAGGTCGCGGACAGCACGTTCTACCGCGAGGTCCTCGCCGCCCTCCCCGCCTGGGTCACGGCCCGCGAAGCTGCGGCCGAGAACTGATCCACCGGCAGGCGTACGGTCACGGCGAGCCCGCCCTCGGGGCCCGGCACCGCCGTGACCGTACCGCCGTGCGCCACAGCGATGGATCGAACGATCGAGAGACCGAGCCCCGATCCGCGCCCCATCCGGTCCTTGCCCTCACCCCGCCGGAACGGCTCGAACAGCCCGGGGATGTCCGCCGCGTCCACCACCGGCCCGGTGTTGCACACCTCCAGCAGCACCCCGTCGCCCGCCGTCACCAGGGACACCTCCACCGTCCCGTCGGGCACGTTGTACGTGACGGCGTTGGCCAGCAGATTCGCCACCAGTTGGGCGAGCAGCAGCCGGTTCCCCCGTACCGCACAGGGCCCGGCGTCGACTTTCACTCCCGGATGCCGGGCCACCTCCTCCGCCACCACCTGGGCAAGGTCCACCGCTTCCCGCTCGCCCGCGGCGAGCCCGCGCTCACTGCGTGCCAGGACCAGCAGTCCCTCGATGAGACGCTCGCTGCGCCGGTTGTTGTCCAGGAGCGTCTGCCGGGTCCGTACGAGATCCTCCTGGGACGGATCGTCGAGGCCGATCTGGATCGCGGCCCGCTGGGTGGCGAGCGGTGTCCGCAGCTCGTGCGAGGCGTTGGCGATGAACCGCCGCTGGCTGTCGAACGCCTTCTCCAGCCGGGCCAGCAGCGCGTCGAGCGTGTCGCCGAGCTCCTTCAGTTCGTCGTCGGGGCCGCTGGACGCGATCCGTTCGTGCAGGGTGTGTTCGGAGAGCCGGCGCGCCTTCGCGGTCATGGCGTGGACGGGCCGCAGGACCCGCCCCGCGGTCCACCACCCCACGCCGACCGCGCAGGCCGTCATGACGAGCAGCGAAGCCGCGGACCACATGAGCAGCTGATGACCGGCCGCGTCGCTGACGTCGTCGGTGAGGTCGTAGACGGTGGGCGGCCCGAGGCTGCGCCGGGTGATGAGAGGGCCGTTCACCGCATATCCGGGCTGGACGACCACGGCCGTGCGGGCGATGGCGCGCGCCTGGGAGTCCGTACCCGCGCGGGCGGCGAGGTTGACAGTGGTGAGCATCGCCGTCCCGAGCACCAGGAACACCCCGCCGTACACGAGCGCGATCCTCGTCCGGATCGTGGAGTGCTGGACATGCGGAACGCGCAACAGGCGCTTCACAGGGCGTACCCCACACCCTGCACCGTTCGGATCAGTGCCGGTTCCCCGAGCTTCCCGCGCAGCTTGCTCATGCAGACGCGGACCGCGCCGGTGAACGGATCGGCGTTGGCGTCCCAGGCCCGCTCCAGCAGCTCCTCCGCGCTGACGGTCCCGCCGTCGGCCTCCAGCAGCAATTGGAGCACCGAGAACTCCTTGGGTGAGAGGTCCAGCTCCCGCCCCTCCCGGGAAGCGGTGCGCCGTACGGTGTCGAGCCGGATGCCGTGCCGCTCCAGCTGCGGCGGTACGGGGCGGGCGCTGCGCCGCCGCAGCGCCCGTACCCGCGACACCAGCTCGGGGAACTCGAACGGCTTGCCCAGATAGTCGTCTGCGCCGAGGTCGAGGCCGGCGATCCGGTCCTCCACGGAACCGGCGGCGGTGAGCATCAGGATCCTGGTTCGCGAGCCGGAGGCGACCAGCCCCCGCGCCACGTCGTCGCCGTGCACCCGCGGCAGGTCGCGGTCGAGGACGACGACGTCGTAGTCGTGCAGCCCCAGGTAGGCGAGGGCGGCGTCGCCGCTGTACACCGTGTCGACGGCGAACCCTGCCCGCCGCAGCCCGGTGGCGACCAGCTCCGCCAGAATCTCCTCGTCCTCGGCGACCAGTACCCGCATCGTGATGTCCCCTGCCTCGTGCATGCGTGTCCACTCCCTCCCAGGATGCGTCTTTGTTACGGGAAGGAATGTTTCGCAAAGGTCTCCGCGCACTGGGCCCGGTTTATCGGTGTGAGTTGATCTCCCGCAGGCCGTTAGGATTTCGACCATGGCGGCCACTGGATCCGAGAAGCAGGGGGCGACGGCGTACTACGTCTCGACCCCCATCTACTACGTCAACGACGCTCCTCACCTGGGCCACGCCTACACGACCGTCGCAGGCGACGTGCTCTCCCGCTGGCACCGCCAGCGCGGCGAGAAGGTGTGGTACCTCACCGGCACGGACGAGCACGGTCAGAAGATCATGCGCACTGCCGAGGCGAACAATGTCACTCCGCAGGAGTGGTGCGACAAGCTCGTCGAGGAGGCATGGAAGCCCCTCTGGGAGCACCTGAACATCGCGAACGACGACTTCATCCGTACGACGGAGAAGCGGCACACCGACCGGGTGCAGGAGTTCGTGCAGGACCTGTACGACAAGGGCGAGATCTACAAGGGCGGGTACGAGGGCCCGTACTGCGTGGGCTGCGAGGAGTACAAGCTCCCCGGCGACCTCATCGAGGACGAGAACGGCGTCAAGCTGTGCCCGATCCACAAGAAGCCGGTGGAGATCCTCAAGGAGGAGAACTACTTCTTCAAGCTGAGCGCGTACGGCCCGAAGCTGATGGAGTTCTACGCGAACAACCCGGGCTTCATCCAGCCCGAGTCCGCCCGCAACGAGGTCGTGAACTTCGTCAAGCAGGGCCTGCAGGACCTCTCCATCTCCCGCTCGACCTTCGACTGGGGCGTCCCGGTTCCGTGGGACGAGAAGCACGTCATCTACGTGTGGGTCGACGCCCTGCTCAACTACGCCACGGCGGTCGGCTACGGCGCCAACCAGGAGAAGTTCGACGGGACCTTCCCCGCCGACGTCCATCTGGTTGGCAAGGACATCCTCCGCTTCCACGCGGTGATCTGGCCCGCGATGCTGATGGCGCAGGGTCTGCCGCTGCCGGGCCGGGTCGCGGCCAACGGCTGGCTGATGGTCGGCGGCGAGAAGATGTCGAAGTCGAACCTGACGGGCATCAAGCCGCAGGACCTGACTTCGCACTTCGGCGTGGACGCGTATCGCTGGTACTTCCTGCGCGCCATCGCGTTCGGCAGCGACGGCTCGTTCTCCTGGGAGGACTTCTCCGCCCGCTACACCTCCGAGCTCGCCAACGACTACGGCAACCTCGCCTCGCGTGTCGCCGCCATGGTCGGCAAGTACTTCGGCGGGGCGCTCCCGGAGGCCACCGCCGCGGGTGACGCCGAGAAGGCGGTCCAGGAGGGGCTGGCGAAGGCCGTCGCCACGGCCGACCAGAAGATCGGCGAGGAGCTGGACTTCCAGGCCGGCATCCTGGCGATCTTCGACTTCGTGAAGCAGGTCAACGGCTACATCACGGAGCAGGAGCCCTGGAAGGTCGCCAAGGACACCTCCCCCGAGGGTCAGGCCCGCCTCGCGACGATCCTCTACACGGCCGCCGAGTCGCTGCGCGGTGTCGCGGTCCTGCTGAACGCCGTGATGCCGGAGACCTCGCAGAAGCTGTGGGACTCCCTCGGCGCCGAGTCGTCCCTGGGCGCACTGTCCGACCAGCGCGTACAGGACGCGGGCACCTGGGGCCGGCTCCCGGTGGGCGCAACGGTGACGAAGGGCGCGGTGCTGTTCCCCCGCCTGGAGGAGAAGCCGGCGTAAGCGGGCGCACGCACGTACACCGGCAAGGGGCCGGGACCGCACGATCGGTCCCGGCCCTTTGCCATGCTCCGCCCTCTTCGGGTCAGCGGACCCAGTTCTTCAGCGGCTCGGTGTCGAGTTCGATGCCCACCGGGTCAGGCAGTTCGACGGTCTTCCCGTACGGCACCGTCACCACCTGCTCGTACCGCACGCCATCGGGCTGCGAGTGCACCTTCACCTCACAGGTGTCGCGGTCGATCAGCAGGTAGACGGGAATGCCGGTCTCCGCGTACGCGCGCGGCTTCTCGACGCGGTCCCGGCGGTCGGTGTCCTCGTCGTAGGAGGTGACCTCCACGACCATCAGGACGTCGTCGGGGCCGGCCCACTCGCCCTGGCCCACAAAGGCGCCACTGCGGGCGAGCACAGCATCGGGGCGGGCGTTGCCCTTACGGTACGTCTCGATCCGCAGCCCCTGTTCGGCGTAAAGCCAGCGACCTGGGTCAGCCTGCATACACAGGCGTGTCAGCCACTCGACAATCCGCCCGTGATCCCCGTCCGGCACAGCCTTGACCCCCAGTTTTCCGTTCACGAACTCCAGACGCAGTGCTTCGTCGGCACGTATGGCGTGACGGGCGAGGTCCTCGAAGACCTCCTGGGTCAGCACACTCTCCTCAACCACACTCATCACTGCCTCCTGAAGGAAACCGGGCTGCGTCCAGCGTACGGGCGCCCCACCCGGCCCGTACCCGGTTCACCGCTCCAGCGCCTCCACGTCCCCCATCACGACGACCGGCTTCTTCGCCGGGTCGAGGAGTTTCAGCAGTTCCCTCATCCGGTCCTCGGGGAGCGAGATACAGCCCTGGGTCGGGCCGTCGTGGTCCACATGGATCCAGATGCCGCCGCCCCGCTCCTGGCCGAGCGGACGCTTCTGGTCCAGGGGGGAGGCGCCGGGGATCCGGTTGTAGTCGATGGCGATGACATAGTCGAAAGAACCCTCGAGCGACTCCCCGTCGAACCCCTCGCCACTCACCGCGAACGACGGGCTCTGGTTGTACGGGAGCATGGTCCCCGGGGGTTCGAGCCGGCCGCCCGCGGACGTCAGTCCGTAGACCCCGGTCGGGGTGCGGAGATCGTCCTCCCAATGCTCGTCCGTCCAGCCGTTCAGGGCGTTGCGGGCCGGCCAGCGTTCCGTGGCCGCGCGCCAGCCCTGGGCGGGGTCGTCGCGGGTGTACAGGACCGCGGTGGACAGGCTGGAGTCGTAGTCGTCGCCGGTGACGACGAGTGCCTGCCGCGAATCCGCCGGGATCGCGAACCTGGTCTTCGGTCCCAGCGCGGGGATCTCGCGGGGGCTGATGCGCGGCGCGTACGGACCGGGGGCGGCCCGCCCCCGGTCCCCGGCAGCCTGGGGACCCGCGACACCGGCGGAAACCGTCGCGCCTACCGGAACATCGCGGGTTCCCGTGGCAGTGTGGGAGGTGGTGTCGCAGGCCGTGAGCAGCAGAATCGCGGCGGCACACGTTCCGGCGCAGACGGCGTACGGGGGACGCCGGTCAGCCGATGGACGGAACACGGACACGGGTACTCCTCAGCGGTCGTGGGCGAGGGCAGCACGGGCGGCCTCCCCGTCACGCCTCGTCCCGCTGAACCCAGTTAACGCCGCGCCCCGCGAGCGCGAATCCGCACGAGGGCCATACGGCTGTACCGCCCGCCGGGCGCGCCCGCGGAAAGAACCCGGAACCGTTTCGTGGGTACAGGTTCCGGGCCCTTCATCTCTGCGGGGTACGGAGGTCTGAGGGCAGGTCAGAGATCCGTGCCGTCGTGCGTCTCGTCCGGGTCCACGCCCATCGTGAGGGAGCCGACGACGCCACGCGCCATGTGGTGCTTGCGGTACGAGAGCTTCATCAGTCCGCCCGTGACCCCGCTCTGGTCGTAGATGGTGTCCTCGGTGAGGGTCGTTCGGGTGGTGGTGCTGGTCGAGTACGGTTCGACCTCCGCCGAGTCGAGGACCGCGGACTCCGCGAAGAAGAACTGCCCGGTGTGGCAGGTGTGTCCGCCCTCGTACCCGGCATCGGTCATCCTCCCGCCGACGTGCACCTTGGTGTGGATGTGCACGCAGCGCCCCTGGTACCAGCCCGGGAAGATCGTCTTGAACTCCACGTACCCGTGCTTGTCGGTGAGCTGGGTGCCCCTCAGATACCGCTTGTCGTCGGTGGGCTCACTGTGCCCACCACCCCCGCCTCCGGGTCCGCCGGACGGGGGCGCACCGGTGGGGGTGCCGCTGGGCGCGTCGGTGGGCGTACCGCTGGGTGGCGTACCGCCACCGCCGGGGCCCCCGGGCCCGCCGGAGCTCATGGCCTCGTAACCCGAGTAGACCCCCAGGGCATCGCAGTGCCAGATGTCGACGGCCGCGTGCTTCACCGGCTTGCAGGTGTCGGAGTCGATCACCTTGAGCCGGAGGGTGAGGGGGATGCCCTCCTTGTCCTCGGTGATGTCCTTCCGGAACTTGTCGGCGTCGATGTAGTACGGCCCCTCGGTGGTCTCCGAGGTGAGCCGGTAACA
Source organism: Streptomyces sp. Ncost-T10-10d (assembly GCF_900091955.1). GTDB lineage: Bacteria > Actinomycetota > Actinomycetes > Streptomycetales > Streptomycetaceae > Streptomyces. The sequence goes on from NZ_FMDF01000073.1 coordinate 7,025, forward strand.
CTCCTCGCCCTGTCCGCCACCGGGCTTCTTCGCGCCGGCCGTGTCTTCGTCGGCGGACGCGGTGGCCACAACGCCCGCCCCGATCCCGGCGGCAACGATCGCCGCACCCCCGGCGAGCACCATCCTGCGGCGCGTCATGTCCTTCTTGTGTGCGGGCCCTTGAGTCTCTGTCATGAACAGTGAGGCTAGGCAGGAAAGCTGGGAGGGGAATGGGTGTCGGCTGTGCGTTGCTGTGGAGGGCGGCCACGACGCAAAACAGCCCCTGACCGACGGCCAGGGGCTGTTTCACGTGGAACAGAAGCGGAACTGCTGACGCTTACTTCGCGCCGGTGTCCCTCGCTACCGAGTCCTTGGCCTCGGCCTTCTCCTTCGCCGGCGCGGCGGGCTTGCGGAGCTGGATGTTCAGCTCGCGCAGCCGCGCCTCGTCCAGCACGGTCGGCGCGCCCATCATCAGGTCCTGCGCGTTGCCGTTGAGCGGGAAGGCGATCGTCTCCCGGATGTTGGGCTCGTCGGCCAGGAGCATCACGATGCGGTCGACACCGGGGGCGATGCCGCCGTGCGGCGGGGCGCCGAGGCGGAAGGCGCGGAGCATGCCCGCGAACTCGTGCTCGACGGTCTCGCGGTCGTAGCCGGCGATCTCGAAGGCCTTGAGCATCACGTCGGGCTCATGGTTGCGGATGGCGCCGGAGGACAGCTCGATGCCGTTGCAGACGATGTCGTACTGCCAGGCGAGGATGTCCAGCGGGTCCTTCTCCTCCAGGTCCTTCATGCCGCCCTGGGGCATCGAGAAGGGGTTGTGCGAGAAGTCGATCTTGCCGGTGTCCTCGTCCTTCTCGTACATCGGGAAGTCGACGACCCAGCAGAACCGGAAGACGCCCTCCTCGAAGTGGCCGGCGCGCTTGGCGGCCTCGACGCGAACGACGGACATGATCTTGGAGACCTCGTCGAACTCGCCCGCGCCGAAGAAGACCGCGTGGCCGGGGACGAGGGACAGACGCTCGGTGAGGGTCTTGATGTCGGTCTCGGTCAGGAACTTGGCGATCGGACCGGCAAGGGTGCCGTCCTCGCCGACGCGGACCCAGGCCAGGCCCTTGGCGCCGTGCTGGACGGCGTAGTCGCCGAGGCCGTCGAAGAACTTCCGGGACTGGCCGGCGGTGTCCGGGACCGGGAGGGCACGGACGTGCTTGCCGGCGAACGCCTTGAACTCCGAGTCGGCGAAGATGTCGGAGATGTCGACCAGTTCCAGCTGGGCGCGCAGGTCCGGCTTGTCGTTGCCGTACTTCAGCATCGCCTCGCGGAACGGGATGCGCGGGAACGGCGAGGTGACATGGCGGCCGTTGCCGAACTCCTCGAAGAGCTCGGTCATCAGCTTCTCGATCGGCCGGAAGACGTCCTCCTGCTCCACGAACGACATCTCGACGTCGAGCTGGTAGAACTCACCGGGCGAACGGTCGGCGCGGGCGTCCTCATCACGGAAGCACGGCGCGATCTGGAAGTAGCGGTCGAAGCCGGAGATCATCAGCAGCTGCTTGAACTGCTGCGGGGCCTGGGGCAGGGCGTAGAACTTGCCCGGGTTCAGGCGGGACGGGACGACGAAGTCACGGGCGCCCTCGGGGGACGTCGCGGTGAGGATCGGGGTCGCCATCTCGTTGAAGCCGAGGGCCACCATCTTGGAGCGGATGGAGGCGATGACGGCCGAGCGCAGCATGATGTTGCGGTGCATGCGCTCGCGGCGCAGGTCGAGGAAGCGGTACTCCAGGCGCCGCTCCTCGTTGACCCCGTCGTCGGTGTTGATCGTGAAGGGCAGCGGCGCGGCCTCGCCCAGCACCTCGACCTCGGCGACCTCGATCTCGATCTCGCCGGTCGGGAGCTCCGGGTTCACGTTGTCGGCGCCGCGCGCGGAGACCTTGCCGTCGATCCGTACGACGGTCTCCTTGGTGAGCTTCGCCAGGGCCTCGTTGCCGGGGGTGCCGGGACGGGCGACGAGCTGCACCAGACCGTAGTGGTCGCGCAGATCGATGAAGAGGATGCCACCCAGGTCTCGGCGATTGTGCAGCCAGCCGCTCAGCCGGACGTCGGTGCCGACGTCAGAGGCGCGGAGCTCGCCGCAGGTGTGGGACCTGTACCGATGCATTCTCGTTCATCCAGTCTTCGCGGTTCGGGGTGGATTCAGCCTCCCCAGGCTACCGCCCGCACCCGCACGGAATCATTGACATTGACATTTCAAGATCATCCGGGGCGCGACGGGCGGGTGGCGGACCGTGCCCGGGCGGGCCCTGGACAGCATTCCTCGGTGGCGTCCACGGAGCAGATCTTCTTAAATTGGGGCAATGCGCACCGAGGACGTCCTGGCCGCGACCGCGACCGGCCTGTGGCGCTGGGACAACGGAAGCGGGACCGTCGCGCTCGATGCGGAGGCGGCCCGGCTGCTCGAGCTGCCCATCGCTGCCGGTGTCTTCCGTGAGTCCGCAGTGCGTTCCCGCTTCCATCCGGTCGACTGGAACGAGATCTACGGGGTGGTGAATCTCGCGGTCGCCGAGGGCACCCTCGCCGAGGCCCGGCTGCGGATCGTGGACGAAGGCGGCCGGGTGCTGCGTACCGTACGCAGCCGTTCCAAGCCGCTCCCGCCCGAGGAGCCCGGCAGCACGTCCTATGTGCTGGTCGGCACCCTTCAGGAGGTCGCCGAGCCGCAGCCCGGCACCACTGGGGCGCACACCCCCATCACCGGTGACTGGCGGCGCGCCCGCGAGGCGTTCCTGCTGGACGCGGGACGGGCGCTGGCCGAGGCCCGGTCGACCGAGGAGGTGCTGCGGGTCGCCGCCTCGCTCTCCATGCCCGGATTCTCGCCCGACGGTCTGGCGGTCTTCGGCATCGCGGGCGAACGACTGACGATCATCGGGCACCACGGGCACCGGATGGGCGACGAGGGCCCGTTCGACGACATGCCGCTGGAGACCGACTATCCGGCCGCCGAGGTCGTACGGACGGGGCAGGCCATCTATCTGCCCTCGCCCGAGGACTACAGCCGCCGCTACCCGGCCACCTGGCCGCTCGCCGGCCGTTTCGGGCGCCGCTCCTGGGCCTTTCTGCCGCTGATCGTGGCGGGGCGCACTATGGGCGCCTGGATGGCGGGGTTCCGCCACCCGGTGTCGTTCTCACCGGACGAGCGGTCCGTGCTGACGACCGTGGCCCGGATGCTCGCCCAGGCGCTGACCCGTGCCGGCGTCGCCGAGACCGAGCGGGAACTGTCGCTGGGGCTGCAGCGCTCGATGATGCCCTCCCTCGGCCCCGACATTCCGGGGATGGAGGTCGCCGCCCGCTACATCCCGACCGGCGGCGGGCTCCAGGTAGGCGGCGACTGGTACGACAAGATTCCGCTCCCCAACGGCCGCTTCGCCCTCGTCATCGGTGACGTCCAGGGCCACGATGTGCGCGCCGCGGGCCTGATGGGGCAGTTGCGGATCGCCCTGCGCGCGTACGCCGCCGAGGGGCACCGCCCGGATGCGGTGCTCTCCCGTGCGTCGCGGTTCCTCTCCGGGCTCACCGAGGCGTACGAGGACGGGGAGGAGACCGGACCACGCTTCGCGACCTGTCTGTACGCGGAGGCCGACCCGGCGACCGGCGTCCTGGACATCGCGCGGGCCGGCCACCCCGATCCGGTGGTGATGACCGCCGACGGGACCGCGGTGATCCGTCAGACCGAGGGTGGGCTGCCGCTCGGCGTCGAGGCGGACGCCGACTATCCGACGACGCGGCTCACCTTGGAGGCCGGAGAAACGATCATGCTCTGTACCGATGGGCTGATCGAGACCGGCGGCCACGACATGTGGACCGGCTGGATCCGGCTGCGGCCGGTCCTGGAACGGGACACGTCCGATCTGGAGAAGCTCGCCGACGCCCTCGTCCAGGCCGTGCACGGGCCGGCGTCGCACTACACGACCGGGCCGCTGGCGGACCGCCGGGAGGACGACATCGCGTTGCTGCTGCTGCGGCGCGACGGCGGGACGCCGAGGGAGACGGCGCCGAGGCGCACCGCACTGACCATCGCGCAGGCCGAGCCGGCGCGGGTCGCGGCTGCCCGGCAGCAGCTGCGGGAGCTGTTGCACGACTGGGCGGACCCGGAGCAGGTCGACGCGGCGGTGCTGATGATCTCCGAGATGGCCACCAATGTCCTCGTCCACACGGACGGGGACGCGGTGATGGTCGCCCGGGCGACGGGGGAGCACGGCGAGCGTCGGCTGCGGGTGGAGGTGGCCGACGGCAGCGACGAGCTTCCGCACAAGCGGCGGCCCGGGGAGATGGCTTCCAGCGGACGGGGGCTGCTGCTGATGGAGATGCTCGCCGATGCGTGGGGAGTGGATCTGCGGGGGGCTGGGAAGTCGATCTGGTTCGAGCTGTACGAGTCGGGGGCAGGGGACTGAACCGGGTCGGCGTGTTCGCGCCCGGCGCGTGGACGGTTCCGCCCTCAGACGCCGGACGGGCTGGAACGCTCTCCGCGCAGTTCGCCGAGAATGCCGAAGGCCGCCGCGCAGGCCGGCACCGCGAGCAGCATGCCCAGCAGGCCCGCCACGCTCGCGCCCGCGGTGATCGCGATCATGATGGTGGCGGGGTGCATCTGGACCGTACGGCTCTGGATCATCGGCTGGAGCACATGGCCCTCCAGCACCTGTACGGCGAGCACCACCCCCAGCGCCCACAGTGCGATCACGAATCCCCGGTCGGCGAGCGCGACCAGGATCGCGACCGCACCGGAGATGAACGCCCCGAGGTAGGGGATGTAGGCGCCGACGAAGACCAGCGCACCGAGCCCCACCGCGCCCGGCACCCGCAGGATCAGCAGACCGACCGTGATGCAGATGGCATCGATCAGCGCAATGAACGTGGTGCCGCGCATGAACCCCTGGACGGCTTCGAAGGCCCGCCGCCCCATGGCTTCGACCAGGTCCCCGGTACCGCGCGGGGCGACCGAGTGGGCGAGGTCCACGGCCTTGTCGGAGTCGCGCAGGAAGAAGAAGGTCAGCAGGAGGGCGAGGACGCTGGTCGCGATCAGCGAGCCGATCAGGCTGATCCCGGAGAGGAGCCCGCCCGCGGCGCTCGCGCCGAACTTCTCGACGAGCTTCTGGGCGTTGGCGACGAGATCGTCCACATTGGTGTTCTTGCTGATCCCGAAGTGGTTGATGATCCACTGCCCGGCGTCCTTCAGCGACCGGACGATCTGGTCACCGGTGTCGACGAGCGCGGTGACGACGATGTATCCGGCGCCACCGACCACCGCGACGAGCAGGGCACAGGTGAGCCCCGCGGCCAGTGAGCGGTTCATTCCGCGGGCGGTCAGCCGGCGGTGGACCGGGCCGAGCAGTGCCGTGCCGAGCAGCGCGAGCAGAACGGGGGTGACCGCGGTCTTGAAGATGACGCACAGCCAGACCGCCACCGCGGCAACCCCGGTGACGAGGAGAACGACACCGCACCAGGCGGCTGTGCGCCGCGCACCGTCGGGCAGGAGGGGCTTTGGGGTCTGCACCCTCCCACCCGATCACGGTGCAGGTGTGATGTCCACTCCGTCCGCGGGTGTCACATTCCGTGGACGGCGGGCACCGTACCGAGGCGGCCGGCCTGGAAGTCCTCGAACGCCTGCTTGAGTTCGGCCTGACTGTTCATCACGAACGGCCCGTAGTGCGCCATCGGCTCGCGGATCGGACGACCGCCGAGCAGGACGACCTCCAGGTCCGGGGTGTTGCCGTCCTGCTTCTCGTCCGCGCGGACGGTCAGCGAGGAACCGGCGCCGAAGACCGCGGTCTGCCCCATGTGGACAGGGCGGCGCTCCGCACCGACGGTCCCGCGCCCGGCGAGCACGTACGCGAGTCCGTTGAAGTCCTCGCGCCACGGCAGGGTCACCTCGGCGCCGGGACGGACGGTGGCGTGGATCATCGTGATCGGGGTGTGGGTGATGCCGGGGCCCTCGTGCCCGTCGAGCTCACCGGCGATGACGCGGAGCAGCGCGCCGCCGTCCGGGGAGGCGAGGAGCTGGACCTGGCCGCCGCGGATGTCCTGGTAGCGGGGGGCCATCATCTTGTCGGCCTTGGGCAGGTTCACCCAGAGCTGGAGACCGTGGAAGAGACCGCCCGACATCACGAGGGACTCCGGCGGGGCCTCGATGTGGAGGAGGCCGGACCCGGCGGTCATCCACTGGGTGTCACCGTTGCGGATGGTTCCGCCGCCGCCGTTGGAGTCCTGGTGGACGAAGGTTCCGTCGATCAGGTACGTGACGGTCTCGAAGCCGCGGTGCGGGTGCCAGGGGGTGCCCTTCGGCTCTCCCGCCGCGTACTCCACCTCGCCCATCTGGTCCATCATGATGAACGGGTCGAGGTGCTTGTAGTTGATCCCGGCGAACGCGCGGCGAACCGGGAAGCCCTCGCCCTCGAATCCGCTCGGCGCCGTGGTGACGGCGAGCACGGGACGGGCCGTGGCGTCGCCCGAGGCGGCGACCTTGGGCAGGGTCAGCGGGTTTTCGACGGTCACTGCAGGCATGGGAGCCACCTCCGGGATTGTCCTGAGCCCAATTTAGTTGAACAGTGAACATCCTGCAAGGCGTCGTTCATTCCCGCACCACCCACGGCAACGAGAAGGGGCCCGCACCGATCGGTACGGGCCCCTTCCGGGGAACTCGGACGTCAGCCGTACATACGGCGCATCGCGAAGTCGACCATCTGCTCCACGGCCTTGGCATCGAAGACCATGCGGTGCTCGCCCTCCATGTCGAGGACGAAGCCGTAGCCGGTCGGCAGCAGATCGATCACCTCGGCCCCGGTGATCACGAAGTACTTGGACTCCTTGCCCGCGTACAGCCGCAGCTCCTTGAGGGTGGTGAACATCGGGATCACCGGCTGCTGGGTGTTGTGGAGCGCGAGGAATCCGGGGTTGTCGCCGCGCGGGCAGTAGACCTTCGACGTCGCGAAGATCTGCTGGAAGTCCTCGGCGGACAGCGAGCCGGTGGTGAAGGCCCGTACCGCGTCCCCCAGGGACGGCGGCGAGGGCTCGGGATACAGCGGCTGCTCGCCGTAGCCGCCACCCATCTGCTGCTGTGCGCCCGGGTTCTGGTCGTAGCCGTACATACCGCAAAGAGTAATCGGACACATCAGGCCCTTGGAGGGTTGCATCTTATTACTGACGGGTAGCATCATCGGAGAGGTCAGCTGATATACGCACCGCCAGCTCGTCGCCCGCCCGGCCCACACCCCTTCCCGGGGTGCTGCACGCCACTGCTATTGATTACGGAGCCTTCCCATGGGGCACTACAAGTCGAATCTCCGCGACATCGAGTTCAACCTCTTCGAGGTGCTCGGGCGCGACAAGACGTACGGCACCGGTCCGTTCGCCGAGATGGACGTCGAGACGGCGAAGAGCATCCTCGACGAGGTCGCCCGCCTCGCGGAGAACGAGCTGGCCGAATCCTTCGCCGACGCCGACCGCAACCCGCCGGTCTTCGACCCGGAGACCAACACCGCGCCGGTCCCGGAGAGCTTCAAGAAGTCGTACCAGGCGTTCATGGACTCCGAGTACTGGCGTCTGGGCCTGCCCGAGGAGATCGGCGGCACCACCTCCCCGCGCTCCCTGATCTGGTCCTACGCGGAGCTGCTGCTCGGCTCGAACCCGGCCGTCTGGATGTACTCCTCGGGCCCGGCGTTCGCCGGCATCCTCTTCGACGAGGGCAACGAGGCGCAGAAGAAGATCGCCGAGATCGCCGTCGAGAAGCAGTGGGGCTCGACGATGGTGCTGACCGAGCCGGACGCCGGTTCGGACGTCGGCGCGGGCCGCACGAAGGCCATCGAGCAGGAGGACGGCTCCTGGCACATCGAGGGTGTGAAGCGCTTCATCACCTCGGGCGAGCACGACATGTCCGAGAACATCATCCACTACGTGCTGGCCCGCCCCGAGGGCGCAGGTCCGGGCACGAAGGGCCTCTCGCTCTTCATGGTCCCGAAGTTCCACTTCGACTGGACCACGGGCGAGCTGGGCGAGCGCAACGGCGTGTACGCGACGAACGTCGAGCACAAGATGGGCCTCAAGGCGTCCAACACCTGCGAGATGACGTTCGGCGACCAGCACCCCGCCAAGGGCTGGCTGATCGGTGACAAGCACGACGGCATCCGGCAGATGTTCCGCATCATCGAGTTCGCCCGCATGATGGTCGGCACGAAGGCCATCGCGACCCTGTCGACCGGCTACCTGAACGCGCTGGAGTACGCCAAGGAGCGCGTCCAGGGCACGGACCTGTCGCAGTTCATGGACAAGGCCGCCCCCAAGGTCACCATCACGCACCACCCCGACGTGCGCCGCGCGCTCATGACGCAGAAGGCGTACGCGGAGGGCATGCGCTCCCTCGTGCTGTACACCGCCTCCGTCCAGGACGCGATCCAGGAGAAGGAGGCCGCGGGCGAGGACGCGAAGGCGCTGCACGGCCTCAACGACCTGCTGCTCCCGATCGTGAAGGGCTACGGCTCCGAGAAGTCGTACGAGCAGCTGGCGCAGTCGCTCCAGACGTTCGGCGGCTCCGGGTACCTCCAGGAGTACCCGATCGAGCAGTACATCCGTGACGCCAAGATCGACACGCTGTACGAGGGCACGACGGCGATCCAGGGCCAGGACTTCTTCTTCCGGAAGATCGTCCGCGACCAGGGTGCCTCGCTCAATGCCCTCTCCGAGGAGATCAAGAAGTTCCTCGCAGGTGCCCAGGGCAACGAGGAACTGTCCGGTGCGCTGGACTCGCTCGCCAAGGCGGCCGTGGACCTGGAGGCGATCGTCGGCACGATGATCACCGACCTCACGGCGACCGGCGAGGACGTCAAGAACATCTACAAGGTGGGCCTCAACACCACCCGCCTGCTGATGGCCTCCGGCGATGTCGTCGTCGGCTACCTGCTGCTCAAGGGCGCGGCCGTGGCGGCCGAGAAGCTGCCGGCCGCCTCCGCGAAGGATGTCGCCTTCTACCAGGGCAAGATCGCCGCCGCGAAGTTCTTCGCCGCGAACGTCCTGCCGGGCGTCTCCGCCGAGCGCGCGCTCGCCGAGTCCGTCGACAACTCGCTGATGGAGCTGGACGAGGCCGCGTTCTAAGCCTTCTCCGCCCCAGATCGTCAACACGCACCGTCACCCGGACACGCTTTCGGGTGGCGGTGCTGTCGTATCAGCTGGGTACGCTGGCTGCAGCGCTCAGAATCCCGTCCATGGGAGGAACCATGACCGCCGAGGCACTGCCCGACTCGCTGCACCGTCAGCCGGACGGCTCCAGGTGGCCAGTCCCGCCAGCGGACGGCTTCACCGTGGACGAATTCTTCACGCTTGACCTCCCGCCGCACACCGAGCTGATCGACGGGAGCCTGGTCTTCGTGAGTCCGCAGCGGAATTTCCACACGCTGGCGATGTACCTGCTGGAGCAGGGGCTGCGGCAGCACGTCCCAGACGACCTGCGAGTGCGCCGCGAGATGGCCGTCGTGCTCGGCAGGCGCAACGCGCCGGAACCCGATCTCGTCGTGGTGAAAGCCGATTCCGTGGCGGGGTTGCGCCAGACCCGCTACGAGGCCGCCGATGTCCTGCTCGCCGTCGAGGTGGTCTCCCCCGACTCCGAGGACCGCGACCGCGACACCAAGCCTCACAAGTACGCGGCGGCGGGCATCGGGCACTTTTGGCGGGTCGAAATGAGCGGCGAGCACGACCGGCCCGTGGTGTGGACGTACGAGTGCGACGCTGTGACCAAGAAGTACGTCTCCACCGGCGTCCACCACGACCGGCTGAAGCTCTCCGTCCCGTACGACATCGACATCGACCTGACCGCAATCGACGAGTTGTAGGCCGCCCCTCGTGGCCGTCGCCCCGGTCGCGTCACGGCATCACCCGCCCCGGGGCGACGGTGAAACCTCCCGGTCCGGCCTCGTTACAGTGAAGAACATGAGTTCCTCCCTCCGCTTCGACCGCGGTCACACCGACGACCTGATGGCCTTCCTGATGGCCTCCCCCTCCCCGTACCACGCCGTGGCCACGGCGGCCGAGCGGCTGGAGAAGGCCGGATTCCGGCAGGTCGAGGAAACCGCGGCCTGGGACGGCACCAGCGGGGGGAAGTACGTCCTGCGCGGCGGTGCGATCGTGGCCTGGTACGTGCCGGAGGGCGCCGCGGCGCACACTCCGTACCGGATCGTCGGGGCGCACACCGACTCGCCGAATCTGCGGGTCAAGCCGCTGCCCGACACCGGTGCGTACGGCTGGCGGCAGATCGCCGTGGAGATCTACGGCGGGACGCTGCTCAACACCTGGCTCGACCGGGACCTCGGTCTCGCCGGCCGGATCTCGCTGCGCGACGGCACGCAACGGCTGGTGAACATCGACCGGCCGCTCCTGCGCGTACCGCAGCTGGCCGTGCACCTGGACCGTTCCGCCAACCCCGACGGCCTGAAGCTCGACCGACAGAAGCACATGCAGCCGATCTGGGGGCTCGGGGACGTCGAGGAGGGCGACCTGATCCGCTTCGTCGCCGAGGAGTCGGGCGTCGACGCCGAGGACGTGACCGGCTGGGACCTGATGCCGCACCCCGTCGAGCCGCCCGCCTACCTGGGCCGGGACCGTGAGCTGCTGGCCGGGCCCAGGATGGACAACCTGCTCTCCGTTCACTCCGCGACCGCCGCGCTCGCCGCCGTCGCCGGGCAGCCGGACGCCGAACTTCCGTACATCCCGGTCATGGCCGCCTTCGACCACGAGGAGAACGGCTCGCAGTCCGACACCGGCGCCGACGGACCGCTGCTCGGCACGGTCCTGGAACGCTCGGTGTTCGCCCGCGGCGGTACGTACGAGGACCGTGCCCGCGCCTTCGCCGGGACCGTCTGTCTCTCCTCGGACACCGGTCACGCGGTCCACCCCAACTACGCCGAGCGCCACGACCCGACCCACCACCCGGTGGTCAACGGCGGACCGATCCTCAAGGTCAACGTCAATATGCGGTACGCGACCGACGGCAGCGGCCGGGCCGTGTTCGCGGCGGCGTGCCAGAAGGCGGACGTGCCGTGGCAGACGTTCGTCTCCAACAACTCGATGCCGTGCGGCACCACGATCGGCCCGATCACCGCCGCCCGGCACGGCATTCAGACCGTGGACATCGGCGTCGCGATCCTGTCGATGCACAGCGCCCGTGAACTGTGCGGTGCGGACGATCCGTATCTGCTGGCCAACGCGATGACGGCGTTCCTGGCGGGCTGAGTCTCCCCCGCTCCGACCGCAGCCCCGGGCATGGTCGTTGCCGGGCCGGGTACGCGATCCGTACACCGGCCCGGAACCGCCGGGCCGTCGAGGAGGCGGGATTCATGGGACTCGGAGGATGCATCATCCTCATCGGTGCCGGGGCGATACTGGCCTTCGCCACCGACTGGAAGATGGACACCGTCGACGTCGGCCTGGTCGGCTGGATCATGATGATCGTCGGCATCGTCGGGGTCTTCGTCTACTCAAGCATCGCGCGGCGTCGCCGGATGGTCGTGCCGCCCAGTACCACTGTCGTGTCCGAGGACGAGCGCCGCTACCCCTGACCCGCGGTGCCGGTCAGGTCGCGCTCCGCCGACCGGGCGTGACCCGTCGTCGACCCCTCGGATCCCCCGATATTCTGGGACTTGTCCCGAGCCCCACCTCGGGCGTATCCCGCCCGGAAGGGGAGACACTCGTGGAGTTCCGGTTGCTCGGCACCGTCTCCGTCGACACACTCACCGGGCCGCTGTCACTCGGTCCCGCCAAACGCCGCAGCCTGCTCGCCGCGCTCCTGCTGTCCGCCAACACACCGGTCCCCATAGCCCGGTTGACGGACTGCCTGTGGGACGACACACCGCCGCTGCACGCCCGTGGCGTCATCCAGGGACATGTGTCCCGGCTGCGCGCCCTCCTGGTGGGCGCGGACGCGGAGGCGTACGGGGTGGAGCTGGTCACCCTCGGCGACGCGTATCTGCTGCGGGTACCGGAAACCCTGCTGGACTCCCAGCGGTTCGAGGAACTGCTGATGCTGGCCCGGGAGCAGCGCAGCCCCGCCGACTCCGTACTGATGCTCAAGGAAGCCCTGTCGCTGTGGCAGGGACCGGCACTCAACGGCGCGTTCGCCGGTCCGCCGCTCCAGGCGGCCGCGCACTCACTGGAGGAGTCACGGCTGGCGACGGTCGAGCAACTGGCTCTCGCCTACGCGATGCTGGGGGAGCACAACCGGGCTGCGTCGGTGCTACGGGCGGAAGCGGTTGCGCATCCGATGCGGGAGTCGTTGGCGGCGGCCTTGATGACGGCGCTGTACCGGGCGGGTCGTCAGTCGGAGGCACTGGACTGGTTCCACCGCACGAGGCGACTGCTCGCCGATGAGCTGGGGGTCGACCCGGGACACGAGCTCGCCGATGCGTACGCGCTGATCCTGCGCGGCGACCCCGGGCCGGACGCCGCGCGGGACACCGCACCGGACGCCCGACGGAACACGGCCGACGGCCCGGCAGCGCCGACGCGCGGTCCGGGCCGGCCACGCAGCGGCCCCGGCAGTGGCACGGGCAGCGAGAGGGGCCACGGCGGTGGGAGCGGTCACAGCAACGGCACGGACATCGCCAACAGCAACGGGGCCGTGCCCATGGCCCGTCCGGTGGCCGAGCATCGGGCCGGGCCGGATGCGGGGGCCGAACCGGCCGACCGCCCGGGCGGCTCGATCAGCGATACGGGGGGCGGAACGGGAGCCGGTGCGGACTCCGCCCGCGGCCTGCCGCCTCTCCGTCCCCTCCCCCTGCCGCCCCTTGTCGGCAGGCCGCACCCCACCGATCTGCTGCCCCGTGCACCCCGCGGCTTCCACGGGCGGGGTGCCGAACTGGCCGCGCTCACCCGGGCCGCGGCCGGCGAAGCGCCCGTCTGTCTGGTCACCGGACCGGCCGGCGTGGGAAAGACCGCGCTGGCCCTCCAGTGGGCGCACCGCAACCCCGCCGCCTTCCCGGACGGACGGCTCTTCGCCGATCTGCGCGGATTCAGTGACACCGGTGAGCCCGCGCTCATCGAAGTGCTGCGTGAGTTCCTGCTGGCACTCGGCGTCGCGCCGCGCCGCGTCCCCGAGTCCGTCCCCGCCGCAGCGGCGCTCTTCCGTTCCCTGACCGACCGGCGTCGGCTGCTCATCATCCTCGACAACGCCCGCGACTCCGCCACGGTCAGGCGGCTGCTGCCGGGCGGTACCGACTGCGTCACGCTGGTCACCAGCCGGCACCGGCTGGAAGGCCTCATCGCCTCGGACGCGGCACGTCCCGTCCCGCTCGGCATACTCGAACCGCAGGACAGCACGGCCCTGCTGGCCGGTGTCCTCGGCGAGGAACGGGTCCTCGCCGAACCGGTGGCGGCCCGCCGGCTCGCCGGGCTCTGCGGAGGCCTGCCGCTCGCCCTGCGTGTCACCGCGGCCCGGCTGGCCGGGCGTCCGCAGTGGACGCTGGCAGGACTGGCCGACGAACTGGCCGACGAGCACAGCCGGCTGACGTACCTCGCCGTGGACGACACCGGTGTCTCGGCCGCGCTGCGGCTGACCGTGCAGCAGCTGCCGCCGGACGCCGTCCACCAGTTCGCCCGGCTCGGCCACCACCCCGGCAGCCACGTCGACCCGTACACGGCCGCCGCACTCGCCGGCACGGACCCGGTCGTCGCGGCGGCGGCGCTGGAACGGCTCGCCACCGCCCACCTCGTCACCGAGACGGCACCCGGTCACTGGGTGCTGCACGATCTGGTACGCCTCTACGCCCGCGGTCTGGACCCCGCGTCCGGGTCCGAGGCCCTCGTCGGTGTCCTCGACCACTACATCGCCACCGCGCTCGCCGCCGCCGACACGGCCGAACCCGGCGGTGAGCCCTGCTTCGTCCTGCCGGACGACTACCACCGCCCCGCCGCGACAAGGGACTTCACCGACCGGGCGGCGGCGATGCGCTGGCTGGCCACCGAACGCGACGACCTGGCCCTGGCCGCCGTCGCGGCCAGGGCCGCCGGGCTCGACGACCGGGCCTGGCGGATCATCCTGCTCCAGTGGCCACAGGTGGTGTGGCGGGTACGGGACAGCTGGGCCCCGCTGCTGGAACTGGCGCTGGACTCCGCCCGCACCGAGAGCGATCCGTACGCCGAGTCGCGGGTGATCAATCTGCTGGGCTGGGTGCTGACCGCGGAGGGCAGGACCGCCGAGGCCGCCGCCCTGCTGGAACGCTCCCCCGGCCTCGCCCGGCAGGCCGGCGACCGGCTCGGCGAGGCGACCGCGCTGATCAACCTGGCCGTCGTGCAGGCCGAGGAGGGCGCGCTCGACATGGCACTGAAGGGCTGCGGACGGGCCGTGGGCCTGGCCCGCGAAGAACGCGACGCACACACCGAGATGCTCGCGCTGCAGCACCTCGCCCGGATGCAGCTCACCGCGAACCAGCCGCAGGACGCCCTCGACTCCGCCCGGACGGCGCTCGACCTCGGGCCCGAGCACGAGGAGGCCGCACGCCGGGTGCTGCTGCTGACCATCAGCGGCGAGGCCCGTCTGGCACTCGGCGAGGAGAGCGAAGGCATCCGGATGCTGGACCGGGCGGCCGAGGAGGCGGAGCGCGCCGATTACGACGAGGGAGCGGTACGGGCCCTCGAAGCGTTGCTGCGGGTGACGGCGCGGTCGGAATACCGCAAGCGGTACGAACAGGCGGTCCGGCGGCTCGCCGACGACGGGTGAGCCACACCCCCGCGCAGTGACGTGAGGGGGAGGGGCGAGGCGTCAGCGGGACGTTAGCGGGACAGCAGCAGAACATGAGCGGCGGACCCCAGACTCCTACATGTCAGCAGGTCAGAGGCGCACGCCACATGACCCGGCGTTCGCCTCACCGTCACACTCGGGGGAATTTCCATGAGTACGCTCCGCAACCGCACCACCGTCCTTGCCGCCGCGACCACCGCCGTGCTCGCCCTGGCCCTCACCGCCTGTGGCGGCGACGATTCCGGCACGAAGTCCGCCGGCCCGGCGAAGAACGACTCCGCACCGGCCGCCTCCACGTCCGGGTCCGCGAAGGACACCGGCACCACGACGGGCGGCGACACCACCGGGGGTGGCGACACCACGTCGGGCGGCAGCACCGCGAAGAACACCAGCGCCTCGAAGGGCGGCGGCACGGCAGGGGGCAGCAGCACCAAGACGGGCGGGAACACCAGCGACAGCTACGCCTACAAGCACCCGTGCAAGAGCGGGGACCTGTCGGTGCGCGTGTACCCCCGCGAGGGTTCGGCCACCCAGCACGTGATCGAGGTCAACAACGTCGGCGCGAACTCCTGCGGCCTGAGCTACTTCCCGCAGGTCAGCCTGGGCGCCGCGAAGGCCTCGGACCACAGCTCCGACATCAGGCCGGCCGTTCCCGGCGGCCTGGGCGGCGCACCCGCGTACCCGGTCAAGCCCAAGACGGCCGCCATCGCGGTGATCGACCTCAACCCGAGCGGTGCGAACGGTCTGACCTGGATCAACGAGATGAACGTGCTCGCCGACGGCGACCACATGCCCAACGCGGAGACGCAGAACTTCGAGCTCGGCCCCGATGTGAAGGTGCGCGACCCGAAGCTCGGCCTGTACCGGAGCACGGTCGCCGAAGCGGTGAGCTCCATGAAGCAGGCGGGCACCTCCTGACCCGCTGAGCCGGGCCGTACGACGAGCCCCGCGGGACGCGGCCCCTACCTCGCCGCACACACCGCACCCGGCGCAAAAGGCCCTCCGTATCCGGGGCTCCGCGCGCCGTCAGGCCTGCTCGTCCATCCCTGCCAGCACCAGCGGCAGCCGGGGCGTTCCTTCCGCGGTCACGCGGACGGGGACGCCCCAGTCCTGCTGGTGGACATGGCAGGCCGGGTACTCGTTCTCCGGGTCGTCGTCGCAGGACGCCGCCATCGCGGACACATGCAGGACGCCCTCGGTGACGCCGTCGGCCAGGACCAGGTCACGGAACAGATCGGTACCGGGACCGGAGCCCTCCGCCAGCAGCTCGGGCGGGGTCGCCGAGACCAGCAGCCGGGTCGAGGGACCGTACCGGGTGTCCAGCTTCTGCCCGGCGGGGGCCTGGAAGACCACATCGAGCCGGAGCGTGCCCGGGGTGATCTCGGTGGCCGCGCGCTGCGTGTGGTGCGCCTGACCGGCGACGCGTACGGCCTCCTCCGGGAGCCGCAGCCGGGTCAGCCGGTGCCGGGCGGACTCGACGACGACGAGATCGCCTTCGACCAGCACGGCGTCGCTGGGCTCGCGCAGATCCGTGGCCAGGGTGGTCACCTCACCGCTCGCGGGGTCGTAGCGCCGCAGCGCGTGGTTGTACGTGTCGCACACGGCGACGGACCCGTCGGGCAGCGCGGTCACCCCCAGCGGATGCTGGAACAGGACCTGATCCGCGGCACCGTCGCGGTGCCCGAAGTCGAAGAGGCCGGTGCCGACGGCTGTACGGACGGCGAAGCCGGTGCCGTCGCGCTCGACGTACCGCAGGGCGGACGTCTCCGAGTCGGCGACCCACAGCCGCTCCCCGTCGGCCGACGTGGCGAGCCCGGAAGGCTGGGCGAACCAGGCCTCGTCGGCAGGCCCGTCGACCAGGCCCTCGTTGGTCGTGCCCGCCGCGACCTGCACGGTCTCCGTCTCGGGGTCGTACGTCCACAGCTGGTGCACACCCGCCATGGCGATCCACAGCCGGTCCGCGAACCAGGCGACGTCCCAGGGGGAGGAGAGGTCGACCTCGCGGGCCGGGCCGGTCGCCGGCGAACCCTGCCACCACTGGCGGCCGGTACCGGCGAGGGTCGTCGTCACCCCGGTGGTGAGGTCGAGGGCGCGGATGGCGTGGTTGACGGTGTCGGCGACCGCGATCCGGCCGTCGGGCAGCACGGCCAGCCCCTGAGGCTCGGAGAACCGGACCTCCTCGCGCCCGCCGTCGGCGAACCCCCTGTCCCCCGTGCCGACATGACGGCTGACCGTTTCACCGTCACGCTCGATCTCGACCAGGCGGTGGCGGGTGGTGTCGGAGACGAGGAACCCGCCGTCCGGCAGGAGCAGGGCCTTGCCCGGGAAACGCAGATGCGTGGCCACCGGCTCGGGCGCGACATAGGGGCCGTCGCCGCGGCGCAGCGTACCCTTCGCGCCGTGCTCGGCCTCCAGCTCCTCGACCAGCTTCGCGATGGCGTGCGCATGGCCCTCGCCCGCGTGCTGGGCGACGACATAGCCCTCGGGGTCGATGACGACAAGCGTGGGCCAGGCCCGGACGGCGTACTGCTTCCACGTCGCCAGTTCCGGGTCGTCGAGGACCGGGTGGTGGACCTCGTACCGCTCGACGGCGTCGACGACGGCCTGGTGCTCGGCCTCGTGGACGAACTTCGGCGAGTGCACACCGATGATCACCACGGTGTCGCGGTGCTTTTCCTCCAGCTCGCGCAGCTCATCGAGGACATGCAGACAGTTCACACAGCAGAACGTCCAAAAATCCAGAATGACGATGCGCCCTCGCAGGTCAGCGAGGGTGTACTGCTGGTCGCCTGTATTGAGCCAGCCGCCCTTGCCGATCAGCTCGGGGGCCCTGACGCGCGCACGTGTTGCCATATCGACAGTCAACATCACCGTGGCCCCCACGCATTCCGGAGGGTCTTGAGGGAACCTGTGAGCCATGAGATTCCTGGTGCGTGAACGGCTCTTCGCTGTCGGTGACGACTACTGGATCGAGGACGCGGACGGCCGCAAGGTCTTCCTCGTGGACGGCAAGGCCATGCGGGTGCGTGACACCTTCGAGCTGAAGGACACGCAGGGCCGGGTCCTGGTCGAGATCCGGCAGAAGCTGCTCAGCCTGCGCGACACGATGCTCATCGAGCGCGACGGCGAACAGCTCGCCACGATCAAGCGCAAGCGGCTGTCGCTGCTGCGCAACCACTACCGGGTCACGCTGGTGGACGGCACCGAGCTCGATGTCAGCGGCAAGATCCTGGACCGCGAGTTCGCCATCGACTACGACGGGGAACTGCTGGCCCAGATCTCACGGCGTTGGCTGACCGTCCGGGACACGTACGGGATCGATGTCGTACGGGAGGACGCCGACGCGGCACTGCTCATCGCCGTATCGGTGTGCGTCATCGTGCTCGCGGACAAGGAGCACGAGGGCTGACCTCGGCGCGTTTCACGTGAAACGTGATTACTCGCCCGTCTCCGGCCGGACCAGCCCCAGGCGACGGTCCTTGAGCGCCGGGAACTGCGCGCGCGTGGCGGCGACCTTCGACGGGTCGAACTCCACGGTGAGCACCGCCTCGTCCGCGCCCGCCTCGGCAAGCACCTCGCCCCAGGGGTCGACGACGATGCTGTGCCCGGCCTGCTGGATTCCGGCATGGGTGCCCGCGGTGCCGACGGCCAGGACGTACGACTGGTTCTCGACGGCGCGTGCCTGGGCCAGCAGCGTCCAGTGGGCGCGACGGCGCTCCGGCCAGCCCGCCGTGACGATCAGCGTCTCGGCGCCCGCGTCGACCAGGCCGCGGAACATTTCCGGGAAGCGCAGGTCGTAGCAGGTGGCGAGGCCCAGGGTGGTCTGCGGCAGGGCGACCGTGACCAGTTCCTCGCCGGCGCCCATCATGACCGCCTCGCCCTTGTCGAAGCCGAAGCGGTGGATCTTGCGGTACGCGGCAGCCCGCTCGCCCTCGGGGGTGAAGACGAGCGCGGTGTTGTAGAGGGTGCCGTCGGCCGCGCGCTCCACGAAGGAGCCCGCGTGCAGCCAGACCCCGGCGTCGGCCGCGGCCTTCGCCATGATGTCGTGGGTGGGCCCCTGGAGCGGCTCGGCCTCGTCCACGAAGTCGCTGTACGCGAACGCGCCGACCGGCCAGAGTTCGGGAAGAACCACCAGATCCGCACCGCGCTGGGCCGCGATCAGCGAAGCCGCGCGTTGCCTACGGGAATTGACGGATTCGTCCGGGTCTACTGCGATCTGGATGAGGGAGGCGCGCACACTACCACCGTCCTGGCATTCGAGCCGTCAACACGGGCCTACGATCGTCACACGAAAGCACTGCCGGGGTGCCTGCTCGCAGCGTAACTTAGCGATCGAACCTCCCACGCAGCCCGCCGCCCGCGCCCAGCACTCCAGCCCATGCACCGCAGAACCGCACGAGGGGTCCCGTGACCGTCCATCCCAGCCTCCAGACCTACACCGATGCCTGGACCCACTCCATCGAGTCGATCGCCGAGCTGGTGAAGCCGCTCGCCGAGGGAGAGTGGAACCGCCGTACGCCGTGCCCCGCCTGGTCGGTGCGTGACATCGTCTCGCACGTCATCGGCATGGAGTGCGAGCAGCTCGGCGACCCGCGTCCGATCCACACGCTGCCGCGCGATCTCTACCATGTACAGAACGACTTCGCTCGCTACATGGAGATGCAGGTCGATGTGCGGCGCCACCACACCGCGCCGGAGATGACCTCCGAGCTGGAGTACACGATCATTCGCCGCGCACGTCAGCTGCGCAACGAGACACGTGACCCCGAGACCATGGTCCGGGCGCCGCTCGGCGCCGAGCAGACCCTCGAACTGGCGCTGCGGATGCGTGCCTTCGACGTCTGGGTGCATGAGCAGGATCTGCGGGCGACGCTGGGGCAGCCCGGCAATCTGGACTCCCCCGGCGCTTCTGTCGTCCGGGACACCCTGCTCGCCGCGCTGCCGAAGGTGGTCGCCAAGGACGCGGGTGCACCGGCCAATTCGGCGATCGTGCTCGATGTGCACGGGCCGATGGAGTTCCTGCGCACGGTCAGGGTCGATGCGGAGGGCCGCGGTTCGGTGGACGGTTCGCCGTCGCTCGGGCCCGCGGTGACGCTGGCGATGGACTGGGAGACGTACTTCCGCCTCGCCTGCGGGCGGGTGCGGGCGGGTGCGGTCGTGGACCGGATCAAGGTCGAGGGCGACCAGGATCTGGCGGAGGCGATCCTGCAGAACTTCGCCGTGACGCCGTAGCGTCACGGCGCCGCCCCACCGTGGTCGGCGGCGCCCGTCGTGCGAGGACGGGCGCGCCGCCGATCAGGCGCGACAGGCGCGTTACGCGGGTACGTGCACGGCCTCCACGCGGCTGATCACATGGTGGTCCCGCTCGCGGTGCGTGGCCCGGGAGTGGAGCCGCAGAATCTGTACGACGCCGAGCGCCTCCAGCACGAAGACCGAGGCGAACGCGATCCGGTAGTTGTCACCGGTCGCGTCCAGCAGCACGCCGACGGCGAACAGCGTGGTCATCGAAGCGATGAAGCCGCCCATGTTCACGATGCCCGAGGCGGTGCCCTGGCGCTCCGGCGGGTTGGCGGGCCGTGCGAAGTCGAAGCCGATCATCGAGGCGGGACCGCACGCGCCGAGCACCACGCACAGGACGATCAGCAGCCACATCGGCGCACGGTCGCCCGGGTAGAAGATGGTCGACGCCCAGAGCAGGGCCGTCACGGTGACCGTCCCGAGGGCCAGCGGGGCGCGGGCCTCGTGGTGGCGGGCGATGATCTGCCCGTAGACCAGTCCGAACGCCATGTTGGAGAGCACCACCAGGGTGAGCAGCTCACCGGCGGTGGACCGGCTCAGCCCCTGTGCCTCCACCAGGAACGGAAGCCCCCACAGCAGCAGGAACACCATGGCCGGGAACTGCGTGGTGAAGTGCACCCACATACCGAGCCGGGTGCCGGGCTCCCGCCAGGAGGCGGCGATCTGCTTGCGTACGTAGGCGGCGCCCGCGTGCTCGGCGGGCGGCGGCTCGTGGCCCTCGGGGTGGTCCTTCAGGAACAGCAGGAGAAGCACAAGGACGAGAACCCCGGCGGCGGAGCTGCCCACGAAGGTGGTGGTCCAGCCGAATCCGTGCAGGGCCCTCGCGATGAACAGCGTCGAGACGAGGTTGCCCGCCATTCCGAAGAGCGCGGCGACCTGACCGATCAGCGGACCGCGCCGGGCCGGGAACCAGCGGGCACCGAGCCGCAGCACGCTGATGAAGGTCATCGCGTCGCCGCAGCCGAGCAGCGCCCGGGACGCCAGCGCCGTGCCGTACGAGGGGGAGAGCGCGAAGCCGAGCTGCCCCAGGGTGAACAGAACGGCCCCGAGGGTGAGGACCTTCTTGGTGCCGAGCCGGTCGACCAGCAGGCCGACGGGTATCTGCATGCCCGCGTAGACGAGCAGCTGAAGGATGGAGAACGTGGAGAGTGCGGAGGCGTTGACGTGGAACCGGTCGGCGGCGTCCAGTCCGGCAACACCCAGGCTGGTGCGGAAGATGATGGCGACGAAGTAGACGGCGACGCCGATGCCCCAGACCCATGCGGCACGCCGGCCGCCGGGTGGATCTCCGGGCAGGGACAGGGTGGGAGCGGCGGCGGAACTCACCGGTCCTCACCCCTGACCAACACCTTGACCCGGCTGACATGTCGCCGCACGACCTGTGCGGCACCGTCCGCGTCACCCGACCTGATCGCTTCGAGCAGCTCGCCGTGCTCGGTGATGTTGGCGGCGATCCTGCCCGGGTGCGCCTCCATCACGGCGACGCCCATCCGCAACTGCCGGTCGCGCAGCTGGTCGTAGAGGCGCGAGAGGATGTCGTTGCCCGCGTTGCGCACGATCTCCGCGTGGAAGCAGCGGTCCTTCACGGACACGGCGGCCAGGTCACCGGCCTCGGCCAACTGCCGCTGCTCATCGAGAAGCTCCTCAAGCCGTCCGATCAACTGCGCAGAGGCGGGGACGGCCTTGCGGGCCGCGAACTCCTCGACGAGCAGCCGGGTCTCCACCACGTCCGCGATCTCCTGCGCGGAGACGGCGAGAACGAGAGCACCCTTCTTCGGATACAGCTTGATCAGCCCCTCGACCTCCAGCCGCAGCAGAGCTTCGCGCACGGGCGTACGGGAGACACCGACGGCCTCCGCGAGATCGCCTTCGGTGAGGAGCGTGCCGCCTTCGTAGCGGCGGTCCAGGACCGCCTCCTTGATATGGGCGTAGACGCGCTCGGCGGCGGGGGGCTGCTTGACGGAGGACTTCACGGTCGGCTGCGCGGCGGACTTCGCAGAGGGCTTCACGGCTGGGGGTGCGGCAGGCATGTACACAGCATAGATACAACATGCGTACATGAGGAAACCCGTCCGGGATCCGGACAGGTGCGGGACGGGGGCCACCCCGTGGCCCGAACCACCCTTAGCTCCGAAATTGCCTCAGGAATCAGCACATCCTTCCTTCGGCCTCATGAGTCTCACCACCGAGCGGCACCCTCATGTGGCCGCATTCCAGGGGCATTTGGAGCGTTCAAGTTGAAAATCGGCATTAAGGGCATAAACCGCGTTTCCGCCACTGCCACCGTGGCTCTTACCGCGGGTGCCGTCATCGCGGGCAGCGTGTTCGCCTCCACGGCGCAGGCCGCCACGCCGCCCACTCCCACGATCACCGCCAAGGGCGGTTACGTGATGAACAACGGCACCGCGAAGACCCTGTTCACCAAGGCTGCGGACACCCGTCGCTCCACCGGATCCACCACCAAGATCATGACCGCCAAGGTCGTCCTGGCGCAGAAGAATCTCAACCTGGATTCCAAGGTCACGATCCAGAAGGCGTACAGCGACTACATCGTCTCCAAGGGGGCCTCGTCGGCCCACCTGATCGTGGGCGACAAGGTCACCGTCCGCCAGCTGCTGTACGGTCTGATGCTGCCGTCCGGCTGCGACGCCGCGTACGCGCTGGCCGACAAGTTCGGCTCCGGCACCACCCGCGCGGCCCGCGTGAAGTCGTTCATCGGCAAGATGAACGCCCAGGCCAAGTCCCTCGGGCTGACGAACACGCACTTCGACTCGTTCGACGGCATAGGGAACGGCTCGAACTACTCGACGCCGCGCGACCTGACGAAGATCGCCAGCAGCGCGATGAAGAACTCCACGTTCCGCACGGTCGTGAAGACCAAGTCGACCAAGCAGAAGGTCACCACGAAGAGCGGTGGTTACCGCTACATGTCGTGGTCCAACACCAACGCGATGCTCAGCAGCTACAGCGGCGCCATCGGCGTGAAGACCGGTTCCGGCCCGACGGCCAAGTACTGCCTGGTCTTCGCCGCGACCCGTAACGGCAAGACGGTCATCGGCACCGTGCTCGCCTCCACGAGCGCGACCACCCGTTCCGCGGACATGAAGAAGATCATGGACTACTCCTTCAAGAAGTAGTCCCGCCGACCACGGCGGCACACGGAGAGGGGCCCCGCACCGCGCGGGGCCCCTCTCGCCGCTCTCCTGGCCTCTCCGGCCCGCCGACGCTCAGTCGAGACAGAACTCGTTGCCCTCGATGTCCTGCATATTGATGCACGACTCGTTCTCCTCATCGGCGTACAGCACGTTCAGGCACACCGCCCCGAGCGCGACCAGCCGATCGCGTTCGGCCTCAAGCACGGCCAGACGCTCCGCGCCTACGAGCCCGGTACCGACCCGCACGTCGAGATGCACCCTGTTCTTGGCGACCTTGCCCTCGGGAACCTGCTGGAAATACATGCGCGGGCCCTCACCCGTGGGATCGGCGCACACAGCCCATGATCCCTGTCCCTCGGAGGGCAGCGTTACGACGTACCCCAACACTTCGCACCAAAAGCGAGCGACGCGCTCGGTATCCGCGCAGTCGAAGGTGACCTGGAACTTCTTGACCGATGACATTGAGCCACCCTAACCTCTGCGGCTCAATTCCCTTTGAGAATTAATACGTTGACCAGCGGATCGGCGACGAACTCTCAGCAGGGAGCGCAGGTCGGACGCGCTCGTAGTGCAGGCCGATCGCGCCGTCCGTCAGCACGGTCGACTGAGCCAGAGCCCATGCCGAGGCGGGAATGCCCTCCTCGAACAGGCGCAGACCGGCGCCCAGCAGCATGGGGACGACCACGAAGCGCAGGTCGTCGATCAGGTCGGCGCGCGGCAGCGCCTGGATGACGCTCGCGCTGTTGACCACGAGGATGTCCCTGCCGGGAGTGTCCCGGAGTTCCTTGACCTCTGCCTCCAGGTCGCGGGCGATACGGAAGTTGGCCCAGCCGGCGAACGGCTGCCGGTTCTGCGCGAGGCGGCGGCCGACGAGTGCTACGGGCGGGGGCTCGTCATCGTCGCGCGGATCGCGGACCACTGGGGCGTCGAGCCGCGCACCGTCGGCAAGACCGTGTTCGCCGAACTCGCCCTGCGGCAAGGGCCGGACATGCCGATGGGCCCGCACGAAGTTCGCGCGGGCCCATCTCGTACACGTACCGCTGAAGCACCTACGCCCAGGTGATCAGGCGCTTCGGCTGTTCCAGGATCGCGGCGACGTCCGCCAGAACCTTGGAGCCGAGCTCGCCGTCGACCAGGCGGTGGTCGAACGACAGGGCCAGCGTGGTGACCTGACGGGGCTTCACCTTGCCCTTGTGGACCCACGGCTGGAGCTTGATCGCTCCGACCGCGAGGATCGCGGACTCGCCCGGGTTCAGGATCGGAGTGCCCGTGTCGACGCCGAAGACGCCGACGTTGGTGATCGTCACCGTGCCGCCCGCCATCGCGGCCGGGGAGGTCTTGCCGTCCCGGGCCGTGGAGACCAGCTCGCCCAGCGCCGCGGCGAGCTCCGGCAGGGTCTTGTCGTGCGCGTCCTTGATGTTCGGCACGATCAGACCGCGCGGGGTGGCGGCGGCGATGCCCAGGTTCACGTAGTGCTTCTGGACGATCTCCTGGTTGGCCTCGTCCCAGGCGGCGTTGACGTCCGGGTTCCGCTTGATCGCGACGAGGAGGGCCTTGGCGATGATCAGGAGCGGGTTGACCCGCACCCCCGCCATCTCCTTGTCCTCCTTGAGCTCCGCCACCAGCTTCATCGTGCGCGTCACATCGACGGTGACGAACTCGGTGACGTGCGGAGCCGTGAACGCGCTGCCGACCATCGCCTGGGCGATGGCCTTCCGTACACCCTTGACCGGGATACGGGTCTCGCGGGCGCCGGCCGACACGACGACGGCCGGAGCCTCGGCCTCGGCCACCGCCGGGGCGGCGACGGGTGCCGCTGCCTGCGCCGGTACGGGCGTCACCGCCGCGTGCACGTCCTCGCGGGTGATGATCCCGCCCTCACCGGTCGGGACGACCGTCGCCAGGTCGATGCCCAGGTCCTTGGCCAGCTTGCGCACCGGCGGCTTGGCGAGGGGGCGGCTGTCCCGAACGGCCACGGCGCCATGACCGTTCATCTCGCCCTGGATCGCGGCCGCGGCGGCGGGCACCGCGGTCGTGGCGCCCTTGCGGGCACGCCGCTTGGTCGAGCTCTCGGCGACGCCGTACCCGACCAGGACCGGCTGACGGCCCTTGGGGGCCTCCGGCTCCGACGGCTCCGGTTCGGCAACCGGCGCGGGAACAGCGGCCGGGGCCGCGTCACCGCTGCCCGGCGCCACGTCCACCGCGATGATCACCTGACCGACATCGACGGTCGTGCCCTCGGGGAAACGCAGCTCGTGCACCACCCCGTCGAACGGAATCGGCAGCTCCACAGCCGCCTTGGCCGTCTCGACCTCGCACACGACCTGGCCGTCGGTGACGGTGTCGCCGGGCTGTACGTACCACTTGAGGATCTCGGCCTCGGTCAGTCCCTCGCCCACGTCGGGCATCTTGAACTCTCGGAAGCGAGCAGCGTTGGAAGTGTCGTTCATCGTTGTCACGCCCCAGTCCTCAGTACGCCAGCGAGCGGTCGACGGCGTCGAGCACACGGTCGAGGCCCGGCAGGTACTCGTCCTCCAGCCGCGCCGGCGGGTACGGGGCGTGATAGCCGCCGACCCTGAGCACCGGTGCTTCCAGGTGGTAGAAGCAACGCTCGGTGATCCGGGCGGCGATCTCGGCGCCGGAGCCGTAGAACACCGGCGCCTCGTGGACCACGACGAGCCGGCCGGTCTTCTCGACCGAGGTCCGGATGGTGTCGAAGTCGATCGGGGACATCGAGCGCAGGTCCAGGACCTCGATCGACTTGCCCTCCTCCTGGGCGGCCGCGGCCGCTTCCAGGCAGACCTTCACCATCGGGCCGTACGCGGCAAGCGTGAGGTCGGAGCCCGTACGCGCCACCGCGGCCCGGTGCAGCGGGCCGGGGATGGAGTCGGTCTCGACCTCGCCCTTGTCCCAGTAGCGGCGCTTGGGCTCGAAGAAGATGACCGGGTCGTCGCTCTGGACGGCCTGCTGCATCATCCAGTAGGCGTCGCTCGCGTTCGAGGGCGAGACCACCTTCAGGCCCGCGACGTGCGCGAACAGGGCCTCGGGGGACTCGCTGTGGTGCTCGACGGCGCCGATGCCGCCGCCGTACGGAATCCGCACGACGACCGGCAGCTTGATCTTGCCGAGCGCCCGGGCGTGCATCTTCGCGAGCTGCGTGACGATCTGGTCGTACGCGGGGAAGACGAAGCCGTCGAACTGGATCTCCACGATGGGCCGGTAGCCGCGCAGGGCCAGGCCGATCGCCGTACCGACGATGCCGGACTCGGCGAGCGGGGTGTCGATCACCCGGTCCTCGCCGAAGTCCTTCTGGAGTCCGTCGGTGATCCGGAAGACCCCGCCCAGCTTGCCGACGTCCTCACCCATGATGAGGACCTTGGGGTCGGTGTCGAGGGCCTTGCGCAGCGACTCGTTGAGAGCCTTCGCAATGGACATCTTTTCCATGGCCATGGCTAGTTGCCCTCCTCGGCGAACGATGCCTGGTAGGCGGCGAACTGGGCGCGCTCCTCGTCGACGAGCGGGTTCCCGTCGGCGTAGACGTGGTCGAAGATCGCCATCCGGTCCGGATCGGGCATCGCCCGTACCGCTTCACGCACCCGCTTGCCGAGGGCTTCGCTCTCCTCCTCCAGCGCGGTGAAGAACGCCTCGTCGGCGGCCTGCTGCTTCTCCAGGTAGGCACGCAGCCGCAGGATCGGGTCCTTGGCCTCCCAGGAGGCCCGCTCCTCGTCCGCCCGGTACTTCGTCGGGTCGTCGGAGGTGGTGTGCGCGCCCATGCGGTAGGTGAACGCCTCGACGAGCGTGGGCCCCTCCCCCCGGCGGGCCCGCTCCAGCGCCGACCTGGTGACGGCCAGACAGGCGAGTACGTCGTTGCCGTCGACCCGGACGCCGGGGAAGCCGAAGCCCTGCGCGCGCTGGTAGAGCGGGACGCGGGTCTGCTTCTCGGTCGGCTCGGAGATCGCCCACTGGTTGTTCTGGCAGAAGAAGACGACCGGGGCGTTGTAGACCGCGGAGAAGGTGAAGGACTCGGCGACGTCTCCCTGGCTGGAGGCACCGTCGCCGAAGTACGCGATCACGGCCGAGTCCGCGCCGTCCTTGGCGACGCCCATGGCGTAGCCGGTGGCGTGCAGGGTCTGCGAGCCGATGACGATCGTGTACAGGTGGAAGTTGTTGGTGTTCGGGTCCCAGCCGCCGTGGTTCACACCGCGGAACATCCCGAGCAGATTCGTCGGGTCGACGCCCCGGCACCAGGCGACGCCGTGCTCGCGGTAGGTCGGGAAGACGTAGTCGTCGTCGCGCAGGGCCCGGCCGGAGCCGATCTGGGCGGCCTCCTGGCCGAGCAGCGAGGCCCACAGCCCCAGCTCGCCCTGACGCTGGAGGGCGGTGGCCTCGGCGTCGAAGCGGCGGGTCAGGACCATGTCCCGGTACAGACCGCGCAGCTCGTCCGCGGTCAGGTCGATCGAATAGTCCGGATGCTCCACGCGCTCGCCCTCGGGCGTCAGCAGCTGTACGAGCTCGGGCTCGGAACTCTGTGGCGTCTTCGCGGACGTCTTCGCGGTCGTTTTCACGGCGCTGGTCCGCTTGCTGCTGCGTCGCGGTTTGCGCGCGGCAGTGCTCTCCACGGTCACGTGCGTGCTCCTCCGTCGGTCCGGCCCCCGGGGTCTGCCGGGAAGCCAGTGCGGCTCGCCTGTGTCCGCACCCGTGCACGGGGTGGGTGCCGCTCGGTCCGGGAACAGGCGTGACAGGTGCCCCGGCGAGCGCCCTGCCAAAAGCACGTTACCCAGTACGCCGCATAACTGCGAAACCCTATCTGACCTGCGATTTTGCTTGGATTTCCAAGTAAATCGAAAAAGTCGGGAACTCTCGCTGGTCACAGCACTGGGAACAGCCTTGCAGGCCGCCGGAACAACGGCACGTTATCCCGCCGTTCGGCGGCAGGGAAGAGGCGAGTGTGTGAGACTGCGTTTTGTGCGCGAACAAGGAAAAATCACTGTTTTTCTGCTGGACGACCATGAAGTCGTCCGGCGCGGGGTCCATGAATTGCTCTCGGTCGAGGACGACATCGAGGTCGTCGGCGAGGCCGGCACGGCGGCGGACGCACTGGTCCGTATCCCCGCGACCCGGCCCGATGTGGCGGTGCTCGATGTGCGGCTGCCGGACGGGAGCGGGGTGGAGGTCTGCCGGGAGATCCGCTCCCAGGACGAGAACATCAAATGCCTGATGCTGACCTCGTACGCCGATGACGAGGCGCTCTTCGACGCGATCATGGCGGGCGCGTCGGGATACGTGCTGAAGGCGATCCGCGGCAACGAACTGCTGAACGCGGTAAGGGACGTAGCGGCCGGGAAGTCGCTGCTGGACCCGGTGGCGACCGCCCGGGTGCTGGAGCGGCTGCGCGACGGCAAGAAGAGCCGGGGTGAGGACAAGCTCGCCGGTCTCACCGATCAGGAGCGCAAGATCCTCGATCTGATCGGGGAGGGGCTGACGAACCGGGTGATCGGCGAGCGGCTGCACCTCGCCGAGAAGACGATCAAGAATTATGTCTCCAGTCTGCTCTCCAAGCTGGGCATGGAACGGCGCTCGCAGGCCGCGGCGTACGTGGCCAGGCTGCAGGCGGAGAAGGG
This sequence comes from Streptomyces sp. Ncost-T10-10d, assembly GCF_900091955.1. Taxonomy (GTDB): domain Bacteria; phylum Actinomycetota; class Actinomycetes; order Streptomycetales; family Streptomycetaceae; genus Streptomyces. Next base: position 35,842 of record NZ_FMDF01000073.1, read on the forward strand.
CTGAGCGCTGCGTGGCGACAGGGCCATGAGGAGCTGAGCGCCGCGTGGTGACAGGGCCGGGACGTGCACGGAGCGACCGCGGCCCTCGGCGATCCGGCGCTCTTTCGGGACTTTGGTCCCGGACCACCTGGGGCCGCGGCCTCTTTTTACGGCCTCCCCCGTGGCGGAGAGTGGAGAGCATGCCCTCCGAGGAACTCCACGCGATCGAACTGCTGGCCCGCGTCCAGTACGGCCGACTGGCGACGAGCATGCGGGCCCTCCCGATACTGGCGGTGGCCCGCCACATCGTGGTCGACGGCCGCGTCGTCCTGCGGATGCACAGCGGCCTCGGCTACCACGAGGCCTGCGACGGCACGGTCGTGGCGTACGGAGCGGACAACTTCAACGCCGCACCCTCGGGGGACGACGGCGAGCTGTGGTCCGTGCAGTTCACCGGCCCCGCCGAGATCGTGCACCCGACCCCCGAACAGCGGGAGCGCTTCGGTGCCACCCCGTCCAGGTGAACGGGGAGCCGTTCGCCCCGGCCTACCTGGGGGTCGACCCGCACTTCGTCTCTGCGCACACTCTGGGCTTCCACGCAAGTCAGACGATCCGCAACGCAGCGTGATCTAACATCTGGCGAGTGCCGCGCTCATCTGTAACCCTTCCGTCTGCTCCGCCGGCCGGCGAGGTGCTGTGCTCGTCCGTGCCCCGTCCGCCCGTTCCTCCGGTGGACGAGGTGCTGCGCCGCTATCCGGATGCCGGTGAGCCCCTCACCTGCAAGCCCGTCACCCAGGGCCTGCTCAACCACGGCTACCGCGTCTCCACCACCCGCGGCTCCTACTTCCTCAAGCATCACCTCGACGACTCCACCGGCGACCGCGCCACGATCGTCCGCCAGCACCGCGCCACCCAGCGGCTGCAGTCACTCGGCGTGCCCGTCGCGCCGCCCGTGGAGGACACCGAGGGCGACACGGTCACGGAGATCGGCGGCCGGTGCTACGCCCTGCACCCCTGGGTCGACGGACTGCACCGGGCCGGCGCCCAGCTCACCGCCGCCCAGTCGCAACGGCTCGGAGCGCTGCTCGGGGCCGTGCACACCGGGCTCGAACAGGTCATGGAGGCGGGCGCGGGGCTCGCGGGGCGGTCCGGCGGCCACCGGAGCCCCGACCCCGCCGACACCTTCACCCTGATCGACGACCTGCTGGCGGCCGCGCGCGGGTGCCGCCCCCGGGACTCCTTCGACGAGCTGGCCGAGCACCGCCTCCTGGAGCGGCGCACCCTGCTGGAACAGCATGCCGACCGCAGGCCGCCCACCCCCGACATCCCGGCCACGGGCTGGGTGCACGGCGACTTCCACCCACTGAACGTCCTCTACCGGGACACGGACCCGGTCGCGATCCTCGACTGGGACCGGCTGGGGGTCCAGCCGCGCGCGGAGGAGGCGGTACGGGCCGCGGCGATCTTCTTCGTACAGCCGGCCGGGAAGCTGGAGCTGGAGAAGGTACGGGCGTACGCGGGGGCCTACCGGCGGGCGGCCGGGGCAGGGTCGGCGGAACTGGCCGCAGCGGTGCACCGGGTGTGGTGGGAGCGGCTCAACGACTTCTGGATACTGCGCTGGCGATACTGCCTGCACGACCGAAGGGCCGACCCGCAGTTCCCTGCGGTGTCGGCCCTGGCGGTCTGGTGGACGCGTGAGTACGAGGCGGTGTGCGAGGCGTTCACGGGGTGAGGCCGCCCCGTGAACGATCGCGGGGTCACGGAGTGGCAGCGCCCGCGGCGGTGCCTGCCGTGCCCGCAGTGGTCCCGGCCGCCGTGCCGGTGCCGCCGTCGGCCGTACCCGTGCCCCCGTCTGCTGTCCCGGTACCGCCGTCGGCCGTCCCCGTACCGCCGTCGGCCGTGCCGGTGCCCCCGTCAGCCGTCCCGGTACCGCCGTCGGCCGTGCCCGTACCGGCATCGGTGCTGCCACCCGTGGCCGGTGTGGACGGCTCGGTCGACGGCGGCTCGGACGACTTGCTCGGGGTGGTCGACGGAGAGTAGGAGTGCCGCGGCGGCGGCGCGTCCTGCTGGTTGCCGGTGGAGTTCTCCGGCAGCTGGTTCTGCTCGCTCTGCCTGTCGCTCGGCGAGGGCGAGCTGTCCGACTCGGACGGCGAACTGGAGGTCTTCGTGGGCGTCTTCTCGCGTTGGTCGCCGTTGCCGTTCGCCGCGTTCACGGCGATGGCGACACCGGCCCCGATGGCGATCAGCGCGAGCACGACGAACAGCCACAGCTTGCCGCGGCCGCCGCCGCCCTGGTGTCCACCTTCGTAGCCGCCGTCGTCGGGGTTCATCGGAGGCAGGATCGGGCCCTGCGAGGTGTCCCCGTGCTGCGGATGGTTCATCGCCATCGTGCCCCCGGCGATGCCCATGGCCGGGGTGTGTCCGCCCTCGTGCATCGCGACCGGGCCGGTGTTCCACGTACCCGTGTGGCCGCCCTGCACCTGAAGCATCTGCAGGCCGTACTGGACGAGGCCGCGCATCTCCTCGGCGCTCTGGAACCGGTCGTCCGGGTCCTTCGCGAGCGAGCGCATGACCAGCCCGTCCAGCTCCGGCGGCACCGCGTCCAGAACGTCGGACGGCGGGACCGGAATGTCCTGTACATGCTGGTACACCACGGAGAGCGGCGTCTCACCCGTGAACGGGGGCCGCAGCGCCAGGAGTTCGTACAGCAGGCAGCCGGTGGCGTAGAGGTCGGAGCGGTGGTCGACGGCCTTGCCCAGCGCCTGCTCGGGGGAGAGGTACTGCGGCGTGCCCATGACCATGCCGGTCTGTGTCATCGTCGACTGCGCGCCGTGCAGCGCACGGGCGATGCCGAAGTCCATCACCTTGACCGCACCCGAGTTCGTGATGATCACGTTGGCGGGCTTGATGTCACGGTGCACGATGCCGTGCTGGTGCGAGTACGCGAGGGCTTCCAGCACCCCCGAGACGATGATCAGCGCCTGCTCGGGTGGCGGGGCCTCGGCATTGAGCAACAGATCGCGGATGGTGCGGCCCTCGACGAGCTCCATCACGATGTAGGGGACGGTCTGGCCGCCCACGACGTCCTCGCCGGAGTCGTACACGGCGACGATCGCATGGTGGTTGAGGCCCGCGACCGACTGTGCCTCGCGCGTGAACCGGGCCTTGGAGACCGGGTCCTCGGCGAGATCGGAACGCAGGAGCTTGACCGCGACCGTACGTCCCAGCCTGACGTCCTCGGCCGCAAAGACCTCCGCCATGCCGCCCCGGCCGAGCCGGTGGGTCATCCGGTAACGTCCGTCACCGACGACGCCGCCGATGCCCCAGGAGTCGGTGCCATCCGAAACTCCGCCGCCGTTTGCTTCGGATTCGGGTGCCATCAGTCCTCGCCGTCGTATCTGTCCGCGCGTCCGCGGGTTCTCACGGTGTCTAGCTGCATTGCCACGTCACGCTACAGCCTCTTCCGGACACACTGTTTCCGAGAGGGACGGGTCATCCAACCGGCCGGCGTGCCGCGCGCGCAAATTCCATGCGGTTCCTGTAACGCTTCCGAGACGCTTCTGTGCGTAGGGTCACGGAACGGGCACCTGGCTTGACGTGTCGTACCCCTCGGGCAGACTTGGCGCGTAAATAGGGATCATCGCGTCAGTCGCGCGCCGAGGGGGAAGCAAGTCATGAGCCAGGACGGCGCACACGGCGCTCAGGGGCGCTACGCGGGCGGTTCGGTCGCCGGCGGCCGGTACCAGCTTCGCGACCTGCTCGGCGAGGGTGGGATGGCGTCCGTCTATCTGGCGTACGACTCCGCACTGGACCGCCAGGTCGCGATCAAGACGCTGCACACGGAGCTGGGCCGTGAGCAGTCCTTCCGTGAGCGGTTCCGGCGCGAGGCGCAGGCCGTTGCCAAACTGCAGCACACCAACATCGTCTCGGTCTTCGACACCGGCGAGGACGAGCTCGGCGGCGCGCTGATGCCGTACATCGTCATGGAGTACGTGGAGGGGCAGCCGCTCGGCTCCGTGCTCCAGGCGGACATCCGGAATTACGGTGCGATGCCGGCCGACAGGGCGCTCAAGGTGACGTCCGACGTACTGGCCGCACTGGACACCAGCCACGAGATGGGCCTGGTCCACCGCGACATCAAGCCCGGCAACGTGATGGTGACCAAGCGCGGTGTCGTGAAGGTCATGGACTTCGGCATCGCCCGCGCCATGCAGTCGGGCGTCACATCGATGACGCAGACCGGCATGGTCGTCGGCACCCCGCAGTACCTCTCCCCCGAGCAGGCCCTGGGCCGCGGGGTGGACGCGCGCTCCGACCTGTACTCGGTCGGCATCATGTTGTTCCAGCTGCTGACCGGACGCATCCCGTTCGACGCGGACTCGCCGCTCGCCATCGCGTACGCGCACGTCCAGGAGGAGCCCGTCGCGCCCTCGACCATCAACCGGTCGATCACCCCGGCGATGGACGCGCTCGTCGCCCGCGCACTGAAGAAGAACCCGAACGAGCGCTTCCCGAGCGCCGCGGCGATGCAGGACGAGATCGCGCGCGTGCTGAACGCGAGCGGGCAGACGGGCGCCCCGGTGATCGTCGCGGGCGGCGGCGCGCCGTCGAACAGCGGATCGGGCGTCGGCTCGGCGGTCTTCCCGCCGGTCGACCAGTCCACCCCGGCGCCGCAGAACGTCCAGACGCCGTACCAGCCGGGCCCGTACCAGTCCGGCGCCCAGTCGGGGCCGTACGGTCCCCCGACCCCGGCGCCCGCTCCGGCTCCGTCGTACGGCTATCCGCAGTCGGCTCCGGCATATCAGAGCCAGGCGCCGATGTCCCCGATGCAGCAGCAGACCCCGCCGCCCTACACGATCGCGCCGCAGACGCACTCCGGCTCCGGCGTGGGCGGCTCCAAGCGGAACATGCCGGTGATCGTGGGCTCGATCGTGGTCGCGCTGATCGCGATCGGCGGTCTGATCACGGTGCTCTCGCTGAAGGACGATTCGGGTTCGGGCGGCGGAACCTCCGCGAACGAATCGCCGGCCGCGAGCGAGCACAAGGATCCGGAGCGGAACCGGACGATGAAGACCGAGGACTGCACGGACGCGATGGAGGACACCGACGACCCCGAGAAGGTGGACGCGCCAAAGTTCTTGTACAAGGACTACCTCTCCGCAAAGGCCTGCGCGGATGCGGCGGGCTGGAGCATCAAGAAGATCAAGGTGCCGGGGAACGCGTACGCGGAGGACCAAGTCATCGACCAGTTCCCGACCTCGGGAACTGCCATACCCAAGACGGGCGCCCACTTCGAACTGCGCGTCGCGACGGGTGACCCGGCCTGACCGGGCGTGTACATGGGCACCCGAAGGTGACGGCCCGGTACATGTGAGGGCGGGCTTTGCGGTCCGCATGCACATGACGGCGCATTCCAGGGTCACTTATGTCCGAGATGCCGGACATGCCGTCACGTGTGACGCTGCCCTCATGGCTCCAGGACTTCTCCCTTCACGGCCCACGAGGTGCGTGGTCTGTCTCATATTCTCGGCGGGCGCGGCGCTGGGGGGCGCAACCGGTGTGGCCCACGCGGACCGGCGCGCCCCCGGTGGGACGCCGGGTGCGACCGGCACCTCGGTGACGCCGCCCACGACCGCGTCGGCCGGACCTTCCGCACCGCCTTCCGTCACCCCTGGCGTCGAACCGTCAGGCAAGGGTTCGATCACTCCTTCGGCCGCAGCCTCGGCCACGCCGACGACCACTCCCTCGGGGGGCGTCTCGGCCGCCCCTGCACCTCCGGCACCCCCTCCGCCCTCCGCCCCGGCCTCCGGCTCCCCCTCGACCTCGCCCCCCGCCGCCGCGAACGCGGGGTCGCCGCCTCCCGAAGCGCAGCCCCCGCTCGCCGGGCGTGAGGCCGGGGAGGGGCGGCCGCGGCCCGGGCGGCAGCTCCCGCCGTGGGAGCTCACCCCAGCGGACAGTTCGTTCGACGAGCCCGACCCACGGCCCGCGGCAACCGACCCGGCGCCGGTGAACGCCGTGACACCGGCGGCGAGCACATCCCCCGAGATCGGCCGACTCGCTCCGCAGGCCGGCGACGGGCCGTCCGTGCAGCGGGTGCAGCGGGTGCAGCGGGTGTCTCTGGGCGCGGGAATCGCACTGATAGGACTGGGGCTGGGCTTCCTCGCATTCCGTTTACGCCGCCCGAACTGAGACGAACCACAGCCTCCCACCAGCTCCCACAGGCTCCGGCCGAGGTTTGCGTCGAGCAGCATACCCGGTATACATACTCAGTATGTCGATCCGTCACGGGCTACTGGCCCTGCTGGAACGGGGGCCCCGATACGGCTCCCAGCTCCGTACCGAATTCGAGTCGCGCACCGGCTCCACCTGGCCGCTCAACGTCGGCCAGGTGTACACGACGCTGAGCCGGCTGGAGCGCGACGGCCTGGTCGCCCAGGACGACGAGGACGAGCAGGGACACGCGCTCTACGCGATCACCGACGACGGCCGCACCGAGCTGCGGAGCTGGTTCGAGACGCCCGTCGACCGCAGCAACCCGCCCCGCGACGAGCTGGCCATCAAGCTCGCCATGGCGGTCGGCGCGCCCGGTGTCGACATCCGGGCCGTCATCCAGTCCCAGCGCCACCACACCGTGAAGGCGATGCAGGACTACACCCGCCTCAAGGCACAGGCCCTCGCCGATGTCCCGGCCAACCGCGACGAGGTCGCCTGGCTGCTCGTAGTCGAGCAGCTGATCTTCCAGGCGGAGGCCGAGGCCCGCTGGCTGGATCACTGCGAGTCCCGGCTGGTACGCCTCGCCGAGGCCGCCGCCACGGAGCCGGAGCCCGAGGTACGTACAGCCAACCGCTCCCCGGCCCGTACCGCCCGCCCACGCGCCCGGCGCTGACCACCGGCCACCCGGAAACCGGCACTGTCCTCAGACCATTCACGTACGCACCGGGCGCCGCCGACGGACTGCCACGTACGCACCCGGCACGGCCACGAACCGCTTCGGGGCCCGTCACCGGTCCCACAGAACCGTTCCAAGGGGGAACCACCCACCATGTCCTCGCGCGCCCCGTCCCGATCCGCGTCCTCGTCCGGTTCGCCGCTGTCGGTCGACGCACCGGTGCTCGAACTCCGAGCGCTCACCCGCACCCACGGCACCGGCATCGCCGAGGTGCACGCCCTGCGTGGCATCGACCTCTCCGTGCGCACCGGTGAACTCGTCGCCGTGATGGGCCCCTCCGGCTCCGGCAAGTCCACCCTGCTGACCATCGCGGGCGGTCTCGACACCGCGACCAGCGGCCAGGTCATCATCGAGGGCCAGGACATCGCCGGCCTCGGCCGCAAGGGCGTCGCCGCCCTGCGCCGCCGAAGCGTCGGCTATGTCTTCCAGGACTACAACCTGATCCCGGCGCTCACCGCCGCCGAGAACATCGCCCTGCCGCGCGAGCTCGACGGGGTCTCCGTGCGCAAGGCCCGCAAGGAGGCGCGGGCGGCGCTGGAGGAGTTGAAGCTCCTGGAGATCGCCGACCGGTTCCCGGACGAGATGTCCGGCGGCCAGCAGCAGCGCGTCGCGATCGCCCGTGCGCTGGTGGGGGACCGGCGCCTCGTGCTCGCCGACGAACCGACCGGGGCACTCGACTCCGAGACCGGCGAGGCCGTGCTCGCACTGCTGCGCAACCGCTGTGACCGGGGCGCGGCCGGTGTGATGGTGACGCACGAGCCGCGGTACGCCGCCTGGGCGGACCGGGTCGTGTTCCTCCGGGACGGTTCGATCGTCGACCAGGCGCTCACCGCCGACGCCGACTCGCTGCTGGCCGCCGAGGGCGCCAAGTGAGCGTCTTCACGGGCTGGCGCGCCTCCCTCCGCATAGCCAGGCGCGACGCGATGCGCGCCAAGGGCCGCAGCGCACTGGTGGTCGCGATGATCGCGGTACCGGTCCTCGGCGTCACGGCCCTCGATGTGACGTACCGCAGCATGACGCCGACCGTCGCCGAGCAGCTGACCAGCAAAATGGGATCCGCCGACGCACTGTTCAGCGACGCGATGATGGGGCCCATCGAGCAGCTCCCCGACGGGGAGATCAGCCACATTTACATGGGCGTGGACGGCGCACCGCCCGTGGAGAACGTCGACCCGGTCGACGTCAGGACGACGTTCCCCAAGGGTTCGCGGGCGATCAGCGTCCAGTCCGTCCCGGCGAGTGTCACCACCCGGTACGGCGTCACGAACACCGACATCGTCGAGGTCCGGACGTCGGACACGATGGTCCGCGGCAAGATCGACCTCGTACGCGGCACCTACCCGCACGGCAAGGGCGAGATGGCCGCCACCGAGCCGTTCCTGAAGGCGACCGGACTGCACGTCGGCTCGACCACCACCGTGCGCAACTCCGGCCGGACGTACACCATCACCGGCGCGGTCGAGCTGCCCAGCGAGCTGAAGACCGAGGCCCTCTACGCCGAACCCGGTGCGGTCATCGCGCCGTGGAAGGACAGGGCCGACCACGACAAGAAGGTGCTTCCGCCGAACGCCGGGATCACGGAGTGGCTGGTCAAAGGCCCGGCAGGAGTGGGCGTGACCTGGCCGCACATCATGGAGGCCAATAAGTCGGGCGTGCTCGTCACGTCCCGGCAGGTCGCCCTCGACCCGCCGCCGGACTCCGAGGTCCCACTGACCGCCAGGAACCCCCGCATCGCCGACAGCGGCTCCGGAGAGCTCAGCACAGCACTCATCACCGTGATTGCCATGGCGGTCCTGGAGATCGTGCTGCTCGCCGGTCCGGCCTTCGCGGTCGGTGCGCGCCGCTCCCGCCGCCAGCTCGGCCTTCTCGGCACCTGCGGCGGAGACAGGCGCCACGTGAGGGCCGTGGTGCTCGGTGGCGGTCTGGTGCTCGGTGGTATCGGAGCGGTGGCGGGTGTCGTGGTCGGCCTCGGGCTCACCGCGGCCCTCCAGCCCGCGATCGAGAACTGGGCCGGAAACCGGTTCGGCTCTCTCTCGATGCCGCCGCTGGAGTTGCTGCTCATCGCCGCGATCGGTCTGATCACCGGTTTGCTGGCGGCATTCGCCCCGGCACTCGTGGCGAGTCGGCAGTCCGTATTGGATTCGCTCACCGGACGACGCGGCGTCCGCCGCTCCTCACGGGTTCTGCCCGTCCTGGGCGCCTGCGTGCTGGCGTTCGGTGCCGCGATCGCCCTCTACGGGGGCACCAGCGGGAATTCGACACTGGTCGCCGGCGGCTCGATGGTCGCCGAACTCGGGCTGCTCGCCTGCATCCCGGTGATCGTCGGCTTCCTCGGGCGGCTCGGCAGGAGGCTGCCTCTCTCGCCCCGGATGGCGCTGCGCGACGCCGCCCGCAACCGCGGTCGTACCGCTCCCGCCGTCGCCGCGGTGATGGCGGCGGTCGCGGGTTCGGTGGCCATCGCCACGTATACATCCAGCCATTCCGCGGAGCTCGAGTACAACTACACCCCCTACATCTCCGAGGGGACCATCGTCGTCTCGTCCTCCGACGAGAAGGCGGCCGAGCACCTCCCGCTGGCACGGACGGCGGTGGAACGGAACATGGCCGTCACCAGCGGGCACGCGGACTTCCGACGGGTCTGGGCAGGCAGTGACTGCAACAACTACGAGGAGAACCACTGCGGCTCGCTGGAACTGGTCAAGCCCACCGGCAAGGCCCACAGCTGCCCGCTCACCCGCAAGGGAGCCAAGGAACTCGCCGCACGGCTCTCCGCCGACGAGCACAGGAAGCTGATGCGTTCCCCCGCCTGCCTCACCGACCTGATGGCGTCGGGCCTCTTCAACGCCGATGGGAGCAACATCGTCGTCGCGGACGCGGCCCTGCTCGACACGTACGTGAAGCTCGACGACCCCGCAGCCGCCAAGGCACTGGCCGCGGGCACACCGGTGCTGCTCAACCCGGTGTACGCGGAGAACGGCGAGGTCACCGTCAAGGCGGTCCACCAGTACAGCGAGAAGGACAAGAAGTACGGGAAGCAGCACCCGGGCAAGGCACGGACCACCATGGACAGGCTGAAGGTGTACGTGGCCCCCGCGAAGTACGCCGCCACCCCTGGAATCCGCATGATCCTTCCGGAGAAGACCGCTGAGCGGCTGGGCCTGCACACCAGGGCGTCCGGGAGCGTGTATGCCGTCGCCCATGCGCCGACGGCCGCCGAGGACCAGCGGGTTTCCGGTGCCATCGAGCAGGCCGGCGGCGGCATCTGGGTGCAGTCCGATTACGGCCTCAGCCGGGAGCAGGACAGCATCCTGCTGATCCTGACCCTGTTCGCCGGCGTGGTGACCCTGGGCGCGGCCGCGATCACTACGGGGCTGGCCAAGGCGGACGCGGAAGCCGATCTCAACACTCTCAGCGCGGTGGGTGCCCCTCCGAGCGTGCGGCGGAAGCTGTCCGGCTTCCAGTGCGTGGTGGTGGCGCTCACGGGTGTGGTTCTCGGCACACTGGCAGGCCTGGTGCCCGCGGTGGCGCTGCGCCTCGTAGATCTGCGGGAAGCTCTGAAGTCGATGCGGCTCGATCCCACGCAGTCGGCGTACACGCCGATCGTGCTGCCCTGGACGACCATCGGTCTGCTCGTCGTGTGCATTCCGCTGCTGGCCGGGGTGCTCGCGGCGGCGTTCACGCGCTCGCGCCTGGCGCCGGCACGGCGGGCCGGTTGATGACACGGGCGGTGCGGTCAGTGGCCTGACCGGTTGATTTGGTGCCCTCGAGAACGGTGGATCAACCGTTTGCGGGGGCACCACCGTGTTGTGCGGTAGGTATACGAGACAATGGCGCCATGGAGATGCCGAGGAATGAACGGTCGCAGGAGCACCCCCAAGTCCTCGTGGTGGGGCAGGACGGCATGGCGATCGGCGGCGGTGGCACTGACGACGAATCGCGTGAGGTCCCGGTGACGGAGATGGTCGAACAGCCCGCGAAGGTCATGCGCATCGGCAGCATGATCAAGCAGCTCCTGGAGGAGGTCAGGGCGGCTCCTCTCGACGAGGCGAGCCGGGTCAGGCTCAAGGAGATCCACGCAAGCTCCGTGAAGGAGCTGGAGGACGGCCTCGCCCCGGAGCTGGTGGAGGAGCTGGAGCGGCTCTCCCTGCCCTTCACCGATGAATCGGTGCCCTCCGAGGCGGAACTCCGCATCGCACAGGCCCAGTTGGTCGGCTGGCTGGAGGGCCTCTTCCACGGCATCCAGACGGCGCTGTTCGCCCAGCAGATGGCGGCGCGGGCCCAGCTGGAGCAGATGCGCCGCGCCCTTCCGCCGGGGAGCGGGCACGAGGACGAGGACGGCAGCGGGGATCATCACGGGGCCATCCGGTCGGGCCCGTATCTCTAGTCCGTACATCGCAATCGGTTCGTACACCTCGATCACGTAGCAACACCGAGGCCCGGCACACATGGTCGACGACCTGTGTACCGGGCCCGTTGCGTGTGCTCGGCGGGGGCGCGCGTCAGCCCGCGGGGGTCTGCAGAAGCACCTTCCCGATGTGTGCGCTGGACTCCAGCACCCGGTGAGCCTCGGCGGCATCGGACATCGGCAGCGTGCGGTCCACGACCGGCCGGACGACACCGTCGGCGATCAGCGGCCAGACGTGCTCGCGCACGGCAGCGACGATGGCGGCCTTCTCGGCGAGCGGACGGCCACGTAGCGAGGTGGCGGTGATGGCGGCCCGCTTGTTCAGGAGGGCACTCAGATTCAACTCGCCCTTGACACCGCCCTGGAGGCCGATGATGGCAAGCCGGCCGTTGACGGCAAGTGCCTTCACGTTCCGGTCCAGGTACTTCGCACCGACGATGTCGAGGATCACATCCGCACCGGCCCCGTCCGTCGCCTTGCGCAGCTCCTCGACGAAGTCCTGCTCCCGGTAGTCGATCAGGATGTCGGCCCCGAGCTCCGCACAGCGCGCGAGCTTCTCCGGTCCGCCCGCGGTCACCGCGACGGTTGCGCCCACGGCCTTGGCGAGCTGGATCGCCATCGTGCCGATGCCGCTGGACCCGCCGTGCACCAACAGCGTCTCGCCAGGGCGCAGATGGGCCACCATGAACACGTTCGACCAGACCGTGGCCGTCACCTCGGGCAGCGCCGCCGCCAGAGCCAGGTCGACTCCGTCTGGTACGGGCAGCAACTGCCCGGCGGGTACGGCGACTCTCTCCGCGTAACCGCCGCCTGCGAGCAGCGCGCAGACCTCGTCGCCGACCGACCAGCCGGTGACACCGGGCCCGATCGCCGAGATGCGGCCCGCGCACTCCAGGCCCGGGTACGGGGAGGCGCCGGGCGGCGGGCTGTAGAACCCTTGCCGCTGCAGCACATCGGCTCGATTGACCGCGCTGGACACGACATCGACGAGAACCTCGCCCTCGCCGGCCACCGGATCTGGCACCTCGGCCCATACGAGCGCTTCGGGGCCGCCGGGTTCGGGGATCGTGATCGCATACATGCCGGCGAGGCTACTCCGTGGCGTGGGCCGGGCGACGTGATGACTCCGGGAGGCCGGGCGACACGATGAGAGCGGGCCGGGCGACACCGTGGCCGGCGGGCCGGGCCGACGGAAGCGAACCGTGCCGACGCGATGCCTGGGCCACAGGTGCGGCGCGATGTCCTGCTACGGGCGCGGCGTGCCCGTAGCAGGGTTGCCCGGCGGTGGTTCGTTCGAGGCACGCACAATGGTGATCAACCGGTCCGTCAACTGCAGTGGACTGGCAGCCGGATCGTCGTATCCGATCAACCGATGCCCCCGCAACACGCTGACCACGAGATCGTCGGTCTCCCGGACGCTCTTGCCCACCTCGGCCTTTATCACCGGTCGTTCGACGAGATCGAGACCGCTGCCCTGCTGGATCAGGTCCTCCATCACCGTGCCCGCGCTGGGGCTGAGGACGGAGAGGCCGAGCAGCCGGCCCGCCGCGCTGGCGCTGGTGATCACAGCATCAGCGCCGGACTGCCGGAGCAGCGGGGCGTTCTCCTCCTCGCGCACCGCGGCCACGATCTTCGCGCCGCGGTTGAGCTGGCGCGCCGTCAACGCCACCAGCACCGCCGTGTCGTCGCGCTGGGTGGCGATGATGATCTGACGCGCCTTCTGGAGCTCTGCCCGCAACAGCACCTCGCTGCGCGTCGCATCGCCGACCACACCCACGAACCCTTCGGCGTTGGCGATCTCGATCACCTTGGTCGCCGGGTCGACGATGACGATCTGTTCCTTCTTCAGGCCGGTGGCCCGCAGGGTCTGGATGGCCGAACGGCCCTTCGTGCCGAAGCCGACGACAACGGTGTGGTCACGCAAGTTGGTTCTCCAACGCTTCAGCCGAAAGTCCTCCCGGGTCCGTTCCGTAAGGACCTCGAGAGTGGTGCCGACCAGGATGATCAGGAAGAGCACCCGCAGGGGTGTCACGAGCAGCACATTGGTGAGCCGGGCACTGTCCCCGTACGGGGTGATGTCGCCGTAGCCGGTGGTGGAGAGCGTGACCGTCGCGTAGTACACCGCGTCCAGCAGGTCGACGTTGTCATCGGCGGCGTCGTGATATCCACCGCGGTCGAGCCAGACGATCAGCACGGTGACGGCAAGCACTATCAACGCCATCATCAGCCGTTTGGCGACCTGCCGCGCCGGTCCTTGGACGACCCTGCGCGGGAGCTCCACCCGCGTGGGCGCGACATGCTCGTCGGCGCGCCTGGCCATCGCATCGTGGCCGGGAAGTTTCACGTGAAACACCCTTCCGTCCACGGCGTCGCCGAGGCCCACGGCAAATCGAGGATCTCCACCTCGGTGCCGGACCGTACCCCGCCCGGTGGTACGACTGCCAGCCCGTCCGCCGCGGCGATTCCTCGGAGCATCGCCGGACCGTTGTAGTGCAGCGGTACGACGTGCTCGGCGCCGCTGCCGGTTCCCGTGTCGCTGAGGCAGCCGACGCTGTCGCCGGCACTGCCTGCGCGGTGGACGACAGGCACCAGGCGGGTGTCGTGGGGGTGCCCGTGCACCTCGTCCCGCACGACGACCCGGTACGGCGTCTCCGGCGCATGGCCGGCCAGACCGCGGAGCAATGGCTCGGCGAGTGTGAGGAGCCCGGAGACGGCGGCCAGGGGATTGCCGGGCAGTCCGACGAGATACGGGCCCGCGTCCGACCCCTCCGTCTTGAGCCTGGCCAGCAGCATCGGGTGACCGGGGCGGACCGTGACGCCATCGACCAGCAACTCGGCCCCGATCTCGGCAAGGACCGGGTGGACGTGGTCGACGGGGCCCGAGGCGGTACCGCCGGTGGTGATGACCAGGTCGGCGTCCGAGGTGGTGAGGGCGCGCCGGAGGGCCGCGGCATCGTCGCCGAGGCGCTGCGGGGCGGAGACCTCAGCGCCCAGCGCTCGCACCCAGGGGCCGATCATCGGGCCCAGCGCGTCGCGGATCAACCCGTCGTGCGGCAGACCGCTGGTCAGCAGTTCGTCACCGAGGACGAGGACATCGACGCGAGGGCGGGGGACAGTGACGAGCTCGTCGTACCCGGCAGCGGCGGCCAGACCGAGAACAGCGGGCGTCACCAAGGACCCGGCGGGCAGGAGCTGATCGCCGGAACGGCATTCCTGACCACGAGGCCTGATGTCCTGTCCCGGGAGCACCCGCCGCTTCGCGTGGAGCAGCCCCCTGGCCTCGTCCACGTGAGCGTGTTCGCTGCGGATCACGGCGTTGGCGTCCGCCGGGATGCGGGCGCCGGTGGCGATCCGTACGGCGTCGCCGTCGGGGAGCGTGGCGGGGGTGCTGTGCCCGGCGAGGATGCCCAGATCCTGGCCTGGGCGCCCCGCACCCGTGTCCCCGGAACTCTTCTCCTCTCCTGCTTCTTCGACCTCGCGGATCGTCCACGGACCCGGTCCGGTGACGACCCAGCCGTCCATGGCGGAGGTGTCGAAGGACGGCAGGTCGGTGAGCGCGACGAGCGGCTCGGCGAGCACGTGTCCGAGCGCATGATCGAGGGGGAGTCGCCGCACGCGGACGGGAGCGTTCCGGCCCGACCGCGCGGCGAGGGCGCGCGCCTCCCGCCAGGCTGCAGCCCGCCTGTGCCGGTCACGCCCGTGGGGCCGGTCGTCGCTCCGGTTCGGCGACTGGGGCGGGGACTGGGATGCGGACGCAGATCTTTCCGTGGGGTGGGGCCGGTCCGTGGCGTTCGACTGCCCCGAGGACCCGGGGTCCATGAAGTGGAGCTGATCCGCGGACTGAGGCCGACGTGCGGGGTGGAGCTCACCTGACGACTGGCGCCCGACCAGAGCGAGGGCCTGTTCAACAGCCCGGTCCTCCTCGGCAGCCCGCAACTCCTGCGGATTCGGGCCCCGACCCGCCGTCGCAGGACGGTCGCTCGCCGCGCACAAGCCGCCCCCCGACAACGGGTTGGCCGCCGAAGACGAACCGACCGTCGAGGATGAGTTGGTGGCCGATGGCCGATCGTCCGCATCCAGTCCTCGGTCGGCCGACGCCGGACGGTCACGGGCCGAAGGCCCGACACCTGCCGGGGGCGCCACGTCCGCCGCTGGCCCGACGTCCGTCGACGCAACGTCGGCCGCCGAGGGCCCGACGTCCGCTGAGAGCCCGACGTCCGTCGACGCAACGTCGGCCGCCGGAGGTGGGTCGGACCTGCCGTTACGGACTGTCATTGCGTCTCGTTCTCGTCCGCCCACCGAAGTGCGAGTGCGGCAGCCTTGCGGGCGGCCTCGGCCACCGCCGCCGGTCCGTCGCCGTCGCTGCTCGCCTTCGCCGCCGCGTACCCGACCAGGAAGGTCGTCAGGGGCGCGGCGGGCCGGGCGACGCCGTGGGCGGCGTCACGGGCGAGATCGAGCAGGACATCGGTGTCGACATCGAGTTCGATGCCCAGTTCGTTCTTGACTGCGGTGATCCATTCGTCCAGCACGGTCCCATGCTCTCTGATCCGAGCCCGGGCCGACGCAATGTCCTCCCAGGTGTCGCAGTCGAAGGAGGCGAGGGGGCCGGCCTCCACCCGGGCAAGGTCGAGTTCATTCGTCAGCAGCCGCAAGGGGAGTCCGGACAGACTGCCGTGCTCGGTGGCGAGCAGGGCGAGCTCGCGGCGTAGTGGTTCGGCACGGTACACGGCGACGAGGGGCTGGTCACGACCGCCCTGATCGGTGCACAGGGCCCCCTCCTGCTGCCCCTCACCGGCGGCGGCCAGCAGCGCTCCGATCGTGCCCTCCCGGAGGAACGGCAGATCGGCGGAGAGTACGAGAACCCAGTCCGCGACGGTACGCCGGACCCCGGCGTCGAGCGCGGCCAACGGGCCGCCGCCCTGCGGTTCTTCTCGCGTCCAGGTCACTGCGCGCACGGTGGGCCGCCGCCCGCCCACCACCACGGTGGTCGAGGCACCGGCGCAGGCCGCCAGCACCCGGTCGAGCAGCGCCCGGCCACCGACCCGGATTCCAGGCTTGTCGGCACCGCCGAGCCGCTTGGCGGCCCCCCCGGCAAGAACGATGGCGTCATACGCGGTCATGCATCCGAGTATGCGGGCCGCAGCCTCCCGTTGGTCCTCCCGGTCCGCAATCCAGGATCAGTGAGTGAAGGATCAACGGGAGCCTGCGCCCCTTGGCACCTACAACGTGCGCAGCAGCACCGCCGGTTGCTCCACACAGTCGGCCACGTAGCGCAGGAAGCCACCCGCCGTACCGCCGTCGCAGACCCGGTGGTCGAAGGTCAGCGAGAGCTGGACGACCTGGCGTACGGCCAGCTCTCCCTCGTGCACCCACGGCTTGGGCACGATCCGGCCGACGCCCAGCATCGCCGCCTCCGGGTGGTTGATGATCGGGGTCGAACCGTCGACTCCGAACACCCCATAGTTGTTCAGCGTGAATGTGCCGCCGGTCAGCTCCGCCGGGGTCAGCCGCCCGGTCCGGGCCGCCTCGGTCAGCCGGGCGATCTCGGCCCCGATCGACTCCGCGTTCCGGGCCTGCGCGTCCCGTACGACGGGGACAACCAGGCCCCGCTCGGTCTGGGCCGCGAACCCGAGGTGGACCTCCGGCAGCCGCACGATCTCCCGCGCCTCCAGGTCCACCGTGGAGTTGAGCTCGGGGAACCGGGCCAGCGCAGCGGTGCAGATACGCGCCAGCAGGGCGAGCACCGACACCTTGGGCCCGGCGGCCGGACCACCGGCACTGTTCATCGCGGATCTGGCCGCCATCAGCTCGGTGGCGTCGGCGTCGACCCAGCACGTGGCATCAGGGATCTCTTGTCGACTGCGCGCCAGCTTGTCGGCGACCGCGCCCCGTACGCCGCGCAACGGAATCCGCTCCACGGCCGGACTCGCAGCCGACCGCGCCACCAACGGCACCGACGGCTGTACCGCCGGGACCGACTCGGGCACCGAGACCGCGGCGACGGCCGAGGCCGGCGTGGGAGCGGCTGCCCCCTCCGTGAGTGCCCTGATGGCGGATTCGACATCGGCCCGCAGGATCAGCCCGTCGGGCCCGGAACCCGCCAGCTGCCGCAGATCGAGATCATGCTGCCGCGCCAGCTTGCGCACCAACGGGGAGACGACGGCCACCGGCCCCTGCACCGTGTCCGGAACAGCCGCAGAAACCGCAGCCGCAGCCGTCACATGTGCGGCAACAGACGCCGCCATAGCCTCGGGACGGACCCGTCGACGGCGCGCCACCGGTGCGCCCGTCCCGTACCCGACCAGCACATTGCCGGACGCCTCCGCCTCACCGGCCCCGGAACCCGCCCCGCCTGAACCGGCTCCCGGCCCCACAGCCGATACCACCGCCCCAGCCTCAGCTCCCGAGCCCGACCCGGAGTCCGCCGGCCCCACTGGCTCCAAGGCTCCCTCGGACCCGACCGCCACCGTCAACAGCGGTGCCCCGACCGGAAGTTCCGTGCCTTCCTCGCCGAACCGCGCGGTCACCACGCCCCCGTAGGGGCACGGCACCTCCACCATCGCCTTGGCCGTCTCGACCTCGACGACCGGCTGGTCGATGGCGACGACATCGCCGACCTCCACCAGCCAGCGCACGATCTCCGCCTCGGTGAGCCCCTCGCCGAGGTCCGGCAGCTTGAACTCGAATACCTGGGGCATCAGCTCTCCGCCTCCCACTGCAGGCGGGCGACCGCGTCGAGTACCCGGTCCACGCCCGGCAGATGGTGCCGCTCCTGCATCGGCGGCGGATACGGAATGTCGAACCCGGAGACCCGCAGCACCGGCGCCTCCAGATGGTGGAAACAGCGCTCGGTGACCCGGGCCGCGATCTCGCCGCCCGGGCCTCCGAAACCGGAGGACTCGTGGACGACGACGGCGCGCCCCGTACGCCGCACGGAAGCGGCGACGGTCTCGTCGTCGAACGGCACCAGTGAGCGCAGGTCGACGACTTCGAGATCCCAGCCTTCTTCGACGGCCGCTTCCGCAGCCTCCATACAGACCGGCAGTGACGGCCCGTACGTGATCAGCGTCGCGCTGCGCCCGGGCCGACGGACGACAGCCCGTCCGATCGGTTCCACGGCAACCGGCGCCTCGGGCGACCAGTCCGCCTTCGACCAGTAGAGCCGCTTCGGCTCCAGGAAGACCACAGGATCGTCGGAGGCGATCGAGGCCCTCAGCAGCCCGTACGCGTCCTCGACCGTGGCGGGCGTGACGACATGGAGGCCGGGCGTCGCCATGTAGTAAGCCTCCGAGGAGTCGCTGTGATGCTCGACCCCGCCGATCCCGCCGCCGTACGGCACCCGGACCGTGATCGGCAACGGCATGGCACCGGCCGTCCGGTTCCGCATCTTTGCGACATGGCTGATGAGCTGCTCGAACGCCGGATAGGCGAAGGCATCGAACTGCATCTCCACCACGGGCCTCAGCCCGTACATGGCCATGCCGACGGCCGTGCCGAGGATGCCCGCCTCGGCCAGCGGGGTGTCCGTGCAACGGTCCTCGCCGAACTCCTTCGCCAGACCGTCGGTGATCCGGAAGACCCCACCGAGCGTGCCGACGTCCTCGCCGAGGACATGCACCGTCGGGTCCTCGGCCATCGAGTCGCGCAGCGCTCGCCCGAGCGCCTGCGCCATGGTGGCGGGTTTGGCCTTCGCCGTCCGCTCTCCGGCCGGTGCCGCTGCGGTGGTCATCGCCTTTCCTCCAGGTCGTCGTGGCCGTGCCGGCCCTGCTCGGCCTCCAGCTCGACACGCAATCGGGCGGCCTGCTCCCGCAGCTGCGTGGTCTGTTCCGCGTAGACATGGGCGAAGAGATCCATCGGGTCGAGCACCGGATCGGCGTTCATCCGCTCGCGCAGAGCGGCAGCCATCCGCTCCGCGGCCGCGCGCGCCTCTTCGATCCCGTCGTCGCCGAGCAACCCCCGTCCGGTCAGCTCCCGCTCCAGGAGCTGGATGGGATCGTGCGCACGCCACACCTCCACTTCGCCGTCGCCGCGGTAGCGCGTGGCGTCGTCGGCGTTCGTATGGGCATCCATGCGGTACGTCACCGCCTCGACGAGCGTAGGACCGCCACCGCTCCGGGCCCGCGCGACCGCCTCACCGAGGACTTGGTGCACGGCGGCCGCGTCATTGCCGTCCACCAGCCGGCCCGGCATCCCGTACCCCACGGCCTTGTGCGCCAGGGACGGAGCAGCGGTCTGCTTGGCCAGCGGTACGGAGATCGCGAAGCCGTTGTTCTGTACGAGGAAGACCACCGGGGCCCGCCAGACCGCCGCGAAATTCAGCGCCTCGTGGAAATCACCCTCGCTGGTCCCGCCGTCACCGACCATGGCCAGCGCCACCACGTCGTCGCCCTTGAGGCGCGCCGCGTGTGCCAGGCCCACCGCGTGCGGCAGCTGGGTGGCGAGGGGGGTGCAGAGCGGGGCGATGCGGTGCTCGCGCGGGTCGTAACCGGTGTGCCGGTCGCCGCGCAGCAGCGTCAGTGCCTCGACCGGGTCCAGCCCACGCGCCACGGCCGCCAGCGTGTCGCGATAGCTGGGAAAGAGCCAGTCGCGCTCCTCCAGCACCAGCGCGGCCGCTATCTCGCAGGCCTCCTGCCCCGTGCTCGACGGGTAGACGGCGAGCCGGCCCTGCTTGGTGAGAGCGGTGGCCTGCGCGTTGTATCGCCTTCCGCGCACCAGCTCCGTGTAGAGCCGCAGCAGCAGTTCGGGGTCGGCATCGGCCACGGCATCCGTGCCGAGCACGCGGTACGGCTCGGGGTCCGGGAGCAGCGGCGCGGGATCGGTGAGCGGCTTCCAGGCCGGGGGCGGCGTGGGCCGGTAAGCAGCCGCGCCGGGCAGCTCTTGGACCGTCATGACAAGCACCTCCTGGCATCGAGGGGTTTTCGAGCGGCGTCTGGCGACATCGGGGGATCGTCCGATGTCGAGGAGTGTCGAAATACATCGAAATGTCGAGCACTGTCCAAGGCACTGATGTGGTGCGCCTCACCTACCGATTGTTCGGTCGCGAGCGCATTTTGGCTACAGGCACCTTCAGCCTGTGGACAAACGGTTCTCCACAGCCTGGGATAGGGGCAGGTCGTCCAGGACAGGGAGGCGGGGGCACATGTCAGCTGAACAAATGGCCGACGGGGGCGAGGACCCCGGCCAGGTTCCGCCCGCGCGTCCGCTCGACGCCATCGACCGCGACATCCTGCGACTGCTCCAGACGGACGGCCGTGCCTCGATACGGTCGGTGGCCGATCGCGTCCATGTGTCCCGGGCCAACGCATACGCCCGGATCAACCGGCTCATCGACGACGGCGTGATCCGCGGTTTCAGCGCGCGTGTGAACCATGAGCGGGCAGGGCAGGGCGCCTCCGCGTACATCACTCTCAAGATCGTCCAGAATTCCTGGCGCACCGTGCGCGAGCAGCTCCAGGCACTGCCGGGCGCCACGCACATCGCACTGGTCAGTGGCGACTTCGATGTCCTGTTGCTGGTGCACACCCCGGACAACCGGTCGCTGCGCGAGCTGGTCCTGACCAGGATCCAGGCCATCCCCGAAGTGCTCTCCACCCGCACACTTCTGGTGTTCGAGGAGACGGACCTGGCCCCGGGCCCGGCCAAACCCACCGAGCTGACCTGACGGGAACCGGTGAACGGGAACCAGTGATCCGCATCGGCACCGGAAGTTCTTCAGGAACCGTACTTCTTGAAGAATGCCTGGACCGTGGCCCAGTTCTTCACGCTGTCGAGCAGCGCCACCCCGTGCTCGCCCGCACCCCTGATGTGGATCAGCTTGTGCTCCGACGCCTTGGTGCTGGCCTTGTTCAGCGCCTTCGCATCCTCTCCGAAGGACTCGTCGTACTCGGCGGCCATGTAGAGCACCGGCGCGGTCAGCTTCGGAACGGCGTCCAGAGCGTTCATTGCGGAGTACACCGTCGGCGCGGAGAGCGCGATCACCGCGTCCGGCTGCGGCCGTATGGCAGGCGCAGCGGTGAGCACGGCGGTACCTCCCTTGGACGCCCCCATCAACAGCAGCTTCTTCGCGCCCTTACCGCGCAGGTACCCGGCCGCCCCGACGATCTCGGAGACCTCCTGGCCCGCCGAATTGACCGCCAGCACCCGATAGCCGGCCCGGTGCAGTTCGTCGGCCTTGTCCTTCCACTGGCAGGCGGTGCCGTCGGACTGGTGCGCGAGCACGATCCCCGCGCCGGTCCCGCCGCCGCTCGCACCGCCCGGCGCATAGGCGCCGGTCTCGGTCCCGTCCGCGGACTTGAAGGTGAGGGAAGCAGCCTTCGCCTCCTCCGATGTCAGACAGCCGAAATCGTCCGGCGCCGCGACCTCGGTCGCGCCCCGGCCGCCGCGTCCGTCCGCGCCGGCCCCTGCGTCACCATCGCCCCCACCGCATCCGGTCAGCGACACCGCCGCAAGCAGCACGACAGCGGACAGGATCCCGGGAACGCGCAGAACAGGAGCGCGCAAGACAGCGGTCATGCCGAAGGATGGTGGACTGGGCCTGTCCGGCCGTCAACGGCTCAGCGGCTGGACCGCATCCCCTCGAAGGCCACCCGAACGAGCGTGTCCGCCAGCCGCTCCCCGTCGACGCCGCCATCCGGTTGCGGCCGGTACCACTCCACCAGGGAGTTGACCATCCCGAAGAGCAACCGTGTCACCAGCCGTATGTCCACGTCGGAGCGGAGATCGCCGTCCGCGACCGCCGCCCTGAGCAGATCGGTCACCCGATGATCGAACTCGCGCCGCCGCTCCATGGCCCAGCGCTCGGTCTTCGTATTGCCCCGTACGCGCAGCAGCAGCGTGACGTAGGGCAGCTCGGCTATCAGCACATCGACGGTGCGACGGGTGACGTACTCGACCCGCCCGATCGCACGCCCCTGAGTCGCTCCCGGCTCGTCGAGGATTCCGAAGAGCCCGTCCAGCGCCCGGCTGACCGCGCGGCGGAGCAGTTCCTCCTTGCCCGCGACATGGTGATAGATGGATGACTTGGAGATGCCCGCCGCCTTGGAGAGATGCTCCATGGACGTGCCGTCGTAGCCGCGCTCGTTGAAGACACGGACGGCGACGGTGAGCAGAGTCTCCGGGGTGTACGTGTCCCGCTTGGCCGTGGTCATGTCCGCGATCCTCCCCTACGAGTTGTCCACAGGTTTGGCGGGCCCCCTTGTCCCGACCGATCGTTCGGTTACTCTAACTCTGTCCGCCCGTCCCTGCCCAGCTCGATGAGGAGTTGGTCCGTCATGGCCGCCGAGCTCTCCCCGCACCTGCTCTCCGAGAAGCACCGCCCGACGCTCGACCGGGCCCTCGACGCGATCCGTACGCGCGCCTACTGGTCCCCGCATCCCGAGCATCCGAAGGCATACGGGGAGGGCGGAGCCCCCGGCAGCCTGAGCGCCGCCGAGGGCAAGGCGGCCTTCGACGCCGTGCTGCACACCCGGCTCGACCTCGGCCAGCCGGGCACCGACGGCTGGACGGGCGAGGAGATCTCTCCGTACGGACCGGAGCTCGGCGTCGAATATCCGCACGCCGACCTGGACGTCCTGCTGCCGGCGATGCGTACGGGCATGGCCGCCTGGCGTGCGGCAGGCCCCGAGACCAGGGCCCTGGTCTGTCTGGAAATCCTGGCGCGGATCAGTGCCAGGACCCATGAGTTCGGCCATGCCGTGATGCACACCAGCGGCCAGGCCTTCATGATGGCGTTCCAGGCGGGTGGCCCGCACGCCCAGGACCGCGGCCTGGAGGCGGTGGCGTACGCGTACGAGGAGCAGATCCGCACCCCGCAGAGCGCCGACTGGTCCAAGCCGCAGGGCAAGCGCGACCCGCTTCAACTGCACAAGTCGTTCATCGCGGCACCCCGCGGCATCTCGCTCCTGATCGGCTGCAACACGTTCCCCACATGGAACGGCTATCCGGGCCTCTTCGCCTCCCTGGCCACCGGCAACCCCGTCCTGGTCAAGCCGCACCCGCGCGCCGTACTTCCGCTCGCGCTCACGGTGCAGCTGGCCCGCGAGGTGCTCGTCGAGGCGGGCTTCGATCCCAACCTGGTAGCTCTGGCGGCCGAGCGGCCGGGCGAAGGTATCGCGAAGACCCTCGCGGTCCGCCCCGAGATCAAGATCATCGACTACACCGGATCCACCGCCTTCGGCGACTGGCTGGAGACCAACGCCCGCCAGGCCCAGGTCTACACGGAAAAGGCCGGAGTCAACACGATCGTGCTCGACTCCACCGACAACTACCAGGGCATGCTCGCCAACCTGGCGTTCTCCCTCTCGCTGTACAGCGGTCAGATGTGCACCACCCCGCAGAACCTGCTGATCCCCCGGGACGGCATCACGACCGATGCCGGCGACAAGACGTACGACGAAGTCGTCGACGACATCGCCGCCGCGGTCAATGGACTGCTGGGCGACGACGCCCGGGCGAACGCACTGCTCGGCGCCCTGGTCAACCCCGATGTGAAGGCCCGCCTGGAGGCAGCCGCGGAGCTCGGCGAAGTCGTCCTGCCCTCTCGCGAGGTGGCCAACCCGGAATTCCCCGGCGCCGTGGTCCGCACCCCCGTCGTCGTCAAACTGGACGGCACCAAGCCCGACGACGAGGAGCACTATTTGTCGGAGTGCTTCGGACCGGTCTCCTTCGCAGTAGCGGTCGACTCGACAGCCGCCGCCGTGGAACTGCTCCGCCGCACGATCCGCGACAAGGGCGCGATGACGGTGGGCGCGTACACCACCTCACCGGAGGTGGAGCACGCGGTGGAGGACGTCTGCATGGAAGAGTCGGCCCAGCTCTCGCTGAACCTGACCGGCGGGGTGTACGTCAACCAGACCGCAGCGTTCTCCGACTTCCACGGTTCGGGCGGCAACCCGGCAGCGAACGCGGCCCTGTGTGACGGAGCCTTCGTAGCAAACCGCTTCCGCATGGTGGAAGTCCGCCGCCAGGCGTAATCCTCCACTCCTCCGCCCAATCATCTTCCGGGCTCCGCGAGCCTCTCCGACGTTGAGGAGCGGGGCCGGGAGGAGGCGGAGCCCCCGGTTACGGGAGGGGGCGGGTAGCGGAACAGACCCGTCCCCCAGGCACCACGCACGCCCACATCCGCCGCCCCACCCATCGCAGAACGCCGGCCCTCCTCCAGGGTCGGCCCCTACTCCCGCCCCGCCCCCGGAATCTCCGCATACCGCTGCACCCATGCATGCATGGCAATCGCAGCCGCGGCCCCCGCATTGAGCGACCGCGTCGACCCGAACTGCGCAATGGAGCACACCATCGCCGCGTGCTTTCGGGCCTCCTCGGTCAGCCCGGGCCCTTCCTGCCCGAAGAGCAGCACACACCGCCGCGGCAGCTCGGTCCGCTCCAGCGGCACCGCCCCCGGCAGATTGTCGATCCCGATGATCGGCAACCCCTCCGCCGCCGCCCACGCGGTCAGCGATTCCGCGTCCGGGTGGTGCCGCACATGCTGGTAACGGTCGGTGACCATCGCACCGCGCCGGTTCCAGCGCCGCCGCCCCACGATGTGGATCTCCTTGGCGAGGAAGGCGTTCGCGGTGCGCACCACGGAGCCGATATTGAAGTCATGGCCCCAGTTCTCGACCGCCACATGGAAGTCATGCCGCCGCAGATCCAGATCGGCGACGATCGCCTCCCGTGTCCAGTACCGGTAGGCGTCGCCCACGTTGCGCCGGTCGCCGTGGGCAAGCAGCTCGGGGTCGTACCGCTCGTCCACGGGCCAGGGCAGCGGATGCGGCCCGACGCCGATCCCCGTCCCGAATCCGTCGTCGTACTGCATGGGTTCCGTCGCCGCTACGGATCCGACGGACGGTTCGCGTCCGAGCCCTCCGGACTCTTCGGTCGACGAATCCCCGCCGGTACTGCCGGTACTACCGGTGTTGCTACTGCTGCCGCTCTCACTACTCACCCGACGAGCGTATGGCCCTCGTCGTCGCTGTGCTGCGGGGCCTCCACGTCATCGACGGCACGTCGCTGCCCCGGCACCTTGCCCTTGCGCGAGAACAGCAGCTCCCGCCCGAGAGTCACCCGGCCGCCGAGCCACACCAGGAAGACGGTCGGCAGGAAGACGGAGTCGGCAGCGATCATCGCCATCGAGAAGAACGGCAGCCCGAGCAGCAGGGCGATGCCGGCGTGCTCACACATCATGGCGACGAGCAGGATGTTCTTGACCCGCCTGTTGAACAGGGTGAAGGGGAAGGCAACCTGGACGATGACCGTGCCGTACGTCAGCAGCATCACCATGACACTGCTGGACGCGAGGATGTCCGACAGCCCGGGCCAGGGCGTGAAGGAGTCGAGCTTGAGCGGGTAGTACAGCGCCGTGCCGTCCTGCCACCGCGAACCCTGGATCTTGTACCACCCTGCCGTCGAGTAGATCAGACAGACCTCGGCCATGATCAGGACGAGAGTCGCGTTGTGGGCGAGATTGGCGACGACATCCAGCAGGGTGCGCGCTTCGCTGTGCGGCGCGTAGCGATTCACGGCCCACCAGACACCCTGGCCGCCCCAGAGGATCCAGAAGAGAACCGGCAACCACCAGGTGCCGCCGAGGCCATCTGTCACAGTGGCCACGGTCAGAACCAGGCCGAGTACCACCCAGAGGACCTGCCCGGCCACATCCCTCCGCACCGAACGCCGCGGACCATCGTCTTCCGCATCCGCATCCGCCACACGGACAGCACGCGCCGCGCGCGCCGCACGCCGTGCATCCAACGACCAGACCTGCCCGCAGCGCGTCAGCACGAGGTAGATCGCCATCAGATGGATGACGTTGTCACCGCCGTCGCCCATGAAAATGCTGCGGTTCTGCAGGGAGAGCACACCGATCATGAAGAGGACCGACATGGCGCGGGTGTGCCAGCCGACCATCAGCAGCGCGGCGGAGAGCAGAGCAATCGCGTACACGATCTCGAACCAGACCGTGCTGTCCGACCACATGAGCGCACTGAAGGCCTGATTGCCCGATATGAGCTGATGCGCCATGTCCCAGTTCCACGGCGCGTCGGGTCCGTACATCTCGTGGCGGTGCGGCAGTTCCCGCAGCAGGAACAGCAGATAGGTGGCGGAGAAACCGATCCGGATGACGGCGGTCTGGTACGGGCCCAGGGCCGAGGAAGTGATGCGCTGGATGCCGCGGGCGAGCTTGCGGTGGAAGGTGAACGTGCTCACTTGTCCACCCCTTTGGCGTTCTCGGGAAGGTCGGCAGGGGTTACGGTCCACCACGGCAGCACCCGGTAGGACGGCTTCGTGCTGATCTTCTCCTCGCTCCATCCGGGCGCCCCGACGGACCGCACCTCGGAACGGATCTGGATGCGCTCGACGGTGCCGCCGTAGTCGTGTTCGCTGAGGCGCCGCATCGCGATGCGGCGGATGTAACGCTCGGAGGCCTCGCCGCGCAGGCCGTTCGCCCGGTTCTCGTTGTCATGGGAACCGAGATAGAAGTCCCAGGCGCGACGGAGCTCGTTCTGATGGACATGGCTGGGGAGCAGGTTGCCGCGTATCGCCTGGCCGTCCTCACTGGAGAGACTCATCCAGGGGGTGGTGCGGCGGCCGTCGGCGCCGACTATCTCAGCTCGTACATGAATGGCCACGTTCTGCTGAAGCGGGTTCGGGGCGAAGAGCTTCCAGTTCTGCTCGAACTCGGGATAGATCCAGTCGTCGACCGCCTTGCCGTGCTGCTTGGTCAGGGTGTTGGAGGGTGCGACGTGCAGAAACACCATGGCCAGCTGAACGCAGGCGACCAGCCCGATGACCGACAGTGCGATCGCGGCAACGATCTGGTACGGAAGTGACAGGGCAGCCATGCCGACACGGGGACCTTGACCCGACCCCCGACCGGCGCCGGACGACGCGTCCTCGCGCTGCCCCGGCCCTGGCCCGGCGCTCCCGCTCCCGACACCCCTGTCCTCGTACGAATCCATCCCGCCCCGATCCCCGTCGATCCCCGGTCAGTTATCCACAGGGTTGACACCCTACGGGCCGTCGACTCACCATTGAAGACATTGAACCGAACGATCGGTCGGTCGGTAGGGAGTCCGGGATGACGGCAGTGACTGCGGACCAGACAGCGCAGGCAGGAGCAGGCAGGCCCGAAGGGGCGGACGAGGCCCTGGAGGCGACCTTCGATGCCGCGGTGGCGGCGGACGAGCGCATCGAGCCGCGCGACTGGATGCCGGATGCGTACCGCGCCTCACTGGTCAGGCAAATGGCCCAGCATGCCCACTCCGAAATCATCGGAATGCAGCCGGAGGCCAACTGGATCTCGCGAGCGCCCTCGCTGCGCCGCAAAGCGATCCTTATGGCCAAGGTGCAGGACGAGGCCGGACACGGGCTCTATCTGTACAGCGCCGCGGAGACTCTCGGCACCGGCCGCGAGGAACTGCTCGACAAACTCCACGCGGGCCGCCAGAGGTATTCATCGATCTTCAATTACCCGACGCTGACCTGGGCGGACGTCGGCGCGATCGGCTGGCTCGTGGACGGCGCCGCGATCACCAACCAGGTTCCGCTCTGTCGCTGCTCCTACGGCCCGTACGCACGGGCGATGGTCCGTATCTGCAAGGAGGAGTCCTTCCACCAGCGCCAGGGTTACGAGCTGCTGCTCACCCTCAGCCGCGGCACTCCGGCACAGCACGAGATGGCCCAGGACGCGGTGAACCGCTGGTGGTGGCCGTCCTTGATGATGTTCGGCCCGCCGGATGACGCATCGGCCCACTCGGCGCAGTCGATGACCTGGAAGATCAAGCGGCACTCCAACGACGAGCTGCGGCAGCGCTTCGTGGACATTTGTGTCCCACAGGCCGAGGCGCTGGGGCTCACCCTCCCGGACCCGGACCTCCGGTGGAACGAGGAGCGTGGACAGCACGACTTCGGGGCGATCGACTGGCAGGAGTTCCAGGAGGTCCTGAAGGGCAACGGCCCGTGCAACGAGCAGCGCCTCGCCCAGCGCCGCCGGGCGCACGAGGAGGGCTCCTGGGTCCGGGACGCGGCGGTTGCGTACGCCGAGAAGCACACAGCAGTACGGAACGGGGAGGCAACAGCATGAGCAGCTCGACCGAATGGCCGCTGTGGGAGGTGTTCGTGCGTTCGCGCCGCGGGCTGTCCCACACCCACGCGGGCAGCCTGCACGCCCCGGATGCGGAAATGGCCCTGCGTAACGCGCGCGATCTGTACACGCGCCGTTCCGAGGGCGTCTCCATCTGGGTGGTCCCGTCCGTACAGGTCACGGCCTCCTCGCCCGACGAGAAGGACTCCTTCTTCGAGCCGGCCGGTGACAAGCCGTACCGGCACCCGACGTTCTACGAGATCCCGGAAGGGGTGAAGCACCTGTGACCGCGGCCCTCGCCCTGGGCGACGACGCGCTGGTGCTCTCGCACCGGCTGGGGGAGTGGGCGGGCCATGCCCCCGTACTGGAAGAGGAAGTGGCCCTGGCCAACATCGCCCTGGACCTGTTGGGGCAGGCCCGGGTGCTGCTCTCCCTTGTCGGGGACGAGGACGAGCTGGCGTATCTGCGCGAGGAGCGCGCCTTCCGCAACGTCCAACTGGTCGAGCAGCCGAACGGCGACTTCGCCCACACCATCGCCCGCCAGCTCTACTTCTCCACTTACCAGCGACTGCTCTACGAGCAGCTGGCGGCCGGTGAGAGTCCGTTCGCCGGGCTCGCGGCGAAGGCGGTCAAGGAGGTCGCCTACCACCAGGACCACGCGGAGCACTGGACGCTGCGGCTCGGTGACGGCACGGCCGAGAGCCATGAGCGGATGCAGCGCGGGGTCGACGCCCTGTGGCGGTTCACCGGCGAGCTGTTCCAGCCCGTCGAGGGCGTGGAGATCGACTGGCAGTCGCTGAACAGCGGCTGGCTGGAGTCCGTCACCGCAGTGCTGCAGCAGGCCACGCTGATCGTACCGGCCGGCCCGCAGTCCGGAGCATGGACGGCGGGCGCGGGACGCCAGGGCATCCACACCGAACCCTTCGGCCGGATGATCGCCGAGATGCAGCACCTGCATCGCAGCCACCCGGGGGCGTCATGGTGACCGAAACGGTCTTGGAGGAGGAGCTGCACCGACTGGCAGGTTCCGTACCCGATCCCGAACTGCCCGTGCTGACCCTGGACGAGCTGGGGGTGCTCCGGGGCGTGGATGTGGTGGCCCCCGGCAAGGTCACGGTGCGCCTCACTCCGACCTACACCGGCTGCCCGGCGATCGAGGCCATGTCCGCCGACATCGAGCGGGTGCTGCACGACCACGGCATACCGGAAGTCTCCGTGGTCACCGTGCTCTCGCCTGCCTGGTCCACGGACGACATCAGCGCAGAAGGGCGGCGCAAGCTGGCCGAGTTCGGCATCGCGCCCCCGCGCCCGCACAATGCGACGGCCCCCGCAGGCGGCCCGGTTCCGCTCACGCTCTCGGTGCGCTGCCCGCACTGCGGGTCGACCGACACGGAGCTGCTGAGCCGGTTCTCCTCCACCGCGTGCAAGGCACTGCGCCGCTGTGTGACGTGTCGCGAACCGTTCGACCACTTCAAGGAGTTGTAGATGTTCCATCCGCTCCGGGTCCGCGCGATCGAACGGCTCACGGACGATTCGGTGGCCGTCACCTTCGCCGTGCCGCCCGAGCTGCGCGAGACCTTCCGCCACAAGCCCGGCCAGCACCTCAATGTGCGCTACAGCGTCGACGGCGAGGAGATCCGCCGCTCGTACTCGATCTGTTCCCCGGCCACCGAGGAACCGTCGGATCCAGCGCTACGGGTGGGCATTCGGCTCGTCGACGGCGGCGCGTTCTCCACGTACGCGCTCAAGGAACTCTCCGTCGGTGACCTGATCGAGTCGATGCCCCCGATGGGCCGCTTCGTGCTCACGCCCCGCGCCGGACATTTCGCGGCGATCGTGGGGGGCAGCGGGATCACCCCGGTGCTGTCGATCGCGGCGACACTGCTGGCACGGGAGCCCGACGCCAGTTTCTGTCTGATCCGCAGCGACCGGACGGCGGTCTCGACGATGTTCCTGGACGAGGTCGCCGACCTCAAGGACCGTTATCCGGACCGGTTCCAGCTGGTCACGGTGCTCTCCCGGGAGGAGCAGCAGGCAGGTCTCCCTTCCGGCCGACTGGACGGGGACCGGCTCACCGAGCTGCTGCCCGCACTGCTGCCCGTGCCGGAGGTGGACGGCTGGTATCTGTGCGGGCCGTTCGGACTGGTACAGGCTGCCGAACGCGCGCTGCACGGCCTGGGCGTCGACCGCACCCGTATCCACCAGGAGATCTTCCATGTGGACGACGGCCCGAACGCACCGGCCCGCACCCGGGCCGAAACGCCTGCTCACAGCAGCCTCACCGCGACCCTGGACGGTCGCTCCGGCACATGGCCGGTACAGGAGGGCGAATCGCTGCTGGAGACCGTGCTGCGCAGCCGCTCCGACGCGCCGTACGCCTGCAAGGGCGGTGTGTGCGGGACCTGCCGGGCGTTCCTGGTCTCGGGCGAGGTACGGATGGACCGCAACTTCGCGCTGGAGCCCGACGAGACGGGCGCCGGCTATGTACTGGCGTGCCAATCGCATCCCGTTACTCCGGAGGTGGAGCTCGACTTCGACCGCTGACCGCGCCCCCTCTCCGTCCCCTTTCTCCTGTTCCCTTCTCGTAGAACCTGTTCTATCTTGACGATCCGTCAGGTCAGGTTACGGGAGCAGCGGTTCGCGAGAGGCCAGGGCAGTGGACTTCACCTTCACCGAGGAACAGCAGGCAGCCACTGAGGCAGCGAGAGCGGTCTTCTCGGGCGCTGCGCCCGACGGGGTACCCAGCCCTGCTCTCGTGCCGGGAGCGGTGGCCGAGGACATCGACCGACCTTTGTGGGCCGGGCTCGCCGGAGGCGACCTGCTGAGTCTGACGCTGCTGCCGGAGCATGGCGGGGCCGGGCTCGATCTCGTCGCGCTCTGTCTGGTGTTGCGCGAGTCCGCCAGGGTACTTGCACGGGTGCCGCTGCTGGAGACGTGCGCGGTCGCGATGGCGCTCCAGCGCTACGGCGATGCAGGGCTGGCCGCCGAGCTGCTGCCCCGGGTCGGCCGGGGCGAGCTGATCCTCACTGTCGGGGCCAACGGCCGCACCGGCCACGATCCGGCCGAGCGCGCCGTCACCGCCCGGCGGGAAGCCCCCGCGAGCAACCGGCCTGGCGAGGGTCTTGGCGACGAACCTGGCAACGCCGACGGTGATGCTGCGGGCTGGGTGCTCGACGGGGTGCAGTCAGGGGTGCCGTGGGCGCAGGCCGCGGACTGGATCGCGGTTCCTGCCCACACAGGCGAGGGCCGGGCCGTTGTGGCCCTGATCCGGCCCACCCACGACGGCGTCGCTCTCGCCGAGCAGGTCTCCACCAGCGGTGAGCTGTTCGCCGAGGTCCGGCTGGATTCGGTGCGGATCGACAGCCGTGCGCTGATCGACGCTGTCGGGGCCTGGCAGTGGTTGCGCGCCCTGCTCATCACCGGGACATGCGCGCTCGCGCTGGGTCTGGGCGAGGCTGTGCTGACCATGACGAGTGAATACACCGGCAAGCGCGAGCAGTTCGGCTTTCCGGTCGCGACCTTCCAGGCCGTCGCCGTACAGGCCGCGGACCGTTACATCGACCTGCGGGCCATGGAAGTGACGCTCTGGCAGGCGGCCTGGCGGATCTCCACCGGGACTGGGGGTGCGCTGCCCTCTGAGGGCGACATTGCCGTGGCGAAGATCTGGGCGTCGGACGGTGTCCGCCGGGTCGTGCAGACGGCACAGCATCTGCACGGCGGCTTCGGCGCGGACACCGACTACCCGCTGCA
The DNA here is from genome assembly GCF_900091955.1 of Streptomyces sp. Ncost-T10-10d. GTDB lineage: Bacteria > Actinomycetota > Actinomycetes > Streptomycetales > Streptomycetaceae > Streptomyces. The sequence goes on from NZ_FMDF01000073.1 coordinate 68,002, forward strand.
CCGCTTCCATGCCTGGGCGAAACAGATCGAGCTCTCCCTCGGCCCGGCGGCAGCGCACGAGGAGGCACTGGGCGACCTACTGGCCGCGCACCTCCTCGGCTGACACCGGCCAGGGCCTCGAACAACACGGGTCGAGCGTCCGCTCGGTACTCCAGCAGCCCAGCACTCCGGCAGCCGAGCGGCCCCGGTCTCAGAGTACGAAAGCCGGGTTGCCGTTGTCGGTGACCATCGGGCGTCCGGCACCGTCCCAGGCGAGGATCCCGCCATCGATGTTCACGGCGTCGATGCCCTGCTGCACCAGGTACTGGGTGACCTGGGCGGACCGGCCACCGACCCGGCACATCACATGCACGCGCCGACCGTCCTCGGCAGCTTCGGTCAGCTCACCGAAACGGCCCACGAAGTCACTCATCGGAATGTGCAGGGCGCCTGCGACATGCCCGGCTGCCCACTCGTCGTTCTCCCGGACATCCAGCACAAAGCCGTCCGACGGAACCGCCGCGACATCCACCGAGGGCAGCGGGGCGAAATTCATGGGTCATGCCTTCTCTCGTACGTACGCTCCAGAGTCACCGGGAACGCTACTGCACCAGCCCCGCCAGCTCCGCCTCACGCTGAGCGACCTCGCCCAGCAACTGATCGGCGATCTCGTCGAGCAGCCGGTCCGGATCGTCGGGTGCCATCCGCAGCATGGCCCCGATCGCACTCTCCTCGAGCTCCTGAGCGAGCACCGTCAGGAGTTCCTTGCGCTGAGTCAGCCAGTTCAGCCGGGCATAGAGCTCCTCGCTCTCGCTGAGCTCCGCCTCCGGCACCACCGGCCCCGCCGCCCACTCCTGCGCCAGCTGCATCAGCAGCGCCTCGTCCCCACGCCCATAAGCAGCGTTGACGCGGGTGATGAATTCCTCCCGGCGTGCCCGCTCCGTCTCGTCCTGCGCCAAGTCCGGGTGGGCCTTGCGCGCCAGCTCGCGATACAGCTTGCGTGCCTCCTCGGTCGGCCGGACCCGCTTGGGCGGCCGGACCGGCTGCTCGGTCAGCATCGCCGCCGCCTCGGGGGACAGCCCGTCGGAGTCGATCCAGTCGTGGAACAGCTCGTCGACGCCCGGCATCGGCATCACGATCGCCCGGGCCTCCTGGGCCTTTCGGAGGTCTTCTGGGTCACCGGTCCTGGCGGCCCGGGCCTCCGCGATCTGCGCATCGAGTTCATCGAGGCGGGTGTACATCGGCCCGAGCTTCTGGTGGTGCAATCGGGAGAAGTTCTCGACCTCGACCCGGAAGGTCTCCACCGCGATCTCGAACTCGATCAGCGCCTGCTCCGCCACTCGCACAGCCTTGGCGAGCCGAGCCTCGGGCCGAGCTCCCTCAGCAGTTCCATCGGCAGCCCTGCCAGTCCCGCCGCCAGTCCCAGCGGCAGCGTCGGCTTCCGAACCGGCACCAGCATCGGCACCGGCCGGCCCTCCGTCCTGCGCATCCTGCTCGTGCTGCTGGCCGTTTTCCTGCCGGTCATCGTCGTTCCGGGTGGTCGGCACCCCGGCGGCTTCGTGGGTCACCCGTCCAGCGTATGGCCACTGTCCACGCCCTAAGGACACGCGGTCGACTCAATGCCCCCTCACACGCCCAGCTCGGCGGCTATCCGCCCCGAACCGATGGCCCGCACCAGCTCCGCGTGGTCCGCTTCAGTACGGTCCGCGTACGTCACCGCGAACGCCGCCACCGCCTCGTCCAGCTCCTCGTTCTTGCCGCAGTAGCCCGCGATCAGCCGCGGGTCGGCGCTGTGCGCATGGGCCCGAGCCAACAGCGCCCCGGTCATCCGGCCGTAGTCGTCGACCTGGTCGGCTGCCAGTGCTGCCGGGTCCACGCTGCCCTTGCGGTTCCTGAACTGCCGCACCTGGAACGGGCGCCCGTCGACGGTGGCCCAACCCAAAAGAATGTCGCTGACGACCTGCATCCGCTTCTGTCCGAGCACCACCCGGCGCCCCTCGTGCTCCACCGCCGGCACATCGAACCCGACAGCCGGGAGGTACGGCGCCAGCACGGACGGCCGCGCCTCCTTCACCTGCAGCACCAAGGGCTCGCCACGATGATCGAGCAGGAGCACCACGTACGACCGAGTGCCGACGCTCCCCGTGCCGACCACCCGGAACGCCACGTCGTGGATCGCGTATCTGGCGAGGAGCGGGACACGGTCCTCCGAGATCGTGCCCAGATAGTCGCCGAGTCCCGCCGCCACTGCTGCGGCCTCCTCGTCCGGCACCCGCCGCAGCACCGGCGGCGCGTCTATGAAGCGGCGACCGTCCCCGGAATCCTCGGTGGACTTGGCAGCGAAGCGGGCGCTGGTGTTGTTACGGGCCTTCTCCGAGACCCGCTCCAGGGTGCCGAGCAGATCCCGCGCATCCGTGTGCGAGACCAACTCTTCGTCCGCGATGGCGTTCCAGGCATCGAGCGCGGGCAGTTTGGCCAGCAGTCGCATCGTCCGCCGGTATGCGCCCACCGTGTCGTAGGCGCCCTGGCGGCAGGTGTCCTCGTCCGCCCCGGCCTCGCGCCCGGCGAGCACGAGCGAGGTGGCGAGGCGCTTGAGGTCCCATTCCCAGGGGCCGAACACGGTTTCGTCGAAATCGTTCAGATCGATGACCAGGCTGCCCCGCGCATCGCCGTACAACCCGAAATTGGCCGCATGCGCATCGCCGCAGAGCTGTGCGCCCACCCCGCTGACCGGCGTGCCCACCAGGTCATGGGCCATCAGCCCGGCCGAGCCACGCAGGAACGCGAACGGTGTGGCTGCCATTCGCCCCACCCGGATCGGGGCGAGACCGGGCACCCGGCCCCTGCTCGACTCCTCGACCGCCTGCACGGCATCGGGCCGCCCGGCCGGAAGGTCAAGGGCGCAGTGAGAGGCCCTGGGCACCCTCTCCCGCAGCGTCTTGCCCGCCCCCCTGGGCGGCTGCGGCGCACTCTTGCCCGCCACAGTCGCCCGACGCGCGAATCCGGGCACGACCGGAATGCGCGGATCATCTGTCACAGCCCGCTGAACCGGCACTGTCGCTTCGATTTCGCCCATGGCGCGCAGCCTCCCCCGCCCTCGCCCTGCGCTCCTGGCCCCATGCCTTGTCGCAGATCAATTGCGACGAAGGTACAGCCGTCCACCGAAAGCCGTCTGCCCCTGTGGAAAACTCACCTCACAGCCTGTGGACAACGCTCTGTCCTGGTCAGACGCCGACGGCCGCCTCTTCCAGTTCTTGCTCCAGTTCTTCCTCGTCGTCCGCCTCGGTCCGGGTCTCGGCCTTGACGTGCCGCCCCCGTCCCTGTGCTCCCCCGGCCTCGGCGGACCCGATGGCGGCGCCGGCCTGAGCCGTCTCCACGGCGGCCCTCCGCCGCTTCGCCTCGGCCAGCCCCGCCGCACCCATCACTGCAAGGCCCACCACGAACCAGAGCGCGAGCACCAGCACATGCCGGCCGAGCGCGTGCCCGCCGAAGTACACGTGGCTGCGTACACCCTCGACGAAGCCCGCACCGTTCCAGAAGGAGTGCAGCGCACCGAAGAAGCCGGGCTGCAGCTCGGGCCGGAAGATGCCGCCGGAGCTGGTGAAGTTGAGCATCACGAAAAGCACCATCACGCCGAGTGTCGTCCACCGCTTGAGGAAGGTGTGCAGTCCGACGCCGATCAGCAGAATGCCCAGCGAGTAGAGCCAGGCCATCGCCCAGAGACCGCCGAGCCCGTGATCCACGAGGCCGAACAGCGGACCGGCGAAGACCACTCCGATCAGGCTCACTGCCAGGGACGCGGCAACCGTCAGAGCGGCCCTGATCCGCAGTGCCAGCACCGCGCCCGCGCCACCGATCACCGCGACCGATGCGTACGAGCCGATACTCACCGCGACCAGCAGGAAGAAGATGCCCTGCCCGGTCGGATCGCCGTCAGCGGTCGGTGCCGTGTCCGTCACCTTCAGCGGGTCCCCCGCCGCAGCCGCAACCTTGGTGAAGACCTTCTCGACCACCGTGGCGCTGGTGTCGGAGGACGCGCTGGCCACCAGCAACTCGGGGTGCTTCCCCGGCAGGTAGGCACCGTAACTCGCCTGCGTCCGGAGGTGGTTCACAGCCGTCGCGCGATCGGGGACCGTGCGCACGCTCAGTGCCCCGTCACCCTTGTCCTGGAGCGTCTGCGCGAGCACCTGCGCTCTCGGCCCCGACCCGACGACGTCCACCCGCAGGTCGTGCGGCTCAGGGGCGTGGAACGCCCCGAGGTAGGCGAGGCCCATGCCGATGCACATCAGCAGCGGCGTGACGAGATGGCTCAGCACATGACGCAGAGCGGCGGCGGTCGAGCCTGCGGCGGCGCTCGGGCCTGACGACATTCGGAACACTCCAATAGTTGGCTTTTACAACTCCTAACTCGTTGTACTATACAACTGAAATCTCGAGGAAGGCGAAAGGTAGGCGAAGCAGTGCCAGGCACCCCCGGAGAACGCCAAGAGTCACTGGATGTCATCCAGCGCGAACTGACCGCCTTCGCGCGCCGCGCGCGCTCCGCGGCGGCCCGCCTCCATCCAGAACTGCCCCTGGTCTCGTACACACTGCTGGCACACATCGACGACCGGCACGGCTGCCGCGCAACCGATCTGGCCGCGCACTACATGCTGGACAAATCGACAGTAAGCCGACAGATCGGCACCCTGGAGAAGCTGGGACTGGTCGAGCGACACCCGGACCCGGACGACCACCGCATCCAGGTGCTGCACCCCACCGAGGCCGGAACCCAGGCGCTCGCATCGACACAGGCCAGCCGCCGCTCCGCCTACCAGGAGCGCCTCGCGGACTGGACGACGGACGACCTCGCCGGCTTCGCGGAGTACCTGCTGCGCTACAACGCGGCGGGCGACAGGAGCACGACTTCCCCGCAGACAACGAAGGCCTGACCCGGCAGAACACCCTCCGGCCCACTACAACCGGCGCGACAGCCGGGACGCATCCTCAGACCTCCGCCAGCCACGCGGTATCCGGCACGCGTCAGCAGGGGCCGTCGGAGGTCGGGTACGTCTTCGACCAATGAGCCAGCCCCTTGAGCGCGGGCTCCATCGCGGCGCCGGCCCGGGTCAAGCGGTACGAGACCCGCAGGGGTGGACCCTCATCGACCTCGCGGACAACCAGCCCGGCCGAACCCAGCTCGGAAAGCCGGTCCGAGAGCATGCGCTCACTGATGCCCGGAATCGCCCGCCGCAGATCTGCGAAGTGCACCGGCTGCGGTAGCTCGTACGCCGCCGGCACCCCGCGCGAGGATATGCCGAGTTCGTCCAGAACCACCTGGAGAAGCTGCTGACGAGCATGTTCGGCGCCGAGGTCGACTTCATCGTCCCGGAACTGACGCTGGCCCGGTCCCAGCCCTCGATGGCCGAGCTCATTCCGCTCGCCGACGCCTCCCGCGCCCAGGCGTTCACTGCGGCTGCCGAGAAGGCCAAGGCCCTCGCAGCCTGAGCCGCACGGCGCAGAGCCGATCAGGGCCCGCGGGAGCGGGGACCCGAACGGCAGCCCGCGGAGACCAAGACTCCGCGGGCTGCCGCAACTCCCCTCAACGCCCCACAAGCCCCATTGAGCCCACGAACCCCGAAAGCCCCACACCACCCCAAGGCGCCAGGAATCTGGCGTTTCACGTGAAACAAAACCCGGGAACGAAGAAGCCCCACAGACCGTTGGCCTGTGGGGCTTCTCTCTTGTGCGCGAGGGGGGATTTGAACCCCCACGTCCCTAAGGACACTGGCACCTGAAGCCAGCGCGTCTGCCGTTCCGCCACTCGCGCAAGAGTGGTGTTTTCAGACTCTCTCACCGTTTGGTGCGAGCGCCTGGCGACATCCGGAAGATTAGCACGCTGGACAGGGTGGATTCACATCCGTTGTTTCACCGAACGCCTGGCGGGAACCGGGAACGCCGTGCGGCCGCCCCCACTCCTCCTCAGTGCACCCCGGGTGCGGGACACTGTCAGGAGGCCGCCTCTACGATCCGTGTGAGAGGTGACACTCATCCACAGGGCAGACAAGGGGAACCAGCCGATTTCCCCACGCGTGGATACGATCAGTAAGCAGTACAGGGACGACTACAACGGAGGAGGTGCCCCATGGGAGTCATGAAGCGTTTCGAGCAGCGTCTCGAAGGTCTGGTCAATGGCACCTTCGCCAAGGTCTTCAAGTCCGAGGTCCAGCCGGTCGAGATCGCGGGAGCCCTCCAGCGCGAGTGCGACAACAACGCAACGATCTGGAACCGTGAGCGGACCGTCGTCCCCAACGACTTCATCGTCGAGCTCAGCACCCCGGACTACGAGCGACTCAGCCCGTACTCCGGCCAGCTGGGCGACGAACTCTCCGGCCTGGTCCGCGACTACGCCAAGCAGCAGCGGTACACCTTCATGGGCCCCATCAAGGTCCATCTGGAGAAGGCCGACGACCTCGACACCGGGCTCTACCGGGTGCGCAGCCGCACCCTGGCGTCGAGTTCGTCACAGCAGCAGGACCCCCAGGGCCGGCAAGGACTGCAGAGCCAACAGCACGGCCAGCCCCCCTACCCGGGCCCGGGGCGGCCTGCACAGCCCACCGGAGGCTACGGCTACCCGCCCAGCTCCGCCCCGCCCATGCCCGCCGCCCCGCCGCCGGGCGCGGGCAGGCCCGGGGCGCCCAGTACCGACCGGCACCCGCCGGCCGGCCCCAGCCCCCTGCCGAGCGCGCAGGTGCGTCGCTGGATCGAGATCAACGGCACCCGCCATCAGATCTCCCGCCCGACGCTGGTGCTGGGACGCAGCACCGACGCCGACGTGCGGATCGACGACCCCGGCGTATCGCGCCGGCACTGTGAGATCCGGACCGGAACGCCCTCGACGATCCAGGATCTCGGGTCTACCAACGGCATCGTGGTAGACGGGCAGCACACAACCCGCGCTACGCTCCGCGACGGCTCGCGGATCGTCGTGGGCAGCACCACCATCGTTTACCGGCAAGCCGAAGGGTGAAGCGGGGGCAATGTCAGAGCTGACCCTGACGGTCATGCGGCTAGGTTTCCTGGCTGTTCTGTGGCTGTTCGTGATCGTGGCCGTCCAGGTCATCCGCAGCGACCTGTTCGGAACGCGCGTCACGCAGCGCGGCTCACGCCGCACTGCGACCGACGCACGGCCGCCACAGGCACGCCAGAATGCCGCGGCACCGCCGCAGCAACGTCAACAGCCCGGCCGCCAGCGCCGGGGGGCACCCACAAAGCTGGTCGTCTCCGAGGGCACGCTCACCGGCACCACGGTGGCGCTCCAGGGGCAGACCATCACGCTGGGCCGTGCCCACGACTCAACGATCGTCCTGGACGACGACTACGCGTCCAGCAGGCATGCCAGGATCTACCCCGACCGTGACGGCCAGTGGATCGTCGAGGATCTCGGGTCCACCAACGGCACATATCTCGACCGGACCCGACTCACCACCCCGACACCTGTTCCGCTGGGCGCGCCGATCCGGATCGGCAAGACCGTCATCGAGCTGCGGAAGTAGTACGACAATGAGCGAGCGGAGCGAGCGAGCCGCGGCGGTCCGGGCAACGGACCCGGCCCGGCTCCCGACCGGAGGGTGGGCAGTGTGGCTCGAGACCGGCTGTACCCCGAGCCGACGGGAGAGGTGCGCATGAGTCTTTCCCTGCGCTTCGCCGCCGGATCGCACAAGGGCATGATCCGGGAGGGCAACGAGGACTCCGGCTACGCCGGTCCGCGCCTTCTCGCCATCGCCGACGGCATGGGCGGCCAGGCAGCCGGCGAGGTCGCCAGCTCCGAGGTGATCTCCACGCTCGTCCAGCTCGACGACGACGTCCCGGGCTCGGACATCCTCACCTCGCTCGGTACGGCGGTCCAACGGGCCAACGACCAACTGCGCATGATGGTCGAGGAGGACCCCCAGCTGGAGGGCATGGGCACCACGCTCACCGCCCTGCTCTGGACCGGCCAGCGCCTCGGCCTCGTCCACGTCGGCGACTCCCGCGCGTACCTGCTGCGCGACGGCGTGCTCACCCAGATCACCCAGGACCACACCTGGGTGCAGCGGCTGGTCGACGAGGGCCGGATCACCGAGGAAGAGGCCACCACCCACCCGCAGCGCGCCCTTCTGATGCGTGCCCTGGGCAGTGGCGACCATGTCGAACCCGATCTCTCCATTCGTGAGGTCCGGGTCGGCGACCGCTATCTGATCTGCTCCGACGGGCTCTCCGGCGTCGTCTCCCACCAGACGATGGAAGAGACCCTCGCCAGTTACCAGGGCCCTCAGGAGACCATCCAGGAGCTGATCCAGCTCGCCCTGCGTGGCGGTGGCCCGGACAACATCACCTGCATCGTCGCCGACGTCCTCGACGTCGACAGCAATGACACCCTGGCCGGCCAGCTCAACGACACCCCGGTCATCGTCGGCGCGGTCGCCGAGAACCAGGCTGCCCAGCTGAACGACGGCAGCGCCATGCAGACCCCCGCCGGACGAGCGGCCGGCCTCGGCCGCCCCGTCCCGCCGCCCGCAGGCGGCTTCGGTCCGCCCGGAAGCGGTGACGGCGTCGGCTACAGCGGCGGAATGCCGGACGACTCCTTCGACGCGTACACCGACGACGACTTCATCAAGCCCGGCGGCGGCCGTAAGTGGCTCAAGAGGTCCTTCTACGTCGTGCTCGCGCTCGCTGTCGTCGGCGGCGGTCTCTACGGTGGCTACCGCTGGACCCAGAACCAGTTCTATGTCGGCGCGAAGAACGAACATGTCGCGCTGTTCCGTGGCATCAGCCAGGACCTGGCCTGGGTCTCGCTCTCGAAGGTCGAGAAGGACCACCCCGAGATCGAACTCAAGTACCTTCCGCCCTACCAGCGCAAGCAGGTCGAGGCGACCATCGCCGAAGGCAACCTCACCGCCGCACGCGAGAAGGTCGGCGAACTCGCTGTCCAGGCATCCGCATGCAAGAAGGACGCCCAGCGACGCGCGGCCGAGAAAGCCCGCTCCGACGAGGGCCAAGCCGGTGGTACGGGCTCGGGCGTCACCAAGACGTCGGCCACTTCCGGTGCCACCAAGACCAAGCCGACCGCAACTCCCACTCCTGGTCCCAGCCTCTCGGAGGAAGAGAAAAAGCTGGTCCCGCAGTGCGGTAAGCAGTAAAGCCGTAGGGGGCCTTCAGCACCATGAGCGTTGTCACCAACACGACCACGATCGGCGCGATCGACGCACCGAGCCGCCGCAACACCGAACTGGTTCTGCTTCTCTTCGCCGTCTTCATCTCGGTGTTCGCTTACGCCAACGTGGGCCTCGCCCTCAATGGCGAACTGCCCTCCGGCATGCTCGGATACGGACTCGGGCTGGCGCTGCTCGGCGGCGTCGGCCACCTCGCCGTCCGCAGGTTCGCCCCGTACGCGGACCCACTGCTGCTGCCGCTGGCGACGCTGTTGAACGGGCTGGGGCTGGCCATCATCTGGCGTCTGGACCAGTCCGAACGGTTTCAGGCAACCCCGAACTTCGCGCCCGCCGCCTCCAAGCAACTGCTTTTCTCCGCAGTGGGCGTCGCGCTGCTGGTCGTCGTTCTGGTGGCCCTCAAGGACCACCGCATTCTCCAGCGCTACACCTACATCTCCATGCTGGTGGCTCTGTTCCTCCTGATCCTTCCGATGTTCTTCCCCGCAGTGAACGGCGCCAAGATCTGGATCAAGATCCCCGGCGTCGGCACAATCCAGCCAGGGGAGTTCGCCAAGATCATCATTGCGGTGTTCTTCGCCGGCTATCTGATGGTCAAGCGCGACGCGCTGGCCCTGGCCAGCCGCCGCTTCATGGGCCTCTACCTGCCGCGAGGCAGGGACCTCGGGCCGATCCTCATGGTCTGGGCCTTCTCGATCCTCATCCTGGTCTTCGAGACCGATCTGGGCTCGTCCCTCCTGTTCTTCGGCATGTTCGTCGTCATGCTGTACGTCGCCACCGAGCGCACCAGCTGGATCGTCTTCGGTCTGCTGATGTCCGCAGCCGGCGCCGTCGGTGTGGCCACATTCGAACCGCACGTCCAGCAGCGTGTCACCGCCTGGCTCGACCCGTTCGCCGGATGGGGCGAACTGGCCGCCAGCGAGCAGATGGCCAAGTCCCTGATGGCCTTCGGCTCCGGCGGCACCCTCGGCACGGGGCTCGGCCAGGGCAATTCCGACCTGATCGGCTTCGCGGCCAACTCCGACTTCATCCTCGCCACCGTCGGTGAGGAGCTCGGCCTCGCCGGGATGATGGCCATCCTTCTCGTCTACGGTCTGATCGTCGAGCGCGGTGTCCGTACCGCGCTCGCTGCTCGCGACCCCTTCGGCAAGCTTCTCGCGATCGGGCTCTCCGGCTCCTTCGCCATTCAGGTCTTCGTCGTTGCCGGCGGTGTCATGGGACTCATTCCGCTGACCGGTATGACCATGCCGTTCGTCGCGGCAGGCGGATCGTCAGTGATCGCCAACTGGGCCCTGATCGGCATCCTGCTCCGTATCAGCGACACCGCGCGCCGCCCCGCGCCGGCCCCAGCCCCATCACCCGATGCTGAGATGACCCAGGTGGTCCGACCGTGAACAAGCCCCTTCGCAGGATCGCGGTCTTTTGCGGGCTGCTCGTCCTCGCTCTCCTGGTCCGCGTCAACTGGCTCCAGTACGTACGTGCCGACGAACTGAACGCGAATGAGCACAACCGCCGCGTCCAGATCGAGCGGTACGCACACGAGCGCGGCAACATCATCGTCGACGGAAACCCCGTCACCGGGTCCGTCGAGACCAAGGGCAGCGACTTCAAGTACAAGAGAGTCTGGAAGAACGGCCCCATGTGGGCCCCCGTGACCGGCTACTCCTCGCAGGCTTTCGACGCATCGCAGTTGGAGAGCATCGAGGACGGAATCCTCACCGGCAACAGCGACCAGCTGTTCTTCAACCGCACGCTGTCCCTCTTCACCGGCGAGAAGAAGACCGGCGGCAACATCGTCACCACCCTCAACGGCGCCGCCCAGAAGGCCGCCTTCAAAGGGCTCGGCGACAAAAAGGGTGCAGTAGCCGCGATCGACCCGCAGACCGGCGCCATCCTGGCCCTCGTCAGCACCCCCTCGTACGATCCCTCGGTCTTCGCGGGCAATTCCCTCAAGGACGCGGATGCCCGGCAGCAGCTCCTGAAGGACAAGGACAAGCCGATGCTCAACCGGGCATTGCGCGAGACCTACCCGCCCGGCTCGACCTTCAAGGTCGTCACCGCCGCCGCGGCCCTGGAGAACGGGCTGTACAAGGGTATCGACGACAAGACGAACTCCCCGCTGCCCTGGCGGCTCCCGCTGACCACCGGCAACCTCGACAACGAGGGCAACATCCCGTGCGAGAACGCCTCGCTGCGGGAAGCACTGCGGTGGTCCTGCAACACCGTCTTCGGCAAGATCAGTGACGATCTCGGCAACCAGAAGATGATCGACGAGGCCAACAAGTTCGGCTTCAACAAGGAGATCTTCACCCCGGTCCGCGCCGACGCCAGCGTCTACCCGAAGGACAACCGCCCGCAGAACGCCATGGCCGGCATCGGCCAGGCGTCCAACCGCGCCACCCCACTGCAGATGGCGATGGTCGCCGCCGCGGTCGCCAACGACGGCAAGCTGATGCAGCCGTACATGGTCGCCGAGCGCAAGGCCCCCAACCTGGACGTGATCTACACCCACGAGAAGGAGCAGCTCAGCCAGCCCCTTTCGGGTGAGAACGCCCAGAAACTCCAGCAGATGATGGAGACCGTCGTCGAGAAGGGCACGGGACAGCGGGCCAAGATCCCCAATGTCACCGTCGGCGGCAAGACCGGTACGGCCCAGCACGGTCTCAACAACAGCGAGAAGCCGTACGCCTGGTTCATCTCGTACGCCAAGACCGACAGCGGCTCCCCGGTCGCCGTCGCCGTGGTCGTCGAGGACGGACAGGCCAACCGCGACGACATCTCCGGTGGCGGTCTGGCCGCCCCGATCGCACAGGCTGTAATGAAGGCGGTCATCGACAGCAAGAAGTGATGCCCGTCACATCGGGTGCCATACCTGCACATTGGGATACCGGTCAGATATCAGGTCCGGACTCCGGGCCGATCAGGTAGTGCGCGGCCGGTAGCGTATGCGCGAGCAGCACACCGCCGGACCGCACACCGGTGCGGTCGGGACTGACGGAGAGGGCTGGAACAGTTATGGAAGAGCCGCGTCGCCTCGGCGGCCGGTACGAGCTGGGCTCGGTGCTCGGCCGTGGTGGCATGGCCGAGGTCTACCTCGCACACGACACCCGGCTCGGCCGCACCGTAGCTGTGAAGACGCTGCGGGCCGATCTGGCCCGCGACCCGTCCTTCCAGGCCCGGTTCCGCCGTGAAGCCCAGTCCGCCGCCTCGCTCAATCATCCGGCGATCGTCGCTGTCTACGACACCGGCGAGGATTACGTCGACGGGGTCTCCATCCCGTACATCGTGATGGAGTACGTCGACGGGTCGACGCTCAGGGAGCTTCTGCACTCCGGCCGCAAGCTGCTGCCCGAGCGCACCCTCGAGATGACCGTCGGCATCCTCCAGGCGCTGGAGTACTCGCACCGCGCAGGCATCGTCCACCGCGACATCAAGCCGGCGAACGTCATGCTGACGCGCACCGGCCAGGTCAAGGTCATGGACTTCGGTATCGCCCGTGCCATGGGCGACTCCGGTATGACGATGACCCAGACCGCCGCCGTCATCGGCACCGCCCAGTACCTCTCCCCGGAACAGGCCAAGGGCGAGCAGGTCGACGCACGCTCCGACCTGTACTCGACCGGCTGCCTGCTCTACGAGCTGCTGACGGTCCGGCCGCCGTTCATCGGGGACTCACCCGTCGCGGTTGCCTACCAGCACGTTCGGGAAGAGCCGCAGAAGCCCAGCAACTTCGACCCCGAGATCACGCCCGAGATGGACGCGATCGTGTTGAAGGCCCTGGTCAAGGACCCCGACTACCGCTACCAGTCGGCCGACGAGATGCGCGCCGACATCGAGGCCTGCCTCGACGGCCGGCCGGTCGCCGCCACCGCGGCGATGGGTGTGCCCGGTTACGGCGGCTACGACGGTTACGGCAACGACCAGCCCACCACCGCGCTGCGCGCCGCGGACCAGAACGGCGCGCCCACGTCCATGCTGCCCCCGGTGAACCCGGACGACGGCGGCTACGGCTACGACGATCGCCCGGACCGTCGCCGCCAGAAGAAGAGCAACGCCTCGACGATCCTGCTGATCGTCGCGGGCATCCTGGTGCTCATCGGCGCGATCTTGATCGGCCGGTCGGTGTTCAGCGACACCAACAACAACAGCGGCAAGGTCGATGTGCCGAACATGGTCGGCTTGACCGTGAAGGAAGCACAGAAACGCGCGGAAACCTCCGACGTCATTCTCAAGGTCGGCTCGCGCGAACCCTGCGAGGAACAGCCCAAGGGCAAGATCTGCAGCCAGGACCCGACCGTCGGCGGCACGATGTCGGAGAAGGACACCGTCACGGTCGTCGTCTCCACCGGCGCGCCGAAGGTCGAGGTCCCGGACGTCGTGGAGAAGACCGAGGCGACCGCCCGTAAGGACCTTGAGGACAAGGGCTTCACGGTGAACGTCACCGCGGTCGAGTCCGACAAGACCGCGGGTACGGTCATCAAGCAGAATCCCGACGGCGGCACGAAGGCCGAGAAGAACTCCGAGGTTACGATCACGGTCGCCAAGCAGGCCACCCAGAAGGTGCCGAACGTGGCCGAACGGGACTACGACGCCGCGGTGGCTCAGCTCAACGGCGTGGGCTTCACCAATATCTCCAGGACCGACGTCGATTCGGACAAGCCTGCGGGCCAGGTGATCAGTCAGACTCCGCCCGCCGACTCGTCGCAGCCGCTGACCGCCCAGATCGTGCTGACGGTCTCGAAGGGCCCGCAGCAGCCGGAGAAGGCCACGGTTCCCGACCTGCAGGGCAAGACCCTCGGGGAGGCGAAGGCCCTGCTGGCCCAGGCAGGTCTGCAGCTCGGCCAGGTGCAGGGACCGAATGGCGACAACGCGACAGTTTTCGCCTACCAGCCCTATGCGGGCCAGCAGGTCGACAAGAACAGCGCGGTCAACGTCCAGACCATGCCGGGCGGTGGAGACGGCAACATCTTCGGCGGCCCGTCCGGCTCACGACGCTGACCCCGAACCGCACCACCCATCGGGCCCCGGTCACCGCAACGGTGACCGGGGCCCTTTGCTGTGTCCGTCGCGATGCCTTCCGCCCGGCATACCGTACATACAGTCGTATACCGATCGTGTCTTCATATGTCCTGAATCGTTGGACCGATGGGGTGACGTGGGGTTCGGACCCCACGTCACCCCAGCTCGCACCAACATCCGAGACGAGCCGAGAGGACACGAACGTGATCAACGACGCAGTGCTGCTGGAGTCAAGGTCTCTGCGCAATGACGTCGCCGACCGGACAGGGGCACTCGACAAGGTCAAGGCGCTCTCACTGCTGCCGGACGGCATGCACGTGACCACGGCGATGGTCGCAGCGTATTTCGAGGTGACCGTGAAGACCTTTGAGTCCGTTATGGAGGACCACAGGGAAGAGCTGGACTCCAACGGCCTCCAGGTTCTGACAGGCACGCGACTGGCCCTCTTCAAGGGGGCCTGTGGAATTCGCGAGAATTCGAGCACCACGTCGCCGCACTGCTCCGCCGCGACGGCTGCACGGACGTCGTAGTGCACGGCGGCCGTGGCGACCGAGGTGTGGATGTCACAGCAGTGACCGCAGACGGCCGCAGCATCGTCGTGCAGTGCAAGAGCTTCGCGCCCTACCGTCCGGTGTGGAGCGGCGAGCTGCAAGAAGTTCCTCGGCGCCTCTTTCGTCCAACACGGGGCCGATGTGGCTCTCTTCGTCGCCACGACCTGGTTCGCACCCGACGCACGCGCCATCGCCGAAACCTACGGCATCACCCTCGTCGACCGCGCTCACCTCGAAAAGTGGAGCGTCGGAGTACCGCTGCCGACCCTGAGGTTGCCATCACCAGGCAGAGAATGGGCCCGAAGTCGCAAAGACTGGTTGCGACTTCGGGCCTTCGCCATCCTAGAACGACTGAGCTCCTCGAAGGAGCTCAGTCACGGCTAACGCAGCTCCGCCGGCTTCGTACGGTCCTTGTCCACCTTCTCCGTCCGCACCAGCTCGCCCCACACGATGTAGCGGTACTTCGACGTGTAGACCGGCGTGCAGGTCGTCAACGTGATGTAGCGACCGGGCTTCTTCGCTCCCGATCCCTTCGGCACCGCCTGCAGCACGTCGACGTTGTACTTCGACGTCTCGGGAAGCTTCTTGAAGACCTTGTAGACGTACCAGGTGTCCTTGGTCTCGAAGACGACCGTGTCACCCTTCTTCACCTTGTCGATGTTGTGGAACTTGGCACCGTGCCCGTCGCGGTGTGCCGCCAGGGTGAAGTTGCCCTTCTTGTCCCAGGGGAGAGCCGACTTCACCGGGTCCGTGTAGTAGCCCGCGATGCCGTCGTTGAGGTTCTCGGTGTCGGTGCCCTTCTTGACCAGCACCTCGCCGTTCTTCATCGACGGGACGTGCAGGAAGCCGATGCCGTCCTTGGTGTCCAGCGCGCCCGGTCCACCCGCCCAGCGGTCGCGGACGGTGTGACCCTGTTTGGTGGCCTCGCGATCGGCGAGCACATTTGTCCACCAGAGGGAGTAGACGACGAAGAGACCCAGCACCAGGCCTGCGGTGATCAGCAGTTCGCCGAAAAGACTGACAGCGGTCGCGACGGGATGGCGGCCGCTGCGCCGCTGCGGCGGCGCGGACTCACCGATTCGCTCTTCGTGCTCGGTCCTCGCTGTCACCGCACCCGTCCCTGTCGTGATGATGTCTCAGCCGACGAGCGCGTCGGGCTTCCCTTTGCTGCGCGGTCGTTCGTCGACCATCTTGCCCCAGACGATCAAACGGTACGTACTCGTGAATTCCGGCGTACAGGTCGTCAGAGTGATGTACCGGCCCGGCCCGGTGAACCCCGAACCGGGCGGCACCGGGCCGATCACCGAGACATTGGACGGCGATGTCTGCGGAAGGGTCTTCGTCGCCTCGTACGTGTAGTACGCATCCTGCGTCTCGACCACGATCAGGTCACCGGGGCGCAGCCGGTTGATGTAGCGGAACGGTTCGCCGTGCGTGTTGCGGTGGCCCGCCAGCGCGAAGTTGCCCTGCTTGGCCGACGGCATCGCGGTGCGGAGCGCGCCCTCGTCGTAGTGGCCGACCATGCCCCGGTCGAGGACCTTCTCCTTGCTGGTGCCCTCGGCGATCGGAGCGACGACATCCAGTTTGGGGATGTGGATGATGGCGAATCCCTGCCCCGCTTCGAACACACCGGGATTGCGGTCGCCCTTCGCCCAGTCGTCCTGGATCTTGTGCGTCTCCTTGCCGGCGTACTGGTCGGCACGCACATTCGTCCACCACAGCTGGTACGTGACGAACAGCAGCATGAGCACGCCGAGGGTGATGAACAGCTCTCCGACGACCCGGCTGGCGACAACGGCCGGGCTGTCCTTGGCCGCGCGCGCCGCACGCCGTGCCTCGACGCGTGACATCGGCTTCGCGGCCGGTGCCGCTGTCTCCGGCTGCGGTTCGGTACGCCGGCGGCCGCGCCCCTTGGCAGCGCGCCGGCGCTCGGCGCGGCCTCCGGTACGTGGTTCCGGATCGGCCGACTCGGGCCCCGTGCCCGGCTCCGCGAAGCTCTCCGCCCCCCGCTCCGGCTCCGGCCCGGAACTCGGCTGCCGGGTCGTCATCGCCTGGTCGACAAGGCGCCGGGTGTCCGCCGTTCGCAGACCGACCGTCTCGTCGTCGCGCGGGAAGGGAGGGGCGACGGGCTGCGCCCGGTGCGTAGGTGCGGGCCTCGGCGCGGGCGTCTGCTGCCCGTACCAGTCCCGTTCGAACCCCTCGGGGTCGTACCACTCCCGCGGAGCCTCCTCGGGCTTCTGTGCCCCCCATGGCGGCTGTTCCTTCACCTGCGGCGGCTGATCCGGCGCCCGGTGCAGCCCCCGCCCCGGCTTCTGCTCCTGCCCCGCCCCCGGCTCCTCGGACGCGATGGTGTCCGCCCGGAACCACGGCGAGGCATGCTGCCCCGGCAGTGGATCGTTCAGCGGATCCGCCAGCTGGTCGACTGCCGCCTCGAACGCGCCCGCGGCCTCGTACGCTCCTTGCTCGTACGGGCCGTCCTGTCCGGCGTCGTGTTCGGGGCGGAGTGCGGTCACGCTACGGCCTTGCCCACCACCGGCGCGAGCCCCGCCGACCTGGCGACAGCTCCTGTGTCGCCGCACTGTGCCAGCCAGTTGGCCAGCATGAGATGGCCGTGCTCGGTCAGCACCGACTCCGGGTGGAACTGCACGCCCTCCACCGCCAGTTCGCGGTGGCGCAGCCCCATGATGATGCCGTCGGCGGTGCGCGCGGTCACCTCCAGCTCCGGCGGAACCGTGTCGGGTTCGGCGGCGAGCGAGTGGTAGCGGGTCGCGGTGAAGGGGGACGGCAGTCCGGTGAAGACCCCGGTGCCCTCATGGGTCACCAGCGAGGTCTTGCCGTGCAGCAGCTCCGGGGCCCGGTCCACCACACCGCCGTACGCCACCGCCATCGACTGCATCCCGAGGCAGACCCCGAAGACCGGAACGCCCGTGGCCGCGCAGTGGCGCACCATCTCGACGCAGACACCTGCCTGCTCCGGGGTGCCGGGGCCGGGTGACAGCAGCACGCCGTCGAAACCGTCCTGGGCGTGTGCCGTGGTCACCTCGTCGTTGCGCAGCACTTCGCACTCGGCGCCGAGCTGGTAGAGGTACTGGACGAGGTTGAAGACGAAGCTGTCGTAGTTGTCCACGACCAGGATGCGGGCACTCACTGGCCTGCCCCCGATCCGGTCGAACCGTCCACCGTCACGTCGCCGAACGGAAGCAGCGGCTCCGCCCATGGGAAGACGTACTGGAAAAGCGCGTAGACGACAGCCAGCGCCAGCACGAGCGAGATGAGCGCACGCACCCATGCATTGCCCGGCAGGTGCCGCCAGATCCAGCCGTACATGCTGTCCCCTCCATTCGGTACGGGACCAGACTAAAGGGCCGGGGCAGGAGCGTGGGTCAGCTGTGGAAAGCTGCCGGCTTGCCGTCGGTCACAGGCTGGGTCGCATCGAGGTGCGCCCAGGCGATCAGCCGGTGACTGCTGCCCCATTCGGGGTCGCAGGTGGTCAGCGTCAGATACCGGCCCGGGCCGGCGAAGCCGGACTTGCGGGGGACGGGGTCGATGACCCCGATGTCGCTCGGTACCGTCCGGTAGGGCTTCTTGTCGATGCGGTACGTGAACCACGTCGTCCCGTCCGTCAGCACCACCGCGTCTCCCTGGCGCAGCTTCGGGAAGTTCTTGAACGGGTCCCCGTATGTGCGACGGTGTCCGGCCACCGCGAAATTGCCCCTCGCGCCGAGGCGGGCGGTCCCGGCGTAGTGGCCGAGCCCCTTCTGCAGGGTCCTGACCTCGGTGTTCTCCAGGACGGGCCACTCCCAGCCCTTGCCGAAGCGGGGTATGTACAGCACCGCGAACGGCTTGCCGTCCCGGTACGCCGCGGGAGCGGGAGGCGCCGCCGTCGGGGATGTGTGCGGCGCGGGTGCGGACACCGTTCCCTGCGCCCACCGGTCGCGCAGGGTGTCGATCTGCCCCTCGGTCGCGTCGGCGGCCTTCACTCCGGTCCAGAAAAGCACGTACGCCACAAAGAGCACGATCAGGGCGCCGACGGTGATGCAGAGTTCGCTGAACGTCCTCACGACCAGTCGCACCGACACCTCGTGGGCCTCCCCACAGCTGCTCGCTACTTCACCGGCTCCGCATAGTGGAGATCCACTGTGCCCGAGTAGCCGGGAAGAGTCACCGCCTTGTGCTCATCGACTTTCCAGCCGAGTCCGTACGCCTTCACATACAGCAGGTAGTTGCTGACTGCCGGGGAGCTGTCGAGAGCCTGCTTGAGCTCGGCCGGGTCACCGACTGCGGTGATCTTGTACGGCGGGGAGTAGACCCGGCCCTGGAGGATCAGGGTGTTGCCGACGCAGCGCACGGCGCTGGTGGAGATCAGCCGCTGGTCCATGACCTGGATGCCCCGTGCGCCACCCTGCCAGAGGGCGTTGACGACGGCCTGCAGGTCCTGCTGGTGAATGACCAGGTCATTGGGTTGCGGATCGGGGTAGCCGGGGTTGGCGGTGGCGTTGGGCGGGGCGTCGTCGAGCGTGACGGCCACGGACCGGCCGGTGAGCTTTGTGGTGCCCGTGGCCCGCTCCAGCTCCTTGAGCCGGGCGTCCTCCGCCTTGGTGCTGCCGTCGTCGCGCCGGACGAGGGTGTCGATGTCCTCGCGCACGGATGCGTTGGTCTCGTCCAGCTGGGCGTTCTTTCCGCTGCGCTGCTGGATGAGGTCGGAGAGCTTCAGCAGCGAGGAGTCGGTGCGGATATTGGTGCCCTTGGCCGTGTTGGCGCTGGTGACGAAGATCAGTCCGGCGAGGGCGAAGACTGCAGCGGTGAGCACCCTGACCGGGTGCCGGAAGGTGCGCCGGACCGGTCCTTGGGGGGAGTCGGCAGAATTGCTCAACGTACCCTTATCTCCTTCGGCGCCGCGGAAGCACTACGCTAACGGACGCCCGGGGGAGGCAGCATTCCCCCCTCGCGCCCTGCCCCGGCGCCAGCCACAGTTCCCTGCGCGGTCACGCAGCGCATCGACAGGAGAGTTCCTCGTGCCGAAGTCACGTATCCGCAAGAAGGCCGACTTCACGCCCCCTCCGGCGAAGCAGGCAACCAACCTCAAGCTGACCAGCCGGAGCTGGGTGGCGCCGGTGATGCTGGCGCTGTTCCTGATCGGTCTGGCCTGGATCGTCGTTTTCTATGTGACCGACGGCGATCTGCCGATCCAGTCGCTGGGGAACTGGAACATCGTCGTCGGCTTCGGCTTCATCGCCGGCGGCTTCGGTGTCTCCACGCAGTGGAAGTAGCACCGCAGGGCACGTGACCCCACAGCAGAGCCCCGTCCTGCAACCCTTGCCCCGAGTTACCCACAACGTTATCCACAGCCGGGGGAAAAGGTCAGACGATCTGTGGATAACTCCCTGGCTGTTGACGCCGATGTGACTGCAGCCTCCCCCATCGGGGGATGGCACGCCCCTTGTCCCTGCTGGAAAAACCCAGCTCAGCGACAAGGGGCACAGTTGTTCCCACAGAATGCACAAGATCCGGCACGCGCTGTGGACAACTGGCCGGGGGAACGCCCAGGGGACGCCAGGGATGGCGTCCGCTCAGGTCAGCGCGGCCGTTCTGGCGACGACGACGGCGACCACAGCCACCAGGACCAGGGCACAGGTGCCGTACTGCACCAGTGCGCGCCGCTCGCGGGGTGCGTGCACCATGCCGATCGCGATCAGCGTGCCCGCGATCAGACCGCCGACATGTGCCTGCCAGGCGATTCCGCCCCAGGGGTTGAAGGTGACGACCAGGTTCACCGCGAGAAGCACGAAGACCGGGCGCATGTCGTAGTTCAGGCGGCGCATGAGCACGGCGGTGGCGCCCAGCAGGCCGAAGATGGCCCCGGAGGCGCCGAGCGAGGGCTGATTCGGTGCGGCGAGCCAGTAGGTGAGAGCACTGCCCGCCAGGCCGGAGAGCAGATAGAGCGCGAGGTAGCGGGCGCGGCCGAGCGCCGCCTCCAAGGGGCCGCCGAGCCACCACAGTCCCAGCATGTTGAACGCGATGTGCCACACCTCCTGGTGCAGGAACATCGACGTCACCAGCCGGTACCACTGGCCCTCCGCAACACCCTCCGGCGGGCCGCCGTAGTAGAGGTTGGCCCGGCCGAACAGCGTCAGGTCCTGGAGCAGCGACCCCTTCACGTGCACCACGATGAACACGGCGACATTGAGAGCGAGCAGGATCTTGGTGACGAGCCGGGGGTCGGCCGTGACGGGGGCGCCGGCGACCGTGCGCGGCCGGGCGGCGCCCGGGCCGTGTCCCGTACCGGCTCCCTGGCGGGCGCAGTCCGGGCACTGGAAGCCGACCGAGGCGTTGACCATGCACTCGGGGCAGATCGGACGGTCGCAGCGGGTGCAGCGGATGTACGTCCCACGACCGGGGTGGCGATAGCAGCTGAGCGAGCCGTCCGCGGCGGCGGACCGGTCCTGGTCTCCCGGCGGCTGCTGGTCCATCGGTGCCATCGCTTCCCGGTCCCCTCGGTGCTCGTCGTGGCGGCAGCACGCACAACGCAGCCCTGCTCGTCCGCTATGTAACAAGTACGGACGAGCAGGGCGATTGGTTCCCGAAAAGAGAATCAGAACGTGATCATTCGATGACCACCGGTGATCATCGGTTCTCGATGACGACGGCCTCGATCACGACGTCCTGCAGCGGGCGGTCGGTGCGGGCGTTGGTCTTGGTGGCCGCGATGGCGTCCACGACCTTCTGGCTGGCGGGGTCGACGACCTCGCCGAAGATGGTGTGCTTACCGGTCAGCCAGGCAGTCGGCGAAACCGTCACGAAGAACTGCGAGCCGTTGGTGCCCGGGCCGGCGTTGGCCATGGCCAGCAGGTACGGCTTGTTGAAGCTGAGGTCGGGGTGGAACTCGTCACCGAACTCGTACCCCGGGCCACCGGTGCCGTTGCCCAGCGGGTCACCGCCCTGGATCATGAAGCCGCTGATGACGCGGTGGAAGACGGTGCCGTCGTACAGCCTGTCCGTGGACTTCTTGCCGGTCTCGGGATGCGTCCACTCACGCTCACCCTTGGCGAGCTCGACGAAGTTCTTGACCGTCTTGGGCGCGTGGTTCGGCAGAAGCCGGATCTCGATGTCGCCCTGATTGGTCTTCAAGGTGGCGTAAAGCTGCTCAGCCACGATCTGCCTTCCGTAAGTCTTCAGTGACGTTCACCGATCCTCGCACGGACCGTGCGCTCCGGCGCCCGGCCGCCACCACCAACGCACTTCACTCACCTTCTTGCCCGATTCCGCCACCTTCCTGCCCGATTCCGCGCCCTGTGCGCCGAGGCCGTTCTCACCCCGCCCGCCTGCGGCTTCCCCGAAACCCTCACGTGCCGCTCCCCGCAGGAACAAATGCGGCCAAGTGCGTGACGAACCGGCGCGGGCTGAACCGAACCGTGGCATTGTCGTCGGCAAGCTCCCCTTGCACCGCATTGCCCGAAGGCGGCACCGATGACCTGAATAACCCGGATGCCTGCCCCACATGCCATACAGGCCCCCGGCAGGCATGATCTCGAAATGGGTGGAAAGGCGGAGTATCTACCCGCCACCAAGGAGGAGGATCCCGTGACCCGCATCGACAGCGTGCGCGCCGCAACCGACTCGGCGAAGGACAGCGTGCAGCACGCCGCGGAAGTGGTGGCGCCCTACGCCGACACGGCCAAGGACCAGGCCGCACATCTTGCGTACGAGGCCCGCACGCGGCTCGCGCCGAAGGTGTCGAAGGCAGCCCAGCAGGCCCGCGTCCAATACGACGCGCATCTCGCACCACGTCTCGAACTGGCACGCGCTCACGTACCGCCCAGGGTCGACGAGGCCGCCCAGCGCGCCGCGCACCGCACCCGCCGGGCCGCCCGTACCGCCGCGGACTACACCGTGCCGCGCGTCGGGCACGCGATGGCCGTCGCCCAGCCCATGGCCGAGGAGGCCTCGGCCCGCAGCGCCGCCGCGCTGGCCGCGCTGCGCAGTCAGGTCACTGCGAAGGAGATCAAGCAGCTGGCCAGAAAGCACGAGCGGCGGGCGAAGGCCGGACGGCTGCTCAAGGGGTTCGTCGTGGTCGGCATCGTGGCGGGCGGCGCCTACGCCGCCTGGAGGTGGTGGGACAAGCAGGCCAACCCGGACTGGCTGGTCGAACCACCCGCTCCCACGGAGGTCTCCGACCGCGCGCCCCTGTCCTCGGTCGACGGCAGCGGTCCGAGCTCGCTCGACCCGGAGGTCCAGGCCAAACAGTCCGACGCGGAGAACAAGGGCACGGACGGCCCGGAAGGTGTGGACGGCACCGATCTCGACGACCGCCGCTGAACAGCCCCCTGCACGACGAACGGGCGCCGGAAGACCTGAGATCTTCCGGCGCCCGTTCTGTCACCTGTGGAGCCTAGGAGATTCGAACTCCTGACATCTGCCTTGCAAAGGCAGCGCTCTACCAACTGAGCTAAGGCCCCGAAAAAGCGGACAGCACCGGACGCTTCAACGTCTCGGCGACCGCCGCAGACCAGAGTACCGGGTACCCCCCGGAATCTTGCAAAAAAGATGGGGACTCCCGGTCGGCGACCACTCTCCGTAAGATGCTCGACGAGGTTCGCAGCAGCGAAGCCGCAGCGAAGGGGAGACGCCATGGATGCAGCTCAGCAAGAGGCAACAGCAAGAGCCAGGGAGCTTCAGCGCAGCTGGTACGGAGAACCTCTCGGGGCGCTCTTCCGCCGGCTGATCGATGATCTCGGCCTGAATCAGGCCAGGCTCGCCGCGGTCCTCGGGCTGTCCGCCCCCATGCTCTCCCAGCTGATGAGCGGTCAGCGGGCGAAGATCGGCAATCCCGCAGTCGTCCAGCGTGTCCAGGCACTCCAGGAACTGGCCGGCCAGGTCGCCGACGGCAGCGTCAGCGCGGGAGAGGCCACCGACCGCATGGAAGAGATCAAGAAGTCCCAGGGCGGCTCCGTCCTCACCGGCACCAGCCAGACCTCCAACACCGGCGGCGCTCCGACCGTCCGGCGCGTGGTGCGTGAGATCCAGTCGCTGCTGCGGTCGGTCGCGGCCGCCGGTGACATCATCGATGCCGCCGACTCCCTCGCCCCGACCCACCCGGAACTGGCAGAGTTCCTCAAGGTGTACGGCGCAGGGCGCACCGCGGACGCGGTGGCGCACTACGAGGGACACCAGAGCTGAGGGCCTGTCCTTTCATGCCCTAGAGCACTACCCCCGAGAGCCGGGCACGAGCCGAAACAGGAACTGGGAGCGGGCGCAGCGCAATGGGTGAGGTCTTCGCCGGTCGGTACGAACTGATCGATCCGATCGGACGTGGTGGGGTCGGCGCCGTCTGGCGCGCCTGGGACCACCGGCGCCGCCGTTATGTGGCGGCCAAGGTCCTCCAGCAGAGCGACGCACACACGCTGCTGCGCTTCGTCCGCGAGCAGGCGCTGCGGATCGAGCATCCGCATGTGCTCGCCCCGGCCAGCTGGGCCGCGGACGACGACAAGGTCCTGTTCACCATGGATCTGGTGAGCGGCGGTTCGCTGGCACATGTCATCGGCGACTACGGACCGCTGCCTCCTCGTTTCGTCTGCACGCTGCTCGACCAACTGTTGTCCGGACTGTCGACGGTGCACGCGGAGGGCGTCGTGCACCGGGACATCAAACCCGCCAACATCCTGATGGAGGCCACCGGCACCGGACGACCGCACCTGCGACTGTCCGACTTCGGTATCTCCATGCGCAAGGGTGAGCCGCGGCTCACCGAGACCAACTACGTGGTGGGCACGCCCGGTTACTTCGCGCCCGAACAGATGATGGGCGCGGAACCCGATTTCCCCGCGGACCTCTTCGCGGTCGGACTGGTCGCGCTGTATCTGCTGCAGGGGAAGAAGCCGGACGCGCGGGCCCTCGTCGAGCACTTCGCCTCGTACGGCACTCCCAGCGCCCCGGAGGGGATTCCCGAGCCGTTGTGGCAGGTGCTCGCGGGCCTGCTGCAGCCGGATCCCCAGGCCAGGTTCCGTACGGCCACGGGCGCGCGCAAGGCGTTGACGGCCGCGGTCGACATGCTGCCCGAGCCCGGCGTCGACGACGAGCCGGTGGAGGTCTTCGACCAACTCGGTCCGCTGCCCGCAGGCTTCGGCCCCGCCGGACCGATCGCGGCACCCGGAACAGCCTCACAGGACGCTCAGCCCGCACAGACGGACCAGTCCGCCCAGCAGCCCTACACCCAGCCGCCGCCGGTCCCGATGTCGGAGACGGGCAGCTTCCACCTCCCACCGCCTCCCCAGCAGCCCACACCGCTGCCCCATACAGCGCAGCCGGCCATGCCCCCCACACCCATCCCGGCGCACACGGCGTCGCCCTTCCCCGCGCCGGATCTTTCGCAGGCCCCCACGGCCGCGGTGCAGCACGAAGCGGCTCTCACCCGCGCGTACACCGCCGGGCAGTCGCAGGTTCCCGCTCCCGGAGCAGGAGTTTCCCCGCACCCCTCGGCCGCTGTTCCCGCGCACGCACCGCAGAAGCGTCCGGGGCCGCCCCCGAAGGTGGCGGTCCCGGTCCTGCTGGTGGCGCTGATCTGTTTCGCCGTGGGCATCTGGGCGCTGACCCAGAGCTGAACACGGCCGGGCCGGAGCCTCTGCCGTACGCGGCGGCAGCCGGGGTCCCCGGCTACCAGGCCTGCGGCGGCCCTCCGTGGGGCGGTTGCCCGCCCCCTCCCGCAATCGGACTGCTCGAACCGATCGGTGCCGCCGGCGCGACCGCACGGCGCCGTGCCAGCAGCGTCCACACACCCAGCCCGAGCACCAGCACCGCACCCACGCCGATCCCGGCCACGCCGACCATCCTCATGATGTCGCTCTCGGCCGCCTCGGGACCGCTCTGGCCGCTCCTCGCCATGTCCTTGTCGTCCTGCGTGACCGAGAAGATCCCGGCATCCCCCTTGTACGGCGACTTCCCCGCCGTCCCCTCGACCTTGATCCTGAGGGTCAGCGGAATCGCCTTGTCGCCGTACGACTTCGCGACCTGTGGGCTGAGGGACACCGACAGGTAGTACCAGCCGGCGAACCGCATGGCGCTGTCGCTGCTCGTGGAGTCGTAGCGGTTCTCGTACGCCACCGGAGGCAGTGGATCCATCGACACGGACGCGGGCTTGCCGGAGTACGACAGCGGCGACGCATCGTCGACATGGCCGTGCGCCGGATTGTCCAGGGACATCGCGAGCGCGTTGCCGATGTATTCGTCCGAGGCGTTGTTGTTGCTCAGGTCGGCCGTGGCGAAGATCTGCTGGCCCCAGTCCACCGGCACCCGGTAGAAGCGGGTCTGCCCGGGTGCGATGCTGTCGTGCCACTCGCCGGTTTCCAGGCTGGTCGCGTCGTAGTAGCTGGTGCCGCCCGACCGCCTCTGCGGAGCTGTGGTGGGCGGCGCGGGCGACGCCGACGGCCAGTTCTCCGGTGCCTGGGTCGGCACCGAACCGCCCGCTTCCAGCTGCGGCTCCGACTCGTACCGCAGTTCCAGGTCCCACTCATCGGAAGCCGAGGTGGCCTTGCTCTCCCGCTCGATCAGGACGTTGTACGTTCCGGCTTTCTGACAGGTGCTGTTGTCCTTCTGCGTGATCCGGTAGGCGTACGCCGCGATCGGACGCGGAAACTCCGCCGACTCGAACCGTGCGTCCTCCGAGCTGCACTGCAGGTCGGCGTTGTCCCTGATGCTGACCTTGATGCCGTCCCCGTAGGCGACCTGGCCGCCGCCCTTGGGCACGGCCACCGCCGAGACGTACGCGTTCGTCCTGTCGTCGAGGTCCAGACGGTAGTAGAGCTTCTCGCCGCGCTTGATCGAGCTCTTGTGGACCGATCCGGGCGTGAGCGCCGACGCCTCGGTGCTGACCTCCGCGCCGCTGACCTTCTTCGCCCCGGGATCGAAGGTGTACGCAGCACTCTCCCCGTCCGCGTACGCCTGCCCCGGCAGCGCCGCCGCCACGCACGTCGCCGCGACCATGGCCAGCGCCACCCGGCCCCTGTTGCGCTGCCTCATCACGCGCTTCCCCTCGTCGTCTGTGTGGCCCGCCTGCGACGCCCGCGTACGGACACGAGCCCCGCGATCACCACCACCACGGCGCCCGCTCCGGCAGCGGCCGCAATGCCGGTCCATCCTGCCCCGCCCGTACCACCGCTGTCTTCGGCACCACTCGAATTGCCGTTCTTGTCCGCCTTCTTGGCCAGGGCAGGAGCATGGTGTTCGGGGCCGGCCAGCTCGTCGCCGAGCACCGACACCCGCAGCACCACACCGATCTGCGGGTTCTCCGCGATATCGGCGGCCCTCGCCCCCAGCGTCACCGAGATGTAGAAGTCACCCCCGGCGTGTACGGGCTGGACGTCGGAGCGGTACTCATAGCGGTTGGTCCAGGCGACCGGCACCCCGCCCATCCTGATCGCCGACGGGCGACCGTTGTACCTCGCCGTCGAGGTGAACTCGCCGCCTCCGGTGAGCGGGAAACGAGCGGGGGTGAACAGCTGGGTCGCCCCGTACGAGTACGTGGAAGTACCGCGCTCCACCGTAGGCTCGTTCGCGAACTCCACGTCGTAGCGCACCTGCTGCCCCCAGCCGGCCGGGACCTTGTACCAGAGGGTCTGCGACGGAAGGATCCGGTCGCGCCACACGCCCCGGCCGAGCTCCTCGGCGTCGTTGAAGCCGGTACCGCCCCGCACATCGTGGGGGTCGCCGGTGGGCAGCGCGGCGTCCTTGCCGCCCTTGCCGTACCCCGGCTGCGACTGGGCGGGCGTGACGCCCTTCTTCAGCGCCGCCTCCACCCCGTAAAGGAGCTCGAGCGGCCAACGTGCGGCGTCGGAGCCCTTCTTGCTCTCCCGCTCCACCACCAGCCAGTAGCGGCCCGCCCGGTCGCAGGCGTGGTTGCCCTCCTCCGCGGGGATACGGGCGACCGCCGAGGTCAGCGGGGTCGCGCCCTCCTTCTGGTAGAAGTGCGCGGTGTCCGTCCCGCAGGAACTGGCGGTGCCGTACACGATGCCGGTGCGCAGTGCGTCGAAGGTGTCGACGGCCGCCCCGGGCTGCGGCACCGCCGTCGCCGAGAAGTCCACCGTCGAAGCGGCGTCCAGGTCGACGGCGTAGTACCGCTTCTCACCGGGGCCGATGGTGTCCAGATACTGCCCCGGTACGAGCACGGGTGCCGCCGCACCCGTCGCCGTACCCTCGACCCGCTCGCCCCGGAACCGGTAGCCGTCCGCGGAGAGTTGCGACGCCCGCTGCAACTGCCGGGCCAGCGCCTCGGCATCTGGTGCGTCGTAGTAGCGGCCGTTGCCGGCCGCCGCGATGCATTCGAGCTGTTCGCGGGCCGCGCCCTTCACCTGGAAGCCGACCGTGTCGATCCGCAGACCGACCCCCTCCTTGCCGAGCCGCTCGGCGACCTCGCAGGGCTGCGGCGTACCGCAGTTGTACTCGCCGTCGGAGATCAGCAGGATCGTGCGCGTGCCGATGGCACCGCCCGCGGGCCGCGGAAGGTCCTCGACGGCCTTCTGCAACGACAGCCCGATGGGAGTGTCGCCCTTGGGCTGTACGGCCGCCACAGCCCGTTTCACGGCTTCCCGGTCGAGCCTCTGCACCGGCTGTACGAGCGTGGTGTCCGTGCAGCCCCGGGGACGGTCCGCGCCGTACACCCGCAGTCCGGTCGGATATCCGTCGGGAAGGCCGTCGACGACGGTGCCCACGGCCGTACGGGCGCTCTCCATCCGGGTACGCCCCGTACCGTCGTCGTCCCCCATGGATCCGGACGAGTCGAGCACCATGACCAGGCTGCTGCCCGAGCCGGGCGGGAGTGTCTCCGAAGTGGCGGGTGCACCGCCCGGTACTGCCGCGGCCGGCAACGCGCCCGCCACCAGGGCGAGCAGCGCCCCTCCGATCCATGCCCCCGCAGTTGCGGTACGGCGGTGGTCGTCCCGTGCCCTCACCCGTGCCCCCTCGACCGAAAGTCCGGCTGTTTTGCTCTCGCAACCTATTGATTTGCTTAGGTGAACTCAAGGGCACAGGTGTCACGGTCCCGCAACAGCACGAAGCCCCGGCCGCTCAGCGACCGGGGCCCGCAATCAGGCTGTTCTGTCTCACACACCCGAACCTGCGGGCACGGAGTCAGTCGCCTCCGTCCACAGATCCTGCTCGGCGCGATCCGCCTGGATCTGGCGGTACACGAGGAGCCCGCCGATGGCGGCCAGTGCGACCAGGAGAAGCTTCTTCACCGCGCGACCTCGTCTTTCCTTGACGTAGGGGACTTCTGCCGCCCGACTATACACACCGGCCGATATCGATCGGTGACCTACCTGCGGCCCAACTGGCGTCCAGGGAAAAGCGATCATCCAAGGATCGCTCCGGCGGGAGGACCTGGCCACGCCGATCGCCCCGCACAAGCCCGTCAAGGCCAGTTGAACCATACGAGTGGTGTTCATCTGAAGATCGGCGGATCGGTGGCGTCGGTCCATGAAATCGCGGGCCACATCCACATCATCGGAAAGGTAAGCAAACCGGACTACCCGAAAGCGAGGGGCCATGAGCACCGTCAAGGCCAAGAACATCTGGACCGCCTTCGTCACCGCCTTCTTCGCACTCCTCGCCGCACTGGGGCTCATGAGCACCCCGGCGGCGGCCACGGAGCCGAGCACCACGGAGCCGACCACCACGAACCAGGAGCACACGGGTGCGACCGCGGCAACCGCGACCACCCCGTCGGTGCGATGGACCCTTCCGCGTGACAGGGCGCTGCCACCCACGATGAAGCAGCGCATCCGCGCCGAGGCACACGGCTCCTCACCCGCCACCCGGCATCTGTCCACAGAAACGACGGACGCCATGGAGACCAGGAACACCGCCCGCGCCGACCACGGAGCCCCGGCGGGGGACGCATCCCTCCTCCCACCATGAGAGCCACGCCACTGACACACACAGCCCCTGGACCGGTTCGCTCCGGACGGGGGCTTCTTCATGTGCTCAGCCCCTGCACTGCCCCCGTCAGCGCGGGAGCACGGCACATCTCCGTGCCGCACCGGGCCCCGGGCCCGGGAGGAACGCCGGACGCGGCAAGACCTGGAGCGAAAGATCGCGGGAGAAGGCTGGAGTCAGGAACCGGACAAGGATCCGATCTCCTCCTCCGAGAGAGGCGGCCTGATCGATCCCGCCGGCTTCTCCCGCAGTTTCAACGCCCTGGTGAAACGATCCCGAGTGCGCCGGATCACGGTACGGCTCGCTCAGCACACCTGCGGCACCTTGCCGGCCTTCCTGAAGGTGCACCCCAAGGTCGCGCTGGAAGATCTACTCATCGGCTGATGCCGGCCGGAGATGCCAAAGACCCCCAACCAGGATCGGTTGGGGGTCTTTGAACTGGTGGGGCTAACAGGATTTGAACCTGTGGCCTCATCCTTATCAGGGATGCGCTCTAACCAACTGAGCTATAGCCCCGCCGCGCTGTGCGCTGACTTCTGAAGATTAGCGCACGTCGGGGCCAGTCCCAAAATCGATACCCGGCGCCCTACTCGTCCTCGGCCAGCGTGAGCTCGATACCGCCCACGAAGCCCGCCGACAAGTTGTAGATGAAGGAGCCCAGCGTCGCCAGCGCGGTCGCCAGGACCACATCGATCACAGCGATGACCGAGGTGAAGATGAGGACCCGCGGCAGCGACAGGAACGACTGAAGATCGAAGCCGTTGTTCTCGTTCGATCCGGTGGCCTCGCTGATCGTGCCGCCCACGGTGGAGAAGACGCCCATCGCGTCCATGACCATCCACAGCACCGCGGCCGCCACCACCGTGCAGATACCGAGCGCGATGGAGAGCAGGAAGCTGACCTTCATCACCGACCACGGGTCGGCCTTGGCCACCCGCAGGCGTGCCTTACGGATACGCGGAGTGGTCCGCGCCCCTGTCCGCGGCCGTCGGGCCGCCTGCGCGGCGGCGGCGCCCTGCGTCCCGCCCGCGGGCGAGGGGTACGCCTGCGGCGGGTGATACGGCCCGCTCGCCTGGCCCGGTGCGGGCTCGCGCTCACCGGGCAACGGCCCGGTCGCGTAACCCTCGTACTGGGGCTGAGGCCCCCGAGTATCCGTCACAGTGCCCCCTTGGGAGTCCGTGGCAGGGCCACGGGCACCGTTCGCTCCAGCTCCGGAAGCGGCCGAACCGGCGCCCGTGGCTCCACTCACGCTCTACTCCTCGTGCTCCCCAGCCGAAGGCGACGTGCCTTCGACATTGCCCTCGACCGTGCTCTCTGCAGCCTCTGCCGTCGCGGCCTCGGCGTCCTCGGACCCCTCGACCTCTTCGGCCTCGCGGCCGGCTTCGGCGTTACGAGCGATACCGACGACGGCATCGCGCTTGCCCAGATTGATCAGTTGGACGCCCATGGTGTCACGGCCCGTCTCCCTGACTTCATTGACTCGCGTACGAATCACACCACCGCCGAGCGTGATGGCGAGGATCTCATCCGTCTCCTCGACCACCAGCGCACCGACCAGCGAGCCCCTGTCCTCCACGATCTTGGCAGCCTTGATGCCCAGGCCACCACGACCCTGAACGCGGTACTCGTCGACGGGAGTCCGCTTCGCGTACCCACCATCGGTGGCAGTGAACACGAACGTACCCGGCCGGACAACATTCATCGAGAGCAGTTCGTCGCCTTCGCGGAAACTCATGCCCTTGACGCCCGACGTGGCACGGCCCATCGGGCGCAGCGCATCGTCCGTCGCAGTGAACCTGATCGACTGGGCCTTCTTGCTGATGAGCAGCAGATCGTCCTCGGCCGACACCAGCTCCGCGCCGATCAGCTCGTCGGCCGTGCCTGCGGCGCCGTCCGCCGTCTCCCGGAGGTTGATGGCGATGACACCACCGGAACGCGGCGAGTCATAGTCCTTCAGCGCGGTCTTCTTCACCAGACCGCCCTTCGTGGCCAGGATCAGATAGGGCGCGGCCTCGTAGTCACGGATCGCCAGGATCTGGGCGATCTGCTCGTCCGGCTGGAATGCCAGCAGGTTGGCGACATGCTGACCACGGGCATCGCGGCCGGCATCCGGGAGCTCGTACGCCTTCGCCCGGTACACCCGGCCCTTGTTCGTGAAGAACAGCAGCCAGTGGTGCGTCGTCGACACGAAGAAATGGTCGACGATGTCGTCTTCCTTCAGCTTCGTACCGCGCACGCCCTTGCCGCCGCGCTTCTGCGAGCGGTAGTCGTCCGTCTTCGTACGCTTCACATAGCCGCCGCGCGAGATCGTGACGACGATGTCCTCCTCGGCGATCAGGTCCTCGATGGACATGTCACCGTCAAAGGGCACCAGCTTGGAACGCCGGTCGTCGCCGAACTTCTCGACGATCGCCGCCAGCTCCTCGCTGACGATCCGACGCTGCCGCTCCGTCGACACCAGGATCGCGTTGTACTCGTTGATCTTCGCCTGGAGCTCGTCGTGCTCGGCCGTGATCTTCTGGTGCTCCAGCGCGGCCAGCCGGCGCAGCTGCATCTCCAGGATCGCGTTCGCCTGGATCTCGTCGATCTCCAGCAGGCCCATCAGGCCCTCGCGCGCCACCTCGACCGTCTGGCTGCGCCGGATGAGGGCGATGACCTCGTCGATCGCGTCCAGCGCCTTGAGCAGACCACGCAGAATGTGCGCCCGCTCCTCCGCCTTGCGCAGACGGAACTTCGTACGCCGGACAATGACCTCGATCTGGTGCGTCACCCAGTGGCGGATGAACGCGTCGATCGACAGGGTGCGCGGCACACCGTCGACCAGTGCCAGCATGTTGGCGCCGAAATTGGTCTGCAGATCGGTGTGCTTGTACAGGTTGTTCAGAACGACCTTGGCGACCGCGTCCCGCTTCAGCACGACGACCAGACGCTGACCCGTACGCGACGAGGTCTCGTCACGGACGTCCGCGATCCCGCCGACCTTGCCGTCCTTCACCAGGTCGGCGATCTTCTGCGCCAGATTGTCGGGGTTGGTCTGGTACGGAAGCTCCGTGACGACCAGGCACTGCCGGTTCTGGATCTCCTCGACCGCGACGACCGCACGCATCGTGATCGAACCACGGCCGGTGCGGTACGCCTCCTCGATGCCCTTGCGGCCCACGACGAGCGCACCCGTCGGGAAGTCCGGGCCCTTGATCCGCTCGATCAGCGCGTCCAGGAGCTCCTCCTGCGAGGCCTCCGGGTGCTCCAGGTACCACTGCGCACCCTCCGCGACCTCACGCAGGTTGTGCGGCGGGATGTTGGTCGCCATACCGACCGCGATGCCCGCGGAACCGTTGACCAGCAGATTCGGGAAGCGCGCCGGCAGAACCGTCGGCTCCTGGTTGCGGCCGTCGTAGTTGTCCTGGAAATCGACGGTCTCCTCGTCGATGTCCCGGACCATCTCCATGGACAGCGGCATCATCTTGCACTCGGTGTACCGCATGGCGGCGGCCGGGTCGTTGCCCGGAGAACCGAAGTTGCCGTTGGAGTCCACCAGCGGCATGCGCATCGACCACGGCTGTGCCAGTCGCACCAGTGCGTCGTAGATCGACGAGTCACCGTGCGGGTGGTACGTACCCATGACGTCACCGACGACACGGGCACACTTGTAGAAGCCCTTCTCGGGCCGGTAACCGCCGTCGTACATCGCGTACAGCACCCGGCGGTGGACGGGCTTGAGACCGTCCCGTACGTCAGGCAGCGCACGCGAGACGATCACGGACATCGCGTAGTCGAGGTAGGAGCGCTGCATCTCCGTCTCGAGCCCCACGGGCTCGACACGCATGCCCACGCCGGCGGCGGCGGGCTCCTCTTCAGGTGTCACAGGGGTGTTCTCGTCGGCCATTGCTGGTCAAAGTCCTTTCGAGCGGCGGCTTGCTGGTGCGGCCGACTCAGATGTCGAGGAAGCGGACGTCCTTGGCGTTGCGCTGGATGAACGAGCGCCGCGCCTCGACGTCCTCGCCCATCAGCACCGAGAAGAGGTCGTCGGCCTGCGCCGCGTCGTCCAGCGTGACCTGGCCGAGGACCCGGTGGTCGACGTCCATCGTGGTGACGCGCAGCTCCTCGGCGTTCATCTCGCCGAGGCCCTTGAAGCGCTGGATCGAGTCTTCCTTGATCCGCTTGCCGTTCTGCTTGCCCAGCTCGACCAGGGCGTCGCGCTCCCGGTCCGAGTACGCGTACTCGAAGTCGTCCCGGCCCCACTTGATCTTGTAGAGCGGCGGGCGGGAGAGGTACACGTGCCCGGCCTCGACCAGCGGACGCATGAAGCGGAAGAGGAACGTCAGCAGCAGGGTGTTGATGTGCTGACCGTCGACATCGGCGTCCGCCATCAAAATGATCTTGTGATAGCGGAGCTTCTCGATGTCGAAGTCCTCGTGGACCCCGGTACCGAAGGCCGAAATCAGCGCCTGGACCTCGGTGTTCTGCAGGATCTTGTCGACCCGGGCCTTCTCGACGTTCAGGATCTTGCCGCGGATCGGCAGGATCGCCTGGTACATCGGGTTACGGCCGGACTTCGCCGAACCACCGGCGGAGTCACCCTCGACGATGAAGATCTCGCACTTCGTCGGGTCGTTGGACTGGCAGTCGCTCAGCTTGCCCGGCAGCGAGGCGCTCTCCAGGAGCCCCTTGCGACGGGTCAGATCACGCGCCTTGCGGGCCGCGACACGGGCCGTGGCCGCCGCGATGCCCTTGCGGACGATGTCGGCCGCCTCGTTCGGATTGCGGTCGAACCAGTCCGTGAGGTGCTCGTGGACCACCTTCTGGACGAAGGTCTTCGCCTCCGTGTTGCCCAGCTTGGTCTTCGTCTGACCCTCGAACTGCGGCTCACCCAGCTTCACCGAGATGATCGCCGTCAGACCCTCACGGATGTCGTCACCGGTGAGGTTGTCGTCCTTCTCCCGCAGCAGCTTCTTGTCCCGCGCGTACTTGTTGACCAGCGTCGTCAGCGCCGCACGGAAACCCTCCTCGTGCGTACCGCCTTCGTGCGTGTGGATCGTGTTGGCGAAGGAGTACACGCCCTCGCTGTACTGCGTGTTCCACTGCATCGCGATCTCGGCCGAGAGGAGACGCTCCTTGTCCTCGGCCTCGATGTCGATCACCGACTGGTGAATGACATCGCCCTTGCGGGAGTTGAGGTACTTCACGAAGTCGACGATGCCGCCCTCGTAGTGGTACGTGACCGTACGGGCCTGCTCCGCCTCGGCGACCTCGGCCACCTCGGCAACATCCGCGCCCAGCGTCGCCTTCGCCGACTCGCGCTCGTCGGTGAGCTTGATCGTCAGGCCCTTATTGAGGAAGGCCATCTCCTGGAAGCGGCGCGACAGGGTCTCGAAGGAGTACTCGGTCGTCTCGAAGATGTCTCCGTCGGCCCAGAAGGTGACGGATGTCCCCGTCTCGTCGGTGGCCTCGTTGCGGGCCAGCGGAGCGGTGGGCACACCGAGCTTGTAGTCCTGGGTCCAGCGGTAACCGTCCGTCCGGACTTCGACCGAGACCCGCGACGACAGCGCGTTGACCACGGAGACACCGACACCGTGCAGACCGCCGGAGACGGCGTAGCCGCCGCCGCCGAACTTGCCGCCGGCGTGCAGCACCGTCAGCACGACCTCGACCGCGGGCTTCTTCTCCGACGGCACGATGCCGACCGGGATGCCTCGGCCGTTGTCAATCACGCGGACCCCGCCGTCGGCGAGGATCGTGACGTCGATCGTGTCCGCGTGCCCTGCCAGGGCCTCGTCGACCGAGTTGTCAACGACCTCGTACACGAGGTGGTGCAGGCCGCGCTCACCGGTCGAGCCGATGTACATGCCAGGTCGCTTGCGGACCGCGTCCAGGCCCTCGAGGACGGTGATCGCGCTGGCGTCGTACGAGGCGGTGACCTCGACGGAGGCGGATGCCTCGCCCGGGGCGGTCGCCCCGACGTTCTCACCGGGTGTGGACGGAATGTTCTCGTTGGGGTTGCCGGAATCGGCCACGAAGCGCCCTTTCTGGCACAGCACAGGCCGTTCTCCGGACAGTCGGGAGCGGCTGCGTCGTTCGGCTTGTATCGACGACTCCCGCGAATATGCGGGATTGTCCACCAGTCTACCGGTAGCACTGACACGAATGGGGGTTTGCCGGTACCTGAGTACGCATGTGCCGCCCTGAATGAGCGCCTGACGACTCCCCATATTCAGGAAGGGCCTCCAAGAGGCTCACGCGGGCATTGAGCGCTTCGGCCTGTCAACCTCTCGCTACCGTGAGGGACGCCCCACTCCCACTGCACGGTTTCAACCACCACACACCGGCACAACACGGACGTGACGGACAGCAGCACCGAGAAGACAGCACAAGGCCATGACTTACCTCGGATCCGAGCCCCACGGGGCTCAGAAACAAGGGAAAGCCCAGCTCAGAGGCCTCATCCGTATGTATCGCCAGGACCGGTGCTCCCCGGCGCCCGCAGTGGACCGAATCTGCGCTGCGGACCCCCCGGCCCCAACACCTTGATCAACCTCACCGTGCCATGCCCCAGATCCGCATTCAGCCGGGCCACCAGCTGAGGCGCCAGCAACCTCAGCTGCGTCGCCCACGCCGTCGAATCGCACTGCACCGTCAGCACCCGCTCGTCCGGATCCTCGTCGTACCGCAGCGGCACACAGTGATTGGCCAGATCCTCACCGACGATCTGCGGCCAGCGCCCCATCACCCCACCCACCGCCGCAGGCGTCTCCCAGCCACGCTCAGTGATCAGACGATTGATCGCAGCACCCAACGGCAACGGGTCGCGCCCATCCGCCCGCGCCCCCGAACGCAGCCCACCACCCCGCCTGGCCTGCTTCTTCTGCTGAGCCGCAGCACCACGCGCCCGCGCCTGCTCCTTCGCCGCGCGCAAAGCCACCCGCGCCAGATCGACACCCGACGGCTCCGGCTGCTTCCCGTCCACCGGCCGCTCCTGCGGCTGCTCCCCAGAAGCCCCGGACGCCTCACCACGGCCACCGCTCACAGCCGCTCCACCTCACCCGCGGACACCACATACCGCGTCCCCGCCAGCACACCCGGAACGTCCTCGCCCACCGCAGCCGTCACCAGCACCTGCTCGCCCGGAGCCACCAGCTCCGCCAACCGCTCACGACGACGCGCATCCAGCTCGGCAAAGACATCGTCCAGCACCAGCACCGGCTCATTGCCCTCGCCGCGCAGCAGATCGTACGAAGCCAGCCGCAGCGCCAACGCATACGACCAGGACTCACCGTGGCTCGCGTACCCCTTGGCCGGCATCCCCCGCAACCCCAGCAACAGATCGTCACGGTGCGGACCGACCAACGTCACACCCCGCTCGATCTCCTGCTTACGCACCTCCATCAGGGCCGCGATCAGCAGCTCGTACAGCTCCTCACGCGTACGCACCGAATCCGCACCCGCACCGATCGAACTGCGGTACTCCAACGCCACCGGACCTCCACCCGGCGCCACATCCGCATACGCCTTGTCGGCCAGCGGCTGCAACGCAGCGATCAGATCCAGCCGCTGCGCCAGCAGCTCCGCACCCACCCGGCCCAGATGCTGGTCCCACACATCGAGCGTGGACAGATCCATCGACCGGCCACCGTGCCTGCGCGCCATCGCCGCCGATTTCAGCAACGTGTTGCGCTGCTTCAGCACTCGCTCGTAGTCCGAACGCACCCCCGCCATCCGCGGCGAGCGCGCCGTTATCAGCTCGTCGAGAAAGCGTCGGCGCTCCCCGGGGTCCCCCTTGACCAGCGCCAGATCCTCCGGCGCGAACAGCACCGTACGTACGATCCCCAGCACATCACGTGGTCTGACCTGCGACGATCTATTGATCCGGGCCCGATTGGCCTTGCCCGGATTGAGCTCCAGCTCGACGAGCTGCGAGCGCTCGCCCTGCGTCACGGCAGCCCGGATGACAGCCCGGTCCGCGCCCATCCGCACCAGCGGCGCATCGGAGGAGACCCGATGGCTGCCGAGCGTCGCAAGGTAGCCGACGGCCTCCACCAGATTCGTCTTGCCCTGGCCGTTGGCCCCCACGAAAGCGGTGACGCCCGGATCGAGAGGTACCTCGACCCGGGCGTACGAGCGGAAGTCGGCCAGCGAGAGATGCGTGACATGCATGGGTGTACGCCGACCTTCCCGGCTTCCTGCTCCGTGCTCCGTAGTTACGGGTCGGACGCCTCGGCCCGGCCCGCTCCTCGTTGCGGTTACTTCTTGTTCTCGACCGCGTGGCCGCCGAACTGGTTGCGCAGCGCGGCGATCATCTTCATCTGCGGGGAGTCGTCCTGGCGCGAGGCGAAACGCGCGAAGAGCGACGCGGTGATCGCGGGCAGCGGCACGGCGTTGTCGATCGCCGCCTCGACAGTCCAGCGGCCCTCGCCGGAGTCGGCGGCGAAGCCACGGAGCTTGTCGAGGTGCTCGTCGTCGTCCAGGGCGTTGACGGCCAGGTCGAGCAG
Organism: Streptomyces sp. Ncost-T10-10d; assembly: GCF_900091955.1. Classification (GTDB taxonomy): domain Bacteria; phylum Actinomycetota; class Actinomycetes; order Streptomycetales; family Streptomycetaceae; genus Streptomyces. The sequence goes on from NZ_FMDF01000073.1 coordinate 106,150, forward strand.
CCAGGAACGGATGACCGTGCCTTCCTGCCAGGAGCGGAAGACCTCGCGCACATCGGTGACGGAGTCGACCTTCTCCAGGAGCTCCCAGCCCTCGGCGTAGGCCTGCATCATCGCGTACTCGATGCCGTTGTGGACCATCTTCGCGAAGTGCCCGGCGCCGACCTTGCCCGCGTGGACGGAACCGAAGTCGCCCTCGGGCTTCAGCGCGTCGAAGACCGGCTGGACCTTCGCCACGTTCTCAGCGTCGCCGCCGTACATCAGCGCGTAGCCGTTCTCCAGACCCCAGACGCCGCCGGAGACACCGCAGTCCACGAAGCCGATGCCCTTGATGCCCAGCTCGACCGCGTGCTTCTCGTCGTCCGTCCAGCGGGAGTTTCCGCCGTCCACGACGATGTCACCGGGCGAGAGGAGCCCGGCCAGCTCGTCGATGGTGGCCTGGGTCGGCGCACCGGCCGGCACCATCACCCAGACGACCCTGGGACCCTTCAGCTTGCCCACAAGCTCTTCGAGGCTGTGGACATCGGAGACGTCCGGGTTGCGGTCGTAACCGATGACGGTGTGGCCTGCGCGGCGGATGCGCTCGCGCATGTTGCCGCCCATCTTGCCGAGGCCGACGAGACCGAGCTCCATCAGAGATTCCTTAAGCGTTGTGCCGATTCGTACCCAAGGCCGAGCCTACGCCCGGCAGGGGACAGACCGACGGGCACGCTCGGCACTGAGCTTGACCGTCGGGTGCTGCCTTGCAGGACCGATGGCCGGATCAGCCGGACAGGCGGACCGGCATGATCAGGTACTTGTACGCGTCATCCGCCTCGGCATCCACGGCCGGACGGCCGCTGAGCAGCGCAGGCTTGGTGGACGTCGTGAACGAGAGCTGGGCGACCGGCGAGTCGATGGCGCTCAGACCGTCCAGCAGGAAGGTCGGGTTGAAGGCGATCGAGATGTCGTCACCCTCCAGCACCGCGTCGACCCGCTCCACAGCCTGTGCATCGTCACTGGAACCCGCCTCCAGGATCAGCACACCCTGCTCGAAGCTGAGCCGCACCGGAGTGTTCCGTTCGGCCACGAGAGCCACACGCTTGACGGCCTCGACGAACGGAGCGGTCTCGATGACCGCGACCGAGTTGAACTCGGTGGGGAACAGCGTCCGGTACTTCGGCAGATCGCCTTCGAGCAGTCGCGTGGTCGTACGCCGGCCCGCGCCCTCGAAACCGATCAGGCCCTCGCCTGCACCCGAGCCGGACAGCGCCAGAGTCACCGTGTCACCGCTGGTCAGCGCCTTGGCGGTGTCCAGCAGTGTCTTGGCGGGCACCAGGGCGACAGCCGAGGCATCCGGGTTCTCCGGCTTCCAGAGGAACTCGCGGACCGCGAAGCGGTAGCGGTCGGTGGAGGCCAGGGTGACGGTCTCGCCCTCGATCTCGATCCGCACACCGGTCAGGACCGGCAGCGTGTCGTCACGACCCGCTGCGATGGCAACCTGGGCGGCGGCCGAGGCGAAGACCTCACCCGGGACCGTGCCGGTCGCGGTGGGCATCTCCGGCAGCGCCGGGTACTCCTCCACAGGAAGGGTGTGGAGTGTGAACCGCGAGGAGCCGCAGACCACGGTGGCCCGTACACCGTCTGTGGAAATCTCCACCGGACGGTTGGGAAGGGCGCGGCAGATGTCGGCGAGCAGCCGGCCGGAGACCAGCACCGTGCCGTCCTCCTCGACCTCGGCATCCACCGAGACCCGGGCCGAGACCTCGTAGTCGAAGCTGGAGAAGCTGAGGACGCCGTCCTCAGCCTTCAGCAGAAGGCCCGCAAGAACGGGCGCCGGCGGACGGGCCGGGAGGCTACGGGCCACCCAGGCCACAGCCTCCGCGAGTACATCGCGCTCCACCCGGATCTTCACCGGAACCGCCTCCTGCTGTTGCTCGCTCGCCCTGCTGGCCTTCGTCGTCTGATCGGGTCCCCCACCGATGACAGCGGGAGGACGCCGGGGACCAGTCTGACGTACGGCACCGACACTCGGTGCTGCTCGGGGTCAAGTCGCGACAAGAGGTTCGGCGAGCTCCGGCGCCGAGTTGTGCACAGGCCCCACTTCGAAGCGGATTCCGGGCTAACTCTAGGTGGCAGTAGTAGTAGGGCCTGTGGAAACCGTGGATAACGTTGTTTCCGCAGGTCAGGCCCAGTTTTTTGTCCACCGACCCTGTGGGTGGCACCGGTGGACAACCCGGCGCTTCTGTGGACACACGAAAGTTCTGCACACCCGATGCACAGGACAGGGGGGTTTCTCCCCAGGGCTGTCCCCAGCTTTACCCACGTTCCCCACAGCCCAACCGACCTTCTTGGTGTGACGCCTTTCACTCGGCGCAGTGAAAGGCGGTGTTGCGTTGCCGAACAGTGGACAAGCGTGTGGAGAAGCTCGAGGAAGCTGGGGACAACGCGACCCGGGCTGTGGGCCGTCGGTGGACAACATCATCGGCTCCCTGTGGACAAAGATTTTGTCCACAGGCTGTGGATCACTGTTGACCACAAATCCCCAGGCCCTTGACCTGGCCTGATGGAGTATCGGCAGTCACTCCTGTGGAAGCAATATGGACAACTTCCGGATCCCCAGGCTGTGGAAGGGAAAATCTCCCCAGATCTGTGGAGAACGGACGGCCGGCGCCGGGTATTCGAACACCGCGACTGCATCGCAGCCTCGGAGGCCGGGCGAGGAAGGGCCCTCCGGGGCTCCGGAAGGGCTCGGGGAAGGTCCCAGGGAAGGCTTCAGGAGGGGGCGGGACGGCTTCAACAGGACTTCGGAGCGGCACCTGGAAGCCCTCCGGAAGGGCTTCGGGCAGACCTTGGGCAACGGATAAGGGCGCCTGGGTAACCCTGTGAGGGTTCCCCAGGCGCCCTTTCGGCGCGTACGGAGAGGTGTGCCGGTGGTCCGTCAGCCGTTCTTGATGCGGTTGGTGAGCTCGGTGACCTGGTTGTAGATGGAGCGTCGCTCCGCCATCAGCGCACGGATCTTCCGGTCCGCGTGCATCACCGTCGTATGGTCGCGGCCGCCGAACTGCGCACCGATCTTGGGCAGCGAGAGATCGGTCAGCTCCCGGCAGAGGTACATGGCGATCTGGCGGGCCGTCACCAGCACGCGACTGCGCGAGGTTCCGCAGAGATCGTCGACTGTCAGACCGAAGTAGTCCGCGGTCGCCGCCATGATGGCCGTCGCCGTGATCTCCGGAGCAGAGTCCTCGCCGCCCGGGATCAGATCCTTCAGCACATGCTCGGTCAGCCCGAGGTCCACCGGCTGGCGGTTGAGACTGGCGAAGGCCGTGACCCGGATCAGAGCCCCCTCCAGCTCCCTGATGTTCCGGGAGATGCGGGAGGCGATGAACTCCAGTACCTCCGGCGGGGCGTTGAGCTGCTCCTGCACCGCCTTCTTGCGGAGGATCGCGATCCGCGTCTCCAGCTCCGGCGGCTGCACATCGGTGGTCAGACCCCACTCGAAACGGTTCCGCAACCGGTCTTCCAGGGTCACCAGCTGCTTGGGCGGCCGGTCCGAGGAGAGCACGATCTGCTTGTTCGCGTTGTGCAGCGTATTGAAGGTGTGGAAGAACTCCTCCTGCGTCGACTCCTTGCTCGCCAGGAACTGGATGTCGTCGACCAGCAGGATGTCCACATCGCGGTAGCGCTTGCGGAAGGTGTCGCCCTTGCCGTCGCGGATCGAGTTGATGAACTCGTTGGTGAACTCCTCGGAGCTCACGTACCGCACCCTGGTGCCCGGGTAGAGACTGCGGGCGTAGTGCCCGATGGCGTGCAGCAGGTGGGTCTTGCCGAGTCCGGACTCCCCGTAGATGAAGAGCGGGTTGTACGCCTTGGCGGGTGCTTCGGCGACGGCGACCGCCGCGGCGTGCGCGAATCGGTTCGACGCACCGATGACGAAGGTGTCGAAGAGGTACTTCGGATTCAGCCGGGCCGCCGGCTCGCCGGGGCCGGGCGTGGGTGCGGGCTGTGCGCCCATCGGCCCGGTGGCGCCGCCGGGCCGTCCGGTGCCGGCGCCGCCCTGGCGGTGCTGGGGTTCCCGCATGTCGTGGCGCTCGGAGCGCTGTTGCTCGTAACTCTGATGCTCGGGCGGCTGCGACCGGTAGTCGTGCTGCGGCTGCTGGGGGCGGCCGCCGGCGTACGGCTCGCGCCACTGTTCCGCCGAGGTGTCGCGGTCCTGGAATCCGCCGAGCCGGGGCTGCTGCCAGGAGAGGTCCTCCTGGGTGCGCGGCCACGCTCCGGGGTCGGGGCGCTGCTGCTGGTAGTCGGGGTAGGCGGGCCGGGCGGTCGGCATGCCGTCGTCGGAGGGCCGGTGTCCGTATCCGTCGTATGCGTCGTTGTGCTGACGCTCGTCGTGCTGCGGTCCCTGATAGCGGTGCTGCTGAGGCTGCTGGGACTGGTGCATCGGAGGCGCGGGCGGGCTCGGAGGTTCGCCCGCGGAGTCGTCGACGGTGATCGCGATGCGGATCGGGCGGCCGCACTCGCGGCTCAGCGTCTCGCTGATGAGCGGCGCGAGCCGGCCTTCCAGGACTCGCTTGCCCCATTCATTGGGGACGGCGAGCAGCGCCGTGTCGGCGACCAGCGCGAGTGGCTGGCAGCGCTCGATCCACTGCTTGTCCTTCGGCTCGATGCCCTGCTGGCCCTCCCCGAGGAGTTGCTCCAGCACTCGTGGCCACACTGCGGCAAGATCGGCAGGTACATCAGCCACAAGGCACGCTCTCTCGCTGGTCCCACGAATGTGTGGTTCTCGGGACGGGATGGGTCGGGATGGGTGAGGACCGGCAGGCAGGAAGAAAAAGAACCGGAGTTCAGCCACGGTAGTCAGGCCGACCCGCGTGGTTCAAGTCGTTGTCCACAGGCTGTGCACAGTGGGGGGTGCTGTGGAGCCGGTTTGACCGGATGGCGTAGCCGCGCGTACCGTGACCAGGTCGAGTTGTCGATGGCTGCTGCCGCCTGCCTCCGATGGGCAAAGATCACGATCTGTGATTGTGAAGCGGTGCACTAGGGCGTTTGCGCGAGTCTCTCGTGGGCGCACGGTGACAGCCAGGCGATGTCCCGCCAACACACGAGTCATTTCTGGAGCCCCCGAGTGAGCAAGCGCACCTTCCAGCCGAACAACCGTCGTCGCGCGAAGACCCACGGCTTCCGGCTGCGTATGCGCACCCGTGCCGGCCGCGCGATCCTCGCGTCCCGCCGTGGCAAGGGTCGCGCCAACCTGTCCGCCTGATCGTCTACAGGTCATGACGTGCTGCCTACCGAGAATCGGCTGAGGCGGCGCGAGGACTTCGCGACCGCAGTACGTCGAGGACGCCGGGCCGGCCGCCCGCTTCTCGTCGTTCATCTACGCAGCGGTGCAACGGACCCGCACGTGACTGGGGAGAATGCTCCCCCGCCGCGTGCGGGTTTCGTTGTCAGCAAAGCTGTGGGTGGAGCGGTTGTGCGCACAGCGGTGAAGCGCAGGCTTCGCCATCTGGTCCGCGAGCGACTGGCCCTGCTGCCCCCCGGTAGCCTGGTTGTCGTACGAGCGTTGCCCGGAGCGGGCGACGCCGACCATGAACAGCTGGCCCGAGACCTGGACGCCGCTCTGCAGCGGCTGCTGGGAGGGGGCGCGCGATGAAGTACCCGCTGCTGGCTCTTATCAAGCTGTATCAGTGGACGATCAGCCCACTTCTCGGGCCTGTCTGCCGTTACTACCCGTCGTGTTCCCACTATGGATATACGGCGATCGACCGGCACGGAGCGATCAAGGGAACTGCGCTGACGGCCTGGCGCATCCTGCGATGCAATCCGTGGTCACCCGGCGGCGTGGATCACGTCCCGCCACGCAAACGCCCGCGTTGGCACGAACTGCTGCGTAATGCAATACGTGGCAGCAAGGGCGGGGACTCCGTCGTTGATGTGCCTCCCGGAGGGTCGGTTTCCGAACCCCCGAGCCCGGCCGCAGAGACTTCGCCCAAAGCTCAAGGAGCCTGATTAGTGGACACGATTGCCAGTCTGTTCAGCTTTATCACCTGGCCTGTTTCATGGGTCATCGTCCAGTTCCACAAGTTGTACGGAGCGATCTTCGGCGATGACACGGGCTGGGCCTGGGGCCTGTCCATCGTGTCCCTGGTGGTGCTGATCCGGATCTGCCTGATCCCGCTTTTCGTCAAGCAGATCAAGTCGACCCGGAACATGCAGGTGCTCCAGCCGAAGATGAAGGCGATCCAGGAGCGCTACAAGAGCGACAAGCAGCGTCAGTCCGAAGAGATGATGAAGCTGTACAAGGAGACGGGTACCAACCCGCTCTCCTCGTGCCTTCCCATCCTGGCGCAGTCGCCGTTCTTCTTCGCCCTGTATCACGTGCTCTCGGCCATCGCCTCGGGCAAGACGATCGGTGTCATCGACCAGCCGCTGCTCGACAGCGCCCGTAAGGCACACATCTTCGGTGCTCCGCTCGCTGCCAAGTTCATGGACAGCGCGTCGGACGTCAGCGCTCTCGGTGCCTCTCTGCTCGACGTCCGGGTCGTCACCGCGGTCATGATCGTGATGATGTCGGCGTCGCAGTTCTTCACCCAGCGCCAGCTGATGACGAAGAACGTCGACCTGACGGTCAAGACGCCCTACATGCAGCAGCAGAAGATGCTGATGTACATCTTCCCCGTGATCTTTGCCGTCATGGGCATCAACTTCCCCGTCGGTGTCCTCGTCTACTGGCTGACCACCAACGTCTGGACCATGGGTCAGCAGATGTACGTGATCAACCAGAACCCGACGCCGGGCAGCAAGGCACAGGACCAGTACCTGGGACGTCTGCTGAAGAGCGTCACCGCTCACGGTGAGGTTCGCGGCAGGACCAAGCGCAATACGGTGAAGCGGATCGTGTCCAAGGGACCGGACCGCAATGACATCGAGCGGAAGTTCATCACGGGTCTGGCCAAGCTGGGCCTCGTGGCCCAGGAGGACGGCACGGTGATCAAGAGCGACACGGCTCTTGCCGAGGCCGAGGGCGGAGCAGCGCAGCGGCGTCAGCAGCCCAAGCGCCAGACCAAGGCCCAGCGTCAGACCGGCGCTGCCCAGCAGACGGGGGCCAAGGACACCGACTCGATCGAGTCGGGATCCAAGACCTCTCTGCAGAAGCCGGACACATCGCAGGACGACAAGCCCAAGCCGGCGGGCAAGCCCGCGTCCGGCTCCTCACGCCAAGCCAAGTCCGGACAGCGCAAGGGTCCGCAGCGGCCCAAGCACCCGTCCAAGAAGTAAGAAGGAGTCCATCCGTGACGGAAGGCACCACCTCCACGGCCGCTGAGGGCAGCGACACCCTGACCCGCCTTGAGCAGGAGGGCGAGATCGCAGCGGACTACCTCGAGGGCCTGCTCGACATCGCCGATCTCGACGGCGACATCGACATGGACGTCGAGGCGGACCGGGCCGCGGTTTCGATCATCAGCGACTCGGCACGTGATCTGCAGAAGCTCGTGGGCCGCGACGGTGAGGTGCTGGAGGCGCTCCAGGAGCTGACGCGGCTTGCTGTGCACCGGGAGACCGGTGACCGGAGTCGGCTGATGCTGGACATCGCGGGCTTCCGGGCCAAGAAGCGGGCTGAGCTCGCCGAGCTGGGTGCCAAGGCCGCGGACGAGGTCAAGAGCACCGGTGCGCCGGTGAAGCTGGACCCGATGACGCCGTTCGAGCGCAAGGTTGTGCACGATGCGGTCGCGGCCGCTGGTCTGCGCAGCGAGTCCGAGGGCGAGGAGCCGCAGCGCTTCGTCGTCGTTCTCCCGGCCTGACCGGACCCTTGTTCTGTCGGCCCCGTCTGTTCGCAGGCGGGGCCGATCTTTGTCAGCCTGATAGTCAGCCACCCACAGTGCGGTAGTGCGGTATGGAAGGACGGTTCCCGTGACGGCGGAAGTAGAGCTTCCCCAGGCGCCCGAAGGGGCGCGGGCAGTTTTCGGTGAGTTCTTCCCAGAGGCTGTCCGGTACGCGGAACTGCTGGCGGATGCCGGGGTGAAGCGGGGGCTGATCGGTCCGCGTGAGGTGCCGCGGCTGTGGGAGCGGCATCTGCTGAACTGCGCGGTGCTCTCCGAGGTCGTGCCTGAGGGCGTCACGGTCTGCGATGTGGGCTCCGGTGCGGGGCTTCCGGGTATCCCGCTGGCGCTGGTGCGTCCGGATCTCAAGATCACCTTGCTGGAGCCCTTGCTCCGACGGACGAATTTCCTGCAGGAAGTCGTCGAGTTGCTGGGCCTGGACCATGTGACGGTTGTGCGTGGTCGGGCCGAGGAGGTTCTTGGGACGCTCCAGCCGGTTCACGTGGTGACGGCTCGGGCTGTGGCTCCGCTCGATCGGCTGGCCGGCTGGGGAGTCCCACTGCTGCGTCCGTACGGAGAGATGCTGGCGCTCAAGGGGGATGCAGCCGAGGAGGAGATCGTCGGCGCCCGCGCGGCCTTGAGTAAGCTCGGTGTGGTGGAGACCGAGGTGTTGCATGTCGGGGAGGGCGTTGTCGATCCGATGACCACGGTGGTGCGCGTGGTGGTCGGGGAGAGTCCGGGCGGTGTGAGGTTTGCCGCAAAGAGAGCCAAGGCCGCGAGGGCGAGCCGCACCAGGCGTCGCCGCTGATGCGTCTGGTTACGCTGCGAAATTGACCGTTACATGCGGTTTGTGTTGTCTATCGGCGATGCTTCCGACAAGCGGCCATACATACCCCACGCGGAGTGTCGTGCCCCTGTAGCTAGGCTGCAGGGGCATCGTGTTTCACGTGAAACGTCGCTCTCTGCTGCATGGGATCATCAGCCGCGGTCGCGCGGCTGCCGCGCCGCGGCACCGCAGGCCCGTTAGGGCTACGGAGTTGTCCACAGAAGTGGATTCATCCACAGAAGAGCGGGCCTCGCTGGTTCACGACCCCGAAAGCATGGCAGGCTCTGTTCATTGCGAGCCTGAAGTCGAGGAGAGTGAATCCTTGCGGTCCGACGCCAACATCGCGGGACCGATGACCGATCCGGTCCCCGGTCCCCGAACCGAATCGGCGGGGGAGGGTGTTTCACGTGAAACACCGCCGCCGATGGATGACACACCCATCGGTCGTGCGGCCCAGCTGGCGGTCGAGGCCCTTGGCCGCGCCGGCGAGGGCCTACCCCGTCCTGACCGGACGCGCGTCATGGTGGTGGCCAACCAGAAGGGTGGGGTGGGCAAGACGACCACGACGGTCAATCTTGCGGCCTCACTTGCGCTTCACGGGGCACGTGTTCTGGTGGTCGACCTCGACCCGCAGGGGAACGCCTCTACGGCTCTGGGTATCGATCATCATGCCGAAGTCCCCTCCATCTATGACGTCCTGGTGGAGAGCAGGCCGCTCTCCGAGGTGGTTCAGCCTGTTCCGGACGTCGAAGGCCTCTTTTGCGCGCCCGCCACTATCGATCTCGCTGGTGCGGAGATCGAGTTGGTGTCGCTGGTGGCGCGGGAGAGTCGGTTGCAGCGGGCGATCCAGGCATATGAGCAGCCGTTGGACTACATCCTCATCGACTGCCCGCCTTCGCTCGGTCTGCTGACGGTCAATGCCTTGGTCGCCGGTGCCGAGGTGCTGATTCCTATCCAGTGCGAGTACTACGCACTGGAAGGGCTGGGGCAGCTGCTGCGCAATGTGGATCTGGTGCGGGGGCATCTCAACCCCGATCTTCATGTGTCGACGATTCTGCTCACCATGTACGACGGCAGGACCAGGCTCGCTTCGCAGGTCGCGGAGGAGGTACGCAGCCACTTCGGCAAGGAGGTGCTGCGGACGAGCATTCCGCGGTCGGTGCGGATTTCGGAAGCACCGAGCTATGGGCAGACGGTACTGACCTACGACCCAGGATCGAGTGGGTCGCTGTCGTACCTCGAAGCGGCGCGTGAGATCGCCCTGCGGGGTGTCGGGGTGCAGTACGAGGCCCAGCATGCCCACACGGGCAGTGGGAACAGTCAGCAGAGCATTTCGGAGGGGATCCAGTGAGTGAGCGTCGAAGAGGGTTGGGGCGTGGGCTAGGTGCCCTGATCCCCGCCGCTCCGCAGGAGAAGCAGGTGCCGTCCACGGGGGTGGGCGCGGCCTCTCCTGGGGCGACTCCTGTCATGACGGCAGAGCGGGGAGTGGCCGCTGCGAAGGTGGCCACTCTTGCGCCCGCTCCGGTTGTGCCGGAGCCGAGTGCGCCGGTTTCGGGGCCCGAGGCAGCCGCAGGAGCGTACTTCGCCGAGGTTCTTCTCGGTTCCATCACCCCGAATCCTCGTCAGCCCCGTGAGGTATTCGACGAGGACGCGCTTGCCGAGTTGGTGACCTCCATCAAGGAGGTGGGCCTTCTCCAGCCCGTCGTGGTGCGGAAGATGGGACCGGAACGCTATGAGCTCATCATGGGCGAGCGGCGTTGGAGGGCCTGCCGTGAGGCGGGTCTGGAGCGGATCCCCGCTATTGTCCGGGCCACGGACGACGAAAAGCTTCTCCTGGACGCGCTCCTGGAGAACCTGCATCGGGCTCAGCTGAACCCGTTGGAGGAGGCAGCCGCGTACGACCAGCTGCTCAAGGACTTCAAGTGCACGCATGACCAGCTGGCCGACCGGATCGGGCGTTCCCGCCCGCAGGTGTCCAACACGCTGCGACTGCTGAGGCTGTCGCCTTCGGTTCAACGGAGGGTCGCGGCCGGGGTGCTGTCGGCCGGTCATGCACGGGCGCTGCTGTCCGTGGACGACTCGGAGGAGCAGGACAGGCTGGCACATCGCATTGTGGCCGAGGGGCTGTCGGTGCGTGCGGTCGAAGAGATTGTGACCCTCATGGGCTCCAGTCCCACGAGCACTGCCAAGGCCAAGGGGCCGCGGGCCGGTGGCCGGGTGTCGCCTGCGCTGTCAGATCTTGCTTCCCGGCTTTCGGACCGCTTCGAGACCAGAGTGAAGGTCGACCTCGGCCAGAAGAAGGGAAAGATCGTCGTCGAGTTCGCATCGATGGAGGATCTGGACCGCATTCTCGGCAGCCTGGCACCGGGTGAGGGGCGCGTGCTGGATCGGGCCTCCTCTGAGGATCCTGCCGAGGGCGACGAGAGCTGATCTCTGCTCGATGGACTGGGGGCGGGCTGTGTTCCGGTGGATACCGGATTAGAGCCCGCCCTTTGCTTTCTCTCGGTGTCGGCTTCATCTCTGGGTGGATACGATGCGTTCTGGTATGGCACATCCGGCTTGAGTCACCTCGGCGGAGGGAGGGCCATGCGATCAGTGAGCCGCAGCCGACTGGTGACAGTGGGGCTGGGCCTGGGGGCTGTCGGAGGGTTCGTCGGCAGCCTGCTCCTTGAACGGAGTGCACTGACTGCCGCACGCGGTGCGGCGGGCGAAGGAAGCGAGGAACAGCCTTCATGGGGCGTCGGCTCGTACCGCTCACACTGGACAACCTTTCCGATCTCCCCAGGCGTTGCCGCTCGTGTGTCTTCTGGGAGCTTGATCCGGTCAGTGGCGAAGCTGCGGTGAAGGCGGGAACGCCCGAGCTGGAGAAAGAGGCATGGATCTCGGCCGTTCTGCTGGAGTGGGGATCATGCGGCCGCGTCGTCTATGTCGACGATGCGCCGGTGGGCTTCGTTCTCTATGCACCGCCTGCCTACGTGCCGCGCTCGACGGCTTTTCCGACGAGTCCCGTCTCCCCTGATGCAGTGCTGTTGATGACTGGCTGGATCGTGCCGGGATACCAGGGGCAGGGGCTGGGCCGAGTCATGGTGCAGACCGTTGCCAAGGACTTGCTGCGTCGGGGATTCAGGGCGATCGAGGCTTTTGGTGACGCCCGGTGGAAGGAGCCTGCCTGTGTGCTTCCCGCGGATCATCTCCTCGCGGTCGGCTTCAAGACTGTACGGCCGCATCCCGTTCATCCGCGGCTGAGACTGGAACTGCGTACGACGCTCTCCTGGAAGGAGGACGTCGAGCTGGCGCTGGACCGGTTGCTGGGTGCCGTCCAGAAGGAGCCGGCGCTGCGGCCTCTTTGATCCGAGAGGCCATGACAACGTGAAACGGGTCCATCCCCCCGAGGGGATGGACCCGTTTCACGTGAAACAGCGGACCACAGTCCTACTCGCCAATGAAGCCTTCGAGGTCGCGGAGGATCGCGGCCTTCGGCTTGGCGCCGACGATGGTCTTGGCGACCTCGCCGCCCTGGTAGACGTTCAGGGTCGGGATGGACATGACGCCGTACTTGGCTGCCGTGTCCGGGTTCTCGTCGATATTGAGCTTGACGATCTCGATCTGGTCGCCGTGCTCAGCAGCGATGGCCTCCAAAGACGGCGCGATCTGGCGGCACGGACCGCACCATGCGGCCCAGAAGTCCACCAGCACAGGCTTGTCGCTCTTCAGGACGACCTCGTCGAAGGAGTCGTCGGTCACGTTCTTCAGGGCGCCGGCCACGGCGACCTCCTTAACTACTTGGGGTGTGGGGTGAGGCGTGGATCAGACGGTGGCCGCAGCGGCCTTCTCGTCGTCGGCGAGCGCGGCGAGGAAGCGCTCGGCGTCGAGAGCGGCCGAGCAACCCGTGCCGGCAGCGGTGATGGCCTGTCGGTAGGTGTGGTCGACGACGTCACCGGCGCCGAAGACACCGGTGAGGTTCGTGCGCGTTGAGGGAGCTTCGACCTTGAGGTAGCCCTCCTCGTCGAGGTCGAGCTGGCCCTTGAAGAGCTCGGTGCGCGGGTCGTGGCCCACCGCGATGAACAGGCCGGTGACCGCGAGCTCGGACGTCTCGCCGGTCTTGGTGTTCCGAAGGGTCAGGCCGGACAGCTTCTGCTCCCCGTGTACTCCGGCAACTTCGCTGTCCCAGGCGAACTTGATCTTCGGGTCGGCGAAGGCGCGGTCCTGCATGGCCTTGGAGGCTCGCAGCGAGTCGCGGCGGTGGACGATGGTGACCGACTTCGCGAAGCGGGAGAGGAAGGTCGCCTCCTCCATCGCGGTGTCGCCGCCGCCAACTACGGCGATGTCCTGGTCCTTGAAGAAGAAGCCGTCACAGGTGGCGCACCAGGAGACGCCGCGCCCGGAGAGGGCGTCCTCGTTGGGCAGGCCGAGCTTGCGGTGCTGGGACCCGGTCGTCACGATGACAGCCTTGGCGCGGTGCACCGTGCCAGCGGTGTCGGTGACCGTCTTGATGTCGCCTGTGAGGTCCACGGAGACGACATCGTCGGGGACGAGTTCGGCACCGAAGCGTTCGGCCTGGGCGCGCATGTTGTCCATGAGCTCGGGGCCCATGATCCCGTCCTGGAAGCCCGGGAAGTTCTCCACGTCGGTGGTGTTCATCAGCGCGCCGCCGGCGGTGACGGCGCCCTCGAACACCAGCGGCTTCAGTGAGGCGCGTGCGGTGTAAAGGGCGGCCGTGTAGCCCGCGGGGCCGGAGCCGATGATGATCACATTACGGACGTCGCTCACGGGTTTCTTCCTCGTCTCTGCAGACTGCCTACTGTCCACGCCTACTGGGGCCGGTTCAACGACTCTCACCCCACCCAACGGATCCTACGGGGCATGCATTCCCGACGTGCCGGGGCGGCGTTCCGGTGCGTATCTCAGGGGCGCGCGTAGGCGTGAGTCAGTAGTACCTTCCCCTTGGCAGCGGGCTTTTCCCGGACGCAGGCCGCATCGACGACATACGCCTGGACGCGGGTCGCGTCGGAGGGGTGGGGCAGGACGACGAGGAAGGCATCCGAGCCTTCGTAGGTGCCTTCTTCCACGGCGAGGGCCGCAGTCGTCCGCCCGATGCCCTGCTTCACACAGGTCGGGACGGACACGGTGGGCGCGCGCAACGGCGTTTGAGGCGACTCGGTCCTGGGAGAGTCACTCTTGGGCGTCGACTGAATGTCGACGGACGGCGGCGCCTTCTTCTCGGTGCTGGTACCGCTCGTATGTGACTGCTCGATGCCCGCGCTCAGAAGGAGCGTCTGGACTCGGCCTTCGAGGGCGGAGGCCGAGAAGGTTCCTGCACCTTTCGCTGCGGAGCTGGAGCCCCGGTCCGCCGCCTTGAGGCTGGCATCCTCCTGGGACGGCTGGACGTTCTGCAGCATGAAGACGCCCACACCGACCACGGCTGCACCGAAAGCGGTGCCGAGTACGGCTGTGCGGCGGCGCCAGGCCGGCCGACGGCCGGGACCGGTGGCTGCCCGGGGACGCCCGGCAGGGCGGTCCGGGAGACTGAACTCCGTTTCCGGCCTCTGTGCCACAGAGGGTTCTGTTTCACGTGAAACATGCACCGCTCCGACGGGCGCCGCAGTACTGAGAGCCTCTACGGCGAGCGCGGTGTCGATGCGGTCTGCGACATCGTCGGGCATGTGCTGTGGCGTGGGCACAGTGCCGAGCAGCTCGCGGATCTCCATGAGTGAGGAATGGACATCACCGCAGAGCTCACAGCCGTCCACATGACTGCGTACCTCTGCCGCACGCGACGGCGGGAGCAGCCCCTCCGTGAGATCGGAGATCTCCGAGACGTCCGGGTGCCGGGTCGTGTCGGTCGTTGATGTCATGCGCGCCCACCTCCGCCCTTCACTGCAGCAGGATTACTCGTTCCTGCGTCCTTCGGTCCCGATGCGGGTGGGACGGATGCGCGCGGCGTCCGGTTCCTTCCCGTGGTGGTTTCATCGGCTTCTGCGCCCTCACTGCGGAGGTGAGTGAGTAGAGGGGCGAGCCGGGCTCTGCCCCGTGCACAGCGGCTCTTCACGGTGCCTGTCGGTACATCGAGGATGCGTGCCGCCTCGGCCACGGGGTAGCTCTGCATATCCACGAGGACAAGTGCGGCACGCTGCTCGGCGGGGAGAGTGGCGAGTGCGGCCAGGAGCTCGCGGTGCAGATCCTGGCGCTCTGCCGGTGCCTCTGCCGACTCGTGCGGCTCAAGGAGCTGCTCGAAGCGTTCGGTGTCATCGACCGGTGAGGTCTTTCGGGTGGCCGCCTTGCGGACCCGATCGAGGCACGCATTGACGGTGATGCGGTGCAGCCAAGTGGTGACGGCGGACTGGCCGCGGAAGGTGTGGGCGGCCCGGAAGGCGGAGACCAGGGCGTCCTGGACGGCATCGGCGGCTTCCTCGCGGTCGCCCAGGGTCCGGAGTGCCACAGCCCACAGCCGGTCGCGGTGGCGCCGTACGAGCTCGCCGAAGGCGTCGGCTTCACCGGCCACATGGCGAGCGAGGAGGTCTGAGTCGCTGAGTGCTTCTGACGGCTCGGCGGCCACCTCCCCCTCCCTCCCTTTCTCTGCGTCAAGGTGCGTCTGTCTATCACGATTCGAGTGAGCAGGGGCAGAGGGCGGAAGCTGCACGGTCCGCCGTGGGGTTGTGATCGTCTACGTCGGCTGGTCCGATTGCGCGAAAGGCCGGTGGGAGTTTCTCCCACCGGCCTGTTCCGTCAGCCGAGTACTGAGATCTCCGAGATCCCGCCCCGGTAGCCATCGGCTGTTCCGTCCGACGGCAGTTCGGTGAGGTGGACCAGGACGTAGCGGGTCCGCACGGGCTTGTCCAAGGTCTTCTTCAGATCGCTCCCCACGGTTTCCAGCTTCGTGAGGCGCTGAGAGAAGTCCGAGAGAGACGACGGGGCGGAGGCGCTCGCTTCGGCCGCGAGTACCTCGGCCTTCTGTCCGCTGCGGTACATCTCGATCTTGATGCCGGCGATGTCCTGAACGCTACCCAGATCGATGACTATGCCGCTGCCGTCTCTGCGGGGCGCCAGGTTGCCGAAGTTCGCGTATCCCAGGTAACGGGGGGTGACCCAAGCGGTGTCGGCGTTGCCGTCGATCGCCCTGGGTACGTCCTTCTGGCTTATCCCCGAACCGCTGGGCATGAACTCCGTCGCACTGTCGATCCGGAGCGGTTTGGATGGGGCCGAGGGCTTGTTGTCGCCGTTCTCCGGTGTGGTCTGTGTGGTGTCGTCGGTCCCCGAGTCCTTGCCACGGTCCAGGAGCGTCTCGGCGAGCTGCCAGCTGCCGAGGCCCAGGGCGGCAATGAGCAGTGCGGACACCGCCCACTTGAGGACCTTGCCGGTGCGGCTCTGGAGCGGGGCCGGGGGCACGGCGATCACCGGCTGAGTGGTGGCCCCGGGGCCGGTCGTCGGGCGTCCGTAGGTGCCCTGCTGGTAGGTCGTGCGCTGGTACTCCGGGGGCGCCGTGAAGGTGGGCTCCGGAGGGCGGATGCGGGGCATCGCGGCAACGGCCTTGGCCAGTTCGTCCGGGGTGGTGCACGGCTGCTCCTGCCGGGAGGCAGTGGCGCCGTCGTTGGCGAGTGCGCGCATGGCGAGCTCGGAAAGACCGCGGTGGACACCGGCCCGCACCTGGTCGGGGGCGATCAGCCCCACTCCCTTGGGGAGCCCGGACAGGCCGTAGGCATCGGTCTCGTACGGCCAGCGCTGGGTCAGCGCGGCGTAGAGCAGGGCGCCGATGGCCTCGGTGTCCGTGCGTTGCGGGCCGTCGCTGGTGATGCCCCGCAGCGCGGCGTTCACCGCGAGGCCGCGGATCCGGTACTGCCCGGTCGAGCTCCGCAGCACCGCGCCCGGGGTCAGTCTCAGATGTGCGAGACCTTCTCGATGTGCGGCTGCCATGGCCTGGGAGACCTGGCTGACGAGCTGGTACGCGTCGTGCGCCTCCATCGGCCCCGCGGCCAGCAGAGAAGTGAGCTCGGTGGCGTCGGGGAGCCATTCATGGACGACATAGACGAGGTCGTCCTCCTCCACGGCGTCGAGTACCTGCACGAAGCGCGGGTCGCCGAGCAGAGCGGAGGAGCGGGCTGCGGCCAGCACTGAGCGCGCTCGGGGGTGGTCGGCGGGGAGCAGATGCACGCCCACCGCGCGGCGCAGTTTCTCGTCGACAGCGCGCCAGCTGCTGAATCCGTCCAAACGGGTGACGCACTCTTCGAGCCGGTAGCGTCTGGCGAGTTTGTGCCCGCTGTGCAGATCCGGGGTCGGCAGGGTGGCCTCGGTGTTGATGCGCTCACCGTCCGTGTTCTGCGGCTTTGTGCCCGTTGTGTCCTGAGCTTGTGCCGTCCCGTCGGTCGTGGCCTCGTCCGCCTTGGCGGCCAGCGGTTCATCACCGCTGTTGTCGGCCACGTCGACGGCAGCCGTGCTACGTTCCGCCACCGTCGTTCCTGCCTCCCCATCCGTTGCGCGATGCCAGCCAGCTCTGCACAGTCACGCCAATTGTGCCCACACTCCGGCGCTATGCACGACACGCAAAGGGCAGTGATGGTTGTGCGGCCGGAATGATCCTCAGCGCCCGAGCCGCCCGCGGACCATGCCGACCATCCCGTTGATCTCTTCGATCCGCATCCGCTTGGCGGCGATGAAGAAGACGCCCAGCAGAACGGCCCCACCACAGATCAGCGCGACGAGCGACCCGAAGGCGCCTTCGCCGAGGCCCAGGAGAACAGCGAAGCCGACGCCGCCGCCGAGCACCGCTGCCGGGACGGCAGCGAGGCACAGACGGGCGTAGGTGCGTACGACGTGGGCGCCGTCCAGATCACCGCCCAGCCGGTTGCGCAGCCGTCGCCAGGCGATACCCACGCCGACGGCGTAGGCGAGTCCGTACGAGGCAGCCATGCCGACTACGGCCCACTGGGCCGGCAGAACCACGTAGCAGAGGGCCGAGGCGGCCGCGTTGACCGCTGCGACGATGACCGTGTTGTAGAAGGGTGTCCGGGTGTCCTCGTAGGCGTAGAAGCCGCGCAGCACCACGTACTGCACGGAGTACGGGATCAGGCCGAGGCCGAATGCCATGAGGATGAAGCCCATGGAGCGGGCGGCTTCGGTGCCCGCGGAGGCATACAGGAGCGTGCACATCGGCAGGCCGAGAGCGAGGAACATGAAGGCTACCGGCACGATCGCCACGGCCGAGTTCCGCAGTCCCTGAGAGATGTCGTCGCGGACGGCGCCCGGGTCGTTGTCGTGGGCGGCGCGGGAGATGCGGGGCAGTAGGGCCGCCATGACCGACACGGTGATGATTGCCTGCGGCATGCCCCAGATGAGCTGGGCGTTGGAGTACGCGAGGAAGCCGGTGCCGTCCTTGCCGGACAGTTTGCCCGCCGAGGTCGCGAGCTGAGTGACGACGATCACGCCCGCCTGATTGGCCAGGACGAACAGGACGGTCCACTTGGCCAGCTTGACCGTCTTGCCGAGCCCGTGCCCCTTCCAGTCGAAGCGCGGCCGAAAACGGAAGCCGGCCTCACGCAGATACGGGACCATGGCCAGGGCCTGGACGACCAGGCCGAGCAGCGTGCCGATGCCCAGGAGCCGGACGCCCTCGGGCGGGATCGTCTGGACGCCCATCTGGGATTCGGCGGAGGTGCCGTAGACCCAGATGAACATGCCGAACGTGAAGATCATGACGATGTTGTTGAGGACCGGGGTCCACATCATCGCGCCGAACCTGCCGCGGGCGTTCAGGATCTGGCCCATCACGACATGCACGCCCATGAAGAAGATGGTCGGCAGGCAGTACCGGGCGAACGTCACGGCAACACTGTTGGCGGCTGCGTCCCCGGCGATCGTCGGCGACATCATGTGGATCAGCCACGGAGCGGCGAATACCGCGATCGCGACGATCACACCGAGCGCAACCATCACGAGAGTCAGCAGGCGGTTGGCGTAGGCCTCGCCGCCGTCCTCGTCGTCCTTCATGGATCGTACGAGCTGGGGAACGAAGACCGAGTTCAGCCCGCCACCGACGGTGAGGATATAGATCATCGTCGGCAGCGTGTACGCGATGGTGAAGCTGTCGCCGAGCAGTGCCGCACCGAGCGCGGCGGTGATCACGAGGCTGCGGACGAATCCGGTGAGCCGGGACACGAGCGTGCCGGCCGCCATCACCGCACTGGACTTCAGCAGGCCGGAGGCCCGGCCGCCGGACTTGGGCGGCGCGGGCGCCGGGGCCGGTTCGGGCTCCGCCGGAACGGGGGAGGACCCCGCCGGGCCCTCCTGGTCCCGGAACAGGTGCGCGAAGGCATCCGGCTGCTCGTGGTCCTGGGACGCCTGGCTGACGAGGTCATCCACCCCGACGAACTGGGTGGTCACCGGGTCATCGCCGTACGGCAGGTACCGCGACGGGCCGTCGGGCTCGGGCGGCGGGGTCTGCGCCCAGATGCGCGGATCGGGTGCGTACTGCGCCACGGGCGGCTGCTGATAGAGCGGCTGGGGCTGCTGGTAGGTGCCAGGGGGTGGCGGCGGGTGCGCGGCGCGGTCGTACAGCGCCTCGGTCACCGGGTCCTGGACGGACAGATCCTGGGACCGGTAGGGATCGTGGTCGTACGCGGTCTGCAGGTACGGATCGGGCGTCGGCGGAACCTGGCCCGGTCCGGGCGGCATCGGGGGCCCGCCGGAAGACCCGGCTCCGTCCGCACCCTGACCGCGGTCACCGTCGTACGGCGCGTTCATCGAAACCCCACCTCATCGTCCCCGGCCGACAGGCCACGACAGACATCGCTCAACGTTCCACTTTCTCACCCGAGCCCGACGGCTCCCCGTTTTCCGGATCGGTGTCCGGGGTCGGGTCACTCGGCTGCTCGGGTTCGCCGCCGTTGTCCCCGCCCGCGTTGGCGCGCTTGCGGTGGGTGTACATCCTGATGCCTGCGAGGACCAGAAGGAGCAGCCCACCGGCGATCACCAGCAGCACGGTCGGGGTGAGCTCGGAGACCTTCACGGTGAAGGTCATTTCTCCGCCGTACGGTGTGCCGTCCTCGGTGTAGAGCTGTGCGGTCATCTGCACCTGGCCATTGACGTTGGCCGCGGCGTCGAATTTCACGGACTGGCTGTGGCCGCCGGCGATCCGGATCGGCTGCTCCGCCACGGCCCCGTCGTCGTTCAGCTTGAGCCGGGTCGCGTTCTCCGACTTGAGCCGGAGGACCAGATGGTCCACGCCCTGCAACAGTCTGTTCTGAACGGTCACCGGGATCGTGGCGCTGCGGCCGGACAGGGTGACGTCCGACTTCGAGATGAGCTGGACCTCGTTGATGAGGCCCTGCAGATAGGTGCGTACCGAGTCCCGGTACTGCTGGGCCTCCAGCGGCCTGCCACGCCATGACGTCGACATGGAGCGGTTGACCGCGTTGCCGAAGGGAGTCACCACCCGCTCGGGCTGGGTGAGGATGACCTGGAAGTTGTTGAGCGAGACCTGGGTGGACTTGATGTCCTGGAACGCCTGGGTGGGCAGCTCCTGGCTGCGGAGCTTCTTCGGGTACTGGGACGATCCGGGGACGCTGGTCGTCGCGTCCGTGTCGGGCTTCGCCTCGGCCGCGTCCACGAGCCCGAGGGGTTCTGTCCAGCGTTCGTCGTCGAGGGCGTGCAGGGCGGCGGCCATCGACTGGGCCTGGGCGACAGTCGGCATCCGCTGCGGTGCGACGACGATGCTCCGTTCCGCGTCGGTGTCCTGCTGGGTCAGAGCGAGGGTCAGAGCGAGGAATTTCTGTACGGCGAGGGTGGAGTTCCCCGCCTTCGACATGTCGCCCTCGAAGGCCGTGGAGAGCCGGGCGTCGGAGACCACCGCGGTCGTGCCGCCGCCGATCGGCCGGGCCGCGGTGGGCGTGTACGACAGGCCGCCGGTCTCCGGGAGGCTGTCGCTGCGGGCGATCACGTTGTGGGCGCCGGCCGAGGTGGCGACGTCGACGATCGACGGGTCGATCGCTCCGTCGACGGGCCAGGCGAAGTCGGTCGACGGCTTCACATGAAGGATGGTCTGCACCGTTGTCCCGGCCACCTCCGTGGCGGTCTGCAGGTGGCTGAGAGTGCCCGACACGTTCTTGCCGCGGTGTGCGATGGACGCCAGATCGGGGTCGGCGAACGGAAGCGCGACAACCTTGCTGTCCGAGACCGCGGCCTCCAGCGAGGTGAGCCACTTCTTGGCGACGGCCTGATTCTTCCCGGCGACGGTGGTGTCGCCGGACTTGACGCGGTAGTTCATCGTCATCGCATCGACACTGGCCAGCAGGTCCGGATCGATGACCCACGTCACGGGCAGCTGACTGCCCAGCGAGACCAGCTGTTCGAGGCGTCCGCCCGGAGCGAGTTCGGCGGCCAGGTCGTCGTCCGCGAACACAGGCGTCTGCTGATCGTCGGAGCCGGTCTCGGCAGTGACGTGGGGCGATGCGATGAGCGGCCAGAGATAGGTGACCTTCGTCGTGGAGTCACGCTCCTCTTCCTGCCAGGGCAGGAAGGTGCGCTGGATCCCCAGAACCTGGTCGTACCGGGCCCGGGGGGTCTGCCCCGACAGCGAGACGCCGAGCTGGTAGACGCCGTCGTCGCCGAGCCCCAGTTTGCCGACCGGGACGGACAGCGTGAAGTCCTGGCTTGTTCCGGAAGCGAGCTTCGCGAACTTCACCGTGTACTTGCCGCCGAGTGGAGCCGGGTCGCTGCCGGGGACGAACCCGGTGCGCTTGGCGGCGGTGTCGATCGATGTCCTGTCGAAGAGCCTCGGGCCGACTCGCAGGTCGACCTTCGCCTGCGTGATCGTGTCCTTGCCCCTGTTGGTCACGGTGCCGGAGACGGTCAGGGTGTCCCCCTTCACCGGCGCGCTCGGAGCGAGGGTGTCCAGGGACACACTGACTGTTTCGGAGACGGTCGGGGCCTTGGAGGTCCCGCCGGCCTGTGCGATGGGTGCGGCCGGTCCGGCCAGCAGAGCTGCGACGAGCGGCGCCCCGAGGATCAAGGAGGCTGTGCGCCGCAGCCACCGGCGGGCAGGAGAGGGACCGATCCCCTGAATGTCTGCCGCCTCGGCCACGCGCCTACCCGTCCCTCGTCGTTGTCAGATGGTGTCGATGGTTGTCGGTTGCTGCGTCCCCGCATGGTAACGATGTGCGTGGGTGCCAAGTGCTGGGGAGTCCGCTACATGATCGGAAGAGTCTCGCAGGGCGGGACGAAACCAGGACGACCGGGCCGGTCCGGGCACGTACCCTTTTCTGTTGTGTCGAACGCCAATGAAGACAGCTCCCGTGCCCTGACCCAGGTGCAGCACCGCGCAGTCAGTGAACTGCTGCGGGTGTCCCCGGTCGCCGACGACCTCGCCCGCCGTTTCCAGGATGCCGGATTCAGCCTCGCCCTGGTCGGCGGCTCGGTCCGGGATGCGCTTCTCGGCAGGCTCGGGAACGACCTGGACTTCACGACCGACGCCCGCCCCGAGGCCGTGCTGAAGATCGTCCGGCCGTGGGCCGATTCGGTATGGGAGGTCGGGATCGCCTTCGGCACCGTGGGTGCTCAGAAGGACGGCTACCAGATCGAGGTCACCACATACAGGTCGGAGGCGTACGACAGGACCTCGCGCAAGCCCGAGGTGTCCTACGGCGATTCCATTGAGGAAGACCTCGTCCGTCGCGACTTCACGGTCAACGCGATGGCGGTAGCGCTTCCGCAGAAGGACTTCATCGATCCCCACGGCGGTCTTGAGGACCTGGCCGAACGTGTACTGCGCACTCCCGGCACCCCCGAGGAGTCGTTCTCCGACGATCCGCTGCGCATGCTGCGTGCTGCTCGCTTCGCCGCGCAGCTGGACTTCGATGTCGCCACGGATGTGGTCACGGCAATGACGGAAATGGCCGGGCGTATCGAGATCGTCTCCGCCGAGCGGGTCAGGGAGGAGCTCAACAAACTGCTGCTCTCCGCCAACCCCCGCACTGGTCTGGCGCTGCTCGTCGACACGGGGCTGGCACAGCAGGTGCTGCCGGAGCTCCCCGCGCTGCGTCTGGAAAGTGACGAGCATCACCGTCACAAGGATGTCTACGAGCACTCGCTGACCGTCCTGGAGCAGGCGATCGACCTGGAGGAGGACGGCCCTGATCTGGTTCTGCGTCTTGCCGCTCTCCTCCATGACATCGGCAAGCCGAGGACGCGGCGTTTCGAGAAGGACGGGCGCGTCTCCTTCCATCACCACGAGGTGGTGGGCGCCAAGATGGTCAAGAAGCGGATGGCGGAACTCAAGTACTCCAACGAGATGGTCAAGGACGTCTCGAAGCTAGTGGAGCTTCACCTGCGCTTCCATGGCTACGGCGACGGCGAGTGGACCGACTCCGCTGTGCGCAGGTATGTGCGTGATGCGGGGCCTCTGCTGGAGCGGCTGCACAAGCTGACCCGCTCGGACTGCACCACGCGGAACAAGCGCAAGGCCGCTGCTCTCTCGCGGACCTATGACGGGCTTGAGGAGCGCATTGCGCAGCTGCAGGAGCAGGAGGAGCTGGATGCCATCCGGCCCGACCTCGACGGCAACGAGATCATGGAGACCCTGGGTGTCGGTCCTGGGCCGGTTATCGGCAAGGCCTACGCGTTCCTGCTGGAGCTGCGGCTGGAGCACGGGCCGATGGGGCATGACGTGGCGGTAGAGAAGCTCAAGAAGTGGTGGGCGGCGCAGACCTGAGATCGCTGGAGGCTCGATCGGTAGGAGTGAGGACCGGGTCGCGGTCATGTTTCACGTGAAACATGACCGCGACCCGGTACGGCGAGGGGCGCTGTTTCACGTGAAACAGCGCCCCTCGCCGTACCGGTGCTAGCTGTCGGCGCGGCTCCACCGGAACAGCAGTACGGCGATGACCGCATAGAGCACCGCTACCCCGATCACCACCACGAACGACTGACCGTCAGGGGGCAGCATCAGAGCGGAGACTGCGGCAGCGCCCACGAATGCCACGTTGAACAGCACGTCGTAGAGGGAGAAGACCCGGCCTCGGAAGGCATCGTCCACCGAGGTCTGCACCACCGTGTCCGTCGCGATTTTCGACCCCTGGGTGACGAGTCCGAGGATAAAGGCCGCGACGAGTATCGGTACGGGGACGAACCACAGCCCCAGCGCGGGTTCGAGGACGGCGGCCGACGCCGCGCACACCGCCATCCAGCGGAATCGGCCGAGCCGCCCTACCGCCCAAGGTGTCACCACGGCTGCCGCGAAGAACCCCGCACCGGAGATCGCCACAGCCACTCCGAGGAGGGCCAGGCCTTCGGATTCGCTGTCGGACCAGGCGTACCGGCACAACATCAGCACCATCACGGTCAGTGCCCCGTAGCAGAAGCGGATCACGGTCATGGCGGCCAGTGCCCGGGTTGCTTGCTTCCGTTCCGCGAGATGGCGCAGTCCGCCGGCGAGCCCCCGCGCGGTGGTGACCAGAGCCTCTCTCAGCCGGATGCGGGCCTCGTCCTGATCCGGCCCGAGGAGCCCGGTGGCAAGGCTCAGGGATGCCAGCGCCGAAGCGAGGTAGAGAGCCGCGCCCAGCAGCACCACCGCCGCATCGGAGTCGGCGAGCAGCAGCCGCATGATGAAGGCGAGGCCACCGCCGGCCGTTGCGGCGAGGGTGCCCGCGGTCGGTGAGAGCGAGTTCGCCACTACCAGTCGGTCCCTGTCGACGACGCGTGGCAGTGCGGCCGAGAGCCCGGCCAGTACGAAGCGGTTGACCGCGGTGACGCACAGCGCCGAGGCGTAGAAGAGCCAGTCGGGTGCGGAACCGAGGATCAGGAGTGCGGTGCAGCAGGCGAGTGCGGCGCGCAGCAGGTTGCCGTACAGAAAGACCTGACGGCGCGGCCAGCGGTCCAGCAGGACGCCGGCAAAGGGGCCGATGAGCGAGTACGGCAGCAGCAGCACGGCCATTGCGGAGGCGATGGCCGCCGCCGATGCCTGTTTCTCCGGGGAGAAGACGACATGAGCCGCCAGTGCCACCTGGTAGACGCCGTCGGCCGACTGGGAGAGAAGTCGTACGGCGAGCAGACGACGGAAGTTCCGAAGGCGCAGAAGTACGCGCAGATCACCTACGACAGGCATGTGATCAAGGGTCACATACGTTGAGGGTCCCCGGGCGGATTACCCGGGGACCCTCAAAGGTGCGGAAGGGAAGGAGCGTTGCCGCTCATCACCGAGCCGCGCCGACGCGCCGTGTCCGGTCGCGTCAGTTGGCGACCTCGCCCCTGATGAACTTCTCGACGTTCTCGCGGGCCTCGTCGTCGAAGTACTGGACCGGCGGGGACTTCATGAAGTAGGAGGACGCGGAGAGGATCGGGCCACCGATGCCGCGGTCCTTGGCGATCTTCGCGGCGCGGACGGCGTCGATGATGACACCGGCGGAGTTCGGGGAGTCCCAGACCTCCAGCTTGTACTCCAGGTTCAGCGGAACGTCACCGAAGGCGCGGCCCTCGAGGCGCACGTACGCCCACTTGCGGTCGTCCAGCCAGGCCACGTAGTCCGACGGACCGATGTGGACGTTGTCCGCGCCGAGCTCGCGGTCACGGATCTGGGAAGTGACGGCCTGCGTCTTGGAGATCTTCTTGGACTCCAGGCGCTCACGCTCGAGCATGTTCTTGAAGTCCATGTTGCCGCCGACGTTCAGCTGCATCGTGCGGTCCAGGATGACGCCCCGGTCCTCGAAGAGCTTCGCCATCACGCGGTGCGTGATCGTGGCGCCGACCTGCGACTTGATGTCGTCGCCGACGATCGGGACACCGGCCTCGGTGAACTTGTCCGCCCACTCCTTGGTGCCGGCGATGAAGACCGGGAGAGCGTTGACGAACGCGACCTTGGCATCGATGGCGCACTGCGCGTAGAACTTCGCAGCGACCTCGGATCCGACAGGCAGGTAGCAGACGAGGACGTCGACCTTACGGTCCTTGAGGACCTGGACGATGTCGACCGGGGCCTCGGTCGACTCCTCGATGGTCTGGCGGTAGTACTTGCCCAGGCCGTCGTGGGTGTGGCCGCGCTGGACGGTGACGCCGGCGTTCGGCACGTCGCAGAGCTTGATGGTGTTGTTCTCGCTGGCACCGATGGCGTCCGCGAGGTCGAGGCCGACCTTCTTCGCGTCGACGTCGAAGGCGGCGACGAACTCGACGTCCCGCACGTGGTAGTCGCCGAACTGGACGTGCATCAGACCGGGCACCTTGCCGGCCGGATCGGCGTCCTTGTAGTACTCGACGCCCTGGACCAGCGAGGCGGCGCAGTTGCCCACGCCGACGATGGCTACGCGAACCGAACCCATTCCGGTTGCTCCCTGTGTGTAATGGATGTTCCCGATGAAGCCCCGCGGATCTGCGGGGACCTCACTTTGAGGTGTCGTCGGACGGATCCGGCGGGGTGTTACCCCGGTGCCGGGGCAGGCCGTCCGTCTCTCCTGCTGTGTTCTGCGGAGCTTCGCTCCCGGGCGAGGACCGTCGCTGATCCCGTCCCGACCGCTCGCTCTCGATGAGCTCGTTCAGCCAGCGCACTTCGCGCTCCACGGACTCCATGCCGTGTCGCTGCAGCTCAAGCGTGTAGTCGTCGAGGCGCTCGCGGGTGCGGGCCAGAGAGGCCCGCATCTTCTCCAGGCGCTCCTCCAGCCGGCTGCGCCGGCCTTCCAGCACCCGCATCCGCACCTCGTGCTCCGTCTGCCCGAAGAAGGCGAAACGGGCTGCGAAGTGCTCGTCCTCCCAGGAGTCGGGCCCGGTGTGGGAGAGCAGTTCCTCGAAGTGCTCCTTACCTTCCGCCGTCAGCCGGTAGACGATCTTGGCGCGGCGCCCGGCCAGCGAGGAGGCGGGGGCGACCGCACGGCCGGCAGCAGGCGAAAGGTCGGCCGGGGTGCTTCCCGGCTCTTCGATCAACCAGCCGTTGGCGACCAGCGTCTTGAGGCAGGGGTAGAGCGTTCCGTAGCTGAAGGCGCGGAAGATCCCCAACGAGGTGTTGAGACGTTTGCGCAGCTCGTACCCATGCATCGGGGATTCGCGGAGCAGACCGAGAACGGCGAATTCGAGGATGCCTGAGCGTCTGCTCAATTCCGCCTCCTCCTTCTCCGAGTGCTCCCGCGGAGCCCTGTGCCGAGCTGATGTACCGAGCTGATGTATCGACTCGATACATCATGACGATAGATCGGTCGTCGTGCTGCGACAAGAGGGGTCATCGTGAACGGCGTCACATCGTGAATTCGTAGGCACCGACTTGCGTCGTTTGGGGTGAAGTTCGGCCCTAGGAGGGTTTTGACCGTGCGTAGTCTGTGCGGCATGCAGACCACCGGGAACCGTGAGACGCCTGTGCGCGTCAGTCTTCGCGGACCAATCGGATGCACTGCGGATGAGCCTGTCGCAGGGCTGGTCCGTCATTCGGGGGGACCGGATCTCAACTGCCGCTTCCAGGCGTTCTCGCCTGCCCGAGGAGTAGTCGTTCCATGAGCGAGCACCGTCGCAAAACGCCGCAACCGCAGGGTGGTGGGCGCGCAGCGGCCAGACGAGCCGCCCAGCAGTCCTCAGGACGCCGCGCCGCTCCGTCACGCGGAGTAACGTCCGAGTCACCTTCCGGTTCGCATGGCGGGGACAGCCCGTACGGCGGCCGCGCCGAGGCGAGGCGAGCCGCCCAGCGTGGCGGCGGGAGCCGTGGCGGCGGCGGTGGTCGTCGTCGTGGTGGTGGTGGTGGCGACAGCGGACACGAGGGCCCGGGCAGGGGGCGTGGCCGCGGTGGTCAGCGTCCTGTCAAGAAGCGCTTCATCGACTATCCGCGCGCCGGGAAGTACGGCATGCGGCGCTGGGTGCCGTCGTGGAAGCTGGTCTCCAGCCTCTGTATCGGCTTCCTCGGCCTGCTCATGGGCCTGGCCGGCCTCGCGTACGCGATGGTTTCCACGCCCAACGTGAAAGACACCGCGAAAGCGCAGAACAACGTCTATTTCTGGGACGACGGCTCGCAGATGGTCGCCACGGGCGGTGAGGTCAACCGTCAGATGATCGGTTACGCGCAGATCCCCGAAGCCATGCGCAACGCGGTCATCTCGGCTGAGAACAAGTCCTTCGAGCATGACAGCGGCATCGACCCCATGGGCATCGCCCGTGCTCTGTACAACATGGCGACCGGCGGCCAGACCCAGGGTGGATCGACGATCACCCAGCAGTACGTGAAGAACTCCTATCTGTCCCAGGAACAGACCCTGAGCCGGAAGTTCCAGGAACTCTTCATCACGCTCAAGGTCACCAATGAGACGGACAAGAAGGTCATCATCCGTGACTACCTGAACATCTCCTACTACGGGCGAGGTGCCTCAGGGATCCAGGCGGCGGCCCGTACGTACTACGGCAAGGACGCCGAGGACCTGAACGCGAGCGAGTGTGCGTTCCTGGCCACGCTGCTCAAGGGTCCCACCTACTTCGACCCGGCGGGCGTCCCCGAGGAGGATGCGAAGGAGGCCACCAAGGCGAAGAACACCGACCGGGCCAAGAAGCGCTGGGAGTGGATCCTCAACGAAGAGGTGAAGGACAAGCGCCTTTCGCAGGCGGAGCGCGACAAGTACACCAAGTTCCCGATGCCCCTTCCGCCGAGGAAGAGCGCCCAGCTGGGCGGTCAGACCGGCTACCTGGTCGACCTCGCCAAGTCGTACGCCCTGAACAACGTCGAGGGTATGACGGCGAACAAGCTGGCCCAGGGCGGCTACGAGATCCACACCACCTTCAACGAGAAGAAGGTCAAGGAGCTCAACGCCGCGGTCCAGAAGGTCTACGACAGCAAGATCAAGCCGAAGCAGCGTCCCGAGACGGACACTCACGTCCAGTTCGGCGGCGGGTCGGTGGATCCCAAGACCGGTGCCATCGTGGCGATCTACGGCGGTCAGGACGCGACCAAGCACTACACCAACAACGCCAACCCCACGGGTGCGCAGGTCGGTTCGACCTTCAAGCCGTTCGTGCTGGCGGCAGCGATGGAGTACGGCAAGCGCGACCCCTCGCTCGACGAGGACCAGGACGTGTCGCAGCGTGAGCAGGTCTCGCCGCTGAGCATCTACAACGCCGACGACAAGCTGAAGATCAAGAAGTACAACGGTCAGATCTGGACCGACGAGAACGGCAAGGAGTGGCTGCAGACCAACGACGGCCATGAGTCGAAGGGCAACATCACCCTTCGCGAGGCGATGCAGTGGTCCGCCAACTCCCCGTACGTCCAGCTCGGCATGGACGTTGGCACCGACAAGGTGAAGAAAGTCGCCATTGCCGCCGGCCTCAAGGACGACGACAGCATGGCGGATTCACATGTGCCGTCGTTCTCCATCGGTACGTCCTCGCCCAGTGCGATCCGTATGGCCGGTGCGTATGCGACCTTCGCCGCCAGCGGACAGCAGCGCGAGCCCTACTCGGTCACCGAGGTGAAGCACGAGGGCGAAACCATCTACCGCCACAAGGACGCCCCCAAGCGCGCCTTCGATGCCGACATCGCCGACAACATCACCGACGTCCTGAAGAACGTCGTCGAGAAGGGAACCGGTACCCCCGCGCAGCTCCCCGGCCGTGACGTGGCGGGCAAGACGGGTACGACGGACGAGAACAAGTCGGCCTGGTTCGTCGGCTACACCCCGCAGCTGTCCACGGCCATCAGCATGTACCGGCTGGACGACGACGAGAAGAACGCGAACCGCAAGTTCGAGAAGATGTACGGCACGGGTGGCGAGAAGACGATCCACGGTGCCTCGTTCCCGGCCCAGATCTGGCACGACTACATGGCGAAGGCGATGCAGGGCAAGCCGGTCGTGACATTCCCGGAGCCGCAGCCGATCGGTGAGAAGGTCTACGGTGGCGGCGCGCAGAGCCCCAAGCCGTCGCCCACCACGGTGGAGTCGCCCTTGCCGTCCACGTCGGCGTCCGAGTCGCCCTCGACGAGCCCGTCCACGCCGGCGCCCGACCCCAGCGACACCTGTAGCGCATGGGACTGGAACTGCCAGAACAGCAACGGCGGGACCAACACCGGCGCGACGAATGGCGGAGCCGCCGGCGGTCCCAGCACCAGTCCGCCGACAACCACCTCGCCACCGAGCGGTGGCAACGGCAACGGCAACGGCAACGGGAACGGGAACGGCAACGGCAACGGGAACGGCGGAATCTTCGGGGGCCCGGCCGGTTAACGTCCCTCCGGCCGGACAGACCGGCGAGCCGGCCGGCCGGACCTGGCCGAGGGCCGCCGCACCACATGGTGCGGCGGCCCTCGACGTTTCCACAGTCCCGTACGGCAGGATGAGCGGCATGCCAAGCGCAGAAGACACGAGTGTGCACCAGGAACGGCCCGTCGTACGGCCCACGCACCAGGACGAGATCGCCGAGGCGGGCAGTGCTCTGATCGGCGGCCGGTCGGGGCGCTGGACACGGCTCGGCAGTACGGCACTCACGCCAGTGGGCGTCATCGCGCTGGTGGCCCTCGGGATGTTCGCGCTGGGCATGGTGCAGAAGCTGCCCTGCTACAACTGGGCGTGGTTCAGGGGCGCCGGTTCGCAGTACACGCACGCCTGCTACTCGGACATTCCGCATCTCTATGTCGGACGTGGCTTCTCCGAAGGTCTCGTGCCGTACTTCGACCGGCTGCCCGGCGACATGCAGTACCTGGAGTACCCCGTCCTGACCGGCGCGTTCATGCAGATCGCGTCCTGGCTGACACCGGGCGGATCCATTCAGCACCGCGAGCAGATGTACTGGATGGTCAATGCCGGCATGCTGATGATCTGCGCCGTGATCATCGCCGTCTGTGTCGCCCGTACACACCGGCGCCGCCCCTGGGACGGGCTGCTGATCGTCCTCGCGCCCGCCTTCGCGCTCACCGCGACGATCAACTGGGACCTGCTGGCGGTCGCGCTGACGGCTGCGGCGATGCTCATGTGGTCCCGGGGGCGGGTGCTGGCGTTCGGCATCCTCATCGGGCTTGCCACCGCAGCCAAGCTCTATCCCGTGTTCCTGCTGGGGCCCATCTTCGTTCTGTGCTGGCGGGCGGGTAAATGGCGGGAGTTCGCCATGGCGACGCTCGGGGCGGCGGGGGCCTGGCTGGTCGTGAATCTGCCGGTGATGGTCTTCGCACCCGAGGGGTGGAAGAAGTTCTACACATTCAGCGAGGAACGAGGCATCGACTTCGGCTCATTCTGGCTGGTCATCACACAGCGCACCGGAAAGATCTTCGAGGTCACGACCGTCAACACAGTCTCGACCCTGTTGACGATCCTGCTGTGCGGAGCCATCGGTGTCCTGACGCTGACGGCACCGCGCAGGCCGCGCTTCGCGCAGCTCGCCTTTCTCGTCGTCGCCGCGTTCATCCTCGTCAACAAGGTCTATTCGCCGCAGTACGTGCTGTGGCTGATTCCCCTGGCTGCCCTGGCCAGGCCGCGCTGGCGCGACTTCCTGATCTGGCAGACGTGCGAGGTCATGTACTTCCTGGGCATCTGGACGTACCTCGCGTACACGACGAGCGGGGACAAGCACCAGGGGCTGCCCACGGAGGGGTATCAGCTGGCGATCATCCTGCATCTGCTGGGCACGCTGTACCTCTGCGCCGTTGTCGT
The DNA here is from genome assembly GCF_900091955.1 of Streptomyces sp. Ncost-T10-10d. Classification (GTDB taxonomy): domain Bacteria; phylum Actinomycetota; class Actinomycetes; order Streptomycetales; family Streptomycetaceae; genus Streptomyces. The sequence continues at coordinate 137,355 of NZ_FMDF01000073.1, forward strand.
ACGGGACATTCTGATGCCGGAGCGGGACGTCGTGCGGCGCGACGGGTCGGACGATCCGTCCGGTGGGGTGCTCGACGGGGCCGAGGACGTATTCGTGCTGGGGCGGGCTGCGCACCCGCCGCGGCATGCCGTTCCCGCCGTCGAAGGGCCGCGGGTGGAATGGGGAGCGGCGCACGGACCGGCCGCCGACTGAGAAGGGCCTCTTCAGGGGGCCGGGGTCCCCTGAAGAACGTCTCGGCGCCTCCTACCGGTCGACGAGGCGGTCGAACTGGGTGGTCGTGTGGCGCAGATGGGCCACCAGCTCGTCGCCGACCTTCGGCTCCTGCGCGTCCGAGGGGACGAACAGGATCGACACCTGCATGTGCGGCGGTTCGGCGAACCACCGCTGCTTGCCGGCCCAGACGAACGGCGACAGGTTGCGGTTGACGGTGGCCAGGCCCGCGCGGGCGACACCCTTGGCGCGCGGCATCACACCGTGCAGGGCTTTCGGGGCCTCCAGACCCACACCGTGCGACGTACCGCCGGCGACGACCACCAGCCAGCCGTCCGAGGCGGCCTTCTGCTGGCGGTAGCCGAAACGGTCACCCTTGACGACGCGCGTGACGTCCAGAACGGCGCCCCGGTACTCCGTCGCCTCGTGGTCGCCGAGCCACAGCCGGGTGCCGATGCGGGCGCGGAAACGGGTCTGCGGGAACTGCTGCTGAAGCCGGCCCAGCTCCTCGGCGCGCAGATGGCTGACGAACATGGTGTGCAGCGGCAGCCGGGCCGCGCGCAGCCGGTCCATCCAGCCGATGACTTCCTCGACCGCGTCCGAGCCGTCCGTGCGGTCCAGCGGCAGGTGCAGAGCGAAGCCTTCGAGACGTACGTCCTCGATGGCGGCGTGCAGCTGCCCGAGCTCCTCCTCCTTGACACCGTGGCGCTTCATCGAGCTCATGCACTCGATGACGACCCGTGCGCCCACTAGGGCGTGCACGCCGTCCACGGACGAGACGGACCGGATGACACGGTCGGGCAGCGGCACCGGCTCCTCGCCCCGGCGGAACGGGGTGAGGACCAGCAGATCGCCGCTGAACCAGTCCTTTATGCGGGCCGCTTCATAGGTGGTGCCGACGGCGAGCATGTCGGAACCGAAGCGGATGGCCTCGTCGGCGAGCCGCTCGTGACCGAAGCCGTATCCGTTGCCCTTGCAGACCGGGACGAGGCCGGGGAACTGGTCGAGGACGGATTTCTGGTGCGCCCGCCAGCGCGCGGTGTCGACGTAGAGGGAGAGCGCCATGGCCGGTCCGGAACCCTTCTGGTGGCTGCGGTGTGGGAGGTGTGCGGAGTCGAAGTCCCCATTGAAACGAATGAAGCCGGTTTCGTCAGCGGGACGACGCGTATCAGCGGCGCGACATGTAGATGTCGAGCGCCTTGTGCAGCAGCTTGTTGAGCGGGAAGTCCCACTCGCCGATGTACTCGACGGCTTCGCCGCCGGTACCGACCTTGAACTGGATCAGACCGAAGAGGTGGTCCGTCTCGTCGAGCGAGTCGCTGATACCGCGCAGGTCGTAGACGGTCGCGCCCATCGCGTACGAGTCGCGCAGCATGCGCCACTGCATCGCGTTCGAGGGCCGGACCTCACGCCCGATGTTGTCGGACGCGCCGTACGAGTACCAGACGTGGCCACCGACGACGAGCATCGTCGCCGCGGACAGGTTCACGCCGTTGTGACGCGCGAAATAGAGCCGCATGCGGTTGGGGTCCTCGGAATTGAGCACCGTCCACATACGCTGGAAATAAGAGAGCGGGCGCGGCCGGAAGTGGTCGCGGACCGCGGTGATCTCGTACAGCCGCTGCCATTCGGCGAGGTCCTCGTAACTGCCCTGGACGACCTCGACACCGGCCTTCTCGGCCTTCTTGATGTTGCGTCGCCACAGCTGGTTGAAGCCCTTGAGGACGTCCTCGAGCGACCGGTTGGCCAGCGGGACCTGGAAGACATAGCGCGGCTGTACGTCACCGAATCCGGCGCCGCCGTCCTCGCCCTGCTGCCAGCCCATCTTCCGCAGCCGGTCCGAGACTTCGAAGGCGCGCGGCTCTATGTGGGTGGCCTCGACATCGCGCAGGCGCTTCACATCGGGGTCCTGGATACCGGACTTGATGGCGGCCGCGTCCCAGCGGCGGATGACGACCGGCGGGCCCATCTTCACGGAGAAGGCGCCCTGCTGCTTGAGATGCGCCAGCATCGGCTGCAGCCAGTCGTCCAGGTTGGGGGCGTGCCAGTTGATGACCGGGCCCTCGGGAAGGTACGCGAGGTACCGCTTGATCTTGGGCAGTTGGCGGTACAGCACCAGGCCGACACCGACCAACTCACCGCTCTTGTCGAACCATCCCAGATTCTCAGAGCGCCATTCGGTCTTCACATCAGCCCACGCCGGGACCTGGCAGTGACTCGCCGCGGGCAGATTCTGGATGTACGCCAGATGCTGCTCTCGGCTGATGGTCCTCAGGGTCAGGCTCATGCGGGGCGCTCCTCGGCAGGTGTGTCCCCATCGGTCAGGGGCTCCGGCTCTCGCGCCGAAGCCTACTGCGACCGGGGAGCGCCCCGTCTGGCCCTATGGGACCTTGCCGGTCCGTCCCGCCGGGACCGGGATGGCCCCGTCCTTGTACGGGGAGCGGCGCCAAGCCCCTGAACGGGGTCCTCGCGCCGGGCCCGTGCGTCCGGCTGTGTCCGGTTGTGCCTGGTTGCGTCTGTCTCGAATCAGCCCACCAGGCCGCCGAAGAGGCCGCCGTGGGCCATGCCGAGGAAGAACCCGATGGCGGATGCACCCAGGCCGATGATCAGCGGGAACCTCTCGCGCGTGGTCACCGAGACGTACTGCCCGTACGCAGCCGTGAGGATCCCGATGAGTCCGGCCCACGAACTGATCAGATGCAGGCTGTGGAACATCGCCGTCACGAAGGCGAGCGCACCGAGGACCAGGGTCACCACCACCAGGGCTTCCTGGAGCGGATGGGTCTTGCCGTCCGTGGCGAGAAGGGAGACGGGAGGACGGGACCGAGTTGCCTGTGCCATGGAGTACCTCCTGGCCGAAAGGCGGCGCATCGTGGCGCCGCTCACACCCGATGTGTACAGATTGCGTCTCCTGAGCACCGGATTTCAACCGGAAGCCGGTGTGCGGGTAGTCTGTAACGTCTGCACCGGTGTCTGCCCAGGCCAGCACGTCGGCCCCTCTCGACAGGGGGTGCTGTCAGTGGCGGCTGTTTTACTCGGAGACACTGTTGCTTTACGCATCACGACCCTCCTGCCACGGAACGACCGTGGCCGCTGAGTCCAAAGGAGGTGGGTTCCACATGCGTCACTACGAGGTGATGGTCATCCTCGACCCCGATCTCGAGGAGCGCGCTGTCTCCCCGCTGATCGAGAACTTCCTCTCCGTCGTCCGTGAGGGCAACGGAAAGGTTGAGAAGGTCGACACCTGGGGCCGTCGTCGTCTCGCTTACGAGATCAAGAAGAAGCCCGAGGGCATCTACTCGGTCATCGACCTGCAGGCCGAGCCTGCGGTCGTCAAGGAGCTCGACCGCCAGATGAACCTGAACGAGTCGGTCCTCCGGACCAAGGTCCTCCGTCCCGAGATCCACTGAGCATCTAGCTCAGCGGTCATCGGGTTCGAGTAGCAGCAAGCAGCCAGAAGCAATCCCCGCCGAGAGGTTCACCCATGGCAGGCGAGACCGTCATCACGGTCGTCGGCAATCTCGTCGACGACCCCGAGCTGCGCTTCACCCCGTCCGGTGCGGCGGTCGCGAAGTTCCGTGTCGCGTCCACTCCCCGCATCTTCGACCGGCAGACCAATGAGTGGAAGGACGGCGAAGGCCTGTTCCTCACCTGCTCGGTCTGGCGGCAGGCGGCGGAGAACGTCGCCGAGTCGCTTCAGCGAGGCATGCGCGTAGTCGTGCAGGGCCGGCTGAAGCAGCGGTCGTACGAAGACCGCGAGGGCGTCAAGCGCACGGTCTACGAGCTGGACGTCGAGGAAGTCGGCCCCAGCCTCAAGAACGCCACGGCCAAGGTCACCAAGACCACCGGTCGCGGTGGTCAGGGCGGCCAGGGTGGATACGGCGGCGGCCAGCAGGGCGGCGGCAACTGGGGCGGCGGTCCCGGTGGCGGTGGCCAGCAGGGTGGCGGCGGCGCTCCCGCCGACGACCCGTGGGCCACGAGCGCGCCTGCCGGCGGCCAGCGAGGGCGGGGGCCAGCAGGGCGGCGGAGGCGGTTGGGGCGGAAGCTCCGGCGGCTCCGGCGGCGGCTACTCGGACGAGCCTCCCTTCTAGGGCAGCTCGTACTCCCACTTCTTGATCACACAGGAGAAACACCATGGCGAAGCCGCCTGTGCGCAAGCCTAAGAAGAAGGTCTGCGCGTTCTGCAAGGACAAGACCCAGTACGTGGACTACAAGGACACGAACATGCTGCGGAAGTTCATTTCCGACCGCGGCAAGATCCGTGCCCGCCGCGTGACCGGCAACTGCACGCAGCACCAGCGTGACGTCGCCACGGCAGTCAAGAACAGCCGTGAGATGGCGCTGCTGCCCTACACGTCCACCGCGCGATAAGGGAAGGGTGACCGAATCATGAAGATCATCCTCACCCACGAGGTCTCCGGCCTCGGTGCTGCGGGCGACGTCGTCGACGTCAAGGACGGGTACGCCCGTAACTACCTGGTTCCGCGTGGCTTTGCCATCCGCTGGACCAAGGGTGGCGAGAAGGACGTGGCGCAGATCCGCCGCGCCCGCAAGATCCACGAGATCGCCACGATCGAGCAGGCCAACGAGATCAAGACCAAGCTCGAGGCCGTGAAGGTCCGTCTGGCCGTTCGCTCCGGCGACGCCGGCCGTCTCTTCGGTTCCGTGACCCCGGCCGACATCGCCTCGGCGATCAAGGCTGCCGGTGGCCCCGACGTCGACAAGCGTCGGGTCGAGCTCGGCTCGCCGATCAAGACGCTCGGCGGACACCAGGTGTCCGTGCGTCTGCACCCCGAGGTCGCTGCGAAGCTCGGCATCGAGGTCGTTGCTGCCTAAGGGCACAGCTCACCTGAGCAGGTGAAGGGCCGTACCCCACGGGGTGCGGCCCTTTGCTGTTTCACGTGAAACGGGTGTCGCCGATGGCTCAGCGGGTGGCTCCTGTGACGATCCACTTGCCCGATCGGGTGCGCAGCCGGAGCGTCACCATGCGGACGGTCATCATCAGGGCCATCGCCCACCACAGCGCGGTCAGGCCGCCACCGAACGTCGGCACCAGCAGGGCGACCGGGGCGAAGAGGGTCAGAGTGACGAGCATGGCCCAGGCCAAATACCGCCCGTCTCCGGCACCCATCAGCACGCCGTCCAGGACGAAGACCACACCGGCGATCGGCTGGGACAACGCCACCACCAGCAGCGCCGGGAACAGCGTGTCCTGAACGGACTGGTCGCCGGTGAACAGGGGCACGAACAACGGCCGGGCAAGGACGATCAGTGCCCCGAACACCACCCCGGAAGCGATGCCCCACTGGACCATGCGGCGGCACGCCTCGCGTGCGCCCTTGGTGTCATCGGCTCCCAGGTAGCGGCCGATGATGGCCTGCCCTGCAATGGCGATGGCGTCGAGGGCGAAGGCCATCAGGCTCCAGAGGGAGAGGATGATCTGGTGCGCGGCGATCTCGGTGTCGCCGAGGCGGGCGGCGACGGCTGTGGCGATCATCAGTACGGCACGGAGCGACAGCGTACGGACCAGCAGCGGAACGCCTGCCCGGGCGCTGGCCTTGATGCCTTGGGCGTCGGGGCGCAGCGAGGCGCCGTGCCGACGTGCTCCCCGTACGACCACGATGAGATAAGCGGCGGCCATGGCGATCTGTGCGATCACAGTGCCCCAGGCCGATCCGGCGATGCCGAGCCCGGCGCCGTAGACGAGTCCTGCATTGAGGGCTCCGTTGGCCGCGAAGCCTCCGATGGCGACATAGAGCGGGGTTCGGGTGTCCTGCAGGCCACGGAGTACGCCGGTCGCGGCCATCACCACGAGCATGGCCGGGATGCCGAGGCTGGAGATCCTCAGATATGTGGTGGCGTAGGGGGCTGCGGTGTCGGAGGCACCGAAGACGTTCACGAGCCAGGGCGCTGTGGGGAGCGTGATGGCGATGACGAGGATGCCGAGCAGTAGGGCCAGCCAGATGCCGTCCATGCCCTGCCGGATCGCGGAGGCCAGATCGCCCGCTCCGACCCGCCTCGCCACTGCCGCGGTGGTGGCGTACGCGAGAAAGACGAAGACGCTGACGGCTGTGGTCAACAGGGCTGCGGCGACGGCCAGGCCGGCCAGCTGCGGTGTGCCGAGGTGGCCGACGATGGCGCTGTCGACCACCACGAAGAGCGGCTCGGCGACGAGCGCGCCGAAGGCAGGGACGGCCAGCGAGATGATCTCGCGGTCGTGCCGTCGGCGACTGGGGGGCAGGGGTGTCGGGGCCTGGATCACGGGGGCCAATCTAATCTTCCACAGGTAATGGATGCAAGGTGCTTACAGTCCTTACATTTATTGCCGCTCGGTATTCTCGCGTGCGCTGTTTGTCGTGATCTTGTGTTGACTCGGAAAGTTTTTCTCCCCCACAGCCCGTGGATGGAGAAACTCCAGGTCAGGGCCTTGATGGTGTGGGCGCTATGAGTTTGTCCACAGTGCTGTCCCCCGCTCCGTGCACAGGTTCCGCCGAGTTCTCCACAGCATCTGATCCGTTGTCCACATGCCCTGTGGATAACCAGATTGGCTGACGGTGCTGAGCGGCCTACCGTGGTCCGGCGCCCGCACCCCGTTCCGGCCCTGGAGCCCCCCAGAACTCGACGTGCCGGAACCGGAGTCGGGCGTCTTGTTTGTCGGTGCTGTGCCGTAAGAAAGAGTGGCACGGTGAGGTCCGCGGAGCGGACGGGAGGAGGTGGCCCGGTGAGCATTCCCGAGCCTTTGGACGACCCCTGGGCCGATGCCGGTCCCAGTGACCGTCTGCCCGTTTCCCGCCAGCGACGCGGCGAAGGCCGGGACCGTGGCAAGCAGCACGAACGCGGCAGGGAGAGCGGCGGATGGGACGGCGGTTCCCCCGGTTTCGAGCGGGTGCCGCCCCAGGACCTCGATGCCGAGCAGTCGGTCCTCGGCGGCATGCTCCTGTCCAAGGACGCCATCGCCGACGTCGTGGAGATCATCAAGGGACACGATTTCTACCGACCCGCCCACGAGACCGTCTACCAGGCGATCCTCGATCTCTATGCCAAGGGGGAGCCGGCCGACCCGATCACGGTGGCGGCCGAACTGGTCAAGCGCGGTGAGATCACCAAGGTGGGCGGAGCGCCGTATCTGCACACCCTCGTCCAGTCCGTGCCGACCGCGGCGAATGCTTCGTACTACGCGGAGATCGTCCACGAACGGGCGGTCCTCAGACGGCTCGTCGAAGCCGGGACGAAGATCACGCAGATGGGATACGCGGCCGACGGTGATGTCGACGACATCGTGAACTCCGCGCAGGCCGAGATCTATGCCGTCACCGAGCAGCGCACCAGCGAGGACTACCTACCGCTCGGCGACATCATGGAAGGCGCTCTCGACGAGATCGAGGCGATCGGTTCGCGCAGCGGTGAGATGACCGGGGTGCCGACCGGCTTCACCGACCTCGACGCCCTGACGAACGGCCTGCACCCGGGCCAGATGGTCGTCATCGCAGCCCGTCCGGCCATGGGTAAGTCCACTCTGGCGCTGGATTTCGCACGAGCCTGTTCGATCAAGAGCAACCTTCCCAGCGTGATCTTCTCCCTCGAAATGGGGCGCAACGAGATCGCGATGCGACTGCTCTCGGCCGAGGCGCGAGTGGCGCTGCACCACATGCGTTCCGGCACCATGACCGACGAGGACTGGACGCGGCTGGCTCGCCGGATGCCGGATGTCTCGGCCGCCCCCCTCTACATCGACGACTCCCCGAACCTCTCCATGATGGAGATCCGGGCGAAGTGCCGTCGGCTCAAGCAGCGCAACGACCTCAAGCTCGTGGTCATCGACTATCTGCAACTGATGCAGTCCGGCGGCTCGAAGCGTGCCGAGAGCCGCCAGCAGGAGGTCTCGGACATGTCCCGAAACCTCAAGCTGCTCGCGAAGGAGTTGCAGCTCCCGGTCATCGCGCTCTCCCAGCTGAACCGTGGCCCCGAACAGCGCACGGACAAAAAGCCGATGGTCTCCGACCTGCGTGAATCCGGATCCATCGAGCAGGATGCCGACATGGTGATCCTGCTGCATCGCGAGGATGCGTACGAGAAGGAGTCCCCCCGCGCCGGCGAGGCCGACCTGATCGTCGCCAAGCACCGTAACGGCCCGACGGCGACGATCACCGTGGCCTTCCAGGGCCACTACTCGCGCTTCGTGGACATGGCACAGACCTGAGCGGGCGTTGTTGTAGGTTCTCAAATCCCGTGTCATTTTCTCAGTCGCAATGTCATCTGATTGGCCGAACTGACATGGGATTGAGAATCGCTGGCCACTGCCTTCACTCGTTCGGCTGACCTTGCCTTAGGCCCGGCGTGGGAGCCTCGCACGGATGCGAACGTAGCGCTCGCGGAGGAGGCGGCCGACGATCCGGGGGTGACGCATGGCGGCAGGGCTGAGAGCGGCATCGATCACCGTGAGCCTGCGGGGCCCGGATGGCAGCCAGGTTGAGAACCGGGAGTGGAGCGCGTCCTCGATCGACCTGCTTGCGGCGGCGTCACCCTGGCGAACCTTTCGCTGGTATAGGGGCCAGCGGCACTACTCGGGCACCTACTGGTCCGCCACGATGCGCGACCACGTGATCTACGAGTCGCGCCTCGAACTGGCGAGGCTCCTCTTCGCTGATTTCGATCCGTCCGTACGGCGTGTCGTGGCCCAGCCATTTCTGCTCAAGGCCGAGGTGGACGGGGCTGTGCGCAAGCACATCCCGGACTACCTCCTCGTCACCGACGAGGGGCCCGTGGTCGTGGATGTGAAGCCACTGCACCGGTTGTCGAAGCCGGAGGTGGCCTTCACTTTCGGCTGGACCCGTGAGGCGGTGGAGGCCCGCGGGTGGAAGTACGAGGTCTGGAGCGAGCCACCCACGGCTGAGCTGGAGAACGTCCGCTTCTTGTCGGGCTACCGCAGAGACTGGCTGTTCGACCGTGGGCTCGTCGACGAGCTCCGTGGGGCTGATCTCAACGGAGTCTCTCTGCGGCGTGCGGCGGCCAGCTTGCCCGGTCGCCCGGAGGAGCAAGTCCGATCTGCGGTCTATCACTTGCTGTGGACGCACGAGTTCACGGTGGACCTCGACCGGCCGTTCAGCCCGGCGCACTTGCTCAGGAGAACGGCGTGACCAGGGCCGGAGCGCGGGTCGGCGTCGGTACACACTTCCGCTACGACGGGGAGACCGTCGAGGTGGTCGAGATGGCCGCCACCACGGCCGGCAACGAGGTCGTCCTCAAGGACCGCCACGGCAGGCTCCTGCGTCTGTCATTGCGGGAACTGCTCTTCTCCGACCGGGCCACTCTTATCCCCGAGGGGCCTGGACCGTCCTCGGACGACGCCGAGGAGATTGCCTCGGTGGTACTGGGGCAGTTGGACGAGAAGGACAGACAGCAGATCCTGGAGCGGGCCGAGCACATTCGGGAACTCCTCACGGGATATCGGTCCGGCAGCACCGAACTTGCGCGTGAAGGCGAACCGCGAGCTCCGTACGCGCCGACGCTGTCGCTGGACGCCCGCTATGCGGCGAAAGCTGCGGAACTCGGAGTCACTGATCGCACTATTCGACGGTGGGTCGCCGACTACCGCCGACACGGTGAGGCCGGCCTGGTCCAGCGGACAAGTCTCCAGGCACGGTCCTTCGGCAGGGCCGATGACCGATGGGTGGAGACCGCGCTGGAAGTCATGGTCGAGCACACCGGAGAGTCGAAGCCATCACGCAAGATGGTCATAGATCGGACTCAGGCCCGGGTGATCGCGCGGTTCGGTCCTGAAGTCGTACCCCAGCCCAGCCAAGCCACGGCCTACCGGGTGCTCACAGAGCTGGAGCGGCGACACCCGCTGTTCCGGCTGAGTACGAAGCGCAACCGGGATATCGCCGATCGGCCGGAGGGTCCGTACGGCAAGCTGCGGCCGACGCGGCCGGGCGAGTACCTGCTGATGGACTCCACCCGCCTGGACGTCTTCGCGTTCGACCCGCTGACCCTGAAGTGGGTGCAGGCCGAGCTGAGTGTCGGGATGGACTGGTACACCCGCTGCATCACGGGGATCCGGCTCACGCCGGTCTCGACGAAGGCGGTGGATGTCAGCGCAGTGCTGTTCCAGTCATTTCGGCCGCGGCCTGCGGGGCGGGACTGGCCGCGGCACGCGGTCTGGCCCGAGCACGGCATCCCCCGCACCGTCCTGGTCGACGTCAAGGGCGCCACCGGGCCGGGGCTGGCCTCGCCGCCTTTGGTTCCCGAGACGCTGGTCGTCGACCACGGCAAGGTCTACGTCTCGGAGCACCTGACCAGCGTCTGCCGCCGGATGGGCATCTCCATCCAGCCGGCCCGGCTGCGGACGGGCCGCGATAAGGGGCCGGTCGAGCGCTACTTCCGGACCCTGCGGGAGGGTCTGCTGCAGGTGCTGCCCGGCTATAAGGGCCCCGACATCCACTCGCGAGGCGAGAGCCCGGAGGACGACGCGTTCTTCTTCCTCGACGAGCTTGAGGCGATCATCCGGGAGTGGACCGCGGCGGTCTATCACTGCCGGCCGCATTCCAGTCTGGTCGATCCGGGTCTGCCGGGTCTGCGGATGTCCCCGGCGAAGATGTTCGAGCACGGCATGGCGCGGGCGGGTTACATCGAAGCGCCCCGCGACCGGGACCTGGCTTACGAGTTCCTGCAGACGAAGTGGCGCACGGTCCAGCACTACGGGGTCGAGATCGGCCGCCGCCGTTACAGCGGCCCCGGCCTGCCCGAGACGGGAGTCCGCAGCCCCTACGACAGTCCGGTCAAGAACGGCTGGCCTTTCCAGGTGGACCCCGACGACATCACCCGGATCTACTTCCGCGATCCGGCTACTCGGGCCTGGCACACGCTGGTCTGGGAGCACGCGCCGTCGGCCGAGATGCCGCTGAGCGAGGACGCGTTGACGTTCGCCCGCCAACTGGCGGTCTCGAAGTATCGCTTTCCTGATGACCGGCTTGCCGTCGCTGATTTGTTGGAGCGGTGGAATCTCGGGCTGGGCACCACGATCGCCGAGCGGCGCATGGCCCTGCGGCTCTCGCGCGAGCAGGCCGCTATCGAGCTTCCGGAGAGTGAGGCGGAGACGGTCGTCTCGCTTTCCTCCGTACGCAAGGCCCTCGGTCAGGACGAGCAGACCGCGGAACTGCGGGAGCCCGACGTGGTGGCGGAGACGGGGGATGACGACGAGGTTGATCTGGAGGACCTCGCCGGGGAGGACGACTTCTACGCTGATGCCCTGGAGGACGTGTGACCGTCGGCAGCGTTCCGGAGCCGGGCAGTCTTGCCTTGTCGCGGAAGGAGGACTTCAAGGCGTTCGCCGAGAGCCCTCGCCGCAGTCGGCCCGATCTGCTGACCCGCAAGCAGCTGAAGTCCCTGCCCACGCAGGCCCGGGCGGACTACGACCGTCAGCGCCGGCAGTGGCACGCGAACATCGGCCCAGTGAAGACGCCGCAGCTGACGGAGCTCCATGAAGACCTATGGGACATCGTCGACAGCAACGAGCAGGACGGCGACAAGGCCAAGGGGGCGGTGGCCGTCGACGCGTTCCCGGGGCTGGGCAAGACGACCTCGGTGCTGGCCTTTGCACGCGACTTCCACCAGCGGGAGATCGAGGAGTCTGGAGCGTTCACGAGCCAAGGGCACGAGCGGATCCCGGTCTGCCGGGTCGGACTGACTGGGAACACCGGAATGAAGGATCTCAACCGGGCCATGCTGGAGTTCTTCGGCCACCCCGGACAGATGCGGGGGACCACCGCCCAGTTCGGACGGCGGGTGCTGGACTGCGTGCTGTCCTGCGATGTCCGCCTGGTGGTTCTGGACGATCTGCACTTTTTGAAGTGGGGACAGAAGAGCGGCATCGAGGTGAGCAACCACCTGAAGTGGATCGCCAACGAGTTTCCGGTGACGTTGCTGATGGTGGGGGTCGAGCTCGCGAAGAAGGGCCTGTTTGGCGAGGGCACGAACGGGCGCGACACCGCTCTGGCCCAGACCGGCCGCCGCACCACCCGCCTCGGGCTTCGTCCGTTCACCATCGATATGGAGGCCGGGCGCCGGGAGTGGCGGCAGATGCTGCTGGCCCTCGAACAGCGAGTCGTGCTCACCGACAAGCATCCCGGCATGCTCGCGGACGACCTGTCGGACTACCTCTTCGCCCGCAGCACCGGACACATCGGCTCGCTGATGACGCTGATCAACCGCAGCTGCCAGCGGGCGGTCCGCACCGGCGCCGAACGTCTTGACCAGGAGCTCATGGACCGGGTGAAGAACGACGAGGCATCCGAGGCCGCCCGCCTCGAACTGCAGGCCGCGCTGGAGAAGAAACGGCTGACCAGCCGCCCGCGGCCCCGGAGCCGGCGACCCGCATGAGAACGCCGGTCCGCACCCTGCCGATCCGGCTTCCTCCACTGCCCGGCGAGGCTCTGGACTCATGGCTGGAGGCGATGGCCAGGCGGATGGACACCGCGCTCGGTGATGTCCTGCTGCACTTCGGCTTCCCGGTCCGGCACCGGGCCGGAAACCAGTTCAGGGGCATCCCGGCAGACTGGACGATCGTCCTCGACGAGCAGCAGACCAATGCCGTCGCGCACGCCACCGGGACGTCCCCGGAGAAAGTCGCTGCCCTGACCCTGGCTCATTACGACGGACGGGCCCTCCACCTGAGTGCCGGGGGCCGGGCCGTGTCACGGCACGTCCTTTGGGGCCGCGGAGGGGGATCCCGGTTCTGTCCGGAGTGCCTTCATGCCACTGGTGGGCGATGGCAATTGTCCTGGAGGCTCGGTTTCTCCTTTGCCTGCACCCGGCACCGCAGGCTGCTGGCGGACTGCTGCCCGCACTGCGGGAGGGTGCCGCGGCAGCGGCCCCGTTCCGGCCGGTCCGTCCCCCGGCCTGAACTCTGCGGCAATCCACCGACCCGCCCCACCCGCCCGTTCTCGGCGGGCTGCGGCACCGATCTGACTCGCGCTTCGACACTTCTCCTGCCTCCTGGCCATCCGGTTCTCATGGCCCAAGACCGAGTGATGGAGATCATCGACGGGGCAACGGCAGCTTTCGGCCCCTACCGAACCTCTCCCCAGCCGGCCTCGGCGGTGCTGGCCGACATCCGGGCCCTGGGCATACGCGTCCTGAGCGACCTGCCCACGGCCGTCCTCCAAGAACAGATTCCGGCTGACATCGCAGAAGCTCACCTCAGCACCGATGCGGTCTCCCCGCACACCGGACAGGCCATGGAACGTCCGGGGTTCATGGCCCCGCCCCGAGCCGCAGACACGGCCGTCGCGGTCACCACGGCCCTGAGCATCCTGGAGCAACCAGGAATCCACCCGGCCGGCGAGGCCCTGCGGAGCCTGCTGGAAGCAGTACGCGAGGAACTCACGCAGATCTCGGCGACCAGCATCGACAGCTGGGGCAGGGGCATCAGCCCGGTGCTGCAGTCCGTGCACCTGGCGGCCCTCGCCCCTTCCCTCCGCCCCAGCGAATACGTCCGCTACCGCATCATGACCGAGACCCCCGCCGGCCGACCCGGACCACTCGGGACATCGAGCAGCGAGCCAGGAAGATCCCCACGATGTTCTGGCCGCCCTGGACGATCCGCCTCGCACCACCTGAAGGAATCCATGCGCGGGCTCTGGCTCCCGTTCTCGCCGCCCTGTTGCTGATTCCCGACAGCCGCACATCCCTGGACCAGGCAGCCGGGCTGATCGGTGACGTCATCGACGGCACTGAGGTGTCACGCCTCCTCCAGGAAGTCGACGACCTTCCGCAATGGCCGGACATCGCCACTGCTCTGGACCGGCTCGCGGACTACCTCGGTGCCAACAGCACCCCCATCGACTACGGTCGGCGCCGACTCCTCGACTACACCGGCCTGCTTCCTCATGACCGCTGGCTGGAGATCTGCCGCCACACCGGAACACCACCGGGAACCGGACGGCGCGAACGCATCGCACGCAGCCAGCTCTTCCAACGTCTCAGCGGCCTGCCCGCCGAGTCTGCCCCCGACGACCTGGGCGGGCCCGACAGTGCAGAGTTCCGGGCGACGTCCCTGCGGTTCACCGCGCTTCAGACCCCTGAACTCGCGCACGCCCTCCAGCAGGAAGCCCTCAACTTCCTGGCCTCACACCACATCCACGACGAGCCCATGACCTGGCAGCCGCCCGCCACCCTGCTGGCAGGGCTCTCCCTTCCCGGCCCCGACCCGGCACACGTCGACCTACCCCGCCTGCACCAGCTTGTCCGCGAACGCCAGCACCCTGTTCAGCACGCCGCCCAGGTTCTGGGTACGACCGTCGAGGCCATCCGACATGTTCTCGACGAACATCCAGCCCCTGCACCCCCGCTGACGAAGAGCACCGCCAGGGCCGCCGGCCGCATCCGGCAGCAGGCCCGGCAAGCCATTCCGGCAGAGCGCTTCACCCGGCTCTACCTTGACGAACACCGGTCCCTCCAGCAGATCGCCACCCTCACCGGCTTCTCCCGCAGAGTGCTGACCGGCCTTGCCAAGGAGTACGGCATCCCGCTCCGCGAGGGCCCCAAGGACTACAAGCGCCGCGGCACCGTCGAACGGGCCTGGCTCATCGAGCAGTACGTCCACCGCCGCCGGACCCTGCCGGACCTCGCCCGAGAAGCTGGCATGAGCACCGCGAACATGGCCCGCTGGGCCAAGACCCACAACGTTCCGCTGCGACCACGCGGAGGATCCAGTCACAGCCAGGTACTTCGGGCAATCGACCAGGCCAGCCGAGCACCAAGCATCCTTCGGCCGGCACTCGGCGGCCAGGGGGCCAGCGAACGGTTGAGCCGATTCGCGGCTGCATCTCCCTACCCCAGCCTCGGTGCCGCAGCGAGCGGCCTCGGCCTCAACACGTTCACCCTCGTTGCACAGATCAACCGGATCGAACGAGAACTCGGTGGACCACTCCTGGTCCGGGCGGAACGCGGTAGGCCCATGACGCTCACTCCCCTGGGGAAGAAGGTGCTCAAGGCCATTCGAAAGATGCAGGACAACACGATGCCCTGAGACGCGGCATGATCATTCCGGGTCGGCAATGCGTCGGAACACCCCGTCGAACTCGCCGGATGCCACGAGCCCGGCAATCACGCGCACCATGCTGCCGATGCCGGGATTCCGCACGATCAGCCCGTCCGCGCAGAAGAAGCACTGCCCGGAGACCGCCTCTCCGCTCGCCTCCCAGCTCCGCATGAGCCGATCCACCTCGGCGAGAGTGAAGATCGTGGAACTCCAGCGCGACCCGTCGGCAAGATGAACCTCGGCATCGACGTTGCAGACCTCTTCGATCGCCTCGTCCGGTTCCACGAGGAAGAGCACCTGGAAGCCGGCGGCCCGAACCCGGTAGTAGGGAGCCTCCCAGTCGGCATCAGAAGCCCGACCCTCGGACGCCGGGCCCGCCTGTTGCGGCATCGACGCCGTCACTGAAGCTCCTCACCCGGCGGTATGAAGGCGTCGGCGCTGTCGGCGTCCTCCACATGCCCCTGAGCATCGACTGTGATGGCAGTCGCCCGGCCCTGCGAAGTGATCAACCAGGCCAGCACCTGCTCCGTGAGAGGTGATCCACCCGGCCCTTCATCCGTCCAGTGTGCCCGCCATCCCCCACCGGGTATCGCGGCGACCACCTGATCGGCCCGCTCCAAGTGGGAGAAGTCCACGTAGTCCGTGACCTGGCGCAGTGCCCCTCGTTGCGGGTCGACCACCAAGGCTGTCC
Source organism: Streptomyces sp. Ncost-T10-10d (assembly GCF_900091955.1). Taxonomy (GTDB): domain Bacteria; phylum Actinomycetota; class Actinomycetes; order Streptomycetales; family Streptomycetaceae; genus Streptomyces. The sequence continues at coordinate 153,297 of NZ_FMDF01000073.1, forward strand.
CGGTTGCGGGATCCCATCCCTCCACGCGCACCATGCGACCGATCTCGGTCTTAGTGCCATTGAAGATGGCGGTCCATCCGGTCTGATTGAAGTATCGGAGTTGCATGGCGTCATGATCCCGGAGGTCCGGCGACCTGCTCGACCTCCGTGTCGTGGAAGCCGTGGTTATCAAGAAACCGGCAGGCCGGTGATACTGATGTCAAAGACCCGACGGACTGTGGAAGCGGACCCAGACATTCCTGTAGGGCTCACGGAGCTTGTGGCCGACCGGCGGGCAGCCGGGCCAGCGTTGCTGCCACAGATCCGTCAGAAGCACCCGCACATCTCCAGTCAGTGGAGCCGCGACTGGCTCCCCAAGCAGGGGAGGCCGCCGAGTAGGCGGGAGAGAGTGCGGTCAGTGGATTGCTGCTTTTCTATGCTGGTGCACACATTCACTCGTTGGGGGACTCCGTTGCCAGCGGGATACCGCACCGCCAGCAGTCGTTCGCGTGGTCGTCCTGGCAGACGTAGCCGATGGCACCATCCACGCACCATTCGGCGGCCTCCTCGGAAAGCAGGTCGGGCCCGGCAAGGAGCAGCCGACGAAATTCCGTGGTGTCCGCAATGTCGGCCGGCCGGTTGGTGAACCACTCGTTGAACCAAGACTTGTCCCGGTATATGCGCCAGTGCGCATTCTCCCGGTCGTCGACAGCCGTAAGGAACCGATCGACGATGCGCCCCCAACTCGGTGCTCCGAACCAGCCGTTGTCGGACGCACAGAAGGATTCGATCAGGGTTCGCAGGCCGAACTCCTTCTCGTGAAGGCAGTACCTTCGCCCCCATGAGATCGCGACCTGCGCCATCTCCGCGAGTTCTTCTCGCGGATCAACCTCGTGCGCCGGGTCGTCAGGGTTGTGGCAGGCCAGCCCGAGCTCGAGTACGGACTGCCCTGTCGGTAGAACCCGGGACGGGTTGACGATCGCGAGACCGAGACCGATCCAGTCGACATGGTCGAACGACAGCATCGAGCGCACGAGTCGGGTGGTTGCCGTGTTGATCCGCATCATTGTGCCGTCGTGGAGCGGACTCTTCCCGGCATGCCAATTCTCGACGGGTGTGTTGCGCCACACGGCGAGCGTGATCCGGGTGGCAGCGAGCCACAGCAGGGCGTCGTCGTCGAGGTGCCCGAACCGCTTGGCACACTCCTGGGCGCCGTAGGTGATCAACTCTTCCGGTTTCGGCCACCTGTGGCTGTCGGGCCCTTCAGGCCCTTCAGGCGCGTACTCATAGTCGTCGGCGTACTCGTCGAGGATCGCACTCAACTCGGTTGCGCTGTAAGCCTCGCTGTACTCGGAGCTGTCCGGCTCCTCGACGGTGTACATGTCGTGGTCCCAGGAGACGTACACGTCGCCCCAGAGCACGACGTCGTCGCACTCGCTGGCGTTGTCCGTCACAACCGGCCAGATGGTGATCGGGGCAGTACGCCCGTCGGTTCGCTCGCCGTCCTTCTCGGCGGCCCATGCGGTGATGATCTCGAGTGGCTTCGGAAGGAGAGGGCCGACCTCGGTGATGCTGAAGGGTTCGTCGTCGTCATCGGTGTCGAACCGGCTGTTGACGAAAGCGACCGCCTCGGAGGGCGTGCTGACGATGGACTGGGTACCGCTCTCGTTGTCAACCACTCGCCACAACGGGCTGTTCTTCACGGTGCTCTCCGATCGCGGTGAGTGCACCCGGGGTGGGTGCGATGCGCCGGGTCGCTCGGCACTGACACCAACTTATGGGCTGATCAACCCATCCGTAGTCCCGAAGGTGCTTGTCGGCGATGACGTTCGGTACGTTCGCGTGCAACCTGCTTTTCGCGACCGCGGCGACACAGCACAGTCCAACAGCGGAGGAGGCGAAGATGGCGCTGAACAAGAAGGGTTCCCGGCGCATAACCGTTGACGGGATCGAGTACCGCTGGCGGATCCGCAGGAAGCCCTCCTACATGCAGGGACTCTGCTGGACACCGATGACCTATGCGGTTGAAGCGGCCAGCGGCAGCCAGCCGGGCACGACCTTGATCGTCACCAGCGGTCAGGCCCATCCCAGCAACTGGGTGGGCGTCGAGACGGAGCCCATTCGTCCGGCTCACGTTGCTGCCAGCATTCGAGAGGCACGGGATCAAGGCTGGGATCCAACCCGGGTCGGTTCTCCTTTCCAGCTTGACCGATCCGCAGGATTCATCGCCCAGTCATGAGGTAGAGCGGAGTAGGGCGGCGCATCTGGCCCGGCATCATGGCCTGGTGACCACATGGATGCGCTGCTACTGGGACGAGGAAGACACCTGGTTCTACTTCGAGGTAGACGCCGACGGCTGGGTGATCGGGGTGCCGTTAACGAGCGGCGAACAAGGTGACAAGTAACCCGTCAGTAATTTTTGGATCGAAGGCGCTCTACGCAGAAGAGGACTCCGGCCGTGGCCGGGGTCCTCTCAGGCTCTGGGGGTGCCGGGCTACGCGGCGACCGGCTCGGGGTCCGGTTCCTGGGGTACGGGCTGGGCGAGTTGGAGGCGGCTGCCCATGTTGAGCCGCACCTCGCCGTAGGGCTGGATGTGCATCCAGATGAGCGGGGTCAGGGCCCGCTTGTCCTCGTCGGTCAGGAGGTTCGCCCACTCCGGGTCGGCGAGCATCTCCTGGATCATCAAAGTGTTGACGAAGACGAGCGCTGTTTGCAGGAGATGGAGCGTGAGGACGGATAGTTCTTGCTGGTCACGGCGGTTGGAGGAGAGTTCGCCGCTCTTGCCGAAGAAGATGATGTCGTTGGCGCCGTTCCAGCCCTCGACGACGTTGAGGCCCTCCTGGATCTCGCGCTGGAGGTCGCGGTCGCGCAGGTAGCGGGCCACGAAGATGGTCTTCTGCCCGCGCCCGACTTCGAGCATGGCCTGGTAGACGGGGTGGGAGGCGGTGCGGGTGAAGCGCCGCAAAATGGCCTCGGTGGAGGCGGTGCCGACCCGGATCGCGGTGGCGTACTTGATGAGCTGGTCGTAGTTGTTCTCGATGACGTCCCAGCGGATCGGGCGGGTCATCGCGTCGGACAGCCGCTTGTAGGTGTCTTCGTCCTCCCGGCCAGGCCGGTACAACTTGACCTTGTTGATCTGTTTGATGCGGGGCAGCAGGTCGTAGCCCAGGAGCCTGGTCAGCCCAAACCCGATTTCCGACTGGCCATGCGAGTCCACGTAGTTGCCCTCGGCCTGCATGGTGGTGGCGTGCCGCATCATGCCCTCGATCGCGGCGGCGACCTCGGAGGCGGTGCAGTTCAGAAGCTGGCTGTGGATCGCCATCGACCCTTTTTCGATGTGCCAGTACACGAGCACGCCGCGGCCCCCATACCGGGAGTGCCACTCGGTGAAGATGTTGCGGTCCCAGGCTTTGAAGTGCGTGGAGTCCGAGGCCACCGTGGTGGTGCCCTGCCCCCACACGGCCTCGGAGCGGGCCGCGAAGGTGGCGTTGGCGATCTCGACACCGGCCGCCTTGAGCCCGACGGCGGTCAGATAGCGGCGGGCGGTGTAGCGAAGCTCTTCCTCGCTGTGCCCGTGCTCGCCGGCCGCGACCGAGCTGATCCCCGAGTTCGTGCCGTACGCGTAGGCGATCAGGAGCAGGCGTTCCAGGAGCTTGGCCTCGTCGATCGCCTCGCGGGTGCCCACGGGTGCGAGGGCCTTGAGCATCCCGGTGCGCAGGGCGGCCTCTTTGAGGATGTCGATGAGGGCGACGGTGCCCCACTTCTTGCGGATCGCCTTCTTGAGCTTGCGCAGGTTCTTGGGTTCCTTCTGCGGCTCGGGCTCGGTGAACTTGATCGCGCCGTTGCGGTGTTTGCCGCTGATCGTCACCCACGGGAGTTTCGGGAGCTTGGTGTCCAGCGCGCTGAGCTCGGCGCGCATCTCGGCCTGGAGTTGGGCGGTGAACAGCTTCGCGTCGCGCGGCTTGTTCAGCTTCTCGTAGTACTCGGCGCGGCGGACCTCGAAGTCGTCGGGCAGGTCGTCGTCGGGGTCGCGCCACTTGTCGGCTCCGACCACCCAGATCTCCTTGCAGCGCAGCCGGTCGCGCAGGGCCTGGAAGACACATGCCTCGTACACGGTGCGCATGACGCGCTTGGGCCCCTTGTCGGGGGTGAAGAGCGCGAACTCCATCCAGTCCTTGCGTACGACGCCCTCGAGCGGGATGGTCTCGCCGAGCGGCAGGTAGGTGGTGGAGGAGTCCTTGTGCCGCTCGATGAGCTTCAGCGCGTCCATGACGGGCTTGTGCTGGTCGTTGGAGGAGCGGAAGTCGAGCACGCCGAGGAGCTTCATCAGCCCGCTGCGGTAGTGGTTGCTGTAGGAGGACTTGAACACCTCCCGCTTGTTGCGGGCGAACTCCGCGTTGGTCGCCTTCATCTCGGCGACCAAATCCTTGAGGGTCTTCTCCCCGCCGGCCGCCGGGTACACCACGGAGCGGACCGAGCCGTCCGGGGCGGCAAGCGAGGCTGCCGCGATCTTCCCGAGGAGCCCGGACTTGCCGCGGACCTTGGTGAACTCGGCGACGAACGCCTCGGTCACCTTCTTCTCCGCCCGCGCGTTGATGCGGTGCACGGTGGAGTTCAGCAGCTCCACCAGGGTGTCGGTGGTCTCCCGCTGACGCTGGAACAGCAGGGCTGCGAGCAGGACGCGGCGCACGGGGGCGTCGAAGCGCCGCAGGTGGCTCGGGGAGGCGGCCGATGCTCTGGCCCGCCAGGCGTTGATGACCTGTACGCCGATGCCGGCGAACACGCCGACCGGGACGCCGACGGCGCGGACCTGCTTGAGCTTGGATATCTCGTCCAGCAGCGAGTTGAGGCTGACGTTGCCCGGATGAGCCTTGATGTCGGAGAGCACCGACTCCACATCGTCCTCGTCCTCCGCACCGTCGCCGTCCACGGTCTCGGTGTCGTCGTCCTGTGCACTGTCGGCGGTCGGGTCGGTGAAGACCAGCGCGTCCAGGCGGCGGGGACAGTCCTCTTTCCGGGCGAGGCGCATCGCGACCTCGGCGACGGCCCGCTCGTCGGCCTGGTGCAGCGCGGACCGGATGATCGCGTCGACCTGGGCCGCGATCGGCGGCTCGATCAGGTCCATGCGCATCTGCCGCAGCAGCTCGGCGCGTACCTGTTCCTCGCGGCGTTCGTCGTGCCAGATCACGTCCACCAGCTGCGAGATGAGCTTGACCTGGCCGGTCAGGCTGCACTCGTGCCACCCGGTCAGATCCCGTAGTTCGCTGCGGTGCCGCTTCGCGGCGCGGGAGGTGAAGTCGTAGAACCCCAGCTCGGACGCGGCGACGCCCACCTGCTTGGCGACGTGCTCGACCGCGTCGGGCGGCAGTTCCAGGCGCATCTTGGGAAACCGGCCGCGCCAGGTCAAAAACTTGAGCTGAACGGCGAAGCCCAGCCTCGTGGCCCCGGTCTTGTTCCGTAACCAGCCCGCCTCGTCACCGGACAGGGTGAAGTGGTCCACCACCCCGTCCAGACCCAGATCCCGCCCCACTCGACAGCCCCTTCCGCACGCCCCCGTGATCAGCATTCGGGCTGGACGGTAGAGGCGCCGCTGTACAGCGCACGCGGATATCCGCGAAATAGTCCGGCCGGGCAGGCGGACCTGCTAGAAGTACCGGCTTCCGCCCACGTCGGGTCCAGGCGAGCGCATCAAGGAACGCTGCGCTAGTCGGTGCGGGTCAGCCGAGGGTCTTGTGGAGGCCGACGATGGCCTGGGCGTAGGCGCCTTCGAGGACCGCGCTGGCCTCTTCGGAGGTGGTGCCGTCGGCCGCGTCGAAGGTGGACTGCCAGGTAAGAAATGAGCCGCCGGTGTCGGCGACGGTCTGGACCTGGAGGGTCGAGCGGTAGCCGCTGACTGGCAGCGGTGCGTCGACGATCTCGTAGGTCAGGGTCCGTCGGGCGTCGTCCAGGGCCACGAGGCGTTCCCGGTAGGTGTTGCCGTCCGTGCCGGTCAGGAGGCGGATCGCGCCGGACGTGAACTCGCTCTCGCCTTCGACGAGAGCACTGTCCTGGATGGCCGGGTGCCAGTCGGGCAGCCCGTTGAACCGTCGTACGACGGCCCATGTGTCCTCTGCGGAGCTGGTGAAGGCCGAGCTCCAGTACGCCTGTGCCATGGCCGGTGGTCCTCTCGTTTCGGGGTGGCGGGCGACCGTGTGAGTGGCCGCCCGCCGTCTTCTCTGCTTGTCGTGCGGGAGTGGGGAGTTACCGTGTCACCAGTTCTGGCGGGCCGGGGAGATGATCAGGTCGTTGACGTTGACGTCGGCGGGCTGGTCGAGGGCGTAGACGACGGCGTCGGCCACGCTCTCGGGGGTGATCGCGACCTTGTTGAGTTCCTGGGCGGCCTGGCGTCCGATCGGGTCGGTGACCTTGTCGGCCCAGCCGGTGTCGATGACGCCGGGGCTGATCGTGGACGCCTTGATGCCTTCGCGGACGCTGAGCTCCCTGCGCATGGACTCGGTCATGGCCTGGACGAAGAACTTGGTGGAGCTGTAGACCCCGGCGCCGTCGCCGACCTGGTGACCGGCCACCGAGTCCATGTTCAGGATGTGACCGGACTTCTGGCGCAGCATCACCGGAAGAACGGCGTGGACGCCGTTGAGGTACCCGCGGATGTTCACGTCGATCATCCGGTTCCAGTCGTCTATCGCCCCGTCCTTCCAGAAGGAGAACAGCATCAGGCCCGCGTTGTTGACCAGGATGTCGATCCGCCCGAACCGCTCGACCGCAAAGTCGGCCAACGCCTGGACGTCCTGCGCGTCGGCGACGTCGGTGAGCCTGGCGACGGAGGTGCCGCCGGCCTTCTCGATGTCGGCGACCAGCTGGTCGAGGGCTTCCTGGCCGCGGGCTGCGGCGACGATTGTGGCGCCGCGGGCGGCGAGTGCCTTGGCGCTGACGGCGCCGATGCCGGAGGAGGCGCCGGTGATGACGACGACCTTGCCTTCAAGGTGGTTCATGGGGATCTCCGTGTGAGGTGTCCGGCACGTCTTCCCTGGTAAGGACAGTGCGGCCGGTGGTGATGAAAGCGGCAGGCGTCAGCGCTTGCGGCGCTTGACGACGTAGGCGTACTGGTCCGGCCAGTTCGGCTCGGCGCCCAGCGCGAGGGCGGCGTGCTGTGCCCAGTACGGGTTGCGCAGGAGTTCGCGGCCGAGGAAGACGGCGTCGGCCTGGCCGGAGGCGATGACGTCCTCGGCCTGCTGCGGCTCGGTGATGATGCCGACGGCGGCGGTAGGGATGCCGGCCTGGTCGCGGGCCTGGGCGGCGAAGGGGACCTGGTAGTTCGGACCGGCGACGATCTTCGCGTCGCGGACCATGCCGCCGGTGGACACGTCGAGCAGGTCCACGCCGTGGGCCTGGAGCTCCTTGGCGAGGCGGACGGTGTCCTCGGAGGTCCACCCCTCGCGCGTGTCCTCGGGGTTCTCGGTGAGCCAGTCGGTCGCGGAGGTGCGGAAGAAGACCGGCAGGTCGGCGGGCCACACGGCGCGGACGGCGTCGACGACTTCGAGGGCGAAGCGGATGCGGTTGGCGAAGCTGCCGCCGTAGGCGTCGGTGCGGTGGTTGGAGACCGGAGAGAGAAAGGAGTTGATCAGGTAGCCGTGGGCGCCGTGGACCTCGGCGACCTCGAAGCCGGCGGCCAGGGCGCGCTGGGCGGAGTCGGCGAAGTCGCGGACGAGCTGCTGGATCTCGGCGACGGTCAGCTCGTGGGGGACGGTCAGGCCGTTGTACGCGATCGGGCTCGGGGCGACGGCCTGCCAGCCGCCCTCGCTATCGGGCAGGGCCCGGTCGGACAGCCAGGGCTTGTCGACGGACGCCTTGCGGCCGGCGTGCGCGAGCTGGATGGCCGGGACAGAGCCGTGGGCCTTGATGGCCCGGGTGATCCGCGCGAACGCCTCCTGCTGGTGGTCGTTCCACAGGCCCAGGTCCCACTGGCTGATCCGCCCGTCCGGGCGGACACCGGTGGCCTCGGCCATCACCAGGCCCGCGCCGCCGGCCGCGCGGGAGGCCAGGTGGGCGAGGTGGAAGTCTGTCGGCACACCGGTCTCCGGCCCGGTGGGGGCAGCGGAGTACATGCACATCGGGGACATCCAGACCCGGTTGGGTATCTGGAGGGATCGCAGCTTGAGGGGGGTGAACAGGGCACTCACGGCTGAGTCTTCTTTCATGGTGGTGTGCTGGGTTGTCCCGGTCGGGCCTGGCCTCCGCCTTCGGTGGCTGACCTGGCCCTTCCTGGTGTCCGGAACGCGTTCAGGCGCCGGCGAGCGTGTCCAGGGCGTCCACGATCGGGGTGGGGCCGCCGATGACCTCGACGGTCCGGCCGTCCAGCCGGGGGTCTTCGAGGAGGGCGAGCAGGACGGCGGCGACGTCGGCGCGGGGAATCGGGCCGGTGCCGGTGCGGTCACCGAGGTCGACCCGTCCGGTCCCCGGATTGTTGTTCAACAGGCCGGGGCGGACGATCGTCGCCCGGGGATTGCTCCGGGCGCGGATGGCGTCCTCGGCTGCGGCCTTGGCCCGCATGTAGATGCCGAACTCCTGCTCGAAGTCCGCCGGGTCGGCCCGCAGGTGGTCGCCCATGGCGGAGACGAGCAGGTAGCGGCCGACTCCGGCAGCCTCGGCGGCGTCCGCGAGGAGGACCGCCGCGTCGCGGTCGACGGTCTCCTTTCGGGCCGATCCGCTGCCCGCCCCGGCGCCGGCGGCGAAGACGACAGCGTCCGCGCCGGCCAGATGCTCGGTGAGCTCGCTCACCGTGGCCTTTTCCAGGTCGAGCACGATGGTCTCGGCGCCGGCCTCGGCAAGGTCATCGGCGTAGGCCGGGTTCCGTACGAGCCCTGCCACCGAGTGGCCGCGCTCGGTAAGGAGCTTCTCCAGGATGAGGGCGATCTTGCCGTGCCCTCCGGCGATCACGACCTTCATGATCAGGCCGGCAGGCGGGTGTCGAGGACGAAGTTGACCTCGATGAGCTGGCCTGGGAAGAACAGCGACGCGACGCCGATGGTGGAGCTGGTGGGGCGGTGGTCGCCGAAGTAGGCCAGGTTCGCCGCAGCCATCGCCATGTTGTGCTTCGGCAGGTCCACGATGAACTGGGTCTCGGAGACGACCTGGTTGCGGGTGGCGCCGTAGTGGGCGAGCACCTTCTCGAAGTTGGCGTAGGACTGCTTCAGCTGGGCGTCGAAGTCGCCCGGGTAGAGGAAGTTGCCCTGCTCGTCGTGCGAGAGCTGCCCGGAGACGTAGATCGTGTCGCCGACCTTGATGGCCTGGGCGAAACCGAAGTCCTTCTCACCGGAGACGTCGTGGCTGTAGGAATCGATGGCGGTCATGGTGCTTCTCCTTGCTGATGGTGCTGTGGTTGAGGTGCGGGTGTGAGCTCAGGCGGCCGTGAGGCGGGTGACGGCGTCCGCGACGGGGGTGTCACCGGAGGTGAGCTCGACGATCACGCGGTTGAGGGCCGGGGCGTGCAGGGCGGCGTCAAGGAACGCGGCGACGTCGTCGCGGTGCACGTCGCCGTACTCGACGGCGGGACCGGCGGTGACCCGGCCGGTGCCGGGGGTGTCCAGAAGGGTTCCGGGACGGACGATCAGCCAGTCCAGGCCGGTACGGGTCAGATAGACGTCGGCGGTCTTCTTGACCTTGATGTAGTGCTCGAAGCCCTCACTACGTTCCCCGTCGCGCAGCGCGTCAGGGAACACCGAGACGAGGACGAACCGCGCCGCCCCGGCCAGCGCGGCCGCGTCGGCGGCCTTTTGAAGGCCACGGCCGTCGATGAGGGTCGTCTTGTCCTGACCGGTGCCGTGTGCGCCGGCCGAGAAGACCACGGCGTCATGGCCGCGCATCCTGCCGGCCAGGTCATCGACCGAGTCGGCGATGAGATCACCGATCACCGGAGTCCCGCCGGCCGCCCGCACGGTCTCGCCATAAGCGGGCCCGCGGTGCATGCCAGTCACGACGTCACCGCGTTGGGTGAGGATTTGAGTGAGGCGGCGGCCGACTCCTCCGGCAGCGCCGATCTGGAACACCTTCATGAGCTCGTCCCGTCTTTCGCGTGTGGGGGTGGGTGGTGCCGACAGCCGGTCAGGCGGCGAACACCTGCGAGTCGTCGGCGAACGCCTTGAACTCCAGCGCGTTGCCGGCCGGGTCGAGGAGGAACATCGTCCACTGCTCACCCTTCTGGCCCGCGAAACGCACATACGGCTCGATGACGAACTCGGTGCCCGCCGCCCGCAGCCGCTCGGCAAACTCCTGGAAGGCCTCGACCGTCAGAACCAGACCGAAGTGCGGCACGGGTACGTCGTGGCCGTCGACCGGATTGTGTAGGCGCTGCGCGCGCTCCGGCGCGAGGTGCGTGACGAACTGATGGCCGTGCAGATTCCACTCCACCCACGTGTCCGCACTGCGGCCCTGCTCCAGGCCCAGGACGTCGCCGTAGAAGCGGCGCGCGGCAGCCAGGTCGTCGACCGGCACGGCCAGGTGGAAGCGGGGGATCGGGGAGTCGAGAACGGTCAAGGCACTGCCTTCCTGCCGGGGAGCGGAGCGGCCCGTGGGCGGTCCTGCTGGACTTGTCCTAATGTTGACATCACGACAACGTCTGAATGTTAACATTAGGCCATTGGTGGAGGAGGTGCAATTCGGGCATGAGTGATCAGGGCAAGGTGGCCCCGGCTCGCCGCCGGGGTCTGGCCGACGAGGTCGCGGACCGCATCCGCGACGCCATCTTCAACGGGGCCTACGCCCCGGGCGAGCAGCTGCGCGAGGTGGAGCTGTCCGGCGAGATGGACGTCAGCCGTGGTCCGGTGCGCGAGGCGCTGCGGCTGCTGGAGCGCGAGGGCCTGGTGCACTGTGCGTGGCACCGGGGCACGACGGTGACGACGCTGTCCGCCGAGGACGTGGCTGAGCTCGACAGCCTGCGCGGCGCGCTGGAGGACCTCGCCGTACGGCAGGTGATCGCCCACGCCTCGGACGAGGACCTCGCGTCCATCGCGAAGACGGCCGACATGATGGAGCGGGCCGGCGATGCGCACGAGATGGTGCGCCTGGACATCGCCTTCCACGACGCGGTGTTCGCCGCCGCAGGACACCAGCGCCTCGCCGACGCCTGGGACGGCATACGCTGCCAGGTCCACCTGTTCCTGCTGACCCGGATCAGTCGCAGCACCGCCGGCTACCTCGACTGCATCCCGCGCGAGCACCACGGACTCGTCACCGCACTGCGCGCCCGCGACACCGACACCGCCCTCAACCTCTTCGCAGCCCACCGCCGCCACGCCGTCGACGTGGTCGCCGGAACCACCGCCTGAGTGTCGGCAAACGTTCGAATGACGACAGGCGCCCGACACGTCCAATGAACCCGCGCAATCTTGGGGTTCACGGCGGCTCGAATCCAATCAGATCCGATGGTGATTGCTGACAGGGTTTGACGACAGATAGGGTCCGATCCTCCGTACGGAAGGGGCCCCTCGGTGGCGAACCTGGTCTACAAGCGGGTCTCGACCGACCAGCAGTCGACCGACCGTCAGAACCTCGTCCTGGACGAGGCCGGAATCGAGGGCCCGGTCGTCTTCGAGGAGGCCCCGGGCACCTCCAGCCGCCTCCACCCGCTCCAGCGGCCGAAGTTCAGCGAGCTACACACGTACGCGCGGCCGGGCGACACCGTGCACATCTCCGAGATGTTCCGCCTCGTGCGCGGCACCGGGCACATCCTCGACGTGCTCGACGTCCTCCACCGCGACCAGGTGGCGCTGCGCATCCACGACGGCGCGTTCTCCGCGATGGACCTCACCGCACGCCACCCGCGCACCGGGGAGCTGCTGTCCACCGTGAAGTTCATGGTGCAGACCCTCGCCGCCGCCGGCGAACTCCAGCGCGACCTCCAGCGGGAACTGACCTACGACGGGCTGCGGGCCGCCGAGGCCAAGGGCAACAAGGGCGGACGACGCCCGGCTGTCACGGCCGCGAAGGCCGCCGCCGTGCGCGCCGGATACCTGGGCGGCCAGTCCATCGCCGGTCTGGCCCGCGACCACCACGTCAGCCGCGGCGCCATCCGTACAGCCGTCGCCGACCTCATGCCCGAGCACACCGACGATCGCCAGGACACCCCAGCACCGGAGATCGCGGTCGCCCTCGACATGCCGGGCAAGGTCGCCGACTTCCTGCGCGCGGCCGAACTGGAGCCCGCCGAGCAGGACGCGCTCGACCAGGGCGTGACCGTACGGCGCGGCCAGGGCTACACACTTCGCGTCCCCGCGGTGCCCTCGGTCCACCGCCAACTCCTCGACCGCTGCCAGCCGCTCGACGCCCCCTCGGCGATCCCGGCCCAGCGCAAGGCCCGCCGCGAGTACGCGAACCGCGTCAACGCCCTCGGGACCGAGACCCCGTAGCAAGCTATCCGGGCTTCAAAACCAAGGGGCTTCCGACTTGGGAGATGTCGAAGGCCTTCGCTGTTCAGCTGGTCACAGGCGCCTTCGGATCGAAGGGCTTCGGTCGATCACGGCCTGTCAAAACTTCTGACAGCAACACCGGATTCTTGGTCCGTTCCTACTCGGACCCCAGACTCGCGCCCGGTCAAGGTTCGGTTGCACACGCTCAAGATCCGATGTCACAGGACAATCGACAAGACTTTGAAACCGCCCTGCCCCCGGGGCCGATCCAAAACTACTGGCGGGTTACTTGTCACCTTGTTCGCCGCTCGTTAACGGCACCCCTGATCCGGCAAGTCGAACTCGAAGGGCCTGAGCTGATCCCGATCGCAGCTGCCTCCCTCGCCGAGTGGCAGGGGGCCCGCGATGCAGGCCGCCTCGATGAGTACGACAGCAGGTTCGGGATCACAGCCGAGCTGCCCGTCTCGGAGTGGGAAGGCCACGAGCCCGAACAACTCACCTTCGAGGAGTTCGAGGAAGTCTGGGGTCCTGCCCGTTGCCAGATTGCATCCCGGCCCGGCTGACCGCTCGGCCCCGCGGAGGCTTCTTGGCATCATCGGGGCATGGCCCCGCCCCTTCCCCGCACCGTCCGAGCCGTCGACACCGCTCAGCTCCTGGACCTGGCCCAGGAGGCCGCTATGCATGGCTTCAGCCAGCGGCTCCCGGTCGACTGGCTCCGAGAGCACCTGGCCGCAGAGGCGACGCACTACCTGTTCCCGACGCTCGTGCAGCGGCTCACGCACCGTCCCGAGGTGCCGCTGCAGTGGAGATGCCAGCAACTGCTGACCGTCAGTACCGGCGAACAGATCTGGGGTCTCCTCGACGTCCTTCCCGACACCTTCGACAAGATCCCGGAGACCTTGGACACGGAGTCCAAGAAGGACATCGTCAACCGCATCGAGCAAGCAGTGAAGGTGCGGGAGTGGATGGAACGGACGGCCGCCGATGCAGGTTCATGAGGTCCGGCGCAGCCGGCTGGGCAGTCTGAGGAAATGACATCGATCTGAGACAGCCGCCTGCCGACACGTCGTGAGACTGGAGAGGAACATCCAGGTCATAGCGTCCGCGCATGACACCGAAAGTGAGAACCTACAGCGTTGTTGCAGGGCCTCAGATTTCGCGGCACGAACTCAGCCGCGATGGCACAACGGTGGCACTTGTGTCGCCGTTGTGAGACTCGCTGGTCGGAGCTTTCACCCTTGTGGAGTCGGCTGCTCCATGGCGGACTTTCCGCTGGTACAAGGGCCAGAAGCACTACTCCGGCATCTACTGGTCCGCGACGGTGCGCGACCATGTGATCTACGAGTCGCGCCTGGGATCGGCGAGGCTGCTCTTCGCCGATTTCGATGCCGGCGTGCGGTCCGTCGTGGCTCAGCCTTTCCTGCACACGGTCATCGAAGAGCTCTGGGACACGGCCCGTCGGAGGATCACAGCCCGGCCGTCATGACTTCTGACGGGACGCGAGAAAGAACCACCCGTCCTGAGACAAGAGCATCCGGCCACGGTGTGAGACCACCCGAAAACCCACTGGTCAGGGGCTGCCCCTGAGGACGCGCCACATCTCGTGAGACCGGACCGTGTGCCATCGCCATGAGACAGCGGGGAAACCTGCTGGTTGGGCAATCGGCGTATGCCACAAGACGCGAGGTCCTATACGGATTGCAGTGATCGGGCCCGACGGGCCGGGCCTGAACGAATTCCAGCGTCGCCGGGCCGACGCCCTCGCCGAACTGGGTTACGTTGCGCTGGCCTTCGACGTCCACGGCGGGCGCTGGTTCACCGACCCACAGGAGATGCTGGCGCGCGTGACCCCGCTGCTCGCCGGCCCCGACCGGATGCGGGGTATCGGCCATGCGGCACTCGATGTGCTGCGTGCCGAAACGCGGACCGACCCCGACCGGATCGCCGCCATCGGCTACGGCACGGCCTCGTGCACGTCACACGCTGCCGCTGCAGCAGGTCCTGTCGGAGCCGACGTGGGATCGCGGCTGACGGACGCGGAGCGGCGGGGGCTGACCGCGCTCTTCCGGTCGGACGTGAACCCCTGCGGCACCTTCCGTCTGGACATGGACGCCCGGCTCGACCCGGGGTCGGCCGTGGCTGTGCCCCATCCTCGTACCCCGGCGGGTGCCGCCATCCGATCAGCCACAGAGCTGCGACGAATGACGTGCCGGCCTCACCGACGTTCGCATGAACGAGGCCGCCTGGCGGGCGCGCGACGGGGTCGGCTCAGGTTGAAAGATCGGGCGGGGGCACCACTGGCTGTGACCTCAGGACAGCTGTCTATCCGCGATCCGAACCCGGCGTAGCACTGCCGCCTGAGCTCGCTTCGGGTTTCGTGTAGAGGACCTCTCGGACCTGCTCCGCGGCGCGGAGGATGCTCTCGCTGATGAAGTCGCTGAAGCGGGCGATGTTCTCCAGGCGGGCGGCGGCCGGGGTGCCGCGGCCGAGGACGCCGACGCCCTGCCGTGCGGTCTCGGCGACCTGGGCGACGCCGCGGGCGCTGGCGATCGTCGACTGGTACCAGACGTCGTTGTCGACGAAGTAGCGCTCGCGGCGGCGTTCGTCGCGTTCCCGGCGGATGAGGCCCTGATCTTCGAGGAACGCGATCGCCTTGGAGACGGACGCCGGGCTGACCTGGAGGTGCTGGACGAGTTCGGACGCGGTGAGGCTGCCCGCGTCGGCGATAAAGAGGCAGGTCAGCACCCGAGCCGTCATCTTGGGCAGGCCCTGTTGCATCAGGAGGGTGGTGAACGCCTCTTCGTACTCGCGCAGGGCCTCGTCGTCGCGCCCGTGGCTCTGTGCCGGCGCCCCCTGCCCTCGGGGCGGGGTGTGCTTGCGCCGGTGGGCGCGGCGTTCGGTGGCGCGGTGGGCCAAGTCGGCGCGGTAGGCGGTGGGGCCGCCGTTGCGCATCACCTCACGCGTGATCGTCGAGGTGGGGCGGTCGAGACGTCGGGCGATCTCCGCGTAGGCGAGGCCGTCGGCCAGCCCCAGCGCGATCTGCTGGCGTTCCTGCTGGGTGAGCCTGCCTCCCGGCATCGCGGTCTCCTTCGCGGTCTTTCGTGGCCCTGGTCTCTCCAGCATAGCATTCACATCCAATCCATTGCAACGAACCGGATGGAGGTTGTTGCGTTAAACTTGGGGTCATTGCAACGATATATCGGCCTTCACCTGTGTTTATTGTAAGTATGCGCAACGACTGTGTTGCTGGATCTTTGAATGCAACGTAGCGTTTCTATTGTCAGAAACAACGACTCAAGGAGTGCATGATGCAGAAGTTCGACACCCCCACCCCGGTCTCCGCCGTCCTCGACATCCCCGCGGGACGCATCCGGTTCATCGCCGCCGACCGGGCCGACACCGCGGTCGAGGTCCTGCCCGCGGACACCTCGAACGGCCGCGACATGAAGGCGGCGGAGCAGACCGAGGTCGAATACAGCGACGGCGTCCTGCGGATCACGGCCTCACCGGCGAAGAACCGGATCCTCGGCGCTTCCGGATCCATCGAAGTGACCATCCAGCTGCCCGCCGGCTCCCGCATCGAGGCGAAGGCGGCCAGCGCCGAGTTCCGGGGCGTCGGACGGCTCGGCGACGTCGCCTTCGAGTGTGCACAGGGCTCGGTCAAGGTCGACGAGACCGCGAGCGCCCGCCTCAACCTCCTCGCCGGCGACGTCTCGGTCGGCCGTTTGGGCGGCCCCGCGGAGATCAGCACCAAAAAGGGCGACATCCACGTCGCCGAGGCCGTGCGCGGCACGGTCGAACTGCGCACGGAGTCCGGCGAGATCTCCGTCGGCGCCGCCCACGGAGTCTCCGCCTCCCTGGACGCCGGCACCACCTACGGCCGGATTCACAACGCGCTCAAGAACACCGAAGGCGCCGCCGGCCTGAACATCCACGCGACCACCGCCTACGGCGACATCACCGCCCGAAGCCTCTGAGGAGCACCCATCATGACCAACCTGGCCATCGCGGCGAACGGGCTGCGCAAGTCCTACGGCGACAAGGTCGTGCTCGACTGCGTCGACCTGGCCGCGCCCGAAGCAACGATCTCCTCCCTGCTCGGCCCGAACGGCGCCGGCAAGACCACCGCTTGGCGGACCTGCACCACCTCTCCCGCAGCGGGCCTGCAGCGGTCCTGCGGGGTCTCGCGCACCGTGTCGTGCTCTCACGGCCGATGCCGTCAAGGATGTCGAACCCGCCATGGCATCACGTGAGGCAGGCTGAGGAACCGCGGGCCGAACTGTGGAGTTTCCCGGTCTCGGACGACCGGTGCGGGACGGGTTCAGGACGACGGAATGACGTGCGTGACCACCGTCCCCACCAGCCGGTTCAAGGTGGCTTCGGCCCGGAGACCGTTCTCGGGGCCGATGAGAACGCCGGGCAGCGTGAAGTGTTCCAGCAGCAGGCCCGTCATGGCCAGGTAGAGCACCAGGAAGGCGTCCGCATCGCCCGGCAGCCCCGCCTCCCGGTGGAACCGGGCGCTCTCGTCGAGGTTGGCACGGACGGGCCGCGTCAGCCGGTTGCGGAGCGCCGGTCGGCGAGTGGCCTCCAGGCGGAGTTCCAGCATGGCGAGGTAGCCGGTGCGGTCGTCCTCCATGCGCTGCACCAGCCATCGCATCAGGTCGGCGACCAGCTCACGCGAGGGCGTCGGGCGCATGGCCTCCTCGACCTTGGCCGGGTCCGGTGTCATCCGGACGGTGATACGGGCGGCCGCCTGCATGAACAGGTCGTCACGGTTGGCGAAGTAGTTGGACGACGTGCCCACCGGGACGCCGGCGCGTGCATCGACCGCGCGGAACGTGAGCCCTCGCGCGCCCTCGTCCGCCAGTACTTCGATGGCGGCATCGACGAGCGCTGTTCTGCGCTCGGGGTTCCTGGCCATGCGTATGCCTTCCTTGATCTTCTTCTTCGGCTCTTCCACGGAAAAGGATTGCTTAACCACTACAGATGAAGCACTCTAGGTGAAGTGGTTGCGGCTCGGATACGCCGCAACGGAACGGGGATCCTGTGCGCAAGCTGACCTACTTCATCGCCTGCTCCATCGACGGTTTCATCGGAGACCCGAGCGGTGACGCGTCGTCCATGTATCAGTTCGTGAACGAGGAGTTCCTTGAGTTCCTGAAAACGCAGTACCCGGAGACGATTTCGGCCGAGGGCCGCAAGCTGCTCGGCTTTCACGGAGTCGAGAACCAGCAGTTCGACACTGTGATCCAGGGGCGGGCCAGCTATCAACTGGCGCTGGATGTCAACATCACCAGTCCGTACGCCCAGCTGCGAGAGATCGTCGCTTCGCGGACCCTCAAGGAGTCACCCGACCCGAATGTCGAGCTCGTCTCCGACGACGTGGTCGCAAGGGTCCGGAAACTCAAGGCGGAGAACAGCAAGCTCGGGATCTGGCTCTGTGGTGGCTCCCAGCTCGCCGGAGAGCTGATCGAGGAGATCGACGAGCTGGTGATCAAGACGTATCCGCTGGTCTATGGATCGGGCATGCCGATGTTCGGATCGGATTTCGCGCCCACCGTGTTCGCGCTGGACTCGGTTCGTGTCTTCGACAACGGCGCCCTGGTCAGAGCCTATAGCCGGACGCGCTGACCGGTCGTTGGTGGCGATGGCGGGATGCGGTCCCGGTGCCGTGAAATGCGCTCGCCACAGCTCGGGTTCGGCGGGTAGTTGTTGAGCATGACCTCCGCATCTGAACAGTTGCTCCCCGGTACGCAGCGGGCCCTGCTGCACCGCATCGCCACCGCACAGTCGGAAGGCCGGGCACCTTCGCTCGTCGCCGCAGTACAGAGACAGGGACAGATCGCCTGGAGTGGCTCCCGCAGCTGCGTGGACGGCCATGCTCCCGACGCGGACACCCAGTTCAGGATCGGCTCAATCACCAAAACGTTCACGGCAGTGCTGGTTCTGCGGCTGCGCGACGAGGGACTTCTGGATCTGGACGACCCGCTGGAGAAGCATCTGCCCGGGACGGGCGTCGGTGGAGTCACTGTCCACCAACTCCTGGGCCACAGCGCGGGACTGGGTGCCGAGGCGCCCGCACCCTGGTGGGAGAGGACGCCGGGAACGCTGCGGCCCGAGCTTGCCGATGTACTGGGTGAGCAGACGCGGATGCACACTCCGGGTCGCCGACACCACTACTCGAACCCTGGCTACACACTGCTGGGCGCGCTGGTCGAGAAGGTGCGTGGGGCGAGCTGGGCCGAGGTGCTTCGGCGCGAGATCCTGGAACCGCTGGGCATGCACCGCACGAGCCCCCAGCCGCAGGCGCCGCACGCAGGCGGCTGGGCCGTGCATCCCTGGGCGGATGTCATGCTGCCCGAGCCGACCGAGGATCTCGGACTGATGGCCCCGGCCGGCCAGCTCTGGTCCACCACCGGCGACCTCCTCCGCTTCGCGGCCCTTCTCGCAGAGGGGGATGACCGGGTGCTCTGTGCCGCCTCCGTGAAGCAGATGCGCGAACCGTCCGCTCCGACCGAGTCCGGCGACTGGGACTCCCATTACGGCCTGGGTCTCCAGCTCGTACGGAGGGACGGCCGCACGCTCTTCGGGCACACAGGCTCGCTGCCCGGCTTCCTGGCCGCCCTGTGGGTCGACGTCGAGGACGATGTGGCGGCCGTCGTTCTCACCAACACCACGTCGGGACTGATTGTCGGCGGTGTCGCCGCCGACCTCGTAAAGATCGTCGCCGAGGCCGAGCCTCGTATTCCGGAGCCCTGGCGCCCGCTGCCCGAGGCGGACACGGAGCTGCTCGCGTTGACCGGTCCCTGGTACTGGGGCACAAGCACGCACATCCTGCGATTGACCTCGGACGGGGGGCTGGACCTTCAGCCCCTGCGTGGCAATGGCCGCGGCGCCCGATTCACCGCACAGCCCGACGGCACCTGGGTCGGTCTCAACGGCTATTACGCGGGGGAGACGTTGCGTTTCGTCCGGAACGGCGACGGCAGTGTGAACCATCTCGATCTGGGTTCGTTCGTCTTCACACGGGAGCCGTACGACGCCACAGCGGCCGTTCCCGGCGGTGTGGACGAGGGCGGATGGCGGGGCCTCGGAGCCTGAGCACCACGTTTCACGTGAAACGGGAGGGGGCGGGCCGGCTCAGGCCGTCAACTCCCGTTCCAGTGGGGTACGGAAGCGTGGAGTGATCCGTGCTTGGCCCATCCATTGCGACAGCCGGGATGCTTCTGCCTCGACCAAGGCGGTGGCATCCCTGCTGACGTCGGACAGCAGCCGCCAGACCGGCTCACCATCCGCCCGCTGTGCCCAGCCGCCCACGATCTCGCCGTTCCACCACACTGTCGGGCCGATATTGCCGGACCGGTCGAAGAGCGCCTTCCGATGCCCGTCAGGGAGGTGGAAGCTGCGATCGGCCCAGCCCATCGCGCTGGGGTCGAGTGCCGGAAGCAGCGCGACCCAGGTTTCCAGGGCCGGTTCCGGCTCCAGGTCCTCCGGCAGGACCCATCCCACGGTGCCGTCGTCGAGCCGAACCCCCTCGGCTCCGACGGCTTCCAGTGCCTTGCGGACCGGGCCCAGCGCCCAGCCCGTCCACCACTTGAGATCGGCCTCGGTCGCCGGGCCGTAGGAGCAGAGCCAGCGCCGGGCCAGCTCCGCCTGTGCCCGTGCGGGTTCCTCGAACGGCAATGGCTCGGACGTGGTCCAGCGGAACTGGCTGGAGGTCCAGGAACCGCGTGGACGGTCCCGGCGGATGCGGCCTTCGGCTGCCAGGATCCGGATGACGCGGGAGGCGACGCCCTGCACTCCCTCGTACTTTTTGCCGGGAAAGACTGTGATTTTGGTACGCAGGTCAGCCACGGCGGCGGAGAGCTCGCTGCCGGTGACGGGACCGCGGGCCGCCAGGGCTGCAAGGGTCTTCCGTTCGGTGTCGGCGAGCCAACGCTCGTCCAGTCCATTGCCGTCGTCCGCCAAATGCTTGAGGAAGGTGCGGCGTTCCTTGGCGGCCACGGCACGGGCATTGGACGCGTCTACGTGCGGGGCGAGTTCCTGCGATACGACGAAGAGGGTGTTGCGCATGGAGAGTTGCCGGACCAGAGAGACGTCTTCGTAGAGAGCCCGCTCCACTGCGACGACGCTTGCCTCGGACATCCGGGCGCACGCGGAAAGAAAGACGGTGGCGGCGTCGGTGGCGTGCAGAGCGACGACCGCATCGGCCACCGACACCGGCGACGCGGTCCGTACGGACGGGGCCAGGAGATGTCGCCGCCCGAGCCTGATCCTGCGCTGTTCGTCACTGATGCGGTGCACGGGCAACCTCTCGGACTCCGGACTACGATCAGAGCGCGAGCTTGAAGCCCACGTGGCTGGCGCTGAAACCCAGCCGCTCGTAGAAACGATGAGCATCGGTCCGGGTCGCATCGGACGTCAACTGGACCAACTGGCAGTCCCGGCGCCGGGATTCGTCCACGGCCCACTCGATCAGCTGGGTGCCGAGGCCGCTGCCGCGCTCGTCGGCGTGGATGCGGACGCCTTCGATGACCGAACGGGTGGAGCCGCGCCGGGACAGTCCAGGGATCACCGTCAGCTGCAGGGTTCCGACGACGCGGCCCTCGCGCACGGCGACGATCACGTGCTGGTTCGGGTCGTCGGCCAGCTGCCGGAATGCGGCGCGGTAAGGGGTGAGGTCGTCCGGCGACTCACGCTGTGCACCCAGCGGATCATCGGCGAGCATGGCCACGATTGCGGGGACGTCGGCGAGGGCCGCGGGACGTATTTCCAGATCGCTCATAATCGGCAGAGTACGCAGATCACGTGGACGATGCGGGGATCACACGGCCTGCTCGGCGAACTCTCAGCGGCTGCGCGGCAGCTCACGCGACCTGTGCGGGGGCCTTCAGCTCTTCGACCGCCCTGACGAGTGGGGCCAGCTCAGGATTTTTGGCGGCTTCGTCGAGTGCGGCGCGCAGCGCGGTGTCATTGGTCGGCCGGGCTTCGGCGAGCAGGCTGAGCCCGGCCTCGGTGACATCGGTGTAGATGCCGCGGCGATCGGTGTCGCAGAGATACCGGGTCAGCAGTCCGCGGTCCTCGAGGCGGGTGACCAGGCGGGTGGTGGCGCTCTGGCTGAGCACGACGGCGTCCGCGACCTGCTTCATCTGAAGATGGCCGCCGGCACCGTTGTGCTGCCTGCTCAAGACGTCGAGCAGGGAGTACTCCCGCACGCTGAGACCGTGCCCGGCCTGCAGCGCCCGCTCGATACGGGCCTCGATATTCCCGTGAAGCAAGGAGAGGGCGCACCAGCCCTGGGAGAGAGCGGTCAGTGCGGGGTCTGTAGCTGTCATGGGTCTCTCCTCCGTCTAGGAGCTGCTTGCGTCCAGGATAGGCGACGCTCGCAATAGCCCGCGTTTGCAATTAATCGGCGTCTGCAATTATTGTGGACGCTCGTAAGGTGCAGATGCAATCGTCAGGGAAGGTGAAGCCCATGCCGCTCGCGCTCCTCGCCCTCGCCATCGGGGCTTTCGGTATCGGAACCACCGAGTTCGTGATCATGGGGTTGCTCCCCGAGGTTGCTGCGGACTTCCAGGTCTCGATCCCTACCGCAGGATTCCTCGTCACGGGATACGCCCTCGGTGTCGTCCTGGGCGCACCGCTGATGACGGTCCTCGGCACCCACGTCACCCGTAAGCGCATGCTCATGCTGCTGATGGGGCTGTTCGTCGTGGGCAACGTGGTCTCCGCCGTCGCCCCGGTCTTCGGCGTGATGGTCGTCGGCCGCGTGATCGCCTCGCTCGCCCACGGTGCCTTCTTCGGCATCGGATCGGTCGTGGCGGCCGATCTGGTTGCCCCGCAGAAAAAGGCCGGCGCGATCGCCATGATGTTCACGGGCCTCACCGTCGCCAATGTCGTCGGTGTGCCGCTGGGCACCTACATCGGACAGAGCGTCGGCTGGCGGACGACATTCTTCGTCGTCGCCGCGCTCGGTGTCATCGGCCTTCTCGGTGTGGCCAGGCTCATCCCCGAACAGCCCCGCCCCGAGGGCGTACGGCTCCGCCACGAGCTGGCAGCGTTCCGCAACGTGCAGGTCCTGCTCGCCATGGCGATGACCGTGCTCGGCTTCGGCGGAGTCTTCGCCGCGATCACCTACATCACCCCGATGATGACCGAGATCGCCGGATACTCCGCGTCCTCCGTCACCTGGCTCCTGGTCCTCTTCGGGCTGGGCATGGTGGGTGGAAATCTGCTCGGCGGCAAGTTCGCCGACCGCCATCTGATGCCGATGCTGTATGTGTCGCTCGGAGCCCTCGCCGTGGTTCTGGCGCTGTTCACCCTGACCGCCCACAACAAGATCGCAGCGGCTGTCACCATCGTTCTGATCGGGGGCCTGGGCTTCGCCACAGTGCCGCCGCTGCAGAAGCGGGTGCTCGACCAGGCAGCCGGTGCTCCGACCCTCGCCTCCGCCGTCAACATCGGTGCCTTCAACCTCGGCAACGCGCTGTCGGCCTGGCTCGGTGGCCTCGTCATCGCCGCCGGCCTCGGCTACACCGCCCCCAACTGGGTCGGCGCCGCTCTGGCAGCCTCCGCCCTGGTCCTCGCGGTCGTCTCCAGCGTTCTGGAACGCCGCGGCACGGTCTCCCGGGGCCGACTCGTCGCCCAGCACACCCCTGAACCGCTCGCGACGACCCCGGCGCCCCAGCGCTGACCCCCCTCACGCCACTCCCCTCACACGCAGCACCACATCGCACCAAGGAGACACCCCCCATGAGCACCACCACTGGCGCCGTCGCCCCGCTGACCACCCCGGACGCCGAAGCGCTCATCGAAGCGGCCCGCGGCGCCGCCGAAGCCGCCGGTGTAGCCGTTGCCGTCACGATCCTCGACGCGGGCGGCCATCTGCTGGCCTTCCGGCGGGACGACCGGGCCGTTCTCATCGCGGGTGAGACCAGCACCCGCAAGGCATACACGGCCCTTCAGCTCAACGCTCCCACCGCCGACCTCGTCGACGCGGTCCAGCCGGGCGGGCTCTTCCACACCCTGCCGACCGCCCTCGACCGGCCGCTGCTCTTCATCGCCGGTGGTGTCCCGGTCCACCGCGACGGCCGGCTCATCGGCGCCATCGGCGTCGGCGGAGGCGCTCCCGACCAGGACCACGGCTTCGCGACGGCTGCCGTGAAGGCTCTCGTCTGACGCTCGCACCGCCCACGCTCGATGTCAGTTCAAAGCCGCGTGGGTCAGCCCGTCGCTACGGTCAGTGGAGCGTAGCGACGGGTCCAGTCGCCCGGCAGGTCCGAGGTTCCATAGGTCATCACCGTGGTTTTGGAGCTTTCTTGCAGACCGCACTCCTTGAACCAGTCGAGCAGCTCCGCATGGCGCGCGTCGATGTCCGCGCGCAACGGTAGATCCGTCGCCTCCGCGAGCGATGCGACGAGTGCCTGAGCAGTGTCGGTGTCGGGCGCGATGAGCGGGCCGACCACATGCGTATGAGCGCTCGGCCAGGTCGCTGCGTAACCGACGAGCTTTCCATCGCCCTCCGCGACCCGGATGTGGTCCGCATACGCGGGCAGCCGGGCGAGAACATGCATCCGGTCGGAGCCGAAGACGTCCGTGTCCAGCCGGACCATGGCTTGCAGGTCCTCCGCCGTGGCCGGGCGGACGGTCGCAGTGGACGCTCCGTCGCCGGTCGGCCGGAAGAACCCGGTGACCCGCTCCACACGGCCCACGATCGCGAAGCCGAGCTGTTCGTAGAGCGGTTGTCCCGCGGATGTCACGTACAGGCTGAGGGGGGTGCCCGCGGCCTCGTCGATCACATGGCGCATCAGGTGGCGGGCGACTCCCTGCCGCGCATATCGCTCAGCGACGAGCAGCATGCCGATGGCAGCCAGTCGTGGGCCGTAGGAGGTCACCACACAAGTGGCCATCAGGCCTTTGCCCCCGGGATCGTCCATGCCATAGCCGGTTCCGGCGGCGAGGAGCAGACCCCATCTGTGCTCATCGCGTGGCCATCCGCGGTCCTCACAGAGATCGGCGCAGGCGGCCAGGTCACCCAAGGTGAGACGCCGGACAGGCAATTCGGCGAGCGGACGGGGCAGAGGGGTGAGCATGAAGCTCAGGCTGTCCGATGCGGTGATCGCTCGTCCACTCCTTTACCGGCTCCGGCCAGGATGCGCAGCCGTCGGCCACGCCGGGTCAATCCCCAGGGCTTCAGCACTGATACCGCGGTGATGAACAGATACGTTGCCGTCGCCACCGACGGAGCGACCACCAGGTTGATATCGACAGCGCCACGCGTCGCCGCCTCGTTGATGCCGGGACGCAACGAGAAGATCGACAGTGCCGCAGTGATCAGGGTGAGCCAGAACTTTGTCCAGACCCACCGGTGCCTGGCCAGTCCCCAAGGCGTACCGAGAGCCAGGACGAGGCCGCTGAGCAGGGAGAGCAGGGCGACCGGGATGACCAGCCAGTCTCCGAAGATCTTCATGGCGCGGGTGGCGGCCTGCGCGGTGGTGGGGTCGCCAGTGAGGAAGGCCGTGATTCCGAGCGTCAGCAGTCCGACGGTCAGTCCCAGCCAGCTCACGGATACCGAGACATGTGCGACGAGAAGGCTGCGGCGAGCGGAGCGTTTGAGTGGTTTCACGTGAAACACGGTGCCGGGAATGGGGCAATCGGGCGTCTGGCAGCGGGAGTAACCGCGCGTACTCGCCTCGGCGTACAGTGCCCACACTTCTACGGCCTTGCCGGTGAGGTGAGTTGGTGCGCAGACCTATGCGGCCGTCTCGGCCAGGTCGGCGCAAAGTTCCGCGATGATGCGGATACGAGCGACTGTTGTGGATCCATGGCTCGGCCATGAGGTAAAGAAGCGTAATGGGAAAGCCGGTTCGGATACCCGGACTTCCCGCTATTTGTCCGGTCTGTGTTCGTGGCAAGGCATGCTGGGGTGAGGGACTGCGGGCAGAACCCGACTACGCCCGCAGGCAGGCGTTGCGGGTCGTGTGCGAGTGCGTAAGGCGACCAGAAGACGTTCGAGGCGAGGCACAGTATGGATGCTCCGGCCACCGGGTGGACCGAAAACGGAACGGACAGATCTCCCGACGCGACCCTGATCCACCGCACCCTGACCGAGATCTCGCCCGTCGCGGATCAGGCAACCTCGTACTTCTACGCCCTTCTCTTCATCCGGTACCCCGATCTGCGCGACCTTTTTCCGGTCTCGATGGATGTCCAGCGCGACCGTCTTCTCCGCGCGATCCTCACCGCGGCGGACCGGCTGGACGACCCCGATGCGCTGGCCGAGTATCTCGGCGAACTGGGCCGGGGGCACCGCAAGTACGGCACACTGCCTGCGCACTATCCCGCTGTGGGGGAGGCGCTCCTCGGCGCGCTGAGCCGCTACGCGACCACCACCTGGGACGCGGAGACCGAAGCGGCATGGGTCCGTGCCTACACCGCGATATCGCAGATCATGATCGATGCGGCCGCCGAGGACGAGCAGCGGGCTCCCGCCCGGTGGCATGCCGAGGTCGTCTCCCACGACCTCAGAACCCGCGACATAGCGATCCTCACGGTCCGTCCCGACCAGGCCTACCCCTACCTCGCAGGCCAGTACGCGGCGATGGAGACCCCGTGGTGGCCCCGGAACTGGCGGCACTATTCCTTCGCCTCGGCGCCCCGCCCGGACGGTCTGCTCACTTTCCACATCAAGGCGGTACCGGCCGGCTGGGTCTCCAGCGCCCTGGTGTACCGGGCCCGGCCCGGCGACATCCTGCGCCTCGGCCCGCCCACGGGCTCGATGACGGTCGACCACTCCACCCACACCGGTCTGCTCTGCCTGGGCGGCGGCACGGGCATCGGGCCCATCAAGGCACTTGTCGAGGACGTTGCGGAGCATGGTGACCGGCGTCCGGTGGAGGTCTTCTACGGGGCACGCAGCGGTCACGACCTGTACGACATCGACACGATGATGCGGCTCCAGAAGACCTATCCCTGGCTCGAGGTGCGGACGGTGGTCTCCACCGGCCCGGGAACGGAGGGGGCTCTGAAGGGTCTGTTGCCCGAGGCCGTGCGCCAGTGCGGCCCGTGGCACGAGTACGACGCCTATCTCTCGGGGCCGCCCGGCATGATCCGCAGCAGCGTGGATGTGCTCAGGGGTATCGGCATGCCGGCCGAGCGCATCCGGCACGACTGCGTCGAGGAAATGACGACCACCGGCCCGGCCTGAACCCGGGAGCGGAAGCCGTCGGGCCTGAACCCGGGAGCGTCAGCCGTCGACGCTGTCCCGGGGAAAGGGTGGCTGTCAGCCCCTGTCCGGAAGCGGCGGCGGTCAGCCCAGGTCGGGCGCGTGCATCGCCCGTACGCCCTCGATATTGCCGTCCAGGTAGTGCCGCAGCGACAGCGGTACGAGATGAACGGCAGCAATCCCCATCCGGCTGAACGGCACCCGTACGACGTCGTACTCCCCGCAAGGATCCTCGATCTCGGGGCCGTGGCGCCGGGACAGGTCCATCGACTCCAGTCGGCAGACGAAGAAGTGCTGCACTTTGACGCCCTTCACTCCGCCGCGCTCGATGTGCTCCACGGTGTCGACGAAGCAGGGAACCACATCGGTGATCTTGGCGCCGAGCTCCTCGTCCACCTCACGGTGCAGGGCGTCGACGACGGTTGCGTCCTCGGGTTCGACCCCGCCGCCCGGCGTGAGCCAGTACGGATCCACCCCGGGCTTGGTGCGCTTGATGAGGATGAGGTCGTTGCCGTCGAGCAGGATGGCGCGTGCGGTGCGCTTGACCACAGGACGTTCGGTCATGGCAAGAGAGTGGCCCACGGAACCGGTTCTGAAACACCTGACCCGCGCCGGACCGCGCTGCGCTCACCAGTCGGCGGCAGCGCGCAGCAGCCACTCGTGCGCCCGCGCGATGTGCGGCAGCGCGAGCGTGCCGGTCCGCACGGCCACGAAATACGTGCGCAGCGGAGGCACGGGAGGGTCGAGGAGCGCCACCACCTCGCCCCGTTCCAGCGCCGCCTCGCACAGATAGCGCGGCAGCACGGCGAGTCCGGCGCCCGCTGCCGTGCACTCCAGGACCGCCCGGAGATCCGGCGCGATGACGGCTCCCGCAGCGGCGGGCCGGCTGTCGAAGACGGCGGCCCAGTAGCGGGAGACGAGCGGCAGGCTCTCGTGCACCTCCACGATCGGCAGCCGGTCCAGCACCACGGGCCCGTTGTGCCGCAAGGTCCCGGGCCCCAGACGCCCGGCCCAGCGCGGCGCAGCGATCAGCACATGTTCTTCGTCGCAGAGCGGAGTCGCGGTGAGCAGCCCACCGCGCGGACGGGCCGTCGCAATGGCGAGATCATGATGTCCGGCGGCCAGTCCCTCCAGCGTCTGTTCGGCGCTGGTGAAGAACGAACTGCGCAGAGTCAGGCCCTGGGCGATGAGAGGGGTGAGCGCCGGCAGGGCCCGCATCGACGTGAACTCGGGTGGCCCGGCCAGATGCAGTGTCCTTACGCGCGACTCCTCGTCGAGCTCGGTCTCGGCGATCTCGATCAGCGCGTCCAGATGGGGCGCCGCCCGGTGCGCGAGCTCGTCGCCGATGGTCGTCGGGGTC
Source organism: Streptomyces sp. Ncost-T10-10d (assembly GCF_900091955.1). Classification (GTDB taxonomy): domain Bacteria; phylum Actinomycetota; class Actinomycetes; order Streptomycetales; family Streptomycetaceae; genus Streptomyces. The sequence continues at coordinate 181,264 of NZ_FMDF01000073.1, forward strand.
ACGCCGCGGGCCCTGCGCAGGAAGAGCGGGCGGCCCAGCTGCCGCTCCAGGGTGCGGATCTGTGAGGTGACCGCGGGCTGGGAGAGGCCGAGCAGGGCAGCAGCCCTGGTGAAGGAACCGGCCCGGTGCACCATGACGAATGTGCGTAGCAGGGCCAGGTCCATGTCCTGCCCCCTCCCACCCTCGCGCCGCTGCGGACCCGTACAACTATAAATATGTCGATAGGTCGCTGTCGCTACCGTGATTGGACACTGACGGAGAGTCAATTAGCCTTGTTCAAGCGGTTCTTCATGTGTGGAACCGGGGCGGTCCGAGCCACGAGGGGGGAGGCTCGGACCGTCCGTACCACCGGCTGGATCAGCTCTTGCCCAGCGCCGCGTCCAGTGCCCGCTCCACGTCGGCCACCAGGTCGCCCGGGCTCTCGGCGCCGACCGAGAAACGGATGAATCCCTCCGGCACGGCGTCACCCCCCCAGCGTGCCCGCCGCTCGGCGGTGGAGCGCAGGCCGCCGAAACTCGTCGCGTCGTCGACCAGCCGCAGCTCGGTCAGGAAGCGCTCGGCCCGCTCGCGGTCGGGCAGTACGAACGACACCACGGAGCCGAAGCGTTTCATCTGGCGCACGGCGTTCGGGTACGAAGGGTCGGTGGGCAGGCCGGGGTACCGCAGCCCGGTCACCTCCTGGCGCTTGCCCAGTGCCTCGGCCAGCGTCAGGGCGGTGGCGCACTGCCGGTCGATCCGCAGCTCCAGCGTCGCCAGCGAACGGTGCGCGAGCCAGGCCTCCATCGGTCCCGGAATCGCGCCGACGACCTTGCGCCAGCGCCGTACACCCGCTGACAGCTCGGAATCGCGGCAGGTCACATGGCCGAGCAGGATGTCTCCGTGCCCGGTCATGCCCTTGGTGTCACTGGCCACAGAGAAGTCGGCCCCCAGTTCCAGCGGGCGCTGGCCGAGCGGCGTGGCAAGGGTGTTGTCGACAGCCACCAGAGTGCCGGCCGCGTGTGCGGCCTCGACGAGCCGGCGTACGTCGCAGACATCGAGCCCAGGATTGGACGGGGTTTCGATCCACAGCAGCTTGGCGCCTTCGAGGACCGTCAGCTGGGCATCGCCGCCGGTCGGCGCGGTCCGGACCTCGACGCCGTATGCCTCCAGCTGTTCACGCACCAGTGGCAGCGCCTGATATCCGTCATCGGGCAGCACGACCACATCGCCGGTGCGCGCCTGGGACAGCAGCACGGCCGAGACCGCCGCCATCCCGGAGGCGAAGACCGTGGTCTCGACCGGCTCCCCCGGTGCCTCCAGCTCGCCGATGGCGCGTTCCAGATGCGTCCAGGTCGGATTGGTGTCCCGGCCATAGGTGTATGGACCTGTCGGTTCACCGGAGAGATGGAAGTGCGCGGCGAAGACCGGTCCGGGCAGGGTGGGCTCGAACTGCTCCGGTTCGGGCAGCCCGGCCCGTACCGCCCGGGTTCCGTCACCCATGGTGCTCATACCGCTTCCTCACTTCTCTCCCCGGTGCGCCACTGGTGCGACCTGCACTGTTTCAGTAGATGTCAGGTCAGTCCTCGTCGGGCAGGACTACGTTCAGCGCCCACGACACGATCGAGATGATCAGACCGCCGAGCACTGCGGTCCAGAAGCCGTCGACATGGAAGCTCAGGTTGAACTGACCGGCCAGCCAGGAGGTCAGCATCAGCATGAGCGCGTTGACGACCAGGGTGATAAGCCCCAGCGTGAGGATGAAGAGCGGCAGGGTGAGCAGCTTCACGATCGGCTTGACCACAAAGTTCACCAGGCCGAAGAGCAGGGCGACCACGATCAGCGTGAGCGCCTTGCGCCCGGTGCTGCCGCCGTTCAGCGTGATGTCCTGAAGCAGCCAGGTGGCCACGGCCAGCGCACCTGCGTTGGCGATCGTCTTGACTACGAAATTCTTCATGTGTCTGATCGTGGCAGACATGATCGGTGGCGGACACCGGCAGGACAGAGGCAAGGGGCGGATGGGCTATGAAGGCGTTCAGACTGGACGAACTGGAAGCGGAACGGGCTGCCAACGACGGTGCGTATCTGCAGTTCGTGAAGGAACGGAACATGTCCGTCGGCCTGTACGCACTGGATGCCGGTGAAATCGACCCGCAGCAGCCGCACAAGGAGGACGAGGTCTACTTCATCGTCAGCGGCCGCGCCTCGATCACGGTCGGCATGGAAACCACGCAGGTGGGCAGAGGAAGCGTGGTGTACGTACCCGCCGGCGTTGCCCACAAGTTCCACCACATCACCGAGGACCTGCGGGTCATGGTGGTCTTCTCCCCGCCGGAGAGCTGATCCGCTCCTACGGAGGACCGGGCTCCGGTCTCAGGGATCCCTCAGGGGTCGATCAGGGGACTTCAAGGGCTGTGAAACCCCCGCCGGCCCCCTTTGCGCCTCTAGCATCGAGGTATCGAAACAGGAACTCACAGAGACGAGGCAAGGACGATGGCGGTGCGGGAGATATTCGCGGGGATGCCCTGGTGGGTGAAGTGGATCGCGGTGCCGGTCATCGCGATCGTCGTGTTCGGCGGTCTGATCGCCAGCGTGGTCGGGTTCGTGATCGGTCTGCTCTTCAAGGTTCTGGTCTTCGTGATCCTGGTCGGCGGACTCGTCTTCGTCGTACGCAAGTTCATGTCGTCCTCTTCCTCACGCAGCGACTGGTAGGACGATCGGAAGCCGGCCGGGGGATTAGCCCAGCTGAGCTAAGCGCAAGACGAAACGACGCCCCTTGCGGATGCGGCCGATATGGTGGCAGTCCGCTGCCACCACCTGGGAATTTACCGTCCGTTACCGCCCTGACCAGTGGTTTGTACGGCGCTCGGTCTCCGGACCCCAGTCATGCGGCGGTCTGTGGGGGCGGCCCCCACAGACGGGCTGACCGCCCGTCACCATGCCTGGGGGTGACCGTTGACCACGGCATCGAGCACTGCTGTCCCGACGCTGATCGGTTCGGTCCAGCGAGCGCTGAGGCTGCTGGAAGCTGTGGGTGCCCATAGAGACGGGGCGCCCGCGAAACAGTTGGCCAGGGAAGCGGGCCTTCCCCTTCCCACCGCCTACCATCTGCTGCGCACCTTGACCCATGAGGGCTATCTGCGCCGGGAGAACGGCGTGTTCCTCTTCGGGACCGCCGCTGAGCGCCTGGTCGACGAGGGTTCGCTGCAGAATCGTCGCAGCAGAATGACCGAGTCGCTGAGCCGCTGGCGCGACACCATCGGCGTGCCGGTGTACTGCGCCGTCTACCGCGAGGGCGAGATCGAACTCATCGCGGTCGCCGACAACCCCACCACGCCCGCGGTGGACGAGTGGGCATCCTTCCGGGAGACCGGGCACGCCCATGCGATCGGTCAGTGTCTGCTGAGCCAGCTCGACGAGAAGGCCCGCGAGGACCATCTGGACCGGCACCCTGTCCGGCCGCTGACCCGTTACTCGGTGAGGGACCGCTCGGCGTTTCTTGAACGATTGCGGTCGTTGGAACGAATGGAACCTGTCATCGAACGACAGGAGTACGCCTTGGGGACGGTCTGCGCAGCCATCCCGATCACGGCCGGATTCAATGCCGCCGCGATGGCGATTTCTGTACCCCTGGAACAGGAAGATCGGTTGCTCCCCGCAGTCGAACAACTACGTGACGAAGTGGCCAGCCTCTTGCGCTCGTTCGTGTTCTCTATCAGTATCTGAAAAATCACTCCTTGTGATCTGCTATCGCGTGCACCACGATGGCGTCAATAGGGCCATGGGGGATCATTCCTGGCCAGATTCATCTACTGCGGGGTTGGACGATGCGCGAGTCGGTTCAAGCTGAGGTCATGATGAGCTTCCTCGTCTCCGAGGAACTCTCTTTCCGGATCCCGGTGGAGCTCCGGTACGAAGTGTGCGATCCGTACGCGATCCGGATGACCTTCCATCTGCCCGGCGACGCCCCCGTCACCTGGGCATTCGGCCGTGAGCTGCTGCTCGACGGTCTCAACAGCCCCAGTGGCGACGGTGATGTGCATATCGGGCCCACGGAGCCCGAGGGACTGTCCGACGTACATATCCGACTTCAGGTGGGCACGGATCGCGCCCTCTTCAGGGCCGGTACGGCACCACTTGTGGCCTTCCTCGACCGGACGGACAAACTTGTTCCGCTCGGGCAGGAGTGCACGCTGGGTGACTTCGAGGGCAACTTGGAAGAGGCCCTGGGCCGGATCCTCGCCGAGGAACAGAACGCCGGCTGAGGAGGACGGCGCCGCCGACCGGCCCGCCGGTCGAACACAACACCTGCCGAATGGGTGAATCGCTCTCCGTGAGGAGGCGTTCAAGGTCTTGTCCTACGACGACGGCCCTTCCCGGTCCGTACGGATGCCGAAGCTCCGGCTTCCGCGCCGACCCCTGTGCGGTCCGCGGAGACGACCAGCGCCGCGAGCACCGTCGTCACCGGCACCGCGGCGACCAGTCCGATCGAACCGACCAGCGTTCGTACGATCTCCTCCGCCACCAGCTCGCTGTTGGCCACCGTTCCCACGCTGCTCTGCGCGATCGAGAACAGCAGCAGCAGCGGCAGTGCGGCGCCCGCGTAGGCGAGCACCAGCGTGTTGACGACCGAGGCGATGTGATCACGCCCGATCCTGATTCCTGCCCGGTAGAGCCCCCGAGCACCCATCGTCGGGTTCGCCTGGTGCAGCTCCCAGACCGCCGATGTCTGGGTGACCGTCACATCGTCGAGCACCCCGAGCGAGCCGATGATGACACCGGCCAGCAGCAGACCGCTCATGTCGATGTGCGGGTAAAGGCCGTGGATGAGGCCGGTGCTGTCGTCGGTGTTGCCGGTCAGGCTCGCCCAGCCGATGAAGAGCGATCCGAGCAGCCCGATCAGCAGCAATGAGATCAGTGTGCCGATCACCGCGACCGACGTGCGGGCGGTCAGGCCGTGGCACATGTAGAGCGCGATCAGCATGATCGCACTGGCCCCGACCACCGCGACGAGCAGTGGATTCGAGCCTTGGAGGATGGCCGGAAGGATGAACAGGGTCAGCACGGCGAAGGACACGGCGAGCGCGACCAGTGCCATCACCCCTCGCATCCTGCCCACCGCGATCACGACCAGGGCGAAGATCCCTGCCAGCAGTGTCATCGGGAACTTCCGGTTGACATCCGTCACCGAGTACTGCAGATCACGGGGTGCGTCGGGGGCGTACGCCACGACCACGCCCTGCCCTTCGCGCAACTGACGGGGTGCGTCGGGCTGGACGATCTCGACGAAGGTCCGGCCCTTGTCGTGACCGGTCGTCACCTCGACGGTGGCCTTCTCGCACAGCCCGGGTCCGCTCCCCGACGGCGGGGTGGTCTCGCCGCTGATGGGTGTCCGGGCGGCGTTCACGTCCTTGCAGTCCACCTTGTCGATATTCACCACCTTTCCCTGTTGGGTCTGCCGGTCGAAGCCGACACCGGTCCGCTCGTGCGGGGGCGCGCCGCCCGGCCAGAGCACCACCAGGCCGACGACGACCGCGGTGGCGAATGGGATCAGGACGGCCGCGATGACCTTGCGCAGATGTTTGGAGACGGGCGCGGCAGGGCCATGGCTGTGCGAGTGGCCGTGGGGTTCGGGGTCGGTACGGGGGGAGGTCACCGGCCGATCATCGCAAGAAGAGAAGGGCCCTCTGTTCATTACGCCGGACAGGACGCTAGCGTGGAGGAACCTTTGCACACGCGGGAGCTCGGAGCACCGGGCTGAGAGGGCGCTGATATCCGTACGTCCGTACGGGAGAGGCTGCGCCGACCGCCGAACCTGTTACCGGGTAATGCCGGCGTAGGGAGTAGGTCTCATGACCACATCGGACGCACGCACGCCTGCCTCGAACCAGAGCGACGAGGCCGGGAAGTCCATCGGCTGGCACAAGGGGTACGTCCAGGGCTCACGCCCGGACCTCCGGGTGCCGGTCCGCCAGGTGCGCCTCACCAACGGCAAGGACGTGACGCTGTACGACACGTCGGGCCCGTACACCGACCCCACCACCGAGACCGATGTCCGTCGCGGGCTCGCACCGCTGCGGGAGCACTGGATCACCGCGCGCGGCGACACCGAGGAGTACGCGGGCCGCCCCGCCCGTCCCGAGGACGACGGGCTCAAGCACACCTCGCCGCGAATGGGGTCTCCCCTGCTCGAGCGAAGCCGAGAGCTTGGGGAAGGGCTGCGCAACCTCGACGCGGTCTTCCCCGGCCGCCCGCGCCTGCCCCGCCGCAGCCGGGACGGGAAGCCGGTGACCCAACTCGCGTACGCCCGCCGGGGCGAGATCACCCCGGAGATGGAGTACGTGGCTATCCGGGAGAGCGTCGAACCCGAGGTGGTGCGCGAGGAGATCGCCGCAGGCCGGGCCGTGCTGCCGGCCAACGTCAACCACCCCGAGATCGAGCCGATGATCATCGGCAAGCGGTTCCTGGTGAAGGTCAATGCCAACATCGGCAACTCCGCGGTGACGTCCTCCATCGAGGAGGAGGTGGAGAAGATGACATGGGCGACGCGCTGGGGCGCCGACACGGTCATGGACCTTTCCACCGGCCGCAACATTCACACCACCCGTGAGTGGGTTCTGCGCAACTCCCCCGTACCGATCGGCACCGTTCCCCTCTACCAGGCCCTCGAAAAGGTCGACGGCCGGGCCGAGGAGCTGACCTGGGAGATCTACAAGGACACCGTCATCGAGCAGGCCGAGCAGGGCGTCGACTACATGACGGTCCACGCCGGCGTGCGCCTGCCGTACGTCCCGCTGACCGCCCGCCGCAAGACCGGCATCGTCTCCCGCGGCGGCTCGATCATGGCGGCGTGGTGCCTCGCGCACCACAAGGAGTCGTTCCTGTACGAGCACTTCGAGGAGCTCTGCGAGATCCTCGCCACGTACGACGTGACGTACTCGCTGGGTGATGGGCTGCGCCCTGGCTCGATCGCCGACGCCAACGACGAGGCCCAGTTCGCCGAACTGCGCACGCTCGGTGAGCTGAACACGATCGCCAAGCGGTTCGGCGTCCAGACCATGATCGAGGGCCCGGGCCATGTGCCGATGCACAAGATCAAGGAGAACATCGACCTCCAGCAGGAGATCTGCGAGGAGGCGCCCTTCTACACGCTCGGCCCGTTGACCACCGATGTCGCCCCGGCGTACGACCACATCACCTCGGGCATCGGTGCGGCGATGATCGCATGGTGGGGCACGGCGATGCTCTGCTACGTCACGCCCAAGGAGCACCTCGGCCTGCCCAACCGGGACGATGTGAAGACCGGCGTCATCACGTACAAGATCGCGGCCCATGCGGCCGACCTCGCCAAGGGGCATCCGGGGGCTCAGGACTGGGACGACGCGCTCTCCGACGCCCGTTTCGAATTCCGCTGGGAGGACCAGTTCAATCTGGCCCTCGACCCGGTCACGGCTCGGGAGTTCCACGACGAGACGCTGCCGGCCGAGCCGGCGAAGACGGCGCATTTCTGCTCGATGTGCGGCCCGAAGTTCTGCTCGATGAAGATCTCCCAGGACATCCGTCGTGAACACGGCGGTTCCCAGGAGGAGATCGACGCGGGCATGGCCGAGAAGTCCAAGGAATTCGCGGCGGCCGGCAACCGGGTCTATCTGCCGATCGCGGACTGACGCAGGACGTGCGTAACGGAACGCCGTCCCGAGAGGCCAGGGCTTCTCCGGACGGCGTTCCGTCGTCGGTACGGGCCCGGTGCAACCCGGTCAGTCCAGCTCATGCTCGGGGCCGCCGAAGTCGGGGCTGGTGAAGTCGGGGCTGGTGAATGTCGGGCGGGGGCCTGCCGCCGGGCCGTCGTCCGGGCTGGTGAAGTCCGGCCGGCTGTACCCGATCTTCGGGATGCGGTTCGCCGAAGGCTGCGGTGTGCGCGACGCGGGGCCGGCGTCGGGGTCAGCGAGCGCGTCCCGCAGGAACGGCAGTATGCCGCGCTCCAGCAGTGCGTGGCGCCATGCCTCTCTGGCGCGCGCCACATCCTCCGGCAACTCGTTCTCCGCATCCTCGACGGGCTGCGCCGTCGACCCGTTGCGCAGCGCGGTGATGAGCAGTCCGACGGCGGCGGCCAGAATGGCGGCGGCCATGACCGCCGCGAAGAACCAGCCCGCGGCGACCATGGTGGAGGCGAAGGACGGCGGCGGATTGAGCAGCCTCAGCAGATAGCCGGACAGCAGGAATATGAACGCGGCGGTGCCGGCCAGTACGGGCGCCAGGACCGTGACAACGGCTCCTATGCCGGCGCCCGACTGGTTCGGGCCGTCAGTGCCGGACCCGCGGTCCGAATCCTGGCCCGTTCCTTCGGCCGGTCCGCGCAGCTCTTCGCGGGCCTTCACATAGTGCTCGTACTCGGCGGCGGCCGTCCCGGTGATCAGCGCCGTGGCGTCCAGCGCCATGGTGCGCAGCTGCACGGCGTTGAGCCGCTCGCCGACTGCGGCCAGATCCGGTCGGTCATGGGCGTGACGCAGTGCGTCGTCGAGGATCCGCTCGTACTCGGGGCGGTCCTCGGCCAGCAGGTGCGGAGCGCTGTTCATGTGCATCCCCCGATGCTCCGTAGGGCCTGAGTACCCGCCTGGACCGGGCAGTTGGGCGGAAACGGAGGAGAGCCTGCTACTGATACGCCGATGGTAGAGCGCCCACGGCACGGGGTGACAGGGGGTTTCCGGAAATCGGCCCAGCGGTCGGCGTGGTCTGGTCGTGGATGCGTCTTCCCAGAAGAACGTCAGTCATGCAGGGGCAGTTGGACGACCAGTAGCTTTCCGGCCATGGTCACTCCACCGTCCATGGCGATGGCGAGCCCGTCCGCGTACACGTGCGGGCCTTCGACCACGGGGCCGGAGCCGTCCTCGCCGTCCTCCGAGCCGACCTCGCCGAGAAGGTACGGAATGGGGCTGTGACCATGGACGATGCGCTGACCGCCGTAGGAAGACATCAGCTCCCGGACGGCCTGCGGCCCCGCCTCGTCGCGGAAGGCGAACCGCTTGGTGAGCTTCCGGAAGAGGTCCCAGCATTCATCGGCGTCGTTACGCGTGAGAATGGCGTGCACGGTGTCGTTGACGTCCTCGATGGTGGCGCCGTAGTCGAGGTACGCCGTCGTGTCGGAGTGCATCAGCAGATGCCCGTCCTCCTCGACGATCGCGTCGAGCCGGGACATCCACTGGAGGTGGACGTCCTGAAGACGCTCCATGTCGTTCTTCTGGCCGCCGTTGAGCAGCCAGGCGGCCTGGAAGGTGGCTGTGCCCGCACCGGAGTTCACCGGGGTGTCGCCGAACCGCTTGGCGCCGATGAGCAACAGTTCGTGATTGCCCATCAGGGCCTTGCAGTAGCCGCCCGCGGCCGCGGCCTCGGCGGAGAGGCGCATGACGAGGTCGATGACGCCGATGCCGTCGGGGCCCCGATCGGTGAAGTCGCCGAGGAACCAGAGCCGGGCATTGCCTGCGGACCAGTTGCCCTCGGCGTCGATGAGGCCCTGTTCGGCGAGGGCCGCGTGGAGCTCGTCCAGATAGCCGTGGACATCGCCGACGACGTACAGCGGCCCGAGTCCCGGCTCCGGTACGGGCCGCGGGTCGGGGACGGCATGTACCTGGACCGTGTCACCACGATTGATCACGGGAAGGTCGCGCTCGGTGGGTGTGTACCCCTCCGGCAGCTCGTCTCCCGGAACGGCATTGCCCGGGTGCGGCGGTGCAGGCGGCACCGGAGTCTGCGCATAGGGCGGTACGCGGAAGTCACGCAACGTCGCAGTCCGCACCACGGGTTCCTGACCGGCCCCCTGTGTCATCGACCCCTCCACCACCGTCGCGCCGCCGTACACCTGACGGGCCCTGCTGGTCGGGGCGGTCCGCGGTGTCGTGCGCCCATCATAGGAATGCGGATCGTGCTGTGTGACGCACCAGGGGTGGTGAATCCGGGCGCACATCAGGTTCACCGGCCGTTTGGTCCGAAATCACCTGATCAATCCCCGGCGGGAGAGCGCGGTGCGCTGACCGTGGTGCGGGGCGGACGGCGTTGCGAGGACGTCCGGACGATGAGCTCTGTCGGTATGACCTGCTCCACCGGTCCGTCGTGTTTGACGCCTTCGATGGCGTCGATCAGAAGCTGGACGACCGCCGTGCCGATTCTGCGCGGCTTGAGCGAGAGCGTGGTGATGGGGGGCTCGGTCGTCGCGTACACGGTGGACTCGCTGCAGCAGACCAGCAGAAGGTCCTCGGGGACGCGCAGACCGTAGCGGCGGGCAGCCGCCAGCAGATCGGTGCCATTGGGGTCGAAGAGCCCGTATACGGCGTCGGGCCGGTCCGGGCGGGCGAGCAGCCGGTCGGCGGCGACCGCACCCGCGCACGGGTCGTGGGCGGGGTAGGACTCGTACACGGGGGCCTGTCCCACGCGCTCGCACCAATGGAGGTACGCGGTGGTGGAGAGACGGGTGTACGTGTCGGTGGTGGTGCCGGTGAGCAGGCCGATGCGGCGGGCCCCGGCGGCGGCGAGATGGTCGAGGAGGTCGAGCACGGCGGCCCGGTGGTCGTTGTCGACCCAGGCGGTGACCGGGAGGGTTCCGGCCGGCCGGCCGTCCGAGACGACGGGCAGCCCCTGGCGTACGAGCTCCGTGACGACCGGGTCCTGGTCGGAGGGGTCGATCACGACGGTGCCGTCGAGGGCGACGTTCGACCAGACGTCATGGCGTGAGGTGGCGGGCAGGATGACGAGGGCGTAACCGCGGGCGAGCGCGGCGGAGGTGGCCGCTCTGGCCATCTCGGCGAAGTAGGCGAATTCGGTGAAGGTGAAAGGTTCGTCCCCGTAGGTCGTCACGGTCAGGCCGATGAGGCCGGACTTGCCGGTACGGAGGGTTCGGGCCGCGGCGGAAGGGCGGTAGCCCAGGCGCTCTGCGACCTCGCGGACATGGCGGCGGGTGGCGTCCGGGAGCCTGCCCTTGCCGTTGAGCGCGTCGGAGACGGTCGTGATGGAGACTCCGGCGGCGGCGGCCACATCCCGGATTCCCGCTCGTCCTTGCCGGCCGCCGCGCCGGGGTGTCTCCGCCCGGCTCACCTGGTGCTTCCCTGCTGCTGTCATGGCGAGCCGATAGTAGGGCGCGGACGGGAGGTTGGCCCGGTCGCATATTCACTTGTTGACAGGCACGTTTCTGCATGATCAATAAGCGCCAAATGCCTTGCAAATCAAGGGCGTTGGCTGGATCCATCGCAATGTGTCATGTATCGAACTTGATGGGCCTACTAAATAGCCGATGTCTCGAAGAGGTCTCATCTCACCTCTTCGAGGGACGCGCGCCACGGAGTGAGCCACCGGCGCACGTCGGGGAGGGAAGCGCTCCCCCCCATTCCCGGTCGCACCGGACGATTGGACGTTCCGGCCATTCGCAGCAGCGCCCAATCCTCATAAGGTGAGCAGTATTGATATGTACAGACGGTCGAGGAGGACCTGCGGTGAGCGAGACGAGCCCCAAGCTGCGCGCCGAGCTGGACGGCGTTCCCGCCTATGTACCGGGCAAGCCGGCTGCCGCCGGCGGACCGGTTGCGTTCAAGCTGTCCTCCAACGAGAACCCGTATCCGCCACTGCCCGGGGTGATGGAGTCCGCCCTGGCCGCGGCTGCGAACTTCAACCGCTATCCGGACATGGCCTGCACCGGTCTGATGAATGAGCTGGCCGACCGTTTCGGTGTGCCCGTCTCGCACCTCGCCACCGGAACCGGCTCGGTCGGTGTGGCGCAGCAGCTGCTCCAGGCCACCTCGGGCCCGGGTGACGAGGTCATCTACGCCTGGCGCTCCTTCGAGGCGTACCCGATCATCACGCAGGTCAGCGGTGCGACCTCGGTGAAGGTTCCGCTGACCGACGGCGAGGTGCACGACCTGGACGCGATGGCGGACGCGATCACGGACCGCACCCGGATGATCTTCGTCTGCAACCCCAACAACCCGACCGGCACCGTGGTGCGCCGGGCCGAGCTGGAGCGGTTCCTGGACCGGGTGCCGGGCGATGTCCTGGTGGTCCTCGACGAGGCGTACAGGGAGTTCATCCGCGACGTCGAGGTGCCGGACGGCATCGAGATCTACCGGGACCGGCCCAATGTGGCGGTGCTGCGGACGTTCTCCAAGGCGTACGGCCTGGCGGGTCTGCGGGTCGGTTTCGCCGTGGCTCACGAGCCGGTGGCGGCCGCGCTGCGCAAGACGGCGGTGCCCTTCGGGGTCAGCCAGCTCGCGCAGGACGCGGCGGTGGCCTCGCTGCGCGCCGAGGACGAACTTCTGGGGAGGGTCGGCTCCTTGGTGTGCGAGCGCGACCGGGTGCAGCGGACTCTGGCGGACCAGGGGTGGGCCGTGCCGGAGTCCCAGGCGAACTTCGTCTGGCTGCGGCTCGGGGACCGTACTGCCGACTTCGCCGCGGTGTGTGAGCGGGCCGGCGTGGTGGTCAGGCCGTTCGCGGGCGAGGGTGTGCGGGTCTCGATCGGGGAGGACGAGGCGAACGATCTGTTCCTGAAGGTCACGGAGTCGTACCGCAAGGAGCTGTAGAGCGGCGCAGGCCGCCTGCGCTCACCGGAAGCCCAGGGCCCCGTACCTCGTTCGCCGAGGTGCGGGGCCTTTGCGTTCGAGGCCTGAGAGGCGCCCGGAACGAGGCGCTTCCATGTGTCTGCTTCGGGGGGATTGATCGGAACATCCCAAGAGGGGTACCCCGCCCGAACGTCCCGAAAGTCCGTGCGTCATAATTGCTTGTGAATGTGAACGCGTTCACAAGCGTGTCCTGTTTCCTCCCGTGATTAGTCGGATTAAAACGGCAAACTGCCGGTGCGACTACGGCGACGTAAGGAGAAGACGACGTGGAGCTGGCTCTGGCGCCGGAGACCTTGGCGCGATGGCAGTTCGGTATCACCACCGTCTACCACTTCCTGTTCGTTCCACTGACGATCTCTCTCGCCGCGCTCACCGCCGGCCTGCAGACCGCCTGGGTGCGCACGAACAACGAGAAGTACCTCAGAGCGACGAAATTCTGGGGCAAGCTCTTCCTGATCAACATCGCCATGGGGGTCGTCACCGGCATCGTCCAGGAGTTCCAGTTCGGTATGAACTGGTCCGACTACTCGCGGTTCGTCGGCGACATCTTCGGTGCCCCGCTCGCGTTCGAGGCACTGATCGCCTTCTTCTTCGAGTCCACGTTCATCGGACTGTGGATCTTCGGCTGGGACAAGCTGCCGAAGAAGATCCATCTCGCCTGCATCTGGATGGTCTCCATCGGGACCATCCTGTCCGCGTACTTCATCCTGGCGGCCAACTCCTGGATGCAGCACCCGGTCGGCTACCGGATCAACAAGGAACGTGGCCGGGCCGAGCTCACCGACTTCTGGCATGTGCTCACCCAGAACACCGCGCTCGCCCAGTTCTTCCACACCATCACCGCCGCCTTCCTGGTCGGAGGCGCGTTCATGGTCGGCATCGCAGCCTTCCATCTGGCGCGCAAGAAGCACATCCCGGTGATGCGGACCTCGCTGCGGCTCGGACTGGTCACCGTGGTGATCGCCGGACTTCTCACCGCCATCAGCGGTGATCAGCTCGGCAAGGTCATGTTCAAGCAGCAGCCGATGAAGATGGCCGCCGCCGAGGCGCTCTGGGAGGGTCAGGACGCGGCACCCTTCTCGATCTTCGCGGTCGGCGACGTGGCCAAGGGCCACAACACCGTGGAGATCTCCATCCCGGGGATACTGTCCTTCCTCGCGGACGACAGCTTCACCTCGCACGTCCCCGGCATCAACGACATCAACAAGGCCGAGCAGGAGAAGTTCGGTCCCGGCGACTACCGGCCCAACATCCCGGTCGCTTTCTGGAGCTTCCGCTGGATGATCGGCTTCGGGATGGCGTCCTTCGCCCTCGGTCTCCTCGGACTGTGGCTGACGCGAAGGAAGTTCATGCTGCCGCCGGGGATGCGGACCGGTGAGGACGAAGTGCCCCACCTGGTCCTCTTCAAGAACAAAGCTCTCAGCCCGAAGCTCGCCAAGTGCTACTGGATCGTCGCGCTCTGGACGCTGCTCTTCCCGCTGATCGCCAACTCCTGGGGCTGGATCTTCACCGAGATGGGCCGTCAGCCCTGGGTCGTCTACGGAGTGTTCCAGACCCGCGACGCGGTCTCCCCCGGCGTCTCGCAGGGCGAGGTGCTCACCTCGATGATCGGCTTCACCCTGCTCTACGCCGCGCTCGCGGTGATCGAGGTCAAGCTGCTCGTGAAGTACATCAAGGCCGGACCGCCGGAGCTCACGGAGGCCGACCTCAACCCGCCCACCAAGATCGGCGGCGACGACCATGACGACGCCGACCGGCCGATGGCCTTCTCCTACTGAGAGCAGAGGAGCTGAGAGATGGAACTCCACGACGTCTGGTTCGTACTCATCGCCGTCCTCTGGACCGGCTACTTCTTCCTGGAGGGATTCGACTTCGGAATCGGTGTCCTCACCAAGCTGCTGGCCCGCGACCGCAAGGAGCGGCGGGTTCTGATCAATACGATCGGCCCCGTCTGGGACGGCAACGAAGTGTGGCTGCTCACCGCGGGTGGTGCGACCTTCGCCGCCTTCCCCGAGTGGTACGCCACCCTGTTCTCCGGCTTCTACCTGCCGTTGCTGATCATCCTGGTCTGCCTGATCGTGCGAGGTGTCGCCTTCGAGTACCGGTCGAAGCGCCCTGAGGAGAAGTGGCAGACCAACTGGGAACACGCGATCTTCTGGACCTCGCTGATTCCGGCCCTGCTCTGGGGTGTGGCCTTCGGGAACATTGTGCGCGGCGTGAAGATCGACGCCGACATGGAGTACGTGGGCACCTTCTGGGACCTGCTCAACCCGTACGCCATCCTCGGCGGACTGGTCACGCTCACCCTCTTCACCTTCCACGGTGCCGTGTTCGCGGGACTCAAGACCGTCGGGGACATCCGGGAGCGGGCGCGCAAGATGGCGCTCAAGCTCGGGCCGGTCACCGCGGTGCTCGCACTCGGCTTCCTGATCTGGACCCAGACCGACAACGGCGACGGCTGGAGCCTGCTGGCGCTGATCATCGCCGTGGTGGCGCTGGTCGGTGCGATCGGCGCGATTGCGGCGGGACGTGAGGGCTGGTCGTTCGCGCTCTCCGGCGTGACCATCGTGGCCGCGGTCGCGATGCTCTTCCTGACGCTCTTCCCGAACGTCATGCCGTCCTCGCTCAATGACGCCTGGAGCCTCACGGTCACCAACGCCTCATCCACCCCGTACACGCTGAAGATCATGACCTGGTGCGCGGGGATCGCCACCCCGGTCGTCCTGCTCTACCAGGGCTGGACGTACTGGGTGTTCCGCAAGCGCATCGGTACGCAGCACATCGCCGAAGCGCACTGAACGCACCCGGGGCCTGCCCGACCCTGATCCGCCGGACAGGCCCCGGCCCGCCGACCGAGCTCACTGGGGGCTGTTTCACGTGAAACCGATCGACCCGCGCCTGCTCCGCTACGCCCGCGCCACCCGCCTCTTCCTGGCAGCCGTGGTGGCACTCGGAGTTGTCGGGGCGGCACTGGTCATCGCCCAGGCCATGCTCATCGCCGAAGTGGTGGTGGGCGGGTTCGAGGACGGACGGGCCGTCTCCGAGCTGCGGACTCCGCTGATCATGCTCGCGGCCGTCGCGCTCGGCCGGGGGCTGGTCTCGTGGCTGACCGAACTGGCCGCGTACCGGGCCAGCGCGGCGGTCAAGTCCGAGCTCCGCGGCCGGCTGCTGGAGCGGGCCGCGGCGCTGGGGCCCGGCTGGCTGAGCGGACAGCGCACCGGCTCCCTGGTGGCGCTCGCCACCCGTGGGGTCGACGCCCTCGACGACTACTTCGCACGTTATCTGCCGCAGCTCGGACTCGCGGTGGTCGTCCCGGTGGCGGTCCTTGCCAGGATCGTCACCGAGGACTGGGTCTCGGCAGCGATCACCGTGGTCACGCTGCCGCTCATCCCGCTCTTCATGATCCTGATCGGCTGGGCCACCCAGTCGCGGATGGACCGCCAGTGGCGGCTGCTGTCCCGGCTCTCCGGGCACTTCCTGGACGTGGTCGCCGGACTGCCGACGCTGAAGGTCTTCGGCCGGGCCAAGGCCCAGGCCGAATCCATCCGCACCATCACCTCGCAGTACCGGCGGGCCACGCTGCGCACGCTGCGGATCGCGTTCCTGTCGTCCTTCGCCCTGGAACTGTTGGCGACCCTGTCGGTGGCCCTCGTCGCCGTCACCATCGGCATGAGGCTCGTGCACGGCGAACTCGACCTCTACACCGGCCTGGTGGTGCTGATCCTGGCGCCCGAGGCCTATCTGCCGATCCGCCAGGTCGGCGCGCAGTACCACGCGGCCGCCGAGGGGCTCTCGGCCGCGGAGGAGATCTTCTCGGTCCTGGAGACCGAGCCCCGGCCGGGCGGTACGCAGGACATTCCGGAGTCGCTGCGGCTGGAGCTGGAGGGAGTGACCGTACGGCACGAAGGCCGTACCGAAGCTTCGCTGGACGGGGCATCGTTGGTGGTGGACGAGGGGGAGACCGTTGCCCTGGTCGGCCCGAGCGGTGTCGGGAAGTCCACCTTGCTCGATGTGGTGCTGGGATTCACGGCACCCGACGAGGGGCGGGTGCGGATCGGCGGCGTCGATCTGGCGACGCTGGCCCCCGAGCACTGGCG
Organism: Streptomyces sp. Ncost-T10-10d; assembly: GCF_900091955.1. Lineage (GTDB taxonomy): Bacteria > Actinomycetota > Actinomycetes > Streptomycetales > Streptomycetaceae > Streptomyces. The sequence goes on from NZ_FMDF01000073.1 coordinate 197,936, forward strand.
GGAACGGATTGCCTGGGTGCCGCAGCGCCCGTACCTCTTTGCAGGCACGATCGCGGAGAACGTGCGGCTGGCCCGGCCGGACGCGGACGACGACGCCGTGACGGCAGCACTGCGGGACGCGGGGGCGTACGACTTCGTGGCGGAACTGCCGGACGGCGCGCAGACGCTCCTCGGCGAGGACGGTGCGGGCCTCTCCGCCGGCCAGCGTCAGCGCCTCGCGCTCGCGCGGGCCTTCCTTGCCGACCGGCCGCTGCTGCTGCTCGACGAACCGACCGCGAGCCTGGACGGCGAGACGGAAGCGGGCGTCGTCGAGGCGGTACGGAGGCTGGCGGCGGGGCGGACCGTGCTGCTGGTCGTCCACCGCCCGGCGCTGCTCTCGGTGGCCGACCGGGTGGTGACACTGGAACCGGGCCTGACACTTCGGCCGGAGAAGCCCGAGGCGTTCGCCGCGGTGCCACGGCCGACGAACGCACCCGTCGGCGCGAGTGACACTGTGCCGGAGCCAGGGGTGCTGAGGGACACCGCGGCCCGCTCGGGTCAGGTCCTGGCCCGGGTCAGGGAGGCCGCAGGGGCACAGCGCGGCCAGCTGGCGCTCGCGCTGCTGCTGGGAAGTCTCGCCCTGGGCTCGGCCGTCGGGCTCATGGCCGTCTCCGGCTGGCTGATCTCCCGTGCCTCCGAGCAGCCCCCGGTGCTCTATCTGATGGTTGCCGTGACCGCGACCCGCGCCTTCGGTCTCGGACGGGCCGTCTTCCGCTACGCCGAGCGCCTGGTGTCGCACGACGCCGTGCTCAAGATGCTCGCCGAGCTGCGCGTCGCGGTCTACCGAGGGCTGGAGCGCATCGCGCCGGCCGGTCTGCGCCGCACCCGGCGCGGGGACCTGCTCTCCCGGCTCGTCGCCGACGTCGACGCCTTGCAGGACTACTGGCTGCGCTGGCTGCTGCCCGTCGGGACCGCCGTCGTCGTGGGGGCGGCGACAGCCGGATTCATCGGCTGGCTCCTGCCTGCGGCAGGAGTCGTGCTGGCCGCCGGACTGCTGCTGGCCGGAGCGGGAGTACCGCTGGTCAGCGGCGCCTGCTCCCGCCACGCGGAACGCCAGCTGGCCCCCGCACGTGCCGATCTGGCCACCCGGATCACGGACCTGCTCGGCGGGACCGCCGAACTGACCGTTGCGGGCGCCCTGCCCGCCCGCTCGGAGCGGACCCGGGAGGCCGACGGCGTCCTGACCCGCATCGCCGCCCGCGCGGCCACCGCCACCGCGCTCGGCGGCGGCCTCATCGCTCTGATCGGCGGCCTCACCGTCGTCGCCACCGCACTCGTCGCCCTCCCCGCCGTATACGACGGGCGGCTCGCGGGCGTGGAACTCGCGGTGGTGGTGCTCACGCCGCTGGCCGCCTTCGAGGCCGTGACCGGTCTGCCGCTCGCCGTGCAGTACCGGCAGCGGGTCAAGCGGAGTGCGGAGCGGGTGTATGAGGTGCTGGACGCGCCACTGCCCGTGCACGAACCCGGCAGCCCGGCCGAGACACCCGGATCTCCCTTCCCGCTGGAGGTACGGGGGCTGTCGGCCCGGTACGCGCAAGCGGAGCGGGACGCCCTGGACTCCGTCGACCTGAGGCTGACGGCCGGCCGGCGCATCGCCGTCGTCGGTCCCTCCGGTTCCGGGAAGACGACTCTCGCGCAGGTCCTTCTCCGTTTGCTGGACGCACGGGCGGGGACGTACCGGATCGGCGGTGTCGATGCCTCCGCACTGGAGGGGGACACGGTCCGGCAGTTCGTCGGGCTGTGCGCCCAGGACGCCCATATCTTCGACAGTTCCATCCGGGAGAACCTGCGGCTGGCCCGTACCGGTGCGACGGACGGGGAACTGCGGGCCGCTCTCGACCGGGCACGCCTGCTCGACTGGGTCGAGGCGCTGCCCGACGGGCTCGACACCCTTGTCGGCGAACACGGCGCCCGCCTCTCCGGCGGCCAGCGCCAGCGCCTCGCCCTGGCCCGGGCGATCCTCGCCGACTTTCCCGTACTCGTTCTGGACGAGCCCGCGGAGCATCTCGACCTGGCGACCGCGGACGCCCTGACCGCGGATCTGCTGGCCGCCACCCGGGGGCGTACGACGGTACTGATCACCCACCGCCTCCAAGGGCTCGAAGCCGTCGACGAGGTGGTGGTGCTGGATGCCGGCCGAGTCGTGCAGCGAGGGCCGTACGCCGGTCTCGCCGCTGAGGACGGGCCGCTGCGCCGGATGTTGGAGCGCGAGCGGGAGACCGTACGGGTGCCCGGGGAAGCCGTGGGAGCACGGGCCTGAGCCGGGCGGCACGAATGGCCGACTTTCCTCACCAATAGGGACTAACTAGTCTCGGGGTATGTCAGAGCAGGACCCGAAGGACTCACTCGAAGCCGCGACAGAGGCGACACGCAGCCTGCAGGGCCTGTCCACCGAACTCACCGCCCGTGTGCCGCAACTGCTGGAAGCCATGCGTTCCGTCGGCACGGGCCTCGAACTGCACTCCACCCTCGACCGGATCTGTGAGACGGCGGCGGAACTCGCCCACTCCCGCTACGCCGCCATCGGCGTCGTCGACGAGGAGGGCGCGGGGCTCTCCGATTTCGTCACGTACGGAGTTTCGGACGAGGTGGCGCACAAGATCGGCCACCGCCCCAATGGGCACCGGGGGCTGCTCGGTGCACTGATCCACGACCCGGTGCCGGTGAGGCTCGCCGATCTGACGGCCGATCCGAGGTTCGCCGGATTCCCGCCCGGCCATCCCCCGATGCGGACCTTCCTCGGCGTCCCGATCCGGGTACAGGGAGAGATCTTCGGAAATCTCTATCTGGCCGAGAAGGACGACGGGGGCGAGTTCAACGACTACGACCTGCACATGGTGCGGGTGCTCGCCACGGAGGCCGGGATCGCCATCGGCAACGCCCGGCTGTACGAGGCGGCACGCCAGCGCGAGCGGTGGATCGACGGCTCGGTGGCCGTGACCACCGCCCTGCTGTCCGGCGGTGACGCCGATGACGCGCTCTCCGTCGTCGCCGAACAGGCCCGCCATCTTGCCGCGTCCGCCGCCGGGATCGTGTTGTTGCCGGCCGAGGAGGGCGGTCTGGAGATCGTCGCCGTCTCCGCGGACAACCCCTCTGCGCAGCTGGGGGTGATCATCGGGCCGGAGAGCCCGGTGGTCACGAAGCTGCTGGACGGCGAGGCGGTCTTCGTGGACGACTCGGCCACCGATCCCCGCATGGTCACCACGCTGGCCCACCGGTTCGGCCCCAGCATGCTGCTGCCCCTGCACAGCGGTGGACGGGTGCTGGGCGCGCTCGCCACCCCTCGCGCCCGCGGCGAGAGGCCGTTCACAGAGACGGAACGGACCCTCGCGACCCAGTTCGCCTCGCAGGCCGCACTCGCGCTGATGATGGCCGAGGCACAGCGGGACCGAGAGCGGCTCGCGGTGTACGAAGACCGCGACCGGATCGCCCGCGATCTGCACGACCTGGTCATCCAGCGGCTGTTCGCCACCGGGATGATGTTGGAGAGTGCCCAGCGCCGGTCGGTCGTGCCCGAGGTGCAGACGGGTGTCGGACGGGCGGTCGACGAACTGGACGTGACCATCCAGGAGATCCGTACCGCGATCTTCGCACTGCAGCAGGAGCCGGCCGAGGCGCCGTCCGGGCTGCGCACCCGCGTCCTGCGCGAGATCAACATGGCGGCGGTCCCGCTGGGCTTCAAGCCCTCGCACCGCTTCCTCGGCCCCGTCGACTCGCTGGTCGGCGAGCTGACCGGCAAGAACCTGATCGCTGCGCTGCGGGAAGCGCTGTCCAACGCTTTCCGGCATGCCGAGGCATCGCTGATCGACGTGGTCGTCGATGCGACCGCCACGCTGCCCGACGGGAGGGACGCGGTGCGGCTGACCGTCGCCGACGACGGGGTGGGCATCCCGGAGGGCGGTCGGCGCAGCGGGCTTCGGAATCTGGCGCGCCGCGCGGAATCCCTCGGCGGCGCGAGCTGGTTCGGGCCCGGCATCGGGGAGGGCGGCGGAGGCACGACGGTGGTGTGGGAGGCGCCGATCTGAGGGCGGTCGGGCGCTCAGGGGCCCGGCCGGCGGGGGACACTGCCGAGCGCGGGCCTCAGCGTGCCGCGTCGGGCGACCGGCGCTCGGCGAGGATCCGCTCGATGACTACCGCGACGCCGTCGTCGCCGTTGGTGGCGGTCCGGCCGGAGGCGGCGGCGATCGCGGCCGGGTGGGCGTTGCCCATCGCGTACGAAGTGCCCGCCCAGCGCAGCATCTCCACGTCGTTGGGCATGTCGCCGAAGGCGACGACCTCGGCGGGTGAGATGCCGCGCTCGGCGCAGCAGAGCTCCAGGGTGCTGGCTTTGGAGACTCCGGGGCCGCTGACTTCCAGCAGGGCCGTGGGGCTGGACCGGGTGAAGGAGGCCCGGTGGCCGGCTGCCGTACAGGCCAGAGCGAGGAAGTCGTCCGGGGCCAGTTCGGCGTGGTGGGCGAGGAGCTTCAGCACGGGGGCGCCGGTACCCGGCGTCTCCTCATGGAGCAGTTTCTCGGCGATCGCGACGGTGGCACCCGGGTCCAGGTGGAAGGGCGGGTAGGCCGGTTCGTAGTGGATGCCGGTGGTCAGTTCGACGGCGAAGGAGACGCCGGGGGCGGCGGCGCGCAGTGTGTGCACGACGTCGAGGGCGATGTCGCGCTCCAGCGGGCGGACCTTGACCAGCTTGCCGTTCGCATGCAGATCCGCGACCGCGGCGCCGTTCGCGCAGATCGCCAGGCCGTGTCCGTGGACGTGATCGCTGACGACATCCATCCAGCGGGCCGGGCGTCCGGTCACGAAGAAGACCTCGATACCGGCCTCCTCGGCGGCGGCGAGCGCGGCGACCGTACGGTCCGAGACCGTCTTGTCGTCGCGCAGCAGGGTGCCGTCCAGGTCGGTGGCGATCAGCCGGGGAGCGGCAGGAGAAGGCGATTCGGTAGCTGAAGTCACTCGCCCATTCTCGCGTACGAAGGCGCACGGGCGTGCAGAGGGGCGCACATATGAGGATGCGCGCCCCTGACCAGTGGAACATGCCTTTCGCATATGCCTGCAGTTCCCGAACGGTAGTGCCGGCCGATCGGCACGCGTGGCCGTCCGGTCGGTGGCCGAGCCGGGTCCGTCAGTGGCCGAGCTGGGCCAGGCCCTCGGTGGCGATGCGCTCGAAGACCTCCTCGTCCGCCGCGAAGTCGGAGTCCGGGATCGGCGAGTGAATGACGATCTCTGTGAAGCCCAGTGCGAAGTGGGTGCCCGCGAAATCCACGAAGGCGTCGAAGGACTGCAGCGGGCGGTCCGGCGTGAAACCGGTAAGAAGGATCTTGTCCAGCTCGCCGACATCCCGTCCGATGGACTCGCAGGCCGTGCTCAGCTTGGTGAGCTGTCCGCGGATGGCCTCAACGGACTGCTCCGGCGTCCCCGCTTCGTACAGCTTCGGGTCGCCCGTGGTGACCCAGGCCTGGCCGTACTGCGCGGCGAGCCTCATCCCGCGCGGCCCGGTGGCGGCCACTGCGAACGGCAGCCGGGGCCGCTGCACACAGCCGGGGATGTTCCGGGCCTCGTTCGCCGCGTAGAACCGGCCTTCGTGCGTCACCGAGGGCTCGCGCAGCAGCTGGTCGAGCAGCGGTACGAACTCATCGAAGTGGTCGGCCCGTTCGCGCGGCGTCCACGGCTCCTCGTCGCTCCGGCGCAGCGTCGTGGCATCGAAGCCGTTGCCGCCCGCGCCGATGCCGAGGGTGACGCGTCCGTCCGAGACGTCGTCCAGTGTGATGAGGTCCTTGGCGAGCGTGACGGGGTGCCGGAAGTTGGGGGAGGTGACAAGAGTGCCCAGGCGCAGCCGCTGGGTGGCCGCGGCCGCGGCGGTGAGGGTCGGTACCGCGCCGAACCACGGCCCGTCGCGGAAGGTCCGCCAGGCCAGATGGTCGTAGGTGTAGGCAGCGTGGAACCCCAGCTCCTCGGCGTGCTGCCAGACCTTTTGGCCCTCGCTCCAGCGGTGGATGGGCAGAATCACAGTGCTCAGACGCATGACTACGACCTTACGGGTCCGACAACCGGTGGGCGTCTTCGTGGAAGCGCCCCGACCCTGGGCGGGACCGGTCGTGGGATCAGCCGCCGGGATCAGTCGCGGAAACGCAGAAATGCGGGCGGTACGGAAGCGGTGAGCCAGACGCCGTTGGCGCTGACATAGAAGGTGTGGCCCGCGCGGTGCATCGCGGCCGCGTCCACCGACAGGACGACGGGGCGGCCGCGCCGGGCGCCGACCCTGGTCGCCGTCTCGCGGTCGGGCGAGAGATGGACGTGGGTGCGGGCCATGGGGCGCAGACCCTCGCTGCGGATCGCGTCCAGCACGCGGCCCACCGTGCCGTGGTAGAGGTACACGGGCGGCTCGGCCGGAGGGAGAGCGAGATCGACCGGGACGGTGTGGCCCTGGCTCGCACGAATGCGGCCGTCCTCGACGGCGAAGCGCTGCTTGTCGTTGACGGCGACGACATGGTCGAGTTCGGCCCGGGTGATGGGGAAGTTGTTGCGGGCCGTGGCGCGCAGCAGTTCGTCGATCGTCACCCAGCCATTGGCGTCGAGCGTGATTCCGATCCGCTCAGGCTGGTGTCGCAGGTGTTTCGAGAGGTACTTGGACACCTTGATGGTGTGTCTGTCGTCCATCCCGTCAGAGTGCCCACGTCGGTCGTTCACGTGCATCCGGATTTCACCCCGATTCACTACAGCAATTATATTCGCTGTAGCAATTTTCGTCCACAGGTTTGATCCACAACCAACTTGGTTTATCCACAGGCTAATTGGCGAGTCTGTGGACAACGCCCTGAAGGATCAACCGGTTTGGGTAATTTGCTGTATTTCATTGTTAGATGAGACAAGTGCATCCAATGTCCTTGACTGCAACTCGCGTTCGGCCGCTGCCGCGACAAAGGCGGAGGCGTTCTCCGGGCCAACCAGTCGTTCCACGGAGCGGATCGTCTCCGATGGCAGATCCACCTGGCGCGTCATGGGGATCGAGGACTCCGAGGTGAGTGGGGTGTCGGAGCCGAGATGATGCTGAAGATGTCTGGTGGCGAACGTTCGCATGGCACGCGCCAGTTCGGCGTCCACCGTCTGCTGAGCCAGTGGACGCAGCCTGCGCACCATGGCTGCCGCTGCTGCCGCGTCCGCGTCCGTCGGCGGGCGATGACCGAGATAGCGCGCGAAGACGTGTTCCGTGGTGAACTCAAGGAAACGCGAGGCGATCTGCTCGACCTGGCCGCGAAGTTCCCTGAGATGGCCCGAGATTGCACTGAGCGGTACACCGGCTGCATGCAACTCGACTGCCACTGAAAGCTCTTGAGGACTCGGAATCAGAAACTCATCGTCCCGTCCTGGGATGGGTTCGAGTACGCCGAGCTCCACCGCCTCGGCGACCGCATCGTCGTCCGGGCTGCCACCGAACCTGGTGTTCAGCTCGGCCCGGGTGATCCGGCCGGCCTGCTCGTCCGTCCAGGGACCGTGCACCTCGGCAACGAGCCCGAGCACCCCGCCCAGGCCACGGCCCGTGTCCCATGCCTCCAGGAGTTCCTTGATGCTGGCCAAGGTGTACCCGCGATCCAGCAGATCGGCGATCTGCCGGAGCCGGGCGAGGTGGGTGTCCCGATACACATTGGCCCGGCCGCGCCGTTCCGGCGTCGGCAGCAGGCCGCGGTCCTGGTAGGCGCGGATCGTACGGACCGTGGCGCCGCTCGCATGCGCCAGGTCCTCGATCCGGTACTCGGTGGCGGACCGTCCGGCCACCGCCGACGACTGCGCGGGGCTACTCACAGCGGCGGCTTCAGCCGGGCGATCCTGCGCAGTGCACCGGGGCTGAACCGGGACAGGAACCAGGCGCCGCGGGCCTCCGGTGTCACCGGCACGACGGCCTGGTTGCGCACCACTGCCTTGAGGATCGCGTCGGCGACCCTCTCCGGTGGATAGTTGCGCAGCCCGTACAGTCGGCTGGTCCGCTTCTGCAGACGCCTCTCCTCCGCGGCGTCGGCGCCCGCAAAGTGCGTCGTAGTGGTGATGTTCGTGTTGACGATGCCGGGACAGATCGCGCTGACCCCGATCGACCGATCGGCGAGCTCGGCCCGCAGACACTCGCTGAGCATCAGCACGGCCGCCTTGGAAGTGCTGTACGCGGGCAGCGCCCGGGAAGGCTGATAGGCGGCAGCAGAAGCCGTGTTGACGATATGGCCGCCCTGGCCACGTTCTGCCATCTGCTTGCCGAAGATCCGGCAGCCATGGATGACACCCCACAGATTGACATCGAGGACATTCTTCCAGTCCTCGCTCGTGGTCTCCAGGAAGGAGCCGGACAGGCCGATCCCTGCGTTGTTGACCAGGACGTCGACGATGCCGTACTCGGTGGCGACCTTCTCGGCGAGCTTCTCCATCGCCTGTTCGTCACTGACGTCGACCGCTTCGCCCCAGGCTGCCGGGGAGCCGATCAGCCGGGCCATCTCCGCCGTCCTGGCCGCTCCCTCCGCGTCCCGGTCCACGGCCACCACGCGTGCGCCCGCCTCGGCGAAGGCGAAAGCGGTGGCCCGCCCGATGCCGCCCGCCGCGCCCGTCACAAGGACCAGCTGTCCGCCGAACCGGTCCGCGTACGCCCCGGTCGGCGTGGTGTCCTGCACCGGCCGGCCGTCCTCCCGCGCCGCCTCGTTGGCTGCCACGAACTCACTGATCCAGGAGGCGATCCGGTCCGGCCTGGTGCGCGGAACCCAGTGCTTGCCAGGCAGGGATCGGCGTACCAACTGGGGTGCCCACAGCTCCAGTTGGTCGTACAGCTTCTCCGACAAGAAGATGTCGCCGGTCGGCGTGATCAGCTGGACCGGTACATGCGCATAGGCGTCGGTACGGGGCCTGCGCAGCCGGGCCCGGACGTTGTCGCGGTAGAGCCAGGCGCCGTGCGCAGCGTCGTCCGGCAGGGAGGGCGTCGGATAGTCACCCGCGGGCACCTTCTCCATGCGCTGGAGAATCCGCGGCCACTGCTTGCCGAGCGGGCCGCGCCAGGCGAGCTCGGGCAGGACCGGCGTATGCAGCATGTAGACGTACCAGGACTTGGCGCCCTGGCCGAGCAGCTGGCCGACCCGGCGCGGGGTGGGCCGGGTCATCCGCTGCTTGAGCCAGTGCCCGAAATGGTCCAGGGAAGGTCCGGACATCGAGGTGAACGAGGCGATCCGGCCCTCGGTCCGCTCGACCGTGACGAACTCCCACGATTGGACAGACCCCCAGTCGTGACCGACCAGATGCACCGGCCGGTCCGGGCTCACGGCGTCGGCGACGGCCAGGAAGTCATCGGTGAGCTTTTCCAGGGTGAAGCCGCCGCGCAGGGGTGCCGGCGCTGTGGAACGGCCGTGCCCGCGCACGTCGTACAGCACGACGTGCCACTGGTCGGCCAGCTGTCCGGCGACATCCGTCCAGACTTCCTTGCTGTCCGGGTAGCCATGCACGAGGACGATCGTGGGCCGTCCCTCGTCGCCCAACTCGGCGACACACAGCTCGATTCCGCCCGTACGCACCCGGCGCTCGCGCGCTCCCGGCAGGCTCATGCCGCCACCCTCTCCTCGGCCCAGCGCCGCACATGCGGCAGATCGTCGTCCAGCCAGAAGGCGCTCTGTTCGGGGTCCTTGGAGTCGGTGACCACCAGGATCTCTTCGAACTTGGCGCCCGTACCCCGGAATCCGAGGTGGGGTTCGACCGCCCACAGCCCGGGCTGCGGCGGATGGTCGGAGAAGCGGTACGGACTCCACAGCGGCGACCAGCCGTCCCGGTGTCCGTGCAGTGCGTCGCTCAGCAGGCCCTTGAGCGACTGGGTGCCGAAGCCGAACACATGGGGGGACCAGCGGTGCCCGGCGACGCGGTCGATCTTGTGGGCGATGACACCGAAGGGGTAGGCGCGATGTCTGTTGACGTACCCCTGCTTGATCATCAGGCGTTCGACGTCCTCGTATATCTCGCGCAGCGAACGCCGCTCCCGCACCTCGCGCAGAATCAGCTCACGGTGGACTTCCAGATCGGCCAGGAGCTTGTCGTGCAGGGGAGTGAGCCCGAGACAGCCGGAGTAGCCGATGTCCGCTGTGAAGCCCTTGTACACCGGCGCCATGTCGAGGATGAACGGCATCCCCGGCTCCAGCTTCCGGTTGGTCGGGAAGAACTGCAGGGGCACCTTGAAGCCGGCGAACGCCGTGCGGTCCCCGAACCAGGCGAAGGGGAGGTGGAACCAGTCCCTCACCCCGCGCTCGCGCAGCCAGTCGCGCTGCATGCGGGCGGCCTCGCGCTCGGTCACCCCCGGCGTGAGCCGTGCGGCGACCGCCTCGGCGCAGTCGTACGCGAGACGTTGTACTTCTCTGAACCCCCGCAGCTCCGGGGCCGGTTCGTCCTTCACTGCCGAGGTCATGCCACCGTCCGTTCCCTGCCGTGTGCGGTACGTGCCCGTAACGTGACACTGATGAATGTGACAATGTCCGGCGACTGCGTCAAGAGGTGTGCGGAGACCTGTGGACAACCCGGGTCGGCCCTTCCCCCGACTTCCGGGCTCCTCCCCCGTGGTGGTCACCTACGGGTCCGTACGCCTGGAGTCTGATGCGGATCCAGCCGCCAGGGCTGACGACCGGTGTGGTCCGCGCCACTATCTTCGAAGGCGTGACTGTGATCGCGACCGAAAGCCTGAGCAAGCGGTTCCCCCGGGTGACCGCGCTTGACCGGCTCTCCCTGGACATCGGACCCGGTGTGACCGGCCTGGTGGGTTCCAACGGAGCCGGCAAGTCCACATTGATCAAGATCCTGCTGGGTCTGTCCCCTGCCACCGAAGGCCGGGCCGCGGTGCTCGGACTCGACGTCGCCACCAGTGGCGCCGCCATCCGGGAGCGGGTCGGCTACATGCCCGAGCACGACTGTCTGCCGCCGGACGTCTCGGCCACCGAGTTCGTCGTCCACATGGCGCGGATGTCCGGACTGCCGCCGACGGCAGCCCGCGAGCGCACCGCCGACACACTGCGTCACGTCGGTCTGTACGAGGAGCGATACCGCCCCATCGGCGGCTACTCGACCGGTATGAAGCAGCGCGTGAAACTGGCCCAGGCACTGGTCCACGACCCGCAGCTGGTCCTGCTCGACGAGCCGACGAACGGCCTCGACCCGGTCGGCCGCGACGAGATGCTCGGGCTGATCCGTCGCGTACACACGGACTTCGGCATCTCGGTCCTGGTCACCTCGCACCTCCTGGGTGAGCTGGAACGCACCTGCGACCATGTCGTCGTCATCGACGGCGGCACACTTCTGCGCTCCAGCTCCACCAGCGACTTCACGCAGACCACCACGACCCTCGCGGTCGAGGTCACCGACAGCGACACCCACCCGGACGGCACCGACGCGCTGCGTCAGGTCCTCACCCGGGCCGGCGTCAACCTCGTGGGCCATGACGGTCTCGACGGGCAGGGGCTGCCCGGCGCGGGGCACATCCTGCTGGTCGAGGCGACCGGCGAGGAGACGTACGACATCGTGCGCGACAGCGTCGCCGGGCTCGGGCTCGGTCTCGTGCGGATGGAGCAGCGGCGCCACCACATCGCCGAGGTCTTCCGTACCGAAGAGGCACCGCACGCCGCAGCCGTCACGCAGACCGTGTCCGCGGTTGTCGGGGCCGTACAGCAGAAGGGGAGCGGTCGTGATGAGCACTGAGACCGGAGCCGTGAGCGGGAGCGAGACCTCCCGGATCCACAACATCGGGTACCGCTCCTACGACGGCAAGCGGCTGGGACGCAGCTATGCGCGGCGCTCGCTCTACTCGCAGTCCCTGCGGGGCTCCTTCGGACTGGGGCGTTCCGCGAAGTCCAAGGTGTTGCCGATGCTGCTGTTCGGTGTGATGTGCATGGTCGCGGCGGTCATCGTCGCGGTCGCCATCGCCACCCCGGGAGCCACGGCTCTGCCGATCAAGTACACGGCGTTTGCGATCTTTCTGCAGGCCGTCATCGGACTCTTCCTCGCCGCGCAGGCACCGCAGTCGGTCTCCCGTGACCTGCGCTTCAAGAGCGTGCCGCTGTACTTCTCGCGGCCGATCGAGCGGGTCGACTATGTCGTCGCGAAGCTGGCGGCCATGGCGTCCGCGCTCTTCATCCTCACCGGGGCGCCGCTCGTCATCCTCTATGTGGGCGCACTGCTGGGGAAGTTCGACTTCGCCGAGCAGACCAAGGGGTTCGGACAGGGGCTGGTTTCGGTGGCGTTGCTGTCCGTGCTCTTCGCCGGACTGGGCCTGGTGATGGCCGCTCTGACACCGCGCCGCGGTTTCGGTGTCGCCGCGGTGATCGCCGTACTGACCATCTCCTACGGCGCGGTCTCCACGGTCCAGGCCATTGCCTGGCAGACGGGTTCGGCGGGGGCCATCGAGTGGCTGGGGCTCTTCTCCCCCATCACGCTGATCGGTGGTGTACAGACCGCGTTCCTCGGGGCGAATTCGGCCTTCCCCGGAGGGGAAGGCCCGGGGGCTGGCTCCGGTGTGGTCTATCTGATCGTTGTTCTCGCGCTCGTCGCCGGCTCGTACGCCGTACTGATGCGCCGCTACCGGAGGGTCGGGCTGTGACCACCATCGAGATCGACCACACCTCGCGCTGGTTCGGCAATGTGGTCGCCGTCAACGACGTGAGCATGACGGTCGGCCCGGGTGTCACCGGGCTGCTCGGCCCCAACGGCGCGGGAAAGTCCACGCTGATCAACATGATGGCCGGTTTCCTCGCCCCGTCGACCGGCACGGTCACGCTCGACGGCCGGCCGATCTGGCGCAATGAAGCGGTGTACAAGGAGATCGGGATCGTGCCGGAACGGGAAGGGATGTACGACTTCCTGACCGGCCGCGAATTCGTCGTCGCCAATGCGGAACTGCAGGGACTCGGCGATGCGGCGGCGCAGAAGGCGCTGGCCACGGTCGAGATGGAGTACGCGCAGGACCGCAAGATCTCGACGTACAGCAAGGGCATGCGCCAGCGCGTGAAGATGGCGTCCGCCCTGGTCCACGAACCGTCGGTGCTGCTGCTCGACGAGCCGTTCAACGGGATGGACCCGCGTCAGCGGATGCAGCTGATGGCGCTGTTGCGGCGGATGGGGGCGGAGGGCCGTAGCGTGCTCTTCTCCTCCCACATCCTCGAAGAGGTCGAACAACTCGCCTCGCACATCGAGGTGATCGTGGCGGGACGCCACGCGGCATCCGGTGACTTCCGGAAGATCCGCCGGCTGATGACGGACCGCCCGCACCGCTATCTCGTACGTTCCAGCGATGACCGAGCCCTCGCTGCCGCGCTCATCGCCGACCCGTCGACGGCCGGTATCGAGGTGGACCTGGGCGAACAGGCCCTGCGTATCCAGGCGGTCGACTTCGGACGCTTCACCGAGTTGCTGCCGAAGGTCGCACGTGACCACGGAATTCGCCTTCTGACCGTTTCGCCGTCCGATGAGTCCCTCGAATCGGTCTTTTCCTATCTCGTAGCGGCCTGAGTAGTGGCCTGAAAGGAGCTGTGAAGCGTCATGTACGACCCCACAGTCGCCCGGCTCACCTACCGGGCCCTGCTCGGCCGGCGCCGGGCCGCCATCCTCTTCGTCCTGCCGGCGCTGCTGGTGGTCATCGCCGTGGCGGTACGGGCGTTCGCCGGAGTCGATGACCAGGTCGCCTCGGACGTGCTGGGCGGCTTCGCCATCGCCACGATGGTGCCGCTGATCGGCGTGATCGCCGGAACCGGAGCCATCGGTCCCGAGATCGACGACGGATCGATCGTCTATCTGCTGGCCAAGCCGGTGAAGCGGCCGACGATCATCTTCACCAAGCTGATTGTGGCCATCGCCGTCACGATGGTCTTCTCCGCACTGCCCACGCTGATCGCGGGGCTGATCCTCAACGGAAACGGCCAGCAGATCGCGGTGGCTTACACCATTGCCGCGCTGGTCGCCTCGATCGCGTACAGCTCGGTGTTCCTGCTGCTGGGCACCGTCAGCCGGCACGCGGTCGTCTTCGGCCTCGTCTACGCGCTGGTGTGGGAGGCCCTCTTCGGCACCCTGGTGCCGGGGGCGCGCACGCTCAGCGTTCAGCAGTGGTCCCTCGCGGTTGCCGAGAAGGTCGGCGGGGCCGGCGCGATCACCTCCGATGTCGGGCTGCCGGTCGCGACGGTCCTGCTGGTGGCGGTCACGGTGGCGGCGACCTGGTACGCGGGTCAGAAGCTGCGCACACTGAAGCTGGCCGGCGAGGAGTGATCGGGGGGCTTCCCCCGGATACCTCTGCCGTGCTCCGTTTACGATCATTTCGATCTTCGTCAACCCTCGCCCCTGGGCGGGGGTTGACACATTTCGGACAGTAGTACGCGTAACTGTACGGTTATCGGTTCGTTGTGCAGGGTGCGTGGAGGCAACTGGAATCTGTGACGACGTAGCTTTCGTGAAATCAGGGATTGTCGATGCCGGTGAGGGAGCACCCGCCGGGTCGGTCATTGAGTGAGTGGCAACCGTGAGCGTCCTCCGCCCCTCAAGCCCGGGACAGGGCTGTCCATCGTCGGTTTCACGATCGGAAGGCATGTCCATGCCCACGGAAGTTGCCCTGCTCGAATCGCGTGCGCTGCGCGTCGAACAGATGGGGCGCGTCGACGTCCTCGACAAGGTCAAGAGCCTTGTCGTCCTCCCGGACGGAATTCACCTTCGCACAGAGGATGTGGCTCGTTACTTCGAAGTATCCACAACCGCGGTCAGGAGGCTCACGGACCGCCATCAGAACGAGCTCCAGGGCAACGGGATGCGAGTGCTGCGCGGCGCTGAGCTGCGCTCCTTCCATAGCGACATGCTGTCGCTATGGGCAGGTGAGGGGCCGGAAAGTTATCCACAGGCGGCGACTCGGCTCAGGCTCTACACCCGCAGGACCGTGCTCAACGTCGCGATGCTTCTTCGCGACAGCGACATCGCCCGATGCGTCCGTACGTATCTGCTCGACGCCGAGCAGGACCTGCGCGCGGGCTATGCCTCGCTCGAACACCGCGTCACCCGGATCGAGAGCTGCCTCGCAGGAGTGGGCAGCGCGCTTCAGGAGCTCGGGCCCGTCCTCAACCGGATGTCGCACCGGCTCGACAGCCTCGACCGGAGGATGGACATCACGCATCAGGTCGTCGGCGCCATGAGCGTGCGGCTGGGCCACCTCTCCGAGGACATCGTCCGTATCGACGGAAGGATGGACGATCTCGCCCGCCACCTGAAGGATCTGAGCCGCCGCAACAAGCAGCGCTGATCCGAAGGCCGTTCACGGCCTTTCGGTATTGCCCGGAAAATGGGTGGCGCCGAAAGGCCGCCCCGGTCACAGTAGTTGGTGCAGCACACGCCGAAACCCGCGCAGCACGCCCCGAAAACAACAGCCGCATGCCACAGGCCGGGAGAGGAGCGAGACGATGACCGAGAGTCCGAGTCCGTCGAGTTCCCAGCAGGGCGGGCCCGAGCCGGCGCCGGAGTAGTCACCGACGATTCCGCCGTGCCGATCGGAGCAGGACGCCCGGGGCGGTTTCTGCGCATCGTGCGGCCGCCCACCCGGAGGATTGGCCGAGTGGTAAGGCAGCGGCTTGCTAAGCCGTCGTCGGGGTCGTGAACCCCGCGCGCGTTCGATCCGCGCATCCTCCGCAGCAACAGTGTCAAGTACCGGGACGAGTGGAGCAGCCGATCCAACCGCCCGCGCCCGTACCTCTGTCTTTACCCGTACGACTGGAGCAGCCGCTCCAGAACCACAGCGATGCCGTCATCCTCGTTGGACGCGGTGATCTCCTGTGCCACGGCCTTCAGGTCCTCATGCGCATTGGCCATTGCCACACCCCGCTGTGCCCAGGCGAACATCGGGATGTCGTTCGGCATGTCACCGAAGGCCAGAGTGTCAGCGGCCTTCAGACCCAGTCGGCGCGCGGCCAGCGAGAGTCCGGTGGCCTTGCTCAGCCCCAGCGGCAGGATCTCCACCACACCAGGACCGGCCATGACCACGTCGACCAGGTTGCCGACGGCCGATCGTGCGGCCTTCGCCAGTGCGTCGTCGTCGAGATCGGGATGCTGGATGTAGACCTTGTTCAGAGGGGCCGACCACAACTCTGCCGGGTCCTCCGCGAAGACAGCCGGAAGCGGCCCTTCCTGTACGCGGTAGCCGGGGCCGACGAGCACTTCGCCGTCGAGCCCGTCGCGGCTCGCCGCCAACGCCAACGGGCCGACCTCGGCCTCGACCTTGGACAGCGCGAGACCGGCGAGTTGCCGGTCCAGCGTCAGTGAGGTCAGCAGCTTGCGTTCACCCGCGTGGTAGACCTGCGCGCCCTGGCCGCAGACCGCGAGCCCCTCGTAACCCAGGTCGTCCAGGATGTGCCGGGTCCATGGGACAGCGCGACCGGTGACGATGATGTGCGCGGCACCGGCCGCGGTGACCGCGGCCAGTGCCTCACGGGTGCGCTCGGAGACCGTGTCGTCGTCACGCAGCAGAGTGCCGTCGAGATCGGTCGCGACGAGCTTGTACGGAAAGGTCACTTGGCGACCGGCTCCAGAACCTCGCGCCCGCCCAGGTACGGCCGGAGCACCTCGGGCACCCGTACGGAACCGTCAGCCAGTTGGTGGTTCTCCAGGATTGCCACGATCGTGCGCGGTACGGCGCACAGCGTGCCGTTCAGCGTCGCCAGCGGCTGGAGAACCTTCTTGCCGTCGCGGGTGTCGCGCATCCGGACGGAAAGACGGCGCGCCTGGAAACCGTCGCAGTTCGAAGCGGACGTCAGCTCGCGGTACTTGCCCTGCGTCGGGATCCACGCCTCGCAGTCGAACTTGCGGGAGGCCGAGGCACCCAGATCGCCGGTGGCGACATCGATCACCTGGAACGGCAGTTCAAGAGCGGTGAGCCACTGCTTCTCCCAGTCCAGGAGCCTGCGGTGTTCGGCCTCGGCGTCCGTGGGGTCGACGTACGAGAACATCTCGACCTTGTCGAACTGGTGGACACGGAAGATGCCCCGGGTGTCCTTGCCGTACGTACCGGCCTCGCGGCGGAAGCACGGTGAGAAGCCCGCGTACCGAAGCGGCAGCTTGTCGGCCTCGATGATCTCGTCCATGTGGTACGCGGCGAGCGGGACCTCGGAGGTGCCGACCAGGTAGAAGTCGTCCTTCTCCAGGTGGTACACGTTCTCCGCGGCCTGGCCGAGGAAGCCGGTGCCCTCCATGGCGCGCGGGCGGACCAGCGCAGGCGTCAGCATCGGGACGAAGCCGGCTTCGGTGGCCTGCGCGATCGCCGCGTTGACGAGGGCGAGCTCCAGCAGCGCGCCGACACCCGTCAGGTAGTAGAAGCGTGAACCGGACACCTTGGCGCCACGCTCCATGTCGATGGCGCCGAGCTTCTCACCGAGCTCCAGGTGGTCCTTGGGCTCGAAGCCCTCGGCCCCGAAGTCGCGGATCGTGCCGTGTGTCTCCAGGACGACGAAGTCCTCCTCGCCACCGACCGGCACGTCCTCGTGGACGATGTTGCCGAGCTGGAGCATCAGGCTCCTGGCCTCGGCGTCGGCCTCGTCCTGTGCCGCGTCGGCCGCCTTGACGTCGGCCTTCAGCTGCTCGGCCTTCCTGAGGAGCTCGGCACGCTCCTCGGGCGAAGCCTTGGGGATGAGTTTGCCGAGCGATTTCTGCTCGGAGCGGAGTTCGTCGAAGCGGACGCCGGACGACCTGCGCCGCTCGTCGGCGGAGAGAAGGGCGTCGACGAGCGCGACGTCCTCTCCACGGGCGCGCTGGGAGGCGCGAACACGGTCGGGGTCCTCACGGAGCAGGCGAAGGTCAATCACCCCTCCAGGCTACCGGTGTGCGCTTCTCCAGCTCGAACCGATATTGCCAAGCGTGTCATTTTGCCCGAATTGCCTGAATTGATAATGCTGGAGGATATTTACGTGGCTGAAGTTGATCTCGAGCGTCAATGAAGAGAGTTTATTCCCCTGAATGGGGCAGAAGGTATCGACCGTCTTGACGCATCCGCCTTGCCTGGCAGGGGAGTTGGGTGTCGCTTGTCCACAGGTGTGGTTGCCCCTCAAGGTTATCCACAGGCTGTGAGGAAGATCTGTGGACACCGGAAGAGATCATTCCGAAAGTCGTGTGGGGGCTCATGGATTCCCCGTTCAAACCCGCTTCAGACGCTCGTTCGGGTGGGAATTCGCCGCCCAAAAGAGTTGATCAATGGAATTCAGGTGACACGGGGCAACCGCGGCGACTCGTTGGCCTGTGGATGCTTCTGGGTCGACTGGAGTGATATGTCGACCATGTCGCATTGGAGTGTCGACTTGTCCCCAGGTCGAGAACCACCCCTGTGGATAACTCTGTGGATGATGAAAAGCGGTAGATAGCACGGGGCGCTTCAGGCGCACCGACGCCTGGACGCACCGACGCCCGACGTCCGGACGCACCGTTCCCGGGGACTGCCGGTCCCGGGAACGACAGCCCCGGACCGCCGTCAGCCCCGGCCGTCCAGATTGCGGGCCAGCCAGTCGGAGGCCTCCGTGAACTCCGCGTCCGACGTCCCCGCCCGCGGTGGCCGTACA
Source organism: Streptomyces sp. Ncost-T10-10d (assembly GCF_900091955.1). Classification (GTDB taxonomy): domain Bacteria; phylum Actinomycetota; class Actinomycetes; order Streptomycetales; family Streptomycetaceae; genus Streptomyces. Next base: position 216,535 of record NZ_FMDF01000073.1, read on the forward strand.
TCCTGCAACGCCACCCCGGCCCGCGGGTACGAGCCGAGGAACCGTACCTTCGGGCAGATCCGCTTCAGCCCCATCAACGCCTCGCCGACCCGGCGGTCCGCGATGTGCCCCTCGGCGTCCACGGCGAAGCAGTAGTTCCCGATGCCGGCCCCGGTCGGCCGCGACTGGATCAGCATCAGGTTCACCCCGCGCACCGCGAACTCCTGGAGCAGTTCGAGCAGCGCACCAGGGTGGTCCTCGCCCAGCCAGATGACCACCGACGTCTTGTCCGCACCCGTCGGCGCCGCCGGCCGGGCCGGGCGGCCCACCAGGACGAAGCGGGTCTGCGCGTTCACCGCGTCATGAATATCGGTCACCAGCGGTTCGAGACCGTAGGTCGCCGCCGCGAACTCACCGGCGAAGGCGGCGTCGTACCGTCCCTCCTGCACCAGCCGGGCACCGTCGGCGTTGGAGGCCGCCGACTCCCATACGGCGTCCGGGAGATGGGCGGCCATCCAGTTGCGCACCTGCGGCTGCGCGGCCGGGTGCGCGGTGACCGATTTGATGTCGGACAGCTTGGTGCCCGGCCGCACCAGCAGCGCGAAGGTGATGGAGAGCAGCACCTCGCGGTAGATCATCAGCGGTTCGCCGGTGGTCAGCTCGTCGAGCGTCGCGGTGATGCCGCCCTCGACGGAGTTCTCGATCGGTACGAGCGCTGCCGCGGCGGCCCCACTGCGTACCGCGTCCAGAGCCACCGGTACGGAGACCATCGGGACGAGTTCGCGGGTGGCGGCTTCCGGGAGCGTACGGAGGGCGACCTCGGTGAAGGTGCCTTCAGGGCCGAGATATGCGTAGCGCGTGGCGGACATACCGTCACCATAATGCGCCCCGGTCTCTCAGGACTCCAGTAGCCGCTGACCCACGTACTCGCCGTCCGCCGCACCGCCCGGCACCGCGAACAGGCCGCTGGCCTCGTGCCGGATGAACGGCGACAGGGCATCGCCGCGGTCCAGCTTGCGCTGCACCGGAACGAACCCCCGCAGCGGATCCGCCTGCCAGCAGATGAACAACAGCCCGGTGTCCGGAGTGCCGTCCGCCGAGATGCCGTCGTGGTACGAGAAGGGGCGCCGCAGCATGGCCGCGCCGCCGTTCTTCTCGGGGGAGGAGATCCGGGCGTGGGCGTTGTCCGGGATCAGGAGCTTGCCGTCCGGGCCCGCCTTGTCGAGGTCCATCGCGGTGGTCTCGGCACCACCGCTCAGCGGAGCACCGTCCTTCTTGCGGCGCCCTATGACCTGCTCCTGCCGTCCGACCGGAAGCTTCTCCCAGTCGTCGAGCAGCATCCTGATCCGCCGGACGACCGCGTACGAGCCGCCTGCCAGCCAGTCGTACTTCGTATCGGTCCCGGCCGGAACGAAGATGCGCCGGTCGAAGTCGCTCTCGGCGGGTTTCGGGTTGCCGGTGCCGTCTATCTGGCCCATCAGATTGCGGGCGGTCATCGGCTGCGCGGTGGCGCCGGGGGAACGGTTGAAGCCGTTCATCTGCCAGCGGACCCTGGCAGCCGGGGCGGCCTCCTTCTGAACGGCACGCAGGGCGTGGAAGGCGACGAGTGCGTCGTCGGCGCCGATCTGTACCCAGAGGTCACCGTTGGAGCGCTTGGCGTCGATGTGGTCGGAGGAGAACGGCGGCAGCGGGTCGAGTCCCGGTGGCCTCCGACCGACCAGGCCGGTGCGCTCGAAGAAGGTGCGGCCGAAGCCGAAGGTGACGGTCAGCGAGGACGGTCCGGCATCCAGCGCGATCCCGGTGTCATGGGTGGCGCCGCCCGCCGCACCGCTGTCGGCGGCATCGCCGGCCATCAGGCGCCGGGCCACGGCCGACCATCGGCGCATCAGGGCAGCCGCTTCCTTCCGTCCCGCACCGGGCGCCAGATCGAAGGCGATGAGATGGCCGCGGGCCTGAAGCGGAGTGGTGATCCCCGGTTGATGTTTCCCGTGAAACATCACCTGGGTGGAGCCGACCGCGGTCAGAGCGGTCGGCTCGTCGGTCCGGGTCGCCGCATAGCCGGTCGCGCCGCCCGCCGCACCCAGTACCAGCCCGGTCGCACCGGCCGCGCCCGCGCTGCCGAGCAGCCGCCTCCGGGAGATGGCGCCGTTGCCACGGGCTGTGTCGTCCCCGCTGCCTGTGGAGGTCTTCCTGTTGCTGTTTCCGCTCACGATCCTGCTCAGCCGATCTTCACGTTCTTGTCGATGGTCGTCTGATCGATGTCCGACGTACGCACGGTCACCGCGACCTTCCAGTTGCCCGCCATCGGGATCTGGACGTCGCTCGCCGTCCAGTGGCCCTCGGTGAGCCGGACAGGGACGACGGGGAGCGGGCCGATGTCCTTGGACCCCAGAGTGAAGGCGAGCTTCAGCTCGGGGACGTCCATGGCCCTGCCGTCGATGCTGTCGATCCAGATGTGGAGTTCATTGGCACCGGTACGGGCGGGGTCGATATCCATCCGCACCGTTCCCTTGCCGTTCTTGCCGCCTGTGTCGAAGGGCAGCGTCAGATTGACCGGGCCTTCGGCCGCGGGGGCGGTTGCCGCCGTCGAGGTGCGGGCCGCCTCTTCCTCGGTACGTCCCGGCTCGGTCGAGGTCAGTACGGTCGCCACGGCCAGCAACGCCACGGCGACCCCTGCCTCCGCCAGCACCGAACGGCGGAGCCCGGACCGGTCGGGGTCGGCATCGCGGATCCGCTTCTTCTCGGCGGTGACCACGGCGGCCCTCTGCCGGGCGAGCTGGGCCGCCCGCGCGGGGTCCTCGGCCATGGCGTCCGATGTACCCGGGGCTTGGGACTCCTCGACTTCGGCTTCGTCCCTGGCGTCGGCCCGGGGCTCCGCTCCCTCACCGCCGGCTCCGCTCGTGACCAGCCGTGTGGTCCAGCGGCGCGAGATCGAGGCGATCCCGACCAGGAGAGCAACGAGTCCCACCTTCACGAGCAGCAGTTGCCCGTACCCGGTGCCGGTGAGCGCGGGCCAGGTGCCCACCTGGCGCCAGGACTGGTAGATCCCGGTTGCGGTGAGCACGAGCACGCTGCCGAACGCGATGCGGGAGAAGCGCCGTACGGCTTCGGCTTCGATGTCCGGTGTCCGGTACAGCGCGACCAGCAGGGCCGCCAGCCCGCCCAGCCAGGCCGCGACGGCCAGCAGATGCAGCACGTCGACCGGCATGGCGATGCCCGGCTGGATCCCGGTCGAGGCGTGTTCGGCGAGTGCCCAGGTCCCGGCGATTCCGGCGGCGATCACCGTGCCGCCGATGGCCAGACCGAAGGTGAGGTCCTTCTTCTCGCGTTCGTCCTCGCGCTTCGCGTACGCCCCGAACAGCACGGCGACGAAGAGTGCGGAGGCGCCGAGCAGCAGCAGCCGGGATACGAGTGCAGCCCCGGGCTTGGTGTCGAGCACGGCCTTCAGACCATCGAGGTCGAAGGCGTCCGCGAGCTTCCCGGAGCCGGTGTACGGGTTGCGCAGGAGCAGCATGGCCAGGGTGGCCGCGGTGAGGGTCATCCAACCGCGCACGACCAGGCGTTGCAGGGGGCGTGCACCCGCGCCGCGCTGCCAGCAGGCCAGTACGAAGGCAGCGCCGCCGGCCAGCAGGATGAAACCGGCGTACGCGGCGTAGCGCGCGATGCCGTAGAGGGTGCCGACGAGGCCGCCCCCGGCCTCGTCCGTCGGGAGGGCGACAGTGGTCTTGGACGGGGCTCCGACGGAGAAGGTGAAGGCGCCCGAGACGGGGTGGCTGTCCGCGGAGACGGCCTGCCAGGCGACGGTGTACGTACCGTCGGGCAGCCCGGTGTGCAGTGAGACGCCGTACTTCACGGTGGAGCCGCTCTGCAGATCACGTGGTGCGGCGCCGGTGTCGGCGCGCTTGCCGCCCGGGTCCAGGACCCTGATGGAGTCGTCGCCCATGGCGACCTGCTCGGAGAAGGTGAGAGTTACTTCCTTGGGAGCGGTGTCGACCACCGCCCCGTCCTGCGGATCGCTCCCGGTGAGCGCGGCATGCGCGGACGCGGGGCCCGCGCCGCCCAGCAGCAGGCCGAACACCATGCCGACAAGGGCGGCGAGGAGTGCGGCCGCGGCGAGTGGGCGGCGTGGCGCGTGAGTGGACGGGGACGGTCCGAAGTGCGGGGCGGTGGCTGTCATGGTGTGTCAGTCCCTCACTGCTTCTTCGGGTTGTGGGTGGTCTCCTTCACGGGAAGGTCGACCTTTATCGGGTCGGCCTTCTCGAAGTGCAGTTCCACGGATACCTTCTCGCCCTGCTTGGGCTGCTGCTTGAGCTTCATGAACATGATGTGGCTCCCGCCACGTTCCAGATCCAGCTCGCCGCCCGCGGGCACCTCGAAGGACGTCACCATGCGCATCGTCTGGTTCTTCGTCTCGTGGATCGTGACGTCGTCCGAGAGCGGGCTGGTGACCGAGGTGAGCCGGTCGGACGTGCCGCCGCTGTTCTTGACGACGAGGAAACCGGCCGCCATGTCGCTGACGGGCTGCGGCATGAACGCGCCGGTCACCTTCAGGTCGGGCTTGCTGTCCGAGGACGAGCACCCTGCCAGCGTCAGCCCGGTGGTGAGGGCGATGATGCCGGCGAGGGTGGTGCGGCGGTTCACGGAGTCTCCCCCTTGGCGATCTTGGGGAGGTCCTTGGTGTAGTCGTCGGGTGAGGTGTCCTCGCTGTATACGAGGTACCCCTTGTCGGTCTTCGGGGAGAACGCGATGACCTGGGAGCCGTGCATCGAGACGATCGTGCCGTCCTTCTCCTTCTTCGGGGCGTCGATGCCGATGCCGATCTGGCGCGCGCCCGCCTGGATGGTCGGGAAGTCGCCGGTGAGGCCGATGAAGGAGGTGTCCTGGGCCTTGAGCCAGCTGCCCAGTGAGGCCGGGGTGTCCCGCTCGGGGTCGGTGGTCACGAAGACGACCTGGAGCTTGTCCTGGTCGGCCTTGGGGAGGGACTTCTTGGCGATGGCGATGTTGCTCATGATGAGCGGGCAGACGTCGGGGCAGTTGGTGTAGCCGAAGTAGATCAGCGTCGGCTTGCCCTTGGTCTGCTCACGGAGGTCGTACTTCTTGCCGTGGGTGTCGGTGAGGACGAGGTCGGGCTTGGTGAACGGCTGGTCGAGTACCGTCGCGGCCTTGGTCTTGGCCTGGACGGACACATCTGCGATGGGCTTCTTTGCGCCGTCGTCGCTGCTGCCGCAGGCGGACAGGGTGAGCGCGGCCGCGGCGACGAACGCCGCGGCCAGCACCGTTTTCTTACGCATGGAGCACTGATTCCTGGTGGGTCGGTGGGACTGATGGGGCTGTGGGTCAGGCGGTGCGGCGGCGGCCGGCGAGGAAGCCGAACGCCACCCCCGCGGCGCCGATGACGATGCCGACGATGCCGAGGACGCGGGCCGTGGTGTCGCTGGTGGACTCGTCCGACGCGGCCGTCGTCTGCTTGTCCGCTGCCTTCGCGGTGGCGCCGGCGGCTGCGCCGTGCTCGTCGGCGGTCGCCGCGGTCAGCTTGAGGACCGGTGCCGGGCTCTCGGGCTCGTCGGCGCCGTCCTTCTGCTCCTCGATCCAGCGGACGACTTCCTTGTTGTCGTACGTCTGGATGGCCTTGAACACCAGCTGGTCGGCGTCTTCGGGAAGCTGGCCGATGGAGAGCGGGAACTGCTGGAAGTCGCCCGGGCGGATGCCGCGCTCGTCCTTGTCGCCCTTGGCCGTCCAGGTGACCTTGGAGACGGCCTCGTTGATCTTCTGTCCGTGCATCTCGAGCGGCTTGGCCAACTTGCTCTTGGTGACCTCGATGTCCCAGCCGGGCACGGCCTGCGGCATGACGGAGGCCAGCGGGTGGTCGGTCGGGAAGTTGACCTCGACCTTGGTCGTCGAGGCGTTGTCGCGCTCGTTGGGGACCTTGAAGTTGACGGTGGCGTAACCGCCCTTGGCGGCCTCGCCCTGGGGCTGCACGCTGACGTGGGCGGAGGCCGTACCGGCGAGGATCAGCACGGTGGACGCGGCGATGCCGCCGGCGAGGGCGATGCGGGAAACATTCATGACGGGAGTCTCTCCACGGAAGCACGAAGGAAAGGTGGTCCGGCGCGCGGGTGCGCGACGGCATCGCGACACCTCTACCTCACATGCGGCGTGCGTACACGGACTCGCACGGCACCGGGTGGGTGCGTGAGTCGAGTCGTGCGTGCATCGGTGTGGAGGGTGTCGCGTCAGGCTGCGAGTGCGTATACGGGTGGCGGCCCGCGCCTGATCACCATGTGCTGCAACGGGTCCCCGGTGGCCGGGGCCGGGGCGTCGACTGCGGTACGGGGGGTGCGCGGCCCGGTTGCCGGGCCTCCGGGAAGTCCGGCGCGCAGGGCGTTCACGAGCGCGAGCGCGGCGCGCAGCGCCCGCAACCGGGCTCCGGCCGCGACCTGCTGGGCGCCGTGCGCGGAGAGCCGGGCCAGCCGGAACAGGGCGATCTCGCCGCGTCGAAGCAGGCAGCCGGTGGCAACGGCGGCCAGCAGGTGGCCGAGCAGCATGGGCAGGCTGGGCAGCAGGCCGACGAGGGCGGCCGGGTCCGAGCCGGTTGCGGAGGCCATGCTCTGGTGTCCGCCGACCGCCACCGACGCCGGGTCGATGCCCGCGGTGGTGACGATGCGGCGCGCTTCGGCGGCGTTCAACTGCGCGGGTCCCATGCCGCACACGAGGCTTGCCGCGAACCGGATCAGTGAATCGTCGCTCGCCACGGTGTTCGTCGAGGTGGTGTGCGTACCCACGCCGAAGAGGGTGTGCAGGGCGATCTGCCCACCGGCCAGCGCGGCGGCGATGGACGGCAGTGAGCGCTCGCGTCCGGCGAGCGGTGCCGTCACCGCGAAGATCCCCAGGAATCCGGCGAGCAGGGTCCACCAGGGGACGGCCGCGCAGGAAGCCAGGGAGTGGCCCGCCGCGGACAGCGCGACACAGACCGCGGTGAACACCGCGGCCCTCAGGAGCCGCAGACCGGCTCCGGCGCGTGCGACAGGCATAGACATGGCGGGGTCATCATCGCACCGTGCCCCGGGCCTCCGTACGGCAGGTCCGGTAGGTACCTTCCGTCCGATTGGACGTGGGTCGGGTCCGCTGTGACCGGTTTGGACACTGGTCGGGGTCATCGGCCGGGTCTGGCATACACGGGTGTACGGAGTGCTGGTATCCGCCGAATGAGCGGTCTCACATCCGGTCTGTGCTTACGAACGGTCCTGCGCGGCAATACGTATCGGTATGTCGAGCCGCAGCCAGGAGGCTGGAGCATGAGCATCTGGTGGTCCCTCCATTTGCGGCGCGAGGCTGCGAGCGTTCCGCTCGCCCGTCGATTCCTGCTGGGCGCGATGGAGACCGCGGGCGTGGATCCGGATATCTCCTTCGACCTTTCGGTCGCGCTCAGCGAGGCCTGTGCCAATGCCGTAGAGCACGGTGGTGACCACAGGGGCCTGGGAGAGCAGGGCGTCGGCCGGGATCCGTGGGGCGTATGGGACGAGGCCACGGGGACGGCCTGCGGGCAGTACCGGGTCACCGCTTATCTGGACGGCGAGAAGTGCCGTATCGAAGTCGCCGATTCGGGGCCCGGTTTTCCCGCGCGGCGCACGCTGCGTACTTCCGCGCAGCAGCACGATGCCCAGCTGTACCCGTCGCTCAGTGCGGAGAACGGCCGGGGTCTCTGTCTGATCGAGCAGCTTGCCGATCACGTCCACTTCGGCAACCGTCCCGGCCGTGGCGCCGTGGTGAGTTTCGACAAGGTCCTGAAATGGCGGAAGGGCGCCCTGCTCATGGTGTCCTGAGCGGGGCGCCCTTCGACGCGTGGAGGATGCCGGACCTGCCGGACGTTCCGGATCAGCCCTTGAGCTGAGCCATCCACGCCTCGACCTCGTCGGCCCGGCGCGGCAGCTTGTCGGAGAGGTTCCGGTTGCCGTCCTCGGTGACGAGGATGTCGTCCTCGATCCGGACGCCGATGCCCCGGTACTCCTCGGGGACGGTCAGGTCGTCGGTCTGGAAGTACAGACCGGGCTCGACCGTGAGGCATACGCCGGGCTCAAGCGTTCCGTTCACGTACGTCTCGGTGCGCGCGGCGGCGCAGTCGTGGACGTCCATGCCGAGCATGTGGCCGGTGCCGTGCAGCGTCCAGCGGCGCTGGAGGCCCAGCTCCAGGACCTTGTCCACGGACAGGTCGCCCAGCAGGCCCCACTCGACGAGCTTCTCGGCGAGCACGCGCTGCGCGGCGTCGTGGAAGTCGCGGTAGTCGGCACCGGGCTTGACGGCCGCGATGCCCGCTTCCTGGGCCTCGTACACGGCGTCATAGATCTTCCGCTGCAGCGGCGTGAACGTGCCGTTGATCGGAAGGGTGCGCGTCACGTCGGCGGTGTAGAGGTCATTGGTCTCCACACCGGCGTCGAGCAGCAGCAGCTCGCCGGAGCGCACCGCGCCGTCGTTGCGCACCCAGTGCAGGGTGGTGGCGTGCGGGCCGGCCGCGCAGATGGAGCCGTAGCCGATGTCGTTGCCCTCGATGCGGGCGCGCAGGAAGAAGGTGCCCTCGATGTAGCGCTCGCTCGTCGCCTCGGCCTTGTCGAGAACCTTGACGACGTCCTCGAAGCCGCGTGCGGTGGCGTCGCAGGCCTTCTGCAGTTCCGCGATCTCGAAGGCGTCCTTGACCAGCCGGGCCTCGGACAGGTAAACGCGCAGTTCCTCGTCGCGCTCCGCGGTGACCTTGTCGGTCAGCGCGGCCTCGATGCCGGCGTCGTGGCCGCGGACGTTACGGACCGGGCCGGTGGCCTCGACCAGCGTGGCCGGGAGCTCGCGCACGTCCTTCGCCGGGATGCCCAGCAGCTGCTCGGCCTCGGCGAGGGAGTGGCGGCGGCCGACCCACAGTTCGCCCTGGCCGTCGAGCCAGAACTCGCCGTTCTCGCGGTTGGAGCGCGGCAGCAGGTGGATGGTCGCCTCGTGCCCGTCCTGGGTCGGCTCCAGTACGAGAACACCGTCCTGGGTCCGGTCGCCGGTGAGGTACGCGTACTCGGTGGAGGCGCGGAAGGCGTACTCGGTGTCATTGGAGCGGGTCTTCAGCTTGCCCGCGGGGATGACCAGACGCTCACCGGGGAAGCGCGCGGAGAGCGCGGCGCGGCGGGCGGCGGTGTGCTCGGCCTGGGCGATGGGTTCGAGGCCGTGGAGCTCGGTATCGGCCCATCCGGACTTCATGTTCGCGGCGAGTTCATCGGAGACGCCCGGGTACAGGCCGTTCTTCCGCTGCTTGACCGTCTCTTCTTCTTCGGTCTCCGGGTTCTCCGGGGTGAGCTCCTCAGCCACGATTTGTCTCTCCTTGATACGACACTGGACCCCGACCATCGTACGGGCGTGCGGAAGGGGGCACAGGGCCGGAAGACCTGTTACACAGCTTGGCCGCGGCGGGTTGCACAGCGCGGTCGGGGCGGGCCGGCCGGCTCAGTCGAAGCGCGCGGCCAGAATGACCACGTCCTCCGTGCTGTTGCCCTGGTCGAGCCCGTTCGGCAGCACGGTCCGCAGCACATGGTCGGCAACGGACCCGGCGTCGTCACGCAGCGCCTTCGGTACGCACGCCGCCGCAGTGTGGAGCCGTGCGAACGCCCGGTCCATCGAGTCGCCGGTGCGGCGCAGCAACCCGTCGGTGTAGAGGAGTACGGTCTCGCCGGGCGTGGGAGTGATCTCCACGCTGGGCGCCTCCCAGCAGGCGAGCATGCCCAGCGGTGCGGAGACCGATGTCTCGATGAACTCGGTGCGCCGGTCGCCGATCACGAGCGGCGGGGCGTGGCCGGCGCCGGCCAGCAGGATCTTGCGGCGGACGGGTTCGCAGTAGGCGAACAGGGCGGTTGCGGAACGGGCGGGTTCGGTCAGCCGCAGCAGCAGTTCCAGATCCGAGAGCACGGCGACCGGATCCTCGCCCTCCATCACCGCGTACGCCCGCAGACCGGCACGCAGCCTGCCCATGGCGGCCAGGGCGCTCGGGCCGGAGCCGTTCACCGAGCCCACGGCGAGACCGAGCGCACCTTCCGGCAGGGCCAGCGCGTCGTACCAGTCGCCGCCGCCCTGCGGTGCCGTGCGATGGCGTGCGGCCAGCTGTACGCCGGTGACCCGGGGCAGTCGGCTGGGCAGCAGTTCCTCCGTGACGGTGGCGACATCTGCCCTGGCCCGCTCCAGCTCCAGCAGCCTGGCCAGATGCTCGCCGGCGTATCCGGCGTAGAGGCCGATGAGGTGGCGCTGGCGTTCCAGTGGTTCGGCAGGTTCGTCGTACAGCCAGACGGCGGCACCGAGTCTGCCGGTCGCCTCGGCGGTGAGCGGCAGGGCGTAGCTGGCGGCGTATCCGAGCCGGGCGGCGACCTCGCGGCGGCGGGGATCCAGGCTGGTGTCGCCGAGCAGGTCGGGGGTGGTCTGTGCTCCTTCGGCGTCCGGGAGCCCTTCCAGGATCCGGCCGTAGGAGGTGGCGCTGCGCGGCACCGTCTCGATGTGCCCGAGCTCGGCACGGGCGAGTCCGAGGCCGATGGTGCTCACGGGGCCGCGGTGGTCGGAGGGTTCGAAGACGACCAGCCCGCGGCGGGCGCCGACCAGGGCGGCTCCGGCGTCCAGCAGTTCGTGCAGCGCATCGTCGAGCGTGCTGGTTCTGGCCAGTCGCTCGGTGAGTTCGTGCAGGGTGGTGAGGTCGGAGACCCAGCCGGCCAGCCGGTCCTGGATGAACGCTCCGGGGGCGGCCGGTACTTCGGACACAGAACCGGCAGTGTGCGCTGAAACAGGAACCATGGGATCGATTCCAGCCACTTTCGGAAGGTGCGGGGCGCTCATGGCAGTCGGCTTTCCAACCGGTGCGTTTCGTCGAATAGCATCGCAAACCCCCATGTCATTCTGCGCCGCTATCAGTGCATCCACATGTACACGTAGCATCCACATGTACACGCACAAGTAAGGCCATGTCCAGCATTGTCCCTGCCGGATTTGTGGTGTCCAAGTGACTCATAAGTTGGCCAAAAAATGCACCCCATGGCGGCTATTTGCGGTCGACTGGGTGTGCTCGACAGGGGGTGTTCTCGGGGTGAAGTCCCAGAGGGAGCGTCATTTCGGGCATGCTGGGTACGTAATCGATGATGGCCAGGGGCAGTTCTGATCGCCCCGGAACCTGGCAGCGGGCCCGGACGTCCTCATCTGTGACGGCCACGCCCCACCCCCGAGTGGCGGGGTTTGCACCTTGGGACGGCAGGCGCGATACGTGCGCTGCTCCTCGCCATGCTTGTGTCCGGCCCCGTCTCGCCCCTGCTCGACCCGGCTCAGCGCATGCTCGGTACCGACGACCTACCCGTACCGCAGATTTGAAGAGCATGTACGCACAGTGAAGTGATGAACGCGTGCTGTGATGTGCGCGTGGTGTGATGTGGACCCTCGGCGTTCAACGGAAAGGAACGAGCGCTCATGCGCGAGATCCTCGGAAGGCGACGCAGGCTCCGGCTCCGGCGCAGGGTGAGGCCCGCCCAACTGGACACGGTCCTGACCTGTACCACCGCATGGAAGTGGCCCGTGCTCCCCGGAGTGGGACTCGAGGCGGCCGGTGGTCGCGGTGACCGTGGCCGTGGCTGCGCCTGTCCCGATCCCGAGTGTGCCGTACCCGGCGCACACCCCTTCGATCCCGGTCTCCTCGCGGCGACCACCGACGAGCGCATGGTGCGCTGGTGGTGGGCCAACCGGCCCACCTCTCCGATCGTGCTGGCCACCGGCGGACGCGCCCCGTGCGCGCTGAGCCTGCCGGCCGTGGCGGCCGCCCGGGCACTGGCCGAGCTGGACCGGATGGGCGTGCGGCTCGGCCCCGTAGTGGCGACGCCGACCCGGTGGTCGCTGCTGGTCGCTCCGTACACCCTCGAACGGCTCGGCGAGCTGCTGCACGCCAAGGACCGGGTGCCCAGCTCGCTGCGTTTCCACGGCGAGGGCGGCTATCTCGTCCTTCCGCCGTCCGAGGTGGGGGCAGGGCAGGTGCGCTGGGAACGGGCTCCTTCCTCGATCTCCCGGCCGCGCCCGGACAGGGGAGAACCTGTCCCCGGATCCGCCGCGCCGTGGCTGCCGGATGTGGGGGCGGTACTCGACGCACTGGTCGAGGCGAGCAACAGTGCACCGGACGGCGGGAGCCGGCTCGCCTACTGACACGCGGTCGGCGGGTGCGCCGCGCCCCTGTGGGGGCGGAATCCGCGGTCGGCTCACTCGTTCGGACGTGAGCCGACCGGAGTTCCCCGTGTAAAAGGGTGTGCGGCGCCAGGGTGTTCATATTCCACTGATATCTCCGGCGGATCGTCAGGAATTCGGGCGAAGCCGACAGGTGAGGTCGCGTGATTCTCCGCGTGATCGGTATCGCGGGTGTGACAGTGTTCACGGCTTCGGTTCCGTGCCCGTCTTCTCCCGGCCACTCCATCGGCCCCGGTCTCATGCCGGTCAATGCAAAGTCTGCCGCTGCAAAGTGCTTCGGCGTAGGGATTTCTGATGGATCTTCCGGAACCCTCTCGAAGCATTCTTCGAAGATTTATTCGAGTGGCTCTGTGCGGGGGTATCGATAAGGGTTCCGGCTTCTGCCTGAGGCCGGTCGCTCCCGCGGAACCGGCGGTGCGTCGGTGGAGGAGGCTCTGTTGCCGATGGCGCCCCGTCGTCAATCCGGGCTCTGTCGCACCGGGTTGGCGACGGTGTACAGGTGCTGGGCTGCCGGGACCCGACGTGAAGGCGAGTGCGGGCCTGCACCGGCGAGGGGCTCGTGCGCGGGCGCGTGCGCCGCATTGCGCTCTGTGCGCCGTACCCGGAAATGAGAATGCCCGATCGCTGGCGACGGGGGATGCACCAGCGACCGGGCTTCTAGAACGGTAACAAGAGATCTGCCGTTCGCAAATTCGATCTCGCGTATTAGGACAGCGATTTACCTGCGGGTACGGCGAGTTGTGACATGGATCACTGAACGGACCCGTGGGTCGTCACTTTCAGCTGAGCGTCACTTGGCGGTTGGTGAGCCCGCCGCGGGCCCGCCGCTCCTCGGCGGTGAGCGGCGCGTCCGAGGCGAGCGCCGCCGTCAGCCGCTCCGCGAGCTCGGCCGCGGGCTTCTCGCACTCCGCGGCCCCCATCGCGCTCGGCAGATCCCAGACCGGGACCATCAGCCCGTGCGCCCGGAAGGAGCCGACCAGCCGCGTCCCCTCGCCCAGCGAGGAGGTGCCTGCGGCGTGCAGCCGGGCGAGCGCGTCGAGGAGCTGCTCCTCGGGGTGCGGCATGACCCAGCGCAGGTGGTTCTTCTCCGGGGTCTCGCACCAGTACGCGGCGTCCACGCCGGAGAGCAGGGTTGTCGGGATCGCCGCCTCGTTCGCGCGCTCCAGCGACGCGGACACCTCGGGCGTGGCGTTCTCCGCGTCCGGAACCCAGAACTCGAAGCCGGAGTGGACAACGGGCTCGAACGCCGCATCGGGGTCGAGCACGTCCTGCAGTCGCGGACCGTCGGCCGGTGCGCGCCGGGCGGCCACGGGTGAACCGGGCTCGGCTGCCAGCGCCCGCTGCAGCGTGTCCGCGAGGTCACGGCTGAGGTCACCGGACGGGGTGTCGTTCTGCAGGGCGAGCAGCACCGAGCCGTCGTCGCGGCGGAGCGCCGGCCACGCCATGGGCAGGACGGTCGCGAGAGTCACGGAGGGCACACCCTCGGGCAGCCCGCCCTTCAGCGTCAGCTCGACCGTCGCCGCGGGTACCAGCTCACGGAGGGCGACCCAGTCGCACTCGCCGGCCAGGCCCTCGAAGGGGCGGTGGACGAGCTCGGTCACCGCCTGGGCGGCGGCGCGGCCGTGACACGCCTTGTAGCGGCGGCCCGAACCGCACGGGCAGGGCTCGCGAGCCCCGACCACAGGGATCTCGCCGTCCTTGAGTTGCTGCTTCCCGGCCTTGGTCTGAGGGCGCTTCTTGGCCATGGTGGGCTTTCTCCCGATTGCGACAGTGCGGTCTGGGCCGCGAGCCTAGCGGCCCGTGTCGCGTCCGGGGCACATCCATCTGCGCGCCCGGCGGTACGGGAGTGCGGAACGCCCGCGCGTAGGCCTGTCGATCGACACGTGGTGCCGGTGCGGGCACTGGTGTCGCCACCGTCACCTCAGGCATCCGTACCCGTGCGGGAGCGTCAGCCCATGTCGTCGAAGGCGTCCGCGAAGCTCAGCTCGTCGAGCCCCGACACACCCTGTACTCCGGACACCCGCCCGTGCCCCTCGCTGACGAGGACCCAGACGGTGACCTCGCCGGACGAGCTGTCGCGTACGCCCCACTCCTCGGCGAGCGCGCTGATGATGTTGAGCCCGCGGCCGCCGCGCGCCGTCACCGACGGTGTGGCCGGAATCGGTCGGGTCGGACCGCCCCCGTCCGTCACTTCGACGGTCAGCCCGCCTGCTCTGTCCACGCGCCATGCGGCGCGGATGTCGCCGTCACCCACATCTGTGTGTCGTCCCAGCGGCCTGCCGTGCCGACAGGCATTGCTGAGCAGTTCGGAAAGGATCAGTACAGCATCGTCGACGACCGAATCCGGCACCCCGTTGCTGCGCAATTGCTCACGCATCCGGTGCCGCGCCTGACCCACGCCCGCAGGGCCATGGGGTACGGCCATGCTCGACGACGTGGGCACTTCCTGTGCCACCACCAACGCCACCCCCGAGACCTCCTTTGCCCCACGCCACGGAGTGGATGCCCTCCTGGACTGGACCGGAAACCGGCCAATTGCCTGCCAGTGACGCACTCGTAACGATCGAATACGGTTCGAATGCGCCGGTGTACTCCGTGTAACTGATGTTAAGAGCGTCCCAGTTGTGACAGAACCTGCTTCGGGCGGTTCGTGATGATTGCCTCGACGCCAAGATCGATACAGAGTTCGACGTCCTCGGGTTCGTTGACCGTCCAGACGTGTGCGCGATGGCCCGCACGGTGCAGCCGCTCGATGTAGCCGGGGTGACTGCGTACGATCCGCATCCCCGGACCGGCGATCCGCGCCCCGGCCGGCAGCCGCCCGTCACGCAGGCGCGGCGAGACGAACTGCATCAGATAGACGGTGGGCAGGGTGGGGGACGCGGCCTGGATGCGGTGCAGGGAGCGTGCCGAGAAGCTCATGATCCGTACCGGCGAAGGGCCTTCGGCCGGCGGGACGTCGAGTTCGAAGCGTTTCAGCAGATGCAGCAGCCGCTCCTCGACCTGGCCCGCCCAGCGGGTGGGGTGCTTGGTCTCGATGGCCAGCTGGAGCGGGCGCCCGACTGCCCGTGTCTCGGCGACCAGTTCCAGCAGTCGCTCCAGAGTCAGCACCGAGGTGAGTTCCCCCGGTACCGGATCCCAGTCCGGGGACTCCGACTCCTCGCGGTCCTTCCAGGAGCCGAAGTCGAGGGCGGCGAGTTCGGAGAGCTCCAGCGCGGAGACGGCACCGCGGCCGTTGGAGGTGCGATTCACCCGGCGGTCGTGTACGCAGACGAGGTGGCCGTCGGCGGTCAGCCGGACATCGCACTCCAGCGCGTCGGCGCCGTCCTCGATCGCCTTCCGGTACGCGGCCAGGGTGTGCTCGGGGGCGTCGTCGGATGCGCCTCGGTGGGCGATGACCTGGATGGAATGGTGCGTGGATTGCTGCCGTGCATGGGTCACTGCGTCATCGTGTCACCGAGAAGCGACTGCTGCGTACAGCTTGCGCCACGGGTGTCCGCACCTTGCGACGCGGCTGTGGGTACCTCGTACCGGGAGACCGTTTTGCCGGATGTAAAGATTGGCGCGCGGATGCACAGGTCCTGCTTACAGTGGCCTGACGTGCCTTGGGAAAAACTGTCCCGGGACACGTACACAGCGGATCTCTTGCCGAAAATGATGTGGAACCTAGGAGTAAAAAGCTGTGAGCACAGAGAACGAGGGCAACGAGGGCACTGCGGCCGAGGCCGTTCCGTCCGTTCCGTCCGCACCTCCAGTGCCGGCCGATGCTCCTCAGGGGTCACCTGAGAGCACGCCCGACGCCCCGGCGTACCCGCGGGCGTCGGACGCGGCAGCCGCGCAGCAGTCGCCCCGGGCGCAGCAGCCGTACCCCCCGACGGAGGAACCGGCCACAGCGACCACCCCCATGGCTTCCGTGCCGGGTACGCCTCCCCCCGGGCTCCAGTCGGCCGCCGAAGCCAACTGGCCCCCGCCCCCTCCCGCCGTCCCCGCGTACGCGCACCTCGGCGCGGACGGCGGCGGTGCCGGTCCGGTCTGGGGTGCCCCGGTCCAGCTCGCCTCCTCCGAAGGGCCTCGCAAGCGGGGCATGGGCGGCCTGGTGGCCGCGGTGGCGGCGGCGGCGCTGATCGCGGGCGGTATCGGTGGCGCCCTCGGCTACTGGGCGGCCGACCGGAATGACAGCTCCAACGGCTCGACCACGGTTGCGGCGTCGGCCAACCCGCAGGATCTCAAGCGCGAACCCGGCACGGTCGCGGGCGTGGCCGCCAAGGCGCTGCCGAGCGTGGTCACCATCGATGCGCAGGGCGGTGACGGCGAGGGCGGCACGGGCACCGGCTTCGTGTACGACAGGGAAGGCCACATCCTCACGAACAACCACGTGGTGGCTTCCGCTGCGGACAGCGGCCAGCTCACGGCGACGTTCTCCAACGGCAAGAAGTACGATGCCGAGGTGGTCGGCCGGGCGCAGGGCTACGACGTCGCCGTGCTGAAGCTGAAGAACCCGCCGTCGGGGCTCACCCCGCTGACCCTCGGCAACTCGGACCAGGTCGCGGTCGGTGATTCGACGATCGCGATCGGCGCCCCGTTCGGTCTGTCCAACACGGTGACCACGGGCATCATCAGCGCCAAGAACCGTCCGGTCGCCTCCGGAGACGGTTCCGGTGGCAGCAACTCGTACATGAGCGCCCTGCAGACCGACGCCTCGATCAACCCGGGCAACTCCGGCGGCCCGCTGCTCGATGCGCGCGGCGCGGTCATCGGCATCAACTCGGCCATCCAGTCGACCGGCAGCAGTGTCGGTCAGACGCAGGCGGGCTCCATCGGTCTCGGTTTCGCAATCCCGATCAACCAGGCGGCGAACGTCGCCCAGCAGCTGATCAAGACCGGTCAGCCGGTCTACCCGGTGATCGGCGCCACGGTCACGATGGACGAGAGGACCGGCGGCGCCGCCATTCCCGACCAGGGAACGGGCGGTACGGCAGCCGTGGCGAAGGGCGGCCCCGCCGACAGGGCCGGCCTCAAGGCGGGCGATGTCATCACGAAGTTCAACGACACCGTGATCGACAGCGGCCCGACCCTGATCGGCGAGATCTGGACCCACAAGCCCGGCGACCGGGTGACACTGACCTACAAGCGCGACGGCAAGACGGCAACGGCCGAAGTCACCCTGGGGGAGCGCAGGGGCGACAGCTGACCGGCTAGGCTGTCCTCGCGTCAACCTCGGTCCATGGGCCGAGGGCGCGGGGTGGGTTGCCCGAGCGGCCTAAGGGAACGGTCTTGAAAACCGTCGTGGCGGCGACGTCACCGTGGGTTCAAATCCCACACCCACCGCAGATGAACGGCCCCTGACCAGGTGAATCGGTCGGGGGCCGTTCTCTTTCGGGCTGTCTGTCAATCACCGTGGTTCCCCGTTTCCTGTCCGATCGGGCACGGCAGGGACACGGGCACCTTGGCAGCAGCGGGAGTCCGTAGGATGGCGGACGGGGCGGAGTCGTAGCGCAGAGGTCGTCGCGCGCGGTCTCCAAAATCGCGAGGACGCCGGTTCGAATCCGGCCGGTTCTGCCTTCCCGCCCGTCGTATTTGGCGTGTCTGCCGTGTGGTACTAGGTGTTCAGGCACGGCTTGGACCGACCGGCACATGGGGGGCGGCGTCGCGGGGCTGGGCACGCGCATCTGCCGCGTTGTCGTCAATCACCATGGCTCCTTCCCCAAGCTCTCGGCTGCGCTCGAGCAGGGGAGACCCCATCTGTCTCAATCCTCCGCCTTGCAGCTGCACGCACCCAGCCCCGCTCCTTCTCCCACCCCCCCATTTGCCGGTCGGTCTTAGTTGTGTCGGGTACGCCTATGGAGCTGGGTCGGCGTGGGCCTATAGCGCTTCGTCTCGGGCCAGGATCAGGCTGACCGAGCCCTCTTCGAGATTGATGCCGCCCTCAAGATGCTCGTGGTACCCGTCCCTGAGCTCGGGATCTGCGAGGCCCATGAGTCGCTCAGCCAGGTCCCGCAACCCTGCGGCATTGGCCGCGACGGTGATTTCGGTTGCTGAGCCGTACACCTTGATCCGGGGTTCATCCATGCGGTCACGCTACAGCGAGTCTTCACCACCCATCCCAACCCACCACTCACCCAGCTCCCATCCCGTCCGCCTTCGATCCACACACCGTGGAGCGGGCGTGGTTCAGGGTTGACGGCCCGCCCGCCACAACTCATGCCTCGATGCCACGCCGTGCGATGTCGGCGGCGATGCCGTCCAGCACGCCGGCAAGGCCTGCGGCGAAGAGGGCGTCGAGGTCCCAGGGGTTGGCGCCCGCGAGCATTGCGGGGCCGAGCCGTGGGTATGCGCCGGGCTCGTAGGGCGAATTGTGTTCGTCGTCCGGCTTGTGTGCCGTTCGCCGACCGGTGTTTCGAGCCTGTCGTTCCGCCTCCATGTCGCTGACGTAGGTCAGGGCCACCCCCTGTACGTAGGAGGCGAACATGAACATGTAACGGAACGCGTCAGCGGGTTCGAGACCGAGTCCGTCGAATGCGGAGAAGGCGCTCTCGCTGTCCGCAGCGAGTGCCGGGCTGGAGTGCGTCCAGGCCGTCACCAGGACCTTCGACAGGATCCACGGGTGGCGGTGGTACAGCTCCCAGTCGCGGTAGGCGGCCCGTTCGAGGCCGTGTCGCCAGTTCTGCGGCAGTGTGTCGGGCAGCGGGACGCCTGTCAGCGCGGCCTCCACCATCAGGGCCACCAGGTCGTCTTTGGATGCAACGTACCTGTACAGGGCCATAGTGCTCGCGCCGAGATCCGTGGCGATGCGCCGCATCGACAGCGCGTCGAGCCCCTCCGCGTCCGCGACATCGATCCCGGCCTGCACGATGCGCTCGACGGTCAGATGGGGTGCATTGCTGCCGTCCTCCGGCACGCCACTTCCCGGAACGCCTCCCTCCGGGAACCCGGTCGGCACTTCAGCCTTTCGCGCCCGGTAGGCCCGCGCCCGGCAGGCATGGGAGCAGTACCGTCGCGGCCGCCCCCGTTCTGCAGGTTCCAGACCTCTTCCGCAGGATGCACAGACCGGCTGCTCAGACATCACCACACCCCTTTTCGACACACGTCTGACGGCGTGACGAAAGTCTAGCTCCCCGGTGATGCGAACCCCGGGAAGTGAGGGATTAGTAGCCCAAAACACACTTGCAGCAAAGGACGCCTGCGTGCGTATGCTGTACACGACGTGACGCGTACTAAGTACGCGCAGAGTGACGGAATCTGTGCTTGTCGACCTGCCGCAGCCAATCGAAGAAACAGGAGTGAGTGAAGGACATGCCTGAAGACAGCAAGAGAGCCGGAACACGGCAGTGGATCGGACTCTCCGTCCTGGTGTTGCCGTGCGTCCTGGCGTCCATGGACATGTCCGTCATGTTCGTCACGCTTCCGACCCTGACGGCCGATCTCCACCCGAGCAGTGCTGAACTGCTGTGGATCATGGACTCGTACGGCTTCCTGCTGGCCGGCCTACTGATCACGATGGGCACCCTCGGGGACCGGATCGGACGGCGGCGCGTGCTGCTGATCGGCGCCGCGGCCTTCGGCCTCGCCTCGATCCTGGCGGCCTACTCGACCGGCCCCGAGATGCTCATCGCGACCCGCGCGCTCATGGGCATCGCCGGATCCACGTTGGCGCCCTCCACTCTCTCCCTGATCCGGAACATGTTCCCCGACGAACGTCAGCGGGCCACCGCCGTCGGCGTCTGGACAGCCGGTTTCGCCGGCGGTGCTGTCGTCGGCCCGATCACCGGCGGTCTGCTCCTTGAGCACTTCTGGTGGGGCTCGGTCTTCCTGATCAACGTGCCCGTGATGATCCTGCTGTTGGTACTCGGACCGCTGCTGCTGCCCGAGTACCGCGACCCCGAGCCGGGCCGCTTCGACCTGCTCGGCGCCCTGCTGTCCCTGGTGGCCGTCCTCGCCGTGATCTACGGCATCAAGACGACGGCGGAGCACGGGTTCGGCCGGCCCGGCGCAGTCTGCATCGCTGCCGGACTCGGCGCGGGAGCCCTGTTCGTCCGCCGCCAGCGCAGGGCCGCCCATCCGATGATCGACCTCGCGTTGTTCCGCACGCGCCGGTTCAACGTGCCGCTGCTCGTCGACGCCCTGGCGACCTTCGCGATGATCGGCTTCTCGCTGTTCAATTGGCAGTTCATGCAGCTTGTCCTGGGCATGAGTCCGTTCGAGTCGGCCCTGTGGTCACTGCCCACGTTCCTCGTCATGCCCGTGGGTATCGCCCTGGCCACCGCGATGGCACCGCGCATCGGCAAGCCGAACGTGATGGCTGTCGGGCTGGTGGTGGCGGCCGCGGGTTACGTCGCACTGGCTCTTATCCAGACCGACTCGGGCATCGTGCACCTGGTGAGCGCCCTGGCCGTGGTCTCCATCGGCATCGGTGGCGTGTCCGCCGTGGTCACCGAGGTGATCCTGTCGGCCGCGCCACCTGAGCGGGCCGGGGCGGCCTCCGCCTTGGCAGAGACCTCCGCCGAGTTCGGTGGAGCTCTGGGCATCGCGGTCCTGGGCAGCATCGGCACAGCCGCCTATCGCTCACAAATGGAGTCCCAGGCCCCCTCCGGCCTCACCCCCGAGCAGCGGGCGGGCGCGGAGGAGACTCTCGGCGGCGCCGCCGAAACCGCTGCGGCCCTGCCGCACCAGACCGCAGAGGCTCTGCGCAGGGTGGCCTTCGACGCCTTCAGTCACGAGATGCGGATCGCTGCGGTGGCCAGCGTGGTAGTAACAATCGGCGGAGCGATCCTGATCGTCACCCTGCTCCGTGGCACAGACAAGCGGTCCGGGCCCATGGCTGCCCCAGCAGCGGATGGGGAGCGCACGGCAGGAGACGGCCGCCTGGACGAGGCCGACGGACTGCCTGCCAGGACGCCCACGCCGTGAACGTTCGGCCCGAGGTCATCCCGCTCCCCCGCGTGATCCGAACGAAACCCAGGTCCTGTGCAGCGGATCGCGCCCCAGGCGTCCGGGGTTCGCGACCGGGCGGGCGTACGGCCCCCTGAACATGCCCGACCCCAACCCGTGCGGTGAGGGCGTGGGCGGTGGTTGGCGCGCGAAGACTCCGACATCCAGGGTGAGTGCCGGGATTCGGGGTTCCGGGGAAGGGTGTGCGCAGTTGCCCTCAACTACCCACGGGGGTCGGCTGAGCCAGGCCGTCTTCCGGATGCTTCCGAGACCCACGTTCGCCAGACGTGATGCGTGTTCGGTACCTCGGGACGATCGAGAAGCCAGAGGACGTAGCCGGCATGAAGTCGTGCCCATGGGTTGTCCGACGCGGCGGCCGTACCGAGCCTGTGGCGGAGATCCTCACCGTCGACTGCTCGTGCGACGCGAACGTACTCGCGGTCCTTGCAGCGGTGGGCCCGCTGGACGACGACCTCGACGAGGCCGATGAGCTTCGCCCTGGTCGGCTGGTCGTGATCAACGACAGCCATGCGGCGGATGAGCGACTGTTTCGTGCTCCATGCCTTTGCATGCTCTGTCCACTCGCGGGGAAACCGTGCTTCCCACTCCAGAAAGAGAAGTGCATAGGGCAGTCCCGGTCCGCGGTCAGCCCCGCGCCCCCACAGTCCTTCGGGCAGGGAATGGCTACGCACGTCGGCGTACACCTCGTGCGCCCGCCTGAAGGCCGGCTCCTGATACTGCTCCTGCGGTCCCAGCGGCCTCGTGAGGTGCCACAGCTCGTTGAACCGGTCAAGAGCGGCCCAGGTATTCCTCCTGGCCGCGTCCAGATGCGCGAGTGCCGCCGCCCGCTCAGCGGGATCCTCGGCTATGAGGCCGAACGCCCAGCCCAATCGTGCGCGCCAGGCATCGGCCTCGTCGCCATCCGACCCTGCCCCCGCCGCCGCCCCGTTCGTCATGCCGGAGATCATCTCTCAGGCCGCGACGACGTACATCACGCACGCCTACAACGCACGCATCGATGTTCCCCCGATCCGGGTGGTGGTGTCAGTGGCCGCTGTTAGCGTCCGGCCGTTCTTGAAGAGCTGTGTGGGGGAGGGGCGTATGGGCGCGTCGGGGTGGGACTACTCGGTGCCGTATCAGGAGGATCTCGTCGGGGCGTTCGACGCGCTGCGACGGAAGGTCTTCGCGGCGCGGGACTACTACTGGGGTCCGGGTGGCGACTGGAGGCCGGAGGAGGAACGGCTGCCGTGGCCCGAGACCGAGGAGGAACTGTGGGAGCACGAGCTCGTCCAGCACGATGGTACGCACTCGATCCTCGACATCTTCCGGATCATCGGGCCGGACGAGGAGCCGGATTACTCCACGATGAAGCAGGTGACAGAGGAGGAGGCGCTGCGTGTCCTGGGCACGCGGAAGCTCTCCCGGGCGCACGTGCCGAGGTTCGAGGAGTTCGACCACTGGCGTTGGTACGGGCGATGCGCCGTGCTCCATGACGACCAAGGGGAGCCGCAGGAGATCTACTTCTGGGGCTTCTCCGGCGACTGAGCCGACCCGGTGGACCAGGTATGGACCGCCGGAGGCGGCGATGGGCCCGGAGGGCGGGGTATGAGCAGGCCGGCCGCGTGGGAGAGGCTTCCTGCAGCGCTCTCCTGAAAACTGTCGTGGCGCGAGTCAGCGTGGGTTCAAATCCCACACCCACCGCAGATGAACGGCCCCTGACCTGGTGAATCGGCCGGGGGCCGTTGTCGTGCGCGCTGTCCGCAAGATCGCGTCGTCCCCTGCCCTCCCGGTGGAGCGCCCGGTTGGACGTCCTTTCCCGTCCGTCTTCGACTGCCGAGCGATGAGTTTTCCTCCCTTGTGCAGTCGTATCAGCATCACTTCGCACTATCGGATGGGACACTGCCGACATGACGGAAACCGTGAAGGGCCCCGCCAGCTACTTCCCCTCGATCGAGAAGAAGTACGGGCGCCCCATTGCGGAGTGGAAGGAGCTCATCCGCTCCTCCCACCTCAGCAAGCACATGGAGATCGTCTCCTGGCTCAAGGCCGAACACGGGCTGGGGCATGGCCACGCCAATGCTCTCGTCGCCCACACTCTCGCGGAGGACAGCAACAAGTAGGCGACCGACCGGGCGGCCATGGCGCGCTGGACGGGAGTCGGCGCCGACCGGGATTCTCAAGGTCCGGACCTGTGCCGCACCGCGGGGGTCCGGCGGTCCGGCAAAGGGGCCACGGAGGAACGTTGCAGCGGGTTGCGGGTCCGCGGCTGCCTGCAGATTTACGGGGACGTCCCGATCTACGTCGTCCCTGATCCGTCAGCCCGCGGTGAGGCGAGCCGCCGAGGCGATGGTGGCGCGGGCTTCGCGCTCGGTGAGGCCGGTGCGGACGGCGGCGTGGGTGAGGGCGTCCGCCAGGGCGTCGCCGAAGCCGTGTTCGTAGGCGCGGCAGGCTGCCCAGAAGAGCCGTGTGTTGCGCTGGCCCTCGCGAGCTGCCAGGACGAACCGGACCAGTCCCCGGCCCTGGTCGGTCCGGGGCGTGGGGTGGTGAGGGCGCGCGGGGGGTGTGAGCAGGTGGAGGAGTGCGCGGGGGCAGGGGGCCGGCGGGAGGTCGGCGGTGCCCGGGGCGAGCCGGTAGGTGCCATGGGCGGTGACCGAGCCGGGGCCCACCAGGTAGCCGCCGGCGCCGCGGATGTCGATGCCGGGGGCGAGTCGGCTCGCGGAGTTCGGTACGCAAACGCCGGGCGGGCCGGTCAGCCAGATGTGACGGCCGCCGCTGGGGGTGAGGACCGTGACGGTCGGCGGGATGGTGAACAGGTGGTGCAGTGCCAGCTGTTGGAGGGAGACGGCGGAGTCGTGGCGACCGGTGGTGTCGATGTCCAGGTCGATGCCGATGAGGTGGTGCGGGGGCCGGCCGCAGGCGATGCCGTAGCCGGTGGCCCAGGGGGCGGCGGCGAAGAGGGCGCGTACGGCGGCGGGGTCGGTGGTGGCGTCGTGGACACCGTGCCCGGGAAGGCCGCAGGCGCCCCGGCAGGTGACCGGCCTGTCTTCGTTCCGGTGCGGAGAGGGCAGGGCGGGGAGCTTGCCGGCGGAGAGCGGGATGACGGGGAGCCCGCGCTCGGCTGCGGAGAGTGCGTGGGCGAGGGCCAGGGTGGCGGTGTGCCGGTCGGTGATGGCCATGCGTCTATTTTCGTACAGGTGTTCGAAGAAGGGAAGGGTGTGGGGAGCCGACGGGGCGGGTGCCGGAACGCTTCTTCTCTTGGGGGACACGGGATCGGGCGACCCGGGGAGGGGGAGGGGGTGCAGGGGGTGTGAGCTGGGGCTTTAGGGGGCGCGAGAGGGTTTATCAGGTGTTCCTCATACTTGCGGGGGAATCGGATCACACGGGTGGTTCGCCAGGGATTCGGTGGGCAACTCTGGTCTCGCGACGTCGTGACCAACGCCGGGGCTGTCGGCCAACTGCCTCGGGACAAGCCGTACTTCCGCTTCCTGGAGGAATTGACATGGCAAGCATCCGTACCGCTCGTGCCCTCGCCGTTGTCGCAGCTCTGCCCCTCGCTGCCGTGCTCTTCGGCGGCGTGGCCCAGGCCGACAACGGCTCGTTCGCGAACGACGGATCGAACGCGGCCGTTGCGACGGTCGTCGGCAGTGGCGTCGGTGGCAACAACTCCGGTAATTCGTCCACGTCACAGCAGCAGGCCGTCGGCTCCGGAGCGTCGAACCAGAGCAACTCCGCGCAGGTGAACCGATCGGCGTTCACCGTGATCCATCAGCGCAACGAGAACGTCGTGGTGAACTTCACCAATCTCTGGTGACCCGGGACCGGCCATGGGCCGGTCGGGGGGTCGGGCCATGGGTGGGTGAACAGCGGCCTGCGCAAGGGCACTTCGGTGTCCTTGCGCAGGCCGCTTCGCGTTGCCCGGCGGCAGCCCCGGGGCGTCGGCGACCTTGACAGCGAGTGCAGAGCTGACGGACAGTCAGAAACCCTGATCCGTACGCCCGTGTCCGGGAGGCAGCCGCCGTGCACCTCGCCCAGACGGAGCGTCAGCAACAGCTGCGCGCCGAACTCCGCACGTACTTCCGCAAGGTGATGCCCGGGAGGGACGCGAGGACGGGGCCCGGGGTCGAGGACCCGGCCGAGCAACGCCGACTGCTGCGCCGGATCGGCGCGGACGGGATGCTCGGACTCGGCTGGCCCGTCGAGTACGGCGGCCGCGGGCGCGGCCCCGACGAGCAGTTCGTCTTCTTCGACGAGGCCTACAGGGCGGGGGCGCCCGTTTCGATGGTCACCCTCAACACCGTCGGGCCGACGCTGATGAAATACGGGACCGAGGAACAGAAGGCGTACTTCCTGCCCAGGATCCTCAGCGGCGACGTCGTCTTCGCCATCGGCTACAGCGAGCCGGAGGCCGGTACGGACCTCGCCGCGCTGCGTACCAGGGCCGTGCGGGACGGCGACTCCTGGGTGATCGACGGGCAGAAGAGCTTCACCAGCAATGCGCAGAACGCCGACTGGATCTGGCTCGCCTGCCGCACGGACCCGGATGCGCCCAAGCACCAGGGCATCTCGATCATTCTGGTCCCGACGGACGCCCCGGGGTTCGCCTGGACGCCGATCGAGACCGTGGGCGGGCTGACCACGACATCCACCTACTACGACGCGATACGCGTGCCCGCCACTCATCTGGTCGGTGCGGAGAACGGCGGCTGGGGGCTGATCACCAACCAGCTGAACCATGAACGGGTGGCTCTCGCCGCCATCGGAATGCAGGCCGAGGACTTCTACGAGGCGGCACTCACCTTCGCTCGCACCCCCGACCCGCTGACGGGCCTGCGTCCGGTGGACGAGCCATGGGTGCGGACCCGGCTGGCCGAGGCGTACGCCCGGCTGGCGGCGACGCGCCTGCTCAACTGGCGGCTGGTGGGGGATGTCGGGGCGGGTTCGCTGGCCCCGGGCGAGGCGAGCGGCGTGAAGTTCGTGGGAACCGAGAGCGCCGTCGAGGTGTATCGGATCTGCCAGGAAATCACGGGCGAGGCCGGGACGATCCGGGGCGGTTCGCCGGGCTCCTTCGGGGACGGGGAGCTGGAGCGGATGAACAGGGCGGCGCAGATCAACACCTTTGGGGGCGGAGTGAGCGAGGTGCAGCGGGAGATCGTCGCGACGATGCGGCTCGGCATGAAGAGGGGCAAGCGGTGACGGGTGCGCGGGAAGGGCGGGAAGAACCGGGCGGGCCGGACCAGTTGTACGGGCGGCTCAAGGAGTTCGAGGGGCGTGCCGCCGCGACCGCGGGCGTCGGCAAGGACCTCGTCAACGAGCCGATGATCAGGCACTGGTGCGAGGCGATGGGGGACACCGGCCCCGCCTACACGGGGCCGGAGGCGATCGCCCCGCCGACGATGCTGCAGGCGTGGACGATGGGCGGCCTCTCGGGGCACACCGACCGCTCCCGGGCGTACGAGGACCTTTTCGCCCTGCTCGACGGCGCGGGGTACACCTCGGTGGTCGCGACCGACTGCGAACAGGAGTATCTGCGGCCGCTGCGGCCCGGTGACCGGATCACGTTCGACGCGGTGATCGAGTCGGTCTCGGAGCGGAAGACGACCAGGCTGGGGACGGGCTACTTCGTGACGACGCGGATGGACGTCCGCGCGGAAGGGGAGCCCGCCGGGACGCACCGTTTCCGGATCCTCAAGTACACACCGGCAGCGGTGAAGCGCTCGGGGCCCCGCGGCGGCCGGAGCCTGCGCCCGAGGCCGGTGATCAACCGGGACAACGCCGGGTTCTGGCAGGGCGTCGCCGAGCACAGGCTGCTGATCCAGCGATGCGGCGAGTGCGCGACGCTGCGTTTCCCCTGGCTGCCCGGCTGCAACGGGTGCGGCTGCCAGGAATGGGACACGGTCGAGGCGAGCGGCGAGGGCACCGTCTTCAGTTACGTCGTGATGCATCACCCGTCCTTCCCCGCCTTCAGTACCTCCGCGGAGGGCGGGCCGTACGCAGTGGCGCTGATAGAGCTGGCGGAGGGCGTGCGGATGGTCGGCAATGTGGTCGGCGTGCCGTACGACAAGGTGCGGACGGGCATGCCGGTGCGGCTGGAATTCCTCCGCACGGACCCCGAATTGGAGCTTCCGGTCTTCCGGGGAGGCGAGGGCTGACATGGACTTCGCACCCACCGAGGAGCAGACCGCGGCACAGGCGCTGGCGGCGCAGATCTTCGGGGATCTGTCGACGCACGAGCGCCTGGCCGGAGCCGGCACGGGGACGGACGCCGAGCTGTGGAAGGAGCTCTGCGCAGCCGGGCTGACCGCAGCCGTGGAGGAGATCGGGCTGCTGGGCCTGGTGCTCCTGCTGGAGGAGCAGGGCCGGACGACGGCGCAGGTGCCGTTCGCGGCGAGCTGTGTGTACGGGCTGCTCGCCGTCGCCGGCCACGGCACGGACGAACAGCGGGAGCGACTGCTGCCTCCGCTGCGGGACGGCACGGCTGTCGCCACCGGGGCGTTCCCGGCTCGCGGTGGGATACGGGCGGACGGCGAGGGGCGGCTGAGCGGCAGCATGCCGTATGTGCCGTGGCTGCGGGACGCGGGCCTCGTCCTCGTCGCGGACTCGGACCGGGGGCTGTGGATCGTACGGACCGCTGATCCGGGTGTGGCGACGGAGCCGGTGGAGACCACGGCGCCGTGGTCGGCGGCGCGGCTCGTCCTGGACGGGGCGCCCGGGGAGCGGCTCGGTGACGCCGGGGCGTACGAGGCGGTGCTGGCCGCGAGCCGGACCGCGTTCGCCGGGTTGCAGGCCGGGGTGTGCGCCGGTTCGCTGGCCAGGGCCGTCGCCCACACGAACACGCGGCAGCAGTTCGGGCGCCCTCTCTCCACCAAGCAGGCAGTGCTGCTGCGCGCCGCCGACGCCCATATGGACACCGAGGCGATACGTGTCACCGCGTACGAGGCGGCCTGGCGGTATGACATGGGACTGCCGTACGGACCGCAGGCGCTCACCGCCGCCTGGTGGGCGTCGGAGGCCGGAAAGCGGGTGGTGCACGCCGGACAGCATCTGCACGGCGGAACGGGCGCGGACCTCGACCATCCCGTACACCGCCACTTCCTCTGGGGTCGTCAGCTCGACGCCTATCTGGGATGTGGCAGCGAAGTACTGCAGGAGATCGGCCAGTCGCTGGTGAAGGAGGGACCGGAGTGAAAGTCGGTGAGGAGCTGGCGCCGCTGGAGATTGCGGTGACCCGCACGCTGATCGTGGCCGGCGCCATCGCCTCCCGCGACTACCAGGACGTGCACCATGACGCGGAACTCGCCAGGGAGAAGGGCTCCCCGGACATCTTCATGAACATCCTGACGACCAACGGCCTGGTCGGCAGGTACGTCACCGACCGCTTCGGCCCGTCGGCAGTGCTCCGCAAGGTCGCCATCAGGCTGGGCGTGCCCAACTATCCGGGGGACACCATGGTCCTGAGCGGTACGGTCACCGCCCTCGGCGACGACGGGACGGCCGAGGTGTCGGTCGTCGGAGTCAACGGTCTCGGCCGGCATGTCACCGGCACGGTGACCATCAGCGTTCCGGAGGGGGCGGCATGAGCGTGCGCAGGGCAGACTCGCTCGGCGGCAGGGCGGCGGTCGTGGGGATCGGGGCGACCGAGTTCTCCAAGGACTCCGGGCGCAGCGAACTCAAACTGGCCGTCGAGGCGGTGCGGGCCGCCCTCGACGACGCCGGGCTGGCCCCTGGCGATGTCGACGGCCTGGTCACCTTCACCATGGACACCAGCCCCGAGATCACCGTCGCCCAGGCGGCCGGCATCGGGGAGCTGTCGTTCTTCTCCCGCATCCACTACGGGGGCGGGGCGGCCTGCGCCACCGTCCAGCAGGCGGCTCTGGCCGTGGCGAGCAAAGTGGCCGACGTCGTGGTCTGCTACCGCGCGTTCAACGAGCGCTCCGGACGGAGGTTCGGTTCCGGGGTGCAGCAGCGGGAGCCCACCGCGGAGGGCACGGCGCTCGGCTGGAACCTCCCCTTCGGGCTGCTCACGCCGGCCTCCTGGGTCGCCATGGCCGCCCAGCGCTATCTGCACACGTACGGGCTGACGCCGGATGTCTTCGGCCATGTCGCGGTCACCGACCGCCGCCATGCCGCCCGGAACCCCGCAGCGTACTTCTACGGGAAGCCGATCACCCTGGCCGACCATGCCGCGTCGCGGTGGATCGTCGAACCCCTGCGGCTGCTCGACTGCTGTCAGGAGACCGACGGTGGCCAGGCGATCGTCGTCACCAGTGCGGAGCGGGCCCGGGATCTGCCGCAACCGCCCGCCGTGATCGTCGCCGCCGCCCAGGGGGCCGGGCGGGCGCAGGAGCAGATGACCAGCTTCTACCGCGACGATCTGACGGGCCTGCCGGAGATGGGGGTGGTCGCCCGGCAGCTCTGGCGGAACTCCGGCCTCTCCCCCTCCGACATCGATGTGGGCATCCTCTACGACCACTTCACACCGTTCGTCCTGATGCAGCTGGAGGAGTTCGGCTTCTGCGCACCGGGCGAGGCCGCCGACTTCGTCGCGGCCGACGCGCTGCCCCTGAACACGCACGGCGGCCAGCTGGGGGAGGCGTACCTGCACGGGATGAACGGCATCGCGGAGGCGGTCCGGCAGATCCGGGGGTCGTCGGTGAACCAGCTGTCCGGGGCGGCCAGGACCCTGGTCACGGCAGGCACCGGCGTGCCCACCTCGGGACTGATCCTGGGCGTGGACGACTGAGTGCGGGTCAGCTGCCCGAGTGGGGTGCCGCCCGAGTCCGGGCAGGACATCGGGGGAGCGACCCTGAGCCCTGATGACGACGACTCCACCTACAGGAGGTGGAGCAGGCACCACCCCTACACCCTGAGGCGGACGCGGTTTCGGGACCTGGGGCCGATCCCCGGGACGGCGCCCGCTCCTAGCGTGGAGCCATGACCACGCCAGTCTGCACGGGCACCTCCGGGGGAGCTGCCACCATCGGACACGTCCCGCACGGCCCGTACGCCGCGCGCACTCCGTATGCCGCGCGCACCCCGTACGCCTCACGCGCTCCGCACGCTCCGTATCCGTCGTTCTCCTCGTTCGTACGGGCACGAGGGCCCGTACTGCTGCGTGCCGCGCGCTCGCTCACCGCGAACCCGAGCGATGCCGAGGATCTGCTGCAGACCGCGCTCACCAAGACGTATGTGGCCTGGGAACGGATCGAGGACCACCGGGCGCTCGACGGCTATGTCCGCCGGGCACTGCTGAACACCCGGACCTCGCAGTGGCGCAAGCGCAAGGTCGACGAGTTCGCCTGCGACGAACTGCCCGAGCAGGAGGCATCGCCGACTCCCGACCCCGCCGAGCGCCAGACGCTCCACGACGCGATGTGGCGTGCCGTGCTGAAGCTTCCGGACCGGCAGCGGGCGATGGTGGTCCTGCGGTACTACGAGGACCTGAGCGAGGCCCAGACGGCCGAGGTGCTCGGGGTGTCCATCGGCACGGTGAAGAGCGCGGTGTCGCGGGCGCTCGGCAAGCTCAGGGAGGACCCGGAGCTGGCTCCGGTGCGGTGAACCCGAGGTCGGCAGCGTGCCGGGCACGCCTGATTTTGCCGAACGACACCGATTCGTACGCTCGGGACTAGTGACATACCACCTGGTATGTGCGCAGAATCAGCGGAACCCTACTGCCGCGTAGCGCCCACCAGGAGGACGCCGTGCTGAGCACCATGCAGGACGTACCGCTGACTGTCACCCGCATCCTCGAACACGGGATGACCATTCACGGGAAGTCCCAGATCACGACCTGGACCGGTGAGCCCGAGCCGCAGCGGCGCAGCTTTGCCGAGACAGGCCGGCGGGCCACGCAGCTCGCGAACGCGCTGCGCGACGAGCTCGGTGTCGACGGCGACCAGCGGGTAAGCACCCTCATGTGGAACAACGCCGAGCACGTCGAGGCGTATCTCGCGATCCCTTCGATGGGCGCGGTCCTCCACACGCTCAACCTCCGGCTCCCCGCCGAGCAGCTGATCTGGATCGTCAAGCACGCCGACGACAAGGTCGTCATCGTCAATGGCTCCCTGCTGCCGCTGCTCGCGCCGCTCCTCCCCCATCTGACGTCGGTCGAGCATGTGATCGTCACGGGGCCAGGAGACCGTTCCGTGCTCGACGGCGCGGCGCCCCGGGTGCACGAGTACGAGGAGCTGATCGCCGGCCGCCCGACCAGCTACGACTGGCCCGAGCTCGACGAACGCCAAGCCGCTGCCATGTGCTACACCTCCGGCACCACCGGTGACCCCAAGGGCGTCGTCTACTCCCACCGCTCCATCTACCTGCACTCCATGCAGGTCAACATGTCCGAGTCGATGGGCCTGACCGACAAGGACACCACGCTGGTGGTCGTCCCCCAGTTCCATGTGAACGCATGGGGCCTGCCGCACGCCACGTTCATGTCCGGCGTCAGCATGCTCATGCCGGACCGGTTTCTGCAGCCCGCGCCGCTCGCCGACATGATCGAACGCGAGAAGCCGACCCATGCCGCCGCCGTCCCCACCATCTGGCAGGGGCTGCTCGCCGAGGTCACCGCCAACCCGCGCGATCTCACTTCGATGGCCCGCGTCACCATCGGCGGCGCAGCATGTCCGCCCTCCCTCATGGCGGCGTACGGCAAGCTCGGCGTCCGCCTCTGCCACGCCTGGGGCATGACGGAGACCTCGCCGCTCGGCACCATGGCCAACCCGCCCGCCGGGCTGACCGAGGAGCAGGAGTGGCCCTACCGCGTCACCCAGGGCCGCTTCCCGGCCGGCGTCGAGGCGCGCCTGGTCGGCCCCGGCGGCGAGCATCTGCCGTGGGACAACGAGTCGGCCGGTGAGCTGGAGGTGCGCGGCGCCTGGATCGCCGGCGCCTATTACGGGGGCGCGGACGGCGAGGCTCTGCGGCCCGAGGACAAGTTCAGCGAGGACGGCTGGCTGAAGACCGGTGACGTCGGCGTGATCAGCGAGGACGGCTTCCTCACTCTCACCGACCGGGCCAAGGACGTCATCAAGTCCGGCGGCGAATGGATCTCCAGCGTCGAGCTGGAGAACGCGCTCATGGCGCACCCGGACGTGGCCGAGGCGGCGGTCGTCGCCGTCCCGGACGAGAAGTGGGGCGAGCGTCCGCTCGCGACGGTCGTCCTCAAGGACGGTGCCACCGCCGAGTACGAGGTGCTGAGGAACTTCCTCGCCGAGTCCGGCATCGCCAAGTGGCAGCTGCCGGAGCGCTGGACGGTCATTCCGGCGGTGCCGAAGACGAGCGTCGGCAAGTTCGACAAAAAGGTGATCCGCAAGCAATACGCGGAGGGCGAGTTGGACATCACCCGGCTCTGACCCGGCCCGGTCGGGGAGCACGACGAGGGCGGTACGGGATCTCCCGTACCGCCCTCGTCGTCATCTCCGGGCGTTCGCCCGGACGTTCGCGCCCGTGTCCGTACGCGTCAGTTCGTGCCGATCTTCGCGAGCAGGTCGACGATGCGCGACTGCACCTCGTCGCTGGTGGAGCGCTCGGCCAGGAAGAGGACGGTCTCGCCCGAGCTGAGCTTCGGCAGTTCCGACCCGGCCATGTCGGCGGAGGTGTAGACGACCAGTGGGGTCCGGTTCAACTGGCCGTTGGCACGCAGCCAGTCGACGATCCCGGCCCGGCGGCGGCGCACCTGCATCAGGTCCATCACCACCAGGTTGGGCCGCATCCCGGTGGCGAGCGCCACCGCCTCGTTGTCGGTGGAGGCCCGCGCGACCTGCATGCCGCGGCGTTCCAACGTCTCCGTCAGCGCCAGCGCGATCTCCTCGTGCTCCTCGATCAACAGCACGCGCGGTGGATGCTGTTCGCTGTCGCGCGGGGCGAGCGCCTTGAGGAGCACGGCCGGGTCGGCACCGTACGCGGCGTCCCGCGTGGCCTGACCCAGACCGGCCGTCACCAGCACCGGGACCTCGGCTGCCACCGCCGCCTGACGCAGCGACTGCAGCGCCTTGCGGGTGATGGGACCGGTGAGCGGGTCGACGAAGAGCGCGGCGGGGAACGCCGCGATCTGGGCGTCGACCTCCTCGCGCGAGTGCACGATCACCGGCCGGTAGCCGCGGTCGCTCAGTGCCTGCTGGGTGGAGACGTCGGGCGCGGGCCAGACGAGCAGCCGACGCGGGTTGTCCAGCGGCTCCGGGGGCAGCTCGTCATCGACCGGCTGAGGCGACGGACGGTTGGCGACCTCGACCGCGCCACCGGGACCGTCCAGCGGCTCCGGCCCCTCGGCCCCCTCGTCGGGTGCCCCTATGGCGTACGCGCGTCCTTCGGCCTCGGGAGCGGAGAGCAACTGCCCCGAAGCCGGGCCCTGGCCCTGCGCGGCTGCGGAAGGGGACGGCGCGGACTGCGGGGTGCGCTCGCCCTCCGGCGGGGCGGCGAGCTTACGGCGCCGGCCGGCACCGCCGAGCGTCTGGTTCTGTTGGTGCGCGATGTGCTGGGCGAACGGCACACCCTGCCCGAGCGTCCGCACGCTGAACGCGCGTCCCTGCGTCGAGTCCGACGAGCCGCCGGGCATCGGTGCCTCCGCGGGCAGCGGCTGCCTGCGTGCGTCCGCCAGGGGCGCGATGTCCCGCGGACGGCTCTCCGCGATGCCGGTGGCGTCGGCGGTGCCTGCGACGGCTGTGGTGCCGGTGGTGTGCGTGGTGTGGCCGGCCGCGGGCCATTCCGGATCGCCGCCGGACCGGCTGCCGGGGTGATCGACGGGGTGATCGCCGCGGTGGCCGTCGACCCGGTCGTCGCCCTGCTCGCCTGGCGTGGTCGGCGCGGCCGGGCTCTGCCCCGAGGAGCCGTTGTCCGCCCGGTCGCCGGACCGCACGGGCTGCTGCTCCGCGGGCTGCCCGACGGCCGGACCGGCCTGCTGGGGAGCATCGGCGCGACGCGCCCGGCGCTGCCCGGTCGCTGCGGGGTGCGCCTGGGGCGGTGTGTGGTTGTCGTCCGGCGCGAGGCGTGCGGCGTCGTGGCGTCCGGGCAACGAGGCATCCGCGTCGGCGGCCGTGGGCGGGGTCCGGTCGGCATCCGCGGGCGGGAGTGCGAACGCGGTACGAGGCCCGGTCGGCTCGGCCTGAGCGGAACGCTCCTGCACGGCCGCCAATGCCCGTCGCGCCCGCCTCCCGGTCGGCTGAGGCGCCGCCGAACCGTCACCGGCCTGCGGGAAGCCTTCGGCGGCAGGAGCGGAAGCAGCAGCGGAAGACGGCAGGGCCAGCTGGTTCTCGCCGCCCTGGCGCGCCCGGTGTCCACCCGCAGGCACCGGCGTCGGCGTCTCGGCCGGAACACCCTGCGGAGGCACAGTCTGCCCACGCTGCGGACGGCCACCGCCACCCTGCGCGCCCTCGGCCGCCGTCACCACCGCCCCCTCGGACGGTGCCGGGGCCGCGGGCAGCGCCAATGCCTGTCCCGGCCCCTGCTGCTCGACAGCGGGCCCAGGCCGCTGCCCCTGCGCCTGCGCCTGCTCGGGCAACTGGGACAGCTGAGCCGGAAGTGAATGCTGAGCACCGGTCTCGGCCGGACTCGGCCGCCCACGCCTGCGACCCGACCCCTCGCTCTGCTGGGCCGGAATGATCTCGTGCGGGCTGTGCGCGCTCTGCACACCCTGTGTTTCCTGCGCGCCCTGCACCGCGGGCTCACGACGTGCCCGTCGGCGCCCCGTCGGCTCGGCCGCCGCGGTGTCTCCGTCCCCGGACCCGGCCCCTGCCCCGGAACCGCCCACAGGGCTCTCCAGGAACGCGTCCGTGGACGCCCGCCGCGCCCGCCGTCGCCCGCCGCCCGGCGCGGCCTGACCGGCCATCGGCTCCGGCCCGGGTTCGGGCTCCGGCTCCGGCTCGGGTGCCGGTGGCATCACCGTTCCCGAGCCCGAGCCCAACGGCACTTCGAGCACATACGCGCTGCCGCTCATCCCCGGCACCTCGTGCGTCTGGAGCACGCCGCCGTGCGCCCGTACGATCCCGCGCACGATCGGCTCATGCACCGGGTCTCCCCCGGCGAACGGCCCGCGCACCTCGATCCGTACGACCTCACCGCGCTGCGCCGCCGCGACGACGACCGTCGAGTCGACGTAGCCACCGCCCGGCACCACGCGGGTCTTGCCGGTCGAGTCGACCCCGGCGACATCCGCGACCAGATGGGCGAGCGCGGTCACCAGCCGGGCCGCGTCGACCTCGGCCTCGATCGGCGGCGCGTGCACCGCGAACTGGGCTCGCCCGGGACCGATCAGCTCGACGGACGCGTCGATACCGGCCGTCACGACCGAGTCGAGCAGCACGTTCGCCTTGACCAGCTCCTCCGAGCCGGCGTCCAGACGCTGGTAGCCGAGCACATTGTCGACGAGCGTCGTCATCCGGGCGTAGCCCGCGGCCAGGTGGTGGAGGATCTGGTTGGCCTCCGGCCACAGCTGGCCGGCCGGGTCGGCGGCGAGCGTGGAGAGTTCGCCGCGCAGCTCCTCCAGTGGCCCGCGCAGCGACTCGCCGAGTACGGCGGTGAGCTGGGTGTGCCGGGCGGTCAGCGCCGCCAGCTGTTCGGCCTGCGCTTCCAGTTCGGCCGTGTAGCGCTCGGCCCGGTCGGCCAGCTCCGCGCTGTGCCGTTCCGTCAGTCCGGTGACCTCCGCGGTGTGGCCCGCGGTCAGTTCGGCGATCTCGGCCTTGTGCTGCTCGCTGAGCTCCTCGTACGGCCTGCGGTCGGTGAACGTCATGACCGCACCGACCAGCTGGTCTCCGTCCCGGACCGGCGCGGTGGTCAGATCGACCGGCACCTGCGCACCGCTCTTGGACCACAGGACCTGCCCGCGCACCCGGTGCTTGCGGCCGGACCTGAGGGTGTCGGCGAGCGGCGACTCCTCGTACGGGAACGGCTCGCCCTCCGCCCGCGAGTGCAGGATCAGCGGATGCAGCTCCTGGCCACCCAGATCGCTGGCGCGGAAGCCGAGGATCTGCGCGGCGGCGGGGTTGACCAGGACGACCCGGCCGTCCGTGTCCGTACCGACGACGCCCTCGGCCGCGGCCCGCAGGATCATCTCGGTCTGCCGCTGCGAACGGGCCAGTTCGGCCTCGGTGTCGACGGTGCCCGACAGATCCCGTACGACGAGCATCAGAAGCTCGTCACCCGTGTAGCTGCCGCTGTAACTGCTCTGGAAGTCGTTGTACGCGGCCTGCCCGTCCTCCAGGCTGGCGCTGGTGACCTCGACCGGGTACTCGTTGCCGTCGGTCCGCCGTGCGGTCATCCGCGTCGGCTTCGTGCGGCCGCGGTCGTCGGCGGACTCGGGCCGGCGCATCGACCCCGGAATCAGCTTGGAGTCGAACTCCGGCAGCAGGTCGAGGAGCCCGCGCCCGACGAGCGCGGTGCCCGGCGTCTCGAACATTTCCAGCGCGATCGTGTTGGCGTTGACGACCGTGCCGTTGCAATTGACGAGCAGCAGCCCGTCAGGGAGTGCATCGAGTATGGCTGCGAGGCGAGCAGTGCCTCGGGATGGCCTGCTGCTCACGACGACGCTTCCTCCCTGATTACCGCACCTTGCCGACAGCGGGCCCCATCTTGCCCCTCGGGCCGCAGGCTGTCACGGAAGGAGTCTAAAGGCAGGGGAGGGACGTGGGGCGGCGGATGGGGGGAGCTCTCACCAAGGTTCTGTGCATACGGTGTACGACTCCAGCCCGTCACGTGACGTTCGGTATGCCCTGGACAGGGATGCGGGCCCCTGCTCATCGGACGCTGGGGAGCACCGGCCGCAGCCCGTTCCAGCGCGAGATCGCGCAGCCGTTGGTCCGGTCGAAGGACGTGTCGATGCTCCTCCCCCGCCAGGTCCCGGTGACCCGGGCGGTGGCCGGACCCCCGAACTGTTGGGTGCACATCGCGTCCCCGGGCACCGGGGCGAACGGGTCCGCGCCCTCGCCCGCCAGCTCCTCCAGCCGGTCACAGGCCTGCTGCGCCGCCGGGTGGCTGCCGCCCGCCGGTCCGCACTTCAGCTCGAAGACGCCCTCGGCCGTGGGGTCCCCCGTGCCCGAGACCGTCACCGTCAACCGGGTACGGGCGTCGTCGGCGTGCAGCAGGGGCAGGGGCAGCGGCAGCGGAAGGGGGCCGGTGGCCGCGGTCGCGGCCGGCGCGGCGGCGGACAGCGCGGCGAGAGACGCGACGGCGGTGAGGGCGAGGCGACGCAGCATGCGGGCTCCTGTGCTCGTGCACTTCGAAGGGGGAAAGCGGGAGAACGGTGCCTCCCGCATCACTAACGCTCCGCACGCCACGGCGTTGCGCAACCGCAGGCGCTTTGCCCTCGTGCCCGACTGCCTAGTACCGTAGGCAGCGATTGGTGACGCAGTACTCAACTGTGTCATCATCTGCACGCACCACTCGCGCTCGCGCGAGGTGTGCTGGAGGCGTCGCCTAGTCCGGTCTATGGCGCCGCACTGCTAATGCGGTTTGGGTCTTAAAGCCCATCGAGGGTTCAAATCCCTCCGCCTCCGCTTCATCACCGAAGCCCCGTGTCGCTGACACGGGGCTTCGGCCGTATCCGGACCCGGGTGGTCCGGATGCGGCCCCGTGGTGGCCCGCGGCTCGCTCGGGTGTCCGGTCGGGCAGTCGCCCGCGGCAGCCCTCAACGGGGCGTTTTCGCAGGTCAGGGGTGGTGTGGCTAAAGGATTTCGCGCTACGGCGCAGGTCATGTAATGTTGTTCCCGCAACGCCGACCAGGCAGAAAAGCCCGGAACGCCAAGCACTCGTAGCTTAACGGATAGAGCATCTGACTACGGATCAGAAGGTTGCAGGTTCGAATCCTGCCGAGTGCACAACTGGCCAGAGGCCCTGTGGAGTAATCCACAGGGCCTCTGGCTTTTGCGTTGACGGCAGTGTTTGACGGCAACCGTCCCTGTTCTGTCCAGGCGATCAAATGGGCACACTGTCCGGCATGCCTATCTCGCTGCATCACATCGTCATCGACGCCCACGACCTGCCTGCCCTGGCCCGGTTCTGGGCTGAGGTGCTGGGCTGGCGGATCCTGTCCGAGCGGGAACGGGAGGTTGTGATCGGGCCGGACGAGACGGCCCCGGTGGGAATCTGCTTCATGCCGGTGACAGACCGCAAGGTCGTCAAAAACCGCCTGCACCTCGATCTGACATCCGCGGCGGAGGACCGGGAGGCCGAGATCGAGCGAATCCTCGCACTCGGCGCTCGCAGAGCGGACGTCGGGCAGAGCGGCGACGAGTCGTGGACCGTGCTGGTTGATCCGGAAGGAAACGAGTTCTGCGTAGTCCGTCCGAAGGAGACTCTCATCGGCTAGTCCTGGGAGCCGATCAGACGGCTACCGGGACACCGCCCGCACCGTCGTCATCGTCCGAGCCGTTGCCGTCACACCTCAGTGCATCCCCGATGCGATCGAACGCCGAGCGTTGCGAGTCGAGCCGGGCGAAGGTGTAGATGTCCATGGTCATGTGAAGGAAGGAGCGGTCAGTGACGGCCGCTCGCAGCGTGTCCTCGAAGAGGTCGACGGTGAGGACATGGGGGTGGACGGGGCCGAGAGTCGGCACGATCGGCGCGGTCAGTACGGGCCGGAGCCAGTCCCGGCGGAAGAACATGGGCGGCACCCTGACGGCCGGCCGGACAGGGCTCAGGCCCCGACGCGAACACGCCAGGGCCTGAACGGAACCGACTGGATGTGTCGGTCAGTGGGGGTTGTCGTCACCGGTGTCGCAGGAGCACTCCGCGCTCTCCACGACGTCGTCCAGGTCCAGGACGACGGTCACCGAGGAAGCGGCGACGGGCGGCGCCGCACGGCGCGCCGAGGTCGGCGGACCGGGCAACGGGCGTGAGCGGGTGGGTCAGGCCGCCATGGGCGGGGCGGTGTCGTCCGGGTCGGACTTGTCGAGGGCGATTCCGGGGAGCTGGGCCCGGAGCAGGAGGCGCCCCTGCTCCAGTTGCCTGCACTTGACCTGCTTCATCCTGCGGTATCGGGGCGTGCCTCTCAGGCGTTCGCCATCAGGCGTGATGCACTCCCCGACAGTTCGGTCACTTGTCTTCGGCGCCTCCGTGACTTGGCAGGACGTCGCTGCTCGTCGGCGCCGAGGGCTCAGGGGGAGCCGGTTCACATGGGAGGTTGAGATGCGTCAGCGTGCGGCTTCGGGGCCCGGACGATTCCAAGCCCGCTTCGTCGGGCTCGCCTTGCTGCTGGTGGGCTGGCTGGTGGGCTCGGCGGGCATGGCTTCCCCGGCATCGGCCGACGGACAGCACTGCGTGAAGGCCTACGTGGCCAACACCAACTCGGACAACGTATCCGTGATCAACACCTGCGCCAACAGGGTCGTCCACACCGTCGGTACGGGCCCTGGCCCCGATGGCGTAGCGGTCACCCCGAACGGCAAGACCGTTTATGCCGCCAACAACGACACGAACACCGTGTCAGTCATCGACGCACGCACCGACACCGTCACCGCCACCATCACCGTCGGCACCAATCCGCGCGGGGTGGCGGCCTCACTGGACGGCAAACACGTCTACGTCGCCGACTTCGGTTCAGGGGATGTGTCGGTCATCAGCACCCGCACCAACACCGTCACCGCCACCATCACCGTCGGAGACCATCCGATCGGCCTCTCGGTGACACCGGACAACCGTCGTGTATACGTCTCCGACTTCTCCACCGGCACCGTGTCGGTGATCAGCACCCGCACCAACACCGTGACCGCCACCGTCGCCGTCGGTCTTTTCCCGGTCGG